>CAWJGI010000051.1:0-34398 GCA_963842255.1 uncultured Acidobacteriota bacterium | reverse complement strand
TGAACGGCATCTCTCTATTAGACTAACAAGGCTTTAGTTTTTCAAATTCGACTGCGCTTCGGATTTCAGCATCTTTGCCCATACGTCGTTTTTGACGCGAGGCCGGTGCCGGTTGCAAGGTGCGAGCCTGGAGCGCGGCGCGTGAGTCCGGATAAGCGTGCAGTGCTCGCGATGTTCGGTTATCATCGCGTGCTCATGAGGAAATGGATTATAGCGGTTTTGCTCATCGCCGCTGCTGCGGCCGCCCAGCAAACTCACAATCAATACGAGCCGCCCAACGCGGCGGGCGCCGGTCAGAAGCTGCTCGCGCAATTCGCCGGCGAGTGGGATGTCGTGAAGACGTTCTTCCCGATGAATGGAGAGCCGATCGTGACCAAGGCGACGTGCAAGCAGTACATGATCCAGACCGGCAAGTTTCTACAGTCCGATTTCACGTTCTTCAATTCCGGCGGAACGAAGAGCACGGGTACCGGAATCTCCGGCCTCGATCCGAAAACGAATCGCTTCACCACGGTGTGGTACGACTCGCCGGGCAGACAACCATGTCGATTCGCCAGAGCGACGGCACGTTCGATGGCAAGAACATCGTTCTGTGGCCTACGGCCCTTGATCCTGATCGTCCCGGGCGCAAGACCATCGCGCGTGCACACCTTGAGCAAGACGGCCGCCTTCTCCTTCATCGCCATTTCCTGATCGATGACAAAGGGAACGAGCGGATGATGATCGAGCTGAGGATGATGCGCAAGTAGCAATCCGGCGATTAGCTTTCCGTAGGGATTCTCGGTTTGAACATGACGATTGGCGTTGCAGGTTAGGTAACCAGCACGAGATACGCAGCGTCTCCGTGAAAGACAGCAATAATATCGCCTTGCACGTTCCAATCACTGAGGTTGCTGGCCAGCAGAAAGCTTCAGGAGGTCATCTTCATCGCAAGACATTTTGTCCTGGTCGAGGTTGGCTAGAATCGTGAGCAACCGCCTTCGGCAACGAGGTAAGGAGTAGCTTTCGAGCCAAACCCGGCCGAGCGAGACTATCGCCACCAGCCAGAATTGCTCCCATCAGCACCAATGCGACAGTCAGGTAGCCTCCGTTTATCAACACATAAGTCCAAGGCCGTCTCTCGAAAAGAGAGACGATTCCTAGTCCCATCGCGACCCATCCGCAACCTGCGAGGAAGCCGGCCGTGGCTCCCCAGACTAACGTGGTCTTCGGATCGTTGAGGAACATTGCCAGATTTAGCGCCATCACCAGACTCAGCACGAAACTGATGGCGAAAATTTTTGCGTTGGGGGCCGGTGGCTCGTCGCCGCTGAAGCCGTTGACTTTTTTCCAGGCACTGCTGAACAGAAGCGGCGAATACCAAAGGCCGCCAAGCACGAAGGCCGATGCCGCCGCTGCAAGAACTGCCCAAAGATTCAGAGCGTGAAAGTTCATGGGAAACGCTCCTCACGGAATCGAATCGAATCGCCACCAATTATTTGTTCCAGTCGATAGGGCCGCTGACGAAGCGGTGATGCAAAGTCGCAAGAAGTTAAGCGTTCCCGGCGGTGAGATACTCATACGCTCGGTCCCACTCGTCGCCATCTTTCAATCCCGTCTCAGTGAGTTGCACCAGGGTAAAATTGCCTTGGGCTTCGAAGTGAAAGCGCACCGTGGTTCGTTGCGCGAACAGTGGGGAATTTGTCGGGAGCCAGGGCGGACATCACCAACTCCTCTTGGGGAACAAAGCTCAGAATCGTGCCGCCGCCGGTGCTTCCGCCGGGAAAGTGAGCGGTCCATTCGCCGCCCGGGCGGAGGTCAACGACGGCGCCTGGTATCAGCCATGTACGCAAACCCTCGCTGGTCGTAAAGGCCCGCCAGACTTGCGAACGCGGCGCCGGAATGGTGACTTCCAGCATCAGGACCTTTTCGGGCGTGGCGGGGGCAGGATGACTTGCGGGACTTTGAGAGAAGGGCGCGATAGCGACCAGAAGCAGGATGAGGCAGAGAGGTTTCATGAGAGGACCTCTGGCTTAGTTGGTCGTTCAAGTAAACTCTAGTAGACTGACAGTGTCAACAGGATTTTCAAATGCCCAAAGCTCTTCCTACTCGCGAGCGCCTGATTGAATCGGCCCGCTATCTGTTCTGGGAGCGAGGCTATGCCGGAACCAGCATGGCCGATCTGCTGTCTCATGCCGACGCCAATTCGGGCAGCTTCTACCACTTCTTCGAGAGCAAAGAGGCTCTACTGCGGGCGGTGCTAGAGCAGTACCTTTTGGCGCTGCGTCCGATGGTTGTCAATCCTGCCTTCGAGCAGAGCGAGGAACCGGTGGAACGCATCTTCGCTATTCTCGCGGGTTACCGGGAGCGGATCACGCAGACAGATTGCAAGTATGGCTGTCCGCTGGGACGGCTCGCTTTGGAGATCGATCCAGAGAATCGTCCGGCGCATGCACTGATTGCGAAAAACTTTCAAGGCTGGATTGGGGCGGTCCGCGAATGCCTGGAGGAATTAAAGGAACAGATGCCCACGGGGACCGATCTCGATGCGCTGGCTACGTATGTTTTGGCGGTAATGGAAGGGGGCGTTATGCTTTCAAGGTCTTATGGGTCGGTAGAGCCCTTCGATCGTACGATCAATCAATTGCGACAGCACTTTCGCTTGCTGTTAGGATCTAAGCGAACCAACGTAGAATAACGCTGACAATCTGTGTAAGAGTCCATCCCCTGCATGGTCTCGCCCTCTCACAGCCAGAGAACGGACATTTCACTTGCTAATTCAACCGGGCATATCATGTGCTACCGACAATACTGGTTGCACACGTTGACTTACATTTGGGCGCGGCCTAACATTCAAAGCCACGGACTGATCGCGACCATGACTGGTGGAACCATCTCCGGCTACCGCATGGTGTAAAAATCATTTAGCCACTCTTCACAGGTCAGGACCTGTGTCAAATTATTCGTTTTTGCTGCGCCCTGTTGCTTTTGCTAGAGAACTGCGACAGCAGAGCCATCCGCTTTCCAGGAACAGAACGGCTGGTTGGCAGCACTATTACGACCGCAAGTTTATCCACGACGCCGTGGGAGTAGTCTTTGTATTACTTTGGCCGGGGAGGTAACGCGAAAATGAGAATCGCTCAATGGTCAGAAGCTATCTGGGCTGACCTGAAATTCGCGGCCCGCGGCCTGCGTAAAAGTCCGGGATTCCTCGCGGTCGTCGTTCTGTCCCTCGGTTTAGGAATCGCGGCCAACAGCACAATTTTTAGCGTACTGAACGCTCTTCTGTATCGCCCCCTTCCTTATCCTCAACCAGAAAATCTCGTAGTAATTTGGCAGATCGAACAGGCGCACCCGGAGTCGCGGCAACCGCCGCCCATCGCGGAAAATGTGGACTGGAAAAAACAGAATCACGTCTTCGATGATATCTCGCTTAGCAGTTTCAATGACCGCGCGATCGTTTCCGGTGTCGGCGAACCAAGATCGCTTTATACGCAATATGTAACTCCCAACTTTTTCGAAATGTTGGGAGCGAAACCCATTCTCGGCAGGATTTTCCTTGCCGAAGAAGCTCAGGACCGTTCTCAAACTATTGTGATCAGCAATGAATTCTGGAAGCGCGAGTTTAATAGCGATCCTGGCGTGCTGGGGAAAACACTCAATGTCGAAGGCGTAATCTCCACCATCGTTGGTGTGATGCCTCCTGGATTCACTCCGTTCTACGGGTTCCCGATCGATTTCTGGCAGCCTATCAATCCCGCAAGCGGCCGCTACAACGCGCGGTTTGATCACTGGCTAATGCCGGTAGCGCGACTGAAAGCAAATGTGACGTTGGCCCAGGCGCAGGCGGACATGGACGTGATTGCTCGCCGCCTGCAGCAGGATTATCCGTCCACGAATAAGGAACGGAACGACAAAGTGATTCCCCTGCACCAGGATCTCTACCGAGGGGCGGGAAGCGCGCTGTACCCACTTCTCGGCGCCGTGGCCTTTGTCCTATTGATTGCCTGCGTGAATGTCGCGAACCTCGTACAGTTCCGTGCCGAGACACGACGCAAGGAGTATGCTTTGCGCGTTTCGCTCGGCGCCGAGCGCCGCCGCTTGATTCAGCAGTTGGTGACAGAGAGCGCTTTACTGGCGCTGACAGGTGGCGTGCTGGGCGTATTAATGACCGTTGTAGGCATCAAACTGTTCCTCGCGCTCGCCGGAGATTTCCCGAACGCAGCGACGATTACGCTCGACAGCAGGGTACTGCTGTTTACCCTCTTTATTTCGCTTCTTACCGCCGTCCTTTTTGGACTAGCTCCCGCAATGCAGGCCTCGCGTCCCGATCTGAACGCCGTCTTTCGTGACAGCGATCGCAAAACAACTTCGGCATCCGGCCGCCTGGCCCGGCATGCCTTAGTAATCTGCGAAGTTGCTCTTTCGATGGTTCTTCTGGTGGGCGCCGGCCTGATGATTAACACCCACTACTGTCCGGTTAAAGGTTGAACAGAATCAGTTGGTTGGCGTCCTCGAGGAAATTTGCCTTCAAATCGAACGTCTGAAGTGCCTGCAGAATGGGCGTTTTCTCGAAAAGGGTTACGCTCAAAACCTGTAGAATTTGATACAGGGTGGCATCCAGCTCTAAGCGTTTTCTGGCGATGGCAACCAATACGTAAGCCGACACGGCGATCCAGATCTGAGTCTTCACCGCGTTCTCGCTGGTGCCGTAGAACGCTTTAATTCTGAGGTGTTGCTTGATCCATTTAAAGAACAACTCCACGGCCCACCTCGACTTGTAAATTTGAGTGATGGTATGTGCGGGAAGCATGAAGTTGTTGGTCAGGAACTTGAATCGTTTCTGAGTCTCCCCATCTCGATAGCTGATGCGGCGCAGCGCATCCGGGTAAACGGAAGCCGATCCAAAGCTCGTCAGGATGACCGTATGATCGGAACGAACACCGGTGCTCTTATCCACCTTGTGTGAGTAGCGGCGTTGCAGCAACACATTGGATTTGGTACGCACTACGAAAAAGGCTGAGCTGAGCGTAAACACGAAGAGACGTTCAAAATCGACATAGCCGCGATCCATGACGTAGAACGCGCCGGCCTCGGGCATGATCTCATCAAGAATCTTCACGTCGTGCACTTTACCGTCGGTAATGCGGATAAACGTGAGGATATTGCCATGCAGGTCTAACAAGGTGTGCATCTTGACCGCTGCTTTGTACTTTCGGAATCTCGCCCACGGGAACAAGGACAGGCACAGGTCGATGGTCGTGGAGTCCAACGCATACAAGCTCTGGTCCAAATCGATACCGATGGGATCGTTCGCATAGAGCGGGCGAGCGAGGGCGATCAAGACCTGCGCAAAGTCGGCGTAGATGCGCCAGTCGCGTGATTCATTCGCATCGGCCAACGTCGAGCGTGCCACCTTGCCGCGGAACCCCATGTGGTAGAGTTTGCCACTGACAGAGCGCAGGCAGGCTTCGATGTCGCGAAGACTCTCTCGGTAGGTCAACTGAGCGAACGCCATCGCGAGATACTGATCCCAGCAGGACAGATTTTTCAGATAGCGACCACCACCGTAGCGGGCTACGCACTTTTGAAACTCTTGGTGGGGAAGGAACTCGATCAGTTGGGAGAACACGGTGCGTCCAGTATTCATCCCACATTGTCACTGCGCCCGGAGAGTCCGCCAAGCCCCGCATTTAAAGCCTTTGCACTTCAAATCGTTTTTAATCCAAAACGCATCTATCGCAATGACTCGACAATACTTGCACGCCCATCGTACGGGATTCTCCGGACAGTAGTGATTAACACCATCTGGCATCTGAAACAGGTTAATCCTGGATTTGACTACAGCCATCTTCTGACCATGGAATTGCAGCTTCCTGAGGGAGGCAAATATCTCGAACGAGTGCCCGGCGGCGACATGGAAAAAACATTGCCCAGTGCCACAACCTTTTATTCCCGTCTTCTGGAAAAGGCTCAAGCGCTGCCCGGCGTAGAGTCGGCAGCATTGATCGGCGCATTGCCCACTCGCTGCTGTGCGGAATCCTACACATTTTCTATCCTGGGTCATGCCATGCCTCAGATCGAGGATAGACCGCAAGCCGGATATAGCGAAGTTAGCGCCGGCTTATTCAACACTCTGAAGATTCCGCTGATAAAGGGACGTTCTCTTGATAAGGGCGACACCGAGAGTGCTCCGTGGGTCATCGTTGTCAATCAAGCGCTGGTTCGCAAATACTTTCCGAACGAAGACCCTATCGGCCAACAGATACTTTTGCGCTATGACCCCTACCCGGTGGATCAGCCGCGTCCGCGGCAGATTGTGGGTGTTGTAGGCGACGTCAAACATTACGGTTTGGGAGACGAGACGCCTCCTTTCGCGTACGCCTCTTACCTGCAGCAGCCGGCCGTTTTTCCCGGCGGAGCGACCAGGGCGCACTTGCATGAGAATCTGGTGTTGCGTACGGCTGTCGGTGGCGGGGCGAACTTCGTCTCGGCTGTGAAGCAGGTCGTCGCCGACATCGATCCCGATCAGCCCGTCAGCAACATCAAATCCATGGAAGCAGTGCTTGGCTCGTCCCTCGGTGATTGGCGCTTCTATATGCAGTTGCTAGGGATTTTTGCGGCCGTGGCCCTTGGCCTCACCCGTTTGATCTCCAGCTTTTTATACGGGGTCAAACCCAGCGATCCGATAACCTACGCCGTCGTCGCGCTGGCGCTTGCCGTTGTGGCAATGCTCGCCTGCTACATTCCAGCGCGCCGTGCGACGAAGGTAGATCCAATGGTGGCTCTGCGTTACGAGTGACTCGCGCCCGTAATAATCCAGGTTATGTACACAAATTCGAAAGAACTCTGCCTAAAACTCAAGTACCGATCCAGTCGGGAAATCTGGTTGTCACCGCAATCTCACAGTGCGCGATGTCTAAGCAGGTTGGACTCCCAAGGGTATTGCTGGTGATATCGTGCTGATCGCATATTCCCGACCCGCAGCAGGATAGGAGTTGGGAACAGGGGTTAAGGCCATCGGAGCGGGTGGGGTTCGCCTTGGAATACTGGAAAAGCGGTTTATTCGTGTGGAAGTACTTCTTGTATGCAGAAATCCAATCGCTCGCGAGATCTTTTTGCGCGCTGGCTAGGCTCAGTTTTTCGCTGCAGACTGAACGATGAAGGTAATCCTCAAGCTGGTCTTTGACGAATGAATTCCAAATCATGTTGTAGCGCGGCTCAGGCCAGAGGTTCCGGACGTCTCCGGTGCCCCCCAGACCAGGCGTAATAAGATAATCAACTTCATACTTCTCGGCAGCTCCTTCTCTTATTCCATATTCTCGGAACACCATTTCTCGCAACGTGCTTGGCACAGGGTGAATTACTTCGTCGTGGTCCATTGTGCAAATATCACCGATGGTAACGGGTCTGGTAGCGCCGGGGGTCAGGCTTCGATCAGGGAGCAGGCCAGCATACACGCGGGCACTCGACAGATGCTCCGCTGTTTGCAGGTACAGAAGCCGAATTCCGAGCACAAGAAACAGTGCCAACGCGCAAACTGGCACCAGGCGGCGCGCGTTAAATGGAAATCCTAAATGCCAGGTCGTTCCGTTGTGAGGCTTCTTTTCCCAGCCCGCTAGTTGAGCCCTCAGCAACGCTCGCGGGCCAGCAATGGACGGCAGCTTAGGATCGAGGCTCTCGTGGTGAACTCGTACAAAATCAGCAATAGTCGATTCGATTTCGGCCATTCGAGCGCGACATGCCCAGCAAGCGGCCAGGTGACCGCGAATCCGAGCGGTGTGCCGCCAGCGGATTTCGCCGTCGGCGAATAGCAGCAACTCTTGGTCCGACGGGTGGAGGTTTTCGTTCAACATGACGTTCACCTCTGGTCTGCGCACATCAGTCGCGCAAGTGATCGAGTCAACGAAAGCGATACGGCGCCCAGGGATAGGTTCAGCACATGAGCGATTTCCCGGTAGCGAAGTCCCTCAGCACGCAACACCAGGCAACATCGATCCTGTTCCGGGAGCGCTTGGAGGACAGCAACTAAACGCTTTTGTCGTTGGGCCCGCAGGACTTGTTCCTCCGGACTGGGAGAGGGATCGAATTGGTTTTCCGCAACCGTTCCGTTCAAATTTAACCGTTCCTGCCCATGATTATTGGCCTGGCGTTGCTTCAAGGCCAGGTTGTGAGCCACGCGAAATATCCAACCACGAAGGTTTTGGCGCGGCTTTCCTTGCTGCAAGTGGCGAAACAGCGCGAGATACACTTCCTGAGTGACCTCTTCTCCGTCATGAACTGATAATCCGTAGGACAGCGTATAGCGGAGGATCGAGTCCCGGAATTGGTCGAACAGGTTGACTACTTCATTTTCGATCTCCGAGCGCCTCGCCAAAGACCCAGCGAGCGCCACTCCTGGCAAGATCAGTCCTCGGACCGAATCTGTTGAAGGCATTAGCTCTGGGTCCTCACATGTATATTCCTTTTGCATGGCTTTTGTTCAAACTTTACAACCTTCGTCTGTAAATTGTTTTGCGAAATCGAAAAAAGACTGAACAAAGTTGCCGGTTAGGGAATATTCAATCGAAAGCAATCAATGGGCGTTCAAAAGCGCTGGGGGTAAGCGACCGGGGGTGAGGCATTACGTTTACGCCTCAACTTAAATGAGGAGATTTGCAGCTCTTTTTCTGCTCTACACGCTGCCGCTGTTTGGCCAAAGCAACAGCGGTGAATTGCGCCTTAAAGTGACCGATCCGTCCGGTCTCGGCGTGAAGACGACGGTCCAGATTATAAGCGAGGCCAATCAGTATCGTAATTCCCTGGCGACCGACGATCAGGGTTACCTGGACGTCCAGCGCCTCCCCTACGGGATCTATCAGATTGAAATTAGCCAGCCTGGTTTTGCCGATGCATCGGAATCGGTCCAGATTCGCTCCTCACTCCCCACCGACCGGACCATTCAACTCAAGCTTCCTTCCGTCACTCAATCGGTAACCGTTACCGCGGTCAATACGCTGATTAATCCCGATCAGGCTGGATCGGTCAGCCAGATCGGATCGGATTTCATACAAAACCGCCTAAGCTCCATTCCCGGCCGTTCCATCCAAGACTTGGTGAATTCGCAGCCCGGATGGCTGTACGAAGGCAACGCGGTCTTGCACCCACGCGGCTCCGAGTATCAAACGCAGTTCGTCGTCGACGGCATCCCTCTCACAGACAATCGCTCCCCCAGTTTCGGACCTGAGATTCCAGCCGATGATGTGCAATCGATGAGCATCTATACTGGCGGGATTCCAGCCGAGTACGGCCGGAAGATGGGTGGCGTGGTTGAGCTCAACACAGCTGAAGATTCGCAGCAGGGTTTGCACGGTCAAGTAGTGCTCTCCGGAGGCAGCTTCGACACGGCTGGGGCCTTCGCGCAGGGGCAGTACGTCTGGGGCCACAACACACTTGGGGTAAGCGCCAGCGGTGCTATGGCCAGCCACTACCTGAATCCGGTGGTTGTACAGAACTACACCAACCGCGGCACGATCGGCGACTTCTCGGTCCGTTATCAGCGCGACTTCACGCCGAAGGACCGCCTTACCCTGATTGTTCGTCACGAGCTTTCGCGCTACGAACTCCCCAACGAACAGGTGCAGGAAACCGCCGGGCAGCTACAGACCGCCGACAACTTCGAAACCATGGGCATCATTTCCTATCAGCATACGTTTTCGTCCAGCGTGGTCGCGAACCTTCGTGGAATGGTTCGGGATAACGCGAACGACTTCTACTCCAACGCCGATTCGACGCCCATCGAGATCTTGCAGCACAATTGGTTTCGCGAAGGATATTTCAAAGGCAGCGTCACGATCAGCCACGGCCGCCATGAGATCAAGGCAGGCGTTGAATCGGACAACATCTTCCTGAACGAGAATTTCCACTACAACATCACCGATGACACTCAATACGATCCAAGCACGCCCCTTACTTTCAGCTTCTTGGCGAATCGTCCGGACCTCGAGCAGTCCGCCTACGTGCAGGATCTCATCCGCTTGGGCAATTGGACGATCAATGCTGGTCTCCGCTGGGACCACTATCAGTTAATCTTAAACAAACAGGCGCTGAGCCCCCGCGTCGCGATTTCGCGCTATTTCCCGTCCGCCAATCTCGTGCTGCACTTCTCCTACGACCGCGTTTTCCAGACGCCGTCCTTTGAGAATCTGCTGCTCTCCAGTTCCACGGCCGCTGCTGGCCTCGATACGATTTCTCTCCAATTGCCTGTCAGGCCCTCGGTAGGAAACTACTACGAAGTGGGGTTGTCCAAGGTCTTCTGGAAGAATTTCAGTGTAGATGCAAACTACTATCGCCGCCTCGTGAACAACTATGCCGACGACGATCAGATCGATAACACTACCATCAGCTATCCCATAGCCTTCAAGAAGGCTATCATTTACGGAGCGGAAGCAAAGCTCAATCTGCTTCCCACCCGTGGTTTTTCCGGATTCTTAAGCTATTCCTACCAGTTAGGCAACGCATGGTTCCCCGTGACGGGCGGTTTGTTTCTGGGCGACGACGCGATCATCCCCACCTCGGGTCATCTGCCGGATTCGCAGGATCAGCGCAACTTCATTCGCGGGCGCGTTCAATATCAGATCTCTCGCCGCCTCTGGATTGCGGGTGGCATTCAATATGACTCCGGCCTGCCGTTCGATCCCAATTGTCCCGACCCTACCCCTGCCGCATGCGCTGCCTTCGAAGCGCCGACCTACGGCCAGCAGGTCATAGACCGTCTTAACTTTGTTCGTGACCGCATTCTCCCATCCTTCCAGGTCAATGCCTCTGCCGGTGCTGATATTTACAAATCCGAACGACTGAACATGAGACTACAGGTGGATGGTCAGAATCTCACAAATGTCATTGAGGTGATCGACTTCGGCGGCCTCTTCTCCGGCAACGCCATCGGCCCGTCGCGCAGTTACTCTGTTCGGCTCAGCGCCAATTTCTAAAGCCGATCACCTCGAGATCCTGCCCTGGTCCAGACATCCATGCGCGCCAGCTTCGAGCAAAGCCGGGAGAAGCTGAACAGCCTCATGGCAACTGACTATAAGAACCTTGATCTCGGGAGGAATAGCGAGCTTTTCTAGCTTCGCGTGGAGCCATTTGCGGCAGACGATTTTCCAGTGAAGGCTACCGCCGCTCTGCCTCTGATTCCGGACATGAAGGCCTGTTGCACGCGGTTAAAACTGCGTCCGCGCACCACGGCGGCAACGATCGTTCGCGTAGCCTGCGCATCACTGAGGCGCACGTAACGGCAGGCGACGTTGCGGTCGATAGCCATTTCAGGGATGAGCGAGACGCCGACACCGGCCGCAACCATTCCCAGCAGACTGCTGAACTGACCGCTTTCAAAGGCAATGTTCGGCGTAACGCGGGCGTGGGTGCAGGTGTCAATGCTGAGGTCGCGGAAACAGTGTCCGTCGCGCAACATGACGAACGATTCTCCGCGGAGATCTTTGAGGGCCAGCGATTTTGCGGAGGCGCGCGGATGGTCTCTTCTCAACACCGCGAAGAGTGGCTCGGTTCGGATGGGGAACAACTCCAGGTCCTTGTGGCGTAGTGGCAGAGCAAGAATCGCGACATCGATGGACAGGTCGCGCAGACCTTCTACCAGGACCGACGTCGTTTCTTCGACGATGCGCAGTTTCGCATCGGGATATCTTTTCGCGAAACCCGCTGTGTAACTCGGCATCAGGTAGGGCGCAACCGTTGGAATGACGCCCACGGCGACGCTGCCGCGAAGGTCTGCATTCTTATCGGCTACGCTCGACCGCGCCGCCTCCATCTGCTCCAGAATCGCGCGGGCGCGAGGAATAAAAGCGCGACCCGCTTCGGTGAGGCGAACGCTGCGCCCCAGGCGGTCAAAGAGCTTGGCGCCCAAATCCTCCTCGAGTTTCAGAACCTGCTGCGAGAGCGAGGGCTGGGCGACCTGACAGCGCTCCGCGGCGCGGCTGAAGTTGCCGGTGTCGGCGATGGCGCAAACGTATCGTAGCTGATGAATTTCCATAGCGTATGCCTATACCTAGAATGGGATTTAGATATTGGAACTATCTCCTTCCTGATGCTACTTTAACTTCGTCGAAATCGATGCTGGATTTCGCGATTTTATTCGCAGAATTCGAAAAGTCTGAAGGAGAAACGCATGTCAGCCGAAGCGAAGTGCCCGTTCCCTCATGGCGGCAGCCCCAGCAGAACGAATCGTGACTGGTGGCCGAACCACTTGAATTTGAATCTGCTGCACTCAGCACTCATCGCTGTCCGATCCCATGGGCGAGAATTTCAATTACGCAGAGGAGTTCAAGAGCCTCGACTACAACGCCCTGAAGAAGGATCTCGCGGCGTTGATGACGGACTCGCAGGACTGGTGGCCTGCCGACTTCGGCCACTACGGTCCGCTGTTTATTCGCATGGCGTGGCACAGCGCCGGAACGTACCGCATCGGTGACGGTCGCGGCGGCGGCGGCAGAGGTCAGCAGCGTTTCGCTCCACTCAACAGCTGGCCTGACAACGTAAACCTCGATCGAGCGCGGCGCCTGCTGTGGCCGATCAAACAGAAGTACGGCAAGAAGATCTCGTGGGCCGATCTGATGATCCTCGCCGGCAATGTCGCGCTCGAAACGATGGGCTTCAAGACGTTTGGTTTTGCCGGCGGACGTGCCGACGTTTGGGAACCGGACCTCGACGTCAACTGGGGACTTGAGACGACCTGGATGGGAACGGACAAACGCTATTCGGGTGAGCGCGATCTCGCGCAATCCATTCGGCGCCACCACGATGGGCCTTATTTATGTGAACCCGGAAGGCCCGGAAGGCGTGCCCGATCCGATCACGGCAGCGAAGGATATTCGTGAGACCTTCGCGCGGATGGCGATGAACGACGAAGAAACCGTCGCCTTGATCGCCGGCGGTCACACCTTCGGCAAGACCCACGGAGCCGGGCCCGGCACCCAACTGGGCAAAGAGCCGGAAGGCTCGACGATTGAGGAGCAGGGCCTCGGCTGGTCAAGCGCCTACGCCACTGGCATCGCAGGCGACGCAATCACCAGCGGCCTCGAAGTCACATGGACCAGCACGCCGACGAAATGGAGCAACGACTTTCTTCGAGCACCTGTTCAAGTACGACTGGGAACTGACCAAGAGCCCGGGCGGCGCACACCAGTGGAAGCCGAAAGGCAACGCAGGAGCGGATACGGTTCCGGACGCCCACAATCCCTCAAAGCGTCACGCTCCCGCGATGCTCACCACCGATCTCTCTTTGCGACTCGATCCCGTCTACGAAAAGATCTCGAGACGCTTCTACGAGAACCCAGCAAGAGTTTGCCGACGCTTTCGCCCGCGCATGGTTCAAGCTGACGCATCGCGACATGGGACCCCGCGCGCGCTACCTCGGTCCCGAGGTTCCGAAGGAAGAACTGCTCTGGCAGGACCCCATCCCAGCCGTAAATCATGCGTTGGTCGATGACAAGGATGTCGCGGCCCTGAAAGCAAAAATTCTTGCCTCTGGGCTGACGGTCTCGCAACTGGTCTCAACCGCTTGGGCGTCGGCGTCCACCTTCCGTGGGTCCGACAAGCGGGGCGGCGCAAACGGCGCGCGCATCCGCCTTGCTCCACAAAAGGACTGGAAGGTCAATCAGCCCGAGCGGCTGCAGAAAGTCCTAAAGGCACTCGAAAAGATTCAGAGCGAGTTCAACGCCTCGCAGTCCGGCGGTAAGAAGATCTCGCTGGCCGACTTGATCGTCCTGGCGGGTTGCGCAGGTGTTGAGCAGGCCGCGAAGAATGCGGGCATCGCCGTGACCGTTCCTTTCGCCCCGGGCCGCATGGACGCTTCGCAGGAGCAGACCGACGTGCAATCTTTCGCGGTGCTCGAACCGGCCGCCGACGGCTTCCGCTCATACTCCAACGGAAACGCTGACGGCACAGCCGAAGTCGAACTGCTCGATAAGGCGCAGCTGCTCACGCTCACCGCGCCGGAACTTACCGTGCTTATCGGCGGCATGCGCGTGCTGAACACCAACTACGGGCAGACCAAGTTCGGCGTCTTCACCAAGAAGCCGGAGGCGTTGACCAACGATTTCTTCATCAACCTGCTCGATATGCGCACGGTGTGGAAGGCGACCTCGGATGCGAACGATACGTTTGAAGGACGAGATCGCAAGACGGGCGAAGTCCGCTGGACGGCAACGCGAGCCGATCTCATCTTCGGCTCGAACGCCCAACTCCGCGCGCTGTCGGAAGTCTACGGAAGCTCCGACGCGCACAGAAAGTTCGTCCAGGACTTCGTGGCGGCCTGGACCAAGGTGATGAACCTCGATCGCTTTGAACTCACCTGATCCCGAAACGGTTACGCTATCTTAACAAACCACCCCCGCAAGAAATGGGAACGTGCCGGACGGCATCCGGGACCGAGACCGCTCGCGTTGCCGTTTGCGCCGATGCGGTAGACCTTGCTGAGCTCGATGCCTATGGCGGGCAGATTGTTATCAAAATGACTTAGCCTGATGACAGTAAGCTATCGTAACGATGTCCAGCTTCCCCTACGACCCTCCAGCGTCGGATCGATTTATTGGTTCGAGCTACCATTTGCATGCCTTGCCACCACAATTTCATGAGGGTTTCTTAGGAACGAAACAGGTAGTACAGAAAGAATGCAGCGATGACCATTAAGCAAAGTATGAGACAGGCCAGGCCGTCTCCACTCACGCGGCACCTCTTATCGATGGAGTAGGCGAAAGCTAGTAAACGCCTCGGAGTGAGCTTCCAATTCCCCGGGCGTGACTTTATTTATTCGTTCGCCGATAGCTTATCGAGAACATCGTAAGGCTTATGCCACTGGTCCAATCGTTTCTGATTCGCGCAAAGTCTCAATCAGAAATGACAGTGTTTGCCACTTCTTTGCAGTGATCGGCTCCCTCCAATTGATATTTTGAAAATCTCGAAAAGAAGCGATCCACATCAGAGATCTCGGGTGAAAGTGTCATTCCTTAACGTTCCGAGCAGAATTGATGATGGCACCAGAAGAGAGACGAATTTCCTTTCGTCCCTCCATGAGTATGATCGTCAGAATGTTGCGCGAGCACCGATCTGAGCAGCGAATGGGATACCGACGGTTGTTCCGGGGCCGAAGAAATCGCCCAGGGCGCCACCGGGCTTGCGCAACTGGTTGATGCTGCTGATCGGCTGCGTGGTAGTGCAGGCCGCATTCGTGCAGAGGTCGGTAATGTTGCCACTGGCGGCTTGCGCGTCTGGCACTGGCAGATCGCCGATCGCGGTGACGTAATTTGCGCCGGGGTTATTGCGGTTGAAAAGGTTGAAGAACTCGACGAAAGGCATAATCTGCCAGCGCTCGCCGATCTTGAACGGCCGGCTGACGCGCAAGTCTGACTGAATATACGGTGTTCCGCGAAGCTCGTCCAAAGATTCGGGCACTCCGTTCACTGAGATTCGACCTGTGCTGGTGGCGTTGGTGATGGTGAAAGGGCGAGCACTCTCCGCTTGAGTGATGGTGGTGAGCTCGAACCCCCCCGGGACATAGAGAATTCCCGCGAGAACGAAGCGATGGGTGACGTCTTCCCCGGAGGGACCGTAATCCCCCGGCCCGAACGGATTGAGCGGATTGCAAACTCCGTTCACGTAGTCAAAGAGTTCGCCTAGCAAGCATCCCCATGTTTTCGCCTTCGAGAGCGTGTAGTTTGCGGTCAGGTTGAAGCGCCGGGAAACATTGCCCTGCAAATGCAACATCAGGGAGTTGTAGGCGGAACGATTGTCAGATTTGAAAAGATTCAGGTCCGGAACCACGGCGGCTTGATCGCTGGCATAGTTCGGGTCGGAAGTGGGAATGAGCGGCGTAAACAGATTCGTACCGCCCGTGAAGGTGTAAGCGCGATAGCCGTGATTTCCTTCCTCATGGGTGTAGTCGGCTGCGAGCGTCCAATGTTGGTTGAAAGCGTGCTGAACGCCCGCGGAGACGTGGATCGCGTAGGGAGTCCGGTAACGGCCGTCAATCAGATCCCCGGTCCCACCGAAGGCGTCGCCGGGGATGCAGGCAGGTCCAACGGTCGAGTAAGTCGGCGGCGTGCCGGTACTAACCACGAAGGTGCATGAGCCTTTGGCGGCGTTCGCCGGGTTGAGTCCTTGAAACGCGGTGGCCCATCCGTTCTGCGCGAGATCGTTGTAGAACATTCCAAAGCCGGTGCGGATCACGGTCGTGCCGCTATCGCCAGGCGAATACGCAATGCCGAGGCGTGGCCCCACTTGCGCGCGGTAGTCGTGAGGCACACTGATGGGTATCTGGAGCGCCCGCAGCGTAACAAATGCAGGGTTCAGCGCCTGATCGTGTCCGGATGCTTCGAACAGACCGAAGCTGGTCTGGTAACGCAAGCCGTAATTCACGGTGAGATGCCGCGTCACCCGCCAGGAATCTTCCGCATACAGCGCGAGCCGCTGAACGTTCTGTGAGAAGCTGCCGTCGTGGGCCGGGCGAAAGGACGCGCCGGCCGCAAGATCGTTCGTGAATACCGAGGGAGGCTGGCTGATGTAATACGTGGGATTATTTAGCGGAAACACATACAGGGTTTCCGCGTTCCCCGAAAACGCGCCGCTGAGCACCGGCTCGTGAATAAAGTTGATGCCGAATCGTGGCGCGTGATTGCCTATTACATGGCTTATATCGTAGCGGAGTTGGTATTTTTCCTGGTTGCGCAGATCAGGAAAAAGAGTAATGGGAGTAGCGAACTGATTGTCGCCGAAAGTTTCGAACCCGGAGATTGTCTGGGACGTGGAGCTAAAGGGAAACGCCAAGGCGAAGCCCAGTGTGGAATTGCGTGCCTGGGTCAGATGCAATTCACTCAAACCGACTACCAGAGTCCCCAGCCAGGTCTGGCTGAAACTGTACTGGTTGCTGATCACTGCGTTCCAATAGTTGTTGTGCGTAGTGAGACCGGTCGAAGGAAGCGTAGCCTGCTGCACCAGCGCATTGTGCGTAAGGTAGTTGTCTTCCGATGTCCGCAGAAACCATTGCGACTTGCCGGATTGCGCCCAGTCGAAACGCAGCGATCCGATGTAGTCGCGGAAGGGAATAGGAACATTCGGGGGTACCGCGATCGAGCTAACACCGGGAATCAGGCCCTCCGAAGCCAGTTGTGCAAGCGCATTGAACTGCGTGATGCTCGCGGGACTGTAGGCAATGCTGGCGTCCTCGTGGACATACTCGATCGAGGAAAAGAACCAGATCTTGTCTGTTTTGATCGGCCCTCCGAGAGTTCCAACGTAATTCTGGCGAGAGAACGGTTGTTTTGGATTGGGAGCGGGGTTCTCGATAGG
Source organism: uncultured Acidobacteriota bacterium (assembly GCA_963842255.1). GTDB lineage: Bacteria > Acidobacteriota > Terriglobia > Acidiferrales > UBA7541 > Palsa-295. The sequence goes on along the minus strand of CAWJGI010000051.1, from coordinate 17,079 downwards.
AAAGCGCGCGTTGAGAGGGGCCGCCCGCTCATAGAAAGCGCCGCTGCCGTGCCATTGGTTGGTACCGCGCTTGGTGGTGATAATCACGGAGCCGGCGGTGGTGCCACCGGTGTCGGCATCCTCCTGCGCGGTGCGGAAGGCGAATTCCTGGACTACATCAGGAGAGAAATTCTGCAGAAAGCCGCCAATGTAATCGTCGGAGTTGTCGGCGCCGTCGACAGAGAGTTCGTTGTTCAGACCGGAGCTTCCGCCCGTTGAGACTGCGGTGATGCGCGCCTTGGTAGGATCGGAGGGTTCGACCGGTTCGGTCCCTGGAGTCACGTAAGCGATGTTGGCAAAGCTGCGCGCGGCAAGCGGGAGGGTCTCGAGGTCTTGGCTGGAAATCACTCCCTGATGGACGGCGCTTGAAAGATCGACGGGCTCGGTTGTAATGGACGAAGCCTGCCCCTGGACATTCACGGTCTCCCTTACTGATTTAGGCTTCATCGCTACAGTAATGTTTCGCACTGTCGCGACAATCACATTTACACTCGCGCTCGCGTCGGCAAGACCCGGAGCCGTGACCACCACTACATAGGGTCCGGGCAGCAAATCGTCGACTCGAAACTCGCCCCTGCTGTTGCTGGTGGCTTGACGCTCGACGGCTGAGCCCGAAGCTCGGAGTAGAACTTTCGCACCAACAACTCTCGCGCCGCTGACATCAAGGACTTGTCCAACCAGACCGCCGCGGAATTGCTGCGCCGGCGTCGCCGAAAAAATTGCGGCCAGAGCCAGTAGCAGCATTGGTGCTCTTTTCACACCCGCGCCCCCATCTCCATCTTCGATTGAGTTATTTCGTCGGAACGTAAGCGGACGGGAGCGTACTAACGGCCGACAGCTACTACCAGAAGTAGTAAGACGCGGAGTTGTTTCTGGAATTCAGGAAAAGGCCGATTCGGGCAATTTCCAAGCCCGCAGCGGCAAAATCAGCTGACTAAGCGCTCCAGAATTTCATGCGCGGCGCGCAGGATTACCGCCCAATGCATCACGGTTGCTGCGAAAACTGTCAGGATTGTGGGCATGCCCAGAAGCGCGCCACCGCGCCACGCCGGTGTTGACGTGCCCACCTTTTTTCCCAGCAGTCGATCCACACGCGTGGAGAGGTCGCCTGCGATCAGCGGAGTCCAAGAAACAGCCTGGGGAGGCGCAGCGCCCAGGCGCGCGACGCGAACAAGCGCCGCAGCGAGCACAAGCGAAAGGCGCGCATCGCCGCACGTGGTCTCATCGTCCGCTGCCCATTCCGAAAAGCGCGCCCAGGCGCGCTCGAGGGTGCCTAAACGGAGCGTCAGCGGGAAAATGTCCGGCGCTAGCCGAAACAGCAACCGCTTCAAATTATCGCGAGAAACCCGGTGCGCGTTTTCGTGTCGCAGTGCCGCCTCCAACTGCTCGGCAGAAAGCGCATCTATCACGCTGCGCGAGACCCAAACCTTCGGACGAAACACGCCCGCCAGCGCAATCACCGGAGCGTCTAGGTCGAGCAAACTTGTTCGAATGGACGCGCCCCCGACCGAAATTTCCCGGCCAATTCGCTCGCAGCGCCGCATGTAGTGACTCGAGCGCAGCGCCAGACGCAACGCGCGCGCGATGGAGACACACCAGCTCGCCAGCCCGAGCAAGGCAGCGGCGAAACACGCTAGTCCTACACTTTCCCCGGTCGTACGCGGCTCGAGCCACATGTAACTTGGCACTCCCACACCCAGCACCACGACTCCGGCCGCAAGTATGGGCAGTAGGCGCAGGAAAAGAAGAAAGCGAGCGGCCATTCGCGCTTGCATCTTTTCCACCAGGCGAATTGCCACCGGCGCCACCAGCCACACCGCCAATCCCAGGGCCGCATGCAGCAGAAAAAAAGAAGCGAGGCAAAGGCAGAATAACTTCACGAAGTAAGGAAGAATCACGGCTCCCTCCTCGCAAAAAGTTCCTTGCGTTTCATGCGGACTCTCTTTTCCAGCTCGTCCAGAAGTGCCGCGTCGTGCTCCCCGACCACGTCCAGGAAACACGAAAGCAATAATTCGCGTGATGACGCCGGACCGGCCAAAAAACCGGCGACGATTTCTCCAGCTCTCTTCTGTTCCCACTCCTGGCGAGATAATTTCGGCGAGTAAACAAATGACCGACGGAGTTTGCATCGATTGAGCAATTTCTTCTTGAACAGACGGTCAAGCGTGGTCATCACCGTGGTGTAGGCGAGCCGCCGGTCCAGCTTCTGGACAACAGCGTGCACATTGCTTGCACCTTGCTCCCAGAGAATCTCCATTACGCTGATCTCGAGCGGACCCAGGGCAGATCGCTGGACGGGATGGCGCAGACCTGCAATACGATTTTTCAAGAGCCCGATCATATTTATCGGCGAGCCCAAAACCTCTGCGTGGGTGCCGCGTCGATTCTATGCCAACCGTCGCGGCCTGCAAATCAAATACCTCAACGCCGTCTACACCAGGACAGGTATTCGAGAGGTGCGCTACGATCCCTGTTCGCTGGCCGGTCATTCCTGCGACGATTGCGCGATACTGGTTCAGGAGTTGTAGTGCAGGGCGGAATTACGATCCCCGTAGCCCAACTTCTTCGTGCTCAGTCGATTCCAGATCAGATTTGGCAGCATACAGGTTCGCTAGTCGATCGTGAAGACTTTGCGCCTCAGGAACCGCGGCACGAAGTGCGCTTCTCAGGCTACCAAATAGCGCCCGATAGACCGCCTTAAGGTCCTCTGAAAAGTCAGCAGTTCCTCCCCAGTTTAAGCGCTCGCCAATGGCCTGCAAAATGCCGTTTGCCTGGAGCGGAGTAATATTCCCCTGCAGGCCTTGTTTCACCCATTCTTGCAGATTGCCGAGGTGCTGCATCGCAGCGTCCTTTTGCAGGTCGCTCATCGCGTCACTACTGATAATTCCAAGAACTGCGTGTTCGAGCGGTTTGTCTATGGTTTCGCCGACGCTAATTGTCGCTGTTGATTTTGAAAGAATATTTTCCAGTTTGAGTGTGTAATCGATGATTTTGCGATGGACCACGGCCAACAGACCGCCAGCGGCTTCTGCCGCTTCTGTGGCCGACTTGCCTTGCTGCAGCGCGGTCCTGTAAATCTCGTAATTTCCGGTTGCCATATTCCAAATAACTTCGTCCACCATAGCCTTTGTTGGATTTCCATAGGTGTGGTCGCGGCCAGTAGATCTGACCGATGGACCGATGCTCCGTCTGCCCTTCGCGTGCGGAAGGCCGTGCTGAGCTTCGGGCGAAAAAGAGCTTTTCGGCTCTATTTCAGGGTTCTCCTGGATTTGGGTCCGATCCTTGGTTGCCTGTCTAACCTTCGTATCCGGAAGGCCGTGCTGAGCTTCGGAGGAAACAGAGCTTTTCGACTCTATTTCAGGGTTCTCCTGGATTTGGGTTCGATCCTGGTCTTTGATTGGATGGTTGCTATGGTCCGATTGGGTCGTTATGACGCGTACGTCCGAGGAATGCTTATGAGAGTGTCCTACTTGATTCGCATGACTTTCACAGACGTAAATCGGCTCGCTCCCGCCGTCCTTCCAGCAAGTTACGACCGCGGTTCCGTAGTCGCAGTCGAGCCGGTAATGCGCAGAAAGAGGCTCCGCAGGTTTTCCCGGCTGGAGCCGCCACTGAGCACGGCTTGTGCAAAGGCGCTTCGGCACAGGTTAATTCTAGCGGACCGATAAGATCGGGTACGGTGAGACGTGAGTTTCCGTGACGGAATATGTAACCCCGTGGCACAGTTACCCGCTCCCATTTTGCGCAAGAGGCTTGCTCGGACGCGAACGCTGAGCCATTCAAAAATCGCCAAACGCCACTTTTCTATTCGTTGCTGCGATTGTTTGCGGGCTTTCGTTTTTTGGATAATGCCGAGGCGCGCGCGGGGGTTGTGTCGGCACCAGCGGTGTCCAGCAGGTCCGCCACATGGCGAAGTATGTTATCGTCCTTTGAAACTACTCTCGTGATTCCAAACGCCGTGATGTCTACATCTTCAAGGCGTGGACCATACGCACTGAATAGAATAATGCGCACGTCGGGTACGATTCTTGAAATTTCCGCTGCCGCTTCCAGACCGTTGAGAATCTGCATGGAGAGGTCCAGGATGACTAAATCTGGACGGTACTTTTCTGCTTTAATTACCGCATCCTGGCCGTCAACAGCCGCATCGCAAACTTCAAGACCTGAGTTCATTGAAAGCAACCTGGAAAGGGTTTGCCGCACAACTGGATCGTCGTCCGCTACGAGAATGCGCTTAGCTGGCATGTTGAGTAAGTACTGAATTTACCAGATGTTTTGGACCCTACAAATACAGCGAAGGCCGTAGCCGGACCAGGCGCGTTTTCGCTTTTTCTTCCGGCAGTTCTGGCGCCGAATTTCCATTTTTGCCGTAGAAATCCAACCAACATCCTTCGCACTTTCTTGAGAATCAGCCCCATGCCGTCCCGATTGAGACCTACGGGCGTTGAGCTTGGCAAAAGCCGGATGCGGAATCTTGCGGTCAAAATCCTCTGCGTTGTTTCCCATCTAGCCGGGTAATGCTAGACTCGCGGCCAACCACGGACCCCTTAGAGGTGACTTACATCGCTCAATCGTGGGGACCTTGGGTCTCCGGATTCCATGAATTTCAACAGGAGGAAGAAATAAAATGAGGAAACTCGCCGGTGCATTATTGTTGGTTGCTGCGTGTGTCGGTGTGTCCTTCGCTCAAGCGGAGAAGGCGCCGGCCAAGGGCACGAGCGCTGCCGAAGAAGTCAAGCAAGTTGAACGCGATTGGACTGACGCGATGAAAGCCGCTGACGGTGACAAGCTCAATCAGATCATCGCCGACGATTGGGTTGCCCTCGGCCCCGATGGCAAGACGGAAACGAAGCAGGCTTTTCTCGCGGGCTACAAGTCTGGCAAGTCGAAGACCGAGTCCTACGACTTTGGGCCCATGAATGTGAAGGTGTTGGGCAACGTCGCGATAGTCCAGGGCAGCGACACCGAGAAGAGCATGTCCGACGGGCAAGACTCAAGCGGCAGATATGTCTGGATGGATGTCTTTGTGAAGCGCGACGGCAAGTGGGTTGCGGTTCGTTCCCAGCTCGCCAAGGTAGGGTAATCTCTAGCCGTAAACTCAGCAGGGCCCAGGAGAATCTGGGCCCTGCATTTGTTTCCCGTCGAGTCGCACCATGTAGACTCGCGTCCTCTCCGGAGGTGATTTATGTCGCTCAATCGCCGGGACCTCCTGGCCAAATGCATGGCTCTGGGAGTTGTAACAAGCACAGCCAATCTGATGCCTTCTGTTCTCGCTGCAGCATGGGCGCAGAATGAAACTCCGCGTCCGTTGACGCCCGCAGCCGAGCTGGGTCCATTTTATAAGCGGAGCGCTCCCAATACCAAAACATTGCGCGCCCCTGGCGATCCCGGCATGCCACTGGTCGTTACCGGACAGGTCTTCAACACACGCGGCGAAGCAATTCCCGAAGCGATCGTCGAAATCTGGCAAACGAACCACGTCGGGCTGTACGACATAGAGGGCTATCGCTACCGCGCCAGACTGACTACCAGTGCGCAAGGGAATTACGATTTTTCGTCCGTTATGCCAGGACACTATCCGGCGCGCGTCTGCCAGCACGTGCACTACCTGGTCACAGCGCCCGGTCATCAGCCACTTACAACACAACTGTACTTCGCCACCGATCCAGTGTTCGAAGGCGATCCCGACAAGAACTATGCGCGCGATCCGCTGATCACCAGCCGTGAGCTCGTCCGACCCGTCACCCTGGTCGGAGATCCTAAAGAAGACATCCACGCCGCGGTGCGATTCGAACTCGTCCTGGGGACGCTATGACGAAACGCATCGCGTGGCTGGTGCTGACAATAGGACTCGCACAGTGCGCGCACGCGCAAGATGTGCAGAAGCTGGTTACGATCACCACACCGGTTCGCATCCGCGTTGTGTCGGTGTGCGGCCCGAGCGGCCTGGCTGCCGGACTTGCGCGCAATGGATCGGTTTATGTTTGGCGTCTGCCATCGGGAGAACTGGTGAGCAACCGAAAGGCGGAAAACGGTGTGAGGGCGCTGGCCTGCTCGCCAGACGGGAAGTGGCTGGCGATCGGCAAAAGTGACGGTACCGTAGCCGTCACCGACGTCCCAGGAAAAATGACAAGGACTCTGACCATTTCAACCCACGGTATCGACGATCTCGCGTTTTCCCCGGATGGCTCATTGCTTGCCGTGAATGTGTCTGGCGCCCCAGCGCAACTATGGAATTCGACCCAGGGGACGCTTGTTGCTACCCTGAAAACGGATTTCAGCGGCAGCACAAGCATGGATTTCTCTCCCGACAGCGCTTTGTTCGCAACTGCGGACTCGGACACTTCCGTCAGGATCTACGATCGAAACGGTCGACTAAGAGCAAGGTATTCTGGGCTGCTGCTGGAGCCGTTTGCGATCAGCTTTATGCCCGACGGCAAGCAAATTGCCGTCGGCGGAGCGGACTGCACTCTGACGATCCTCGATGTATCGGATGCGCATGTTGTTCGACAACTTCCCAAGCAATCCGATCCGATATTCGCCATTGCCGCGCTGCCGGATGGCACGTCGGTGTTGAGCGTCCACATTGACGCGGCGCGACTGGAGGATTACACGGCCCTGCTCTGGAATATGCGGACTGGTGAGAAGCAGGAACTTGATATCGACGTTGCTCATATGGTAGGACGCGGCACGACCGCAAACCGCAAAGAGGTTTTGTTCACTGCCGATTCCGATTCCGCCCTGTCAGCCTGGACGATTCCCGACTGACTCTCTGCGCAGATCATCTCAAGGAGGATGCGGATGAAGTACATGATTAACTGGTTCGAACGTTCGCAAGGATCGCCTTTGGAGTACGAGCATGCCCAGAAGCGGATACTTGAAGTTTTCAGTCAAATGAAGCCGCCCGCCAATTTCAAGATCGAGTTGTTTGTAGTGCGTGTGGGCGAGTGGGGCGGGCATTTATTGGTGGACTGCGACGATGCGCTGGCGGTTCACAAGTTCTGCTCGACTTTGCCTGCTTTTGAATTCGAGGTGCGGCCGGTGATTGCTGTCGAGGACGCAGTCCGTGTCGAACTTGAAGCGATTGCCTGGCGCGACAGACTCAAACACGGCTGAAATTCGCAAGTCAGGGTTGCTTTTTCTGCCACGCGCAACTTGTATCACATCGGGTCAGGTCGCTTGCACGTCAGTCCACAAGTCGGATCCAGGATCAGAGAAAAGAGCGAGCCCGAATAGGCTCCCCTTCGTCAGCCGCCCAGCCTCCAAGTCTTTTCCCAGCCTGTATCTACTGCGGTCCCGTTCTTCTGCCGGTAGCGACTCCCTGCAATCGCCGGCCCTTCCGCAATCCTTGCTTGCTTGAGCCATCTCTTCACGCTAGCCTCAGCGCTCGAGGAATCGCATGCCACGACCAGCTCTCGCACCCACTGCCGATTTGCGTCAAGGTATGGAGGAAACATTCACAGTCAACGAACGCATGAACCAGCTCGTGCTCGAGCATCTCGACCCTCGTGCCTGGCGAGCGCAACCCCCCAACCCCAGGGGACGTACCATCGCCGCCATCTTCACCCACGTCCACAACGTTCGCTGCAAGTGGCTTCGCTTGTCCGCGCCACACCTGAAGCCGCCGCCTCAGCTGAACCGCGCCCGCTGCACGCAAAACGAAGCCGCGAAAGCCACGGCCAGGAGCGCCGCACTCTGCTCGCAGATGCTGGCTGAAGCTCTCGCTCCTCAGGGTGGCGTCAAAGAGTTTCACCGCGACAGCTGGGCCAAACGGTGGCCCACAGGTGCGGCCATGTTCGCTTACATGATCGTGCATGAAGCGCACCACCGCGGTCAGGTCTGCCTGCTGGCTCATCAGTTGGGTTACCCGTTACCAGGCCCAGCCGCCTATGGACTCTGGAACTGGGAAAAACTCTGGAAGGAGTGCGGATTTCGCTCTCCGCAGTGAAGCCAAGCTAAAGCCACTGCGCCAATTCCATACTCACCAAACAATGCGCGATGTTTATATCGTCACCACCATCTGGAACTGTTATCTGCTCTTCCTCCTCACTCTCAGCGTTGCGGTGCCGGACGTTAATCTTCTATAATCGTCCCGTAACGTAAAAAAGGAACGGGTGTGACCACCCGAACAGGCTTTCATTAAAAATGATCGATCTCGCAGAAAAAATTAAGAAAAAACTAAAAGACGAAATCGCACTCCTCGAGCACGAACTGCACACCGATCTTCCCAAGGAGATCAGCGTGGCCCGCGCCCACGGCGACCTATCCGAAAATGCCGAGTACAAGTACGCGAAAGAGCGCCAGTCCTACGTCTCCGCGCGCCTCGGCCAGCTTCACAAGCGCATGGCCGATCTCTCCATGCTTAATTTGAGCAATCTCCCGAAAGATCGCGCCGCCTACGGCTCGCGCATTACTGTGCGTGACGTTGCCAAGGGTTCCAAAATCGAGTACAAGCTGGTGACAGTCGAGGAAGCAGACGCCGCCAAAGGCTTAATCTCGACGAGTTCGCCCATCGGCCGTGCCATGCTCGGAAAAAAGGTTGGCGATGAAGTCCAAGTCACCACGCCCGCCGGTGTCAAGGACTATGAGGTCGTTGAACTATTTACGATCTACGACGAGGAGTAGCGGGTAGAATTAATTAATGCTGACGCGCACTATCGGCCGGTTTCTCATCTGGCCCATCGAACGAATTGCGGCCATCGTCGCAGCCACGGGAATCCCTCCTAACGTCATTACCTGGTTCGCCTTGCTGCTGAATTTTTGGGCCGGAATTTTCTTCGCCGCGGGGCGCTTCGTCTCGGCAGGCGGCATCATGATTTTAGCGGGGCTTTGCGATCTGCTCGATGGACCCGTGGCCAGGCGCCAGGGCCGGGTGTCGATGTTCGGCGGCTTTCTTGATTCGATCTTCGATCGCTACGCTGATTTGATACTCTTCCTGGGCCTGCTGGTCTACTACTCCCACGTAAACCGCTTCGGCTACGCCATGCTCGCAGGCGCGGCGATGGCAGGCTCGGTAATGGTCAGCTACGCCAAGGCACGAGCGCAGTCGCTTGTGCCGGTTGCGGAAGTTGGATTCTGGGAGCGTCCCGAACGCTTGGTGCTGATGATCTTGGGCGCGCTGACGAACCGCATGGATGTAGTGCTCTGGATTCTCGCCATTGGTCCGAATATCACAGTGATCCATCGCATCCTGCACACCTGGAAACAAACCGAGCGCGGCAATCAGCCCATACCAGCCACGCCGGCCGTTGTGTCCCATCGTGATTCACACGCGCCCGATGCGCCGACCAGCGCTGCCGCAACACTTCAAGCCAAAATAGCCACGGACGTCCGCGACGCTTCGCCCGCAGTTCTTACGCGCACGGCCAGGCGCGGCGGATAACCATGGCGAAACTGCTCGGGACAATCGGCTTTCTCGTCATGTGCGCCGGAATTGATTTGCTATGGCAGTCGCGGCACGAAATCAGGTTTTGGCTAGTGGCGTATTTCGCATTCTTCCGCGCGCTGTTTCAAGATCGCAATTCCGCGCTCGATTCCTTCCACGCACAAGAAGCCGCAAAGAACCGCCACGGCGCCGTGAGATTTCTCCTAGGTGTCAGCTTTGCATTTCTGCTGGGCCCCGTGCTCATAGCGGTGGGCGTAACGCTAATCTTTTACCCCCACCTGTAGTTACGTCGTCCGGTAGAGCAAAAGATCTCTCTTCGGTTCGTTGTGGAGCCGCCTGCGCCGCCGCTTCCGGTCTTCGGGCCGGGTTGCCGCAAGGCGCTGCTTGCGGCGTCCCGGCTTGGCAAGTTCGCCTCCCAGCTGCACGGCTCGGTTCTCAGTTCGCGCTGCAATCGCTTGTAACCTGGCATTCACATTTGTGATATATGTTTCGCGTCGCTTAGGCATCCATCACACCTGTCGCGCACATTGTGCGGCGTCAATTTATTGAGAATTTAAATATTCAGCAGGAACGATCTCACAGGTCCGAAATCCGTGAGATTTGCTGGAGAGGAAATATGCCGGAAGGATCGAACGAAGACGCTCGTGCACCCGTCGCCACAGAGATTTCAATCTGGGACCAAGTCGCGCGAACCGATGACTTCAAATCCCTCCTGGCCGCAAAAAAGGCTTTCGTCATCCCCGCCACATTTTTTTTTGTAATCTATTACTTCGCCCTGCCAGTCTCAGTCGGCTATTTCCCAGCCCTCATGCAACGCAAAGTCCTGGGCCCGGTGAACATCGCGTACCTGTTCGCGTTATCGCAATTCCTGGTGACATGGATCATTGCGTACCTCTATGTCCGCGCCGCACGCAAATTCGACACCTATGGCGCAACAGTGATCAAGGATCTCGAGCACATCGTAGCCAAGGGAAATTAGGCTGATGGCCACAACTGTTATTCTCTTTCTCGTTTTCATCGTCATCACTCTGGGGATCACAGGCTGGGCCGCGCGCCGCTCCGGCTCTTCGGCTTCCTACTTCGCAGCGAATCGCCAGATCAGCGCCTGGCAAAATGGAGTCGCGGTGGCAGGCGACTACATGTCGGCGGCCTCTTTCTTGGGCATAGCGGGTCTCATCGCCTTCTTCGGCTACGACGGCTTCATGTATTCGGTAGGATTTCTGGTGGCATATCTTACTGTCTTACTGATCGTCGCCGAACCACTGCGCAACGCAGGCAAATACACCATGGCAGACGTCCTGGCCTATCGCCTGCATCCGCGCCCGGTACGAGCTATGGCTTCGCTAAGCACCATCACCGTCAGCACGTTCTACATGATCGCGCAAATGGTAGGCGCCGGCGCGCTGGTAGCATTGCTGCTGAAAGGCTCAGGCTTGACGTTTCGAGAAGCCGTCATAGGCGTAGGCATCCTGATGATCGTCTACGTCGTTTTCGGCGGCATGATTGCGACAACGTGGGTCCAGATCATCAAAGCAATCCTGCTGATGTCTGGCACGATCCTGCTCAGCTTCCTGGTCCTCGCGCATTTCGGATTTAACCTCAACGCATTTTTCACCGCAGTCACGCAGGTCCACTATCACGCCCCGGACGGTAGCGAGGTCGTAAAAGATTTCCTCACGCCGGGCCTGCGCTACAAACCCCCATACGGCGCACTCGATTTGATTTCTCTGGGGATGGCCCTGATTTTCGGTACTGCGGGCTTGCCGCACATCCTGGTCCGCTTTTACACCGTTCCAGACGCAAAAACGGCCCGCTACTCGGTGGTCTGGGCGATTGCCGTGATCGGCAGCTTCTACATAATGACCACGTTTCTGGGCTTCGGAGCGGCCACAATCGTAGGCCGCGATTACATATCGAAGAATGGCGGCAACAACATGAGCGCCCCGTTGCTAGCCAACGCCTTAGGCGGCAGCATCTTTTTCGCATTCATATCAGCAATCGCATTTGCCACAATTCTCGCAGTAGTAGCAGGCCTGACGATCAGCGCGTCCACATCCTTCGCGCACGACGTATGGACGAATATCATCCGCCAAGGCCACCAACAAAATCCAGGCGAAGAGCGCCGGGTGGCCCGCATAGCAGCCTTCGTAGTAGGAGCAGTCTCGATCGCCATAGCAATTGCGCTAGGCCCCACAGCAAACGTAGCGTTCCTGGTAGCGCTGGCATTCGCAGTGGCAGCATCAGCGAATCTTCCGGTAATCCTCTTTTCAATTTTCTGGCGCAGGTTCAACACCACAGGCGCGGTAATGGGCCTGGCCGCAGGCCTGCTAGGCTCGATCGTGCTGATTTTCATAGGCCCAAGCATCATGGGCGTCGACTCTCCGGCAGTAGCGCCAGCAGCCCGCCACATGATTCAACACACGCCAATCTTTCCGCTGGAAAATCCAGGCATGCTAAGCATCCCGATCGGCTTCCTGGGGGCAATCCTGGGAACATTGATAAGCAAACGCGACGAAGCAGGCGAGGAAAAGTTCGTAGAATTACAAGTCCGCGCCAACACAGGCCTAGGGGCAGAAAAAGCAGTAGCGCATTAAAGGTTAAAGGTAGCTCTTAGCGCGGCATTCCTAGCTTGCGCCCGCGAACTTCAACGCTCCTGGGTTTCCGGGCGCGGGTGTCCCGCCAACTATGGCACTGTCGCCGATGTGAATCGTACTAAAGGCCGTAGCATCGGCAAATCCCGAATCGGGTGGCAGAGCCGCAGCGTGCTCGCCGGTCATGCAGGGGCGGGTCAGGGAGACACCCGCTCTGTGCAGGCGCCAACCGCGGCAACTCCGGTGGTCGTCAATGTAAAGCGACGTCGTCTTTCTGCTTGCCCTGGATGCTTTAGTGAAGGGAGCGAGGGATCCTTGCGCATCGTTGCGCGGCAAGCACGCTTCGAGCCGCATCAATCCGCACCCGTACTTTTATCGCACGCCCCCGCCCCAATTTCCCCAACGATGCATTCGCACTGCGTTACCATAACTCGCGCAGCCATCTCGCACGCCCATGAAACCTTCCCTAATCATCCACGGCGGTGCCTGGAACATCCCCGACGAAGCCGTCGAAGACTGCCGTGCGGGAATCCGCCGCGCACTGGAAGCCGGCTGGAAAATCCTGACCACGGGCGGCACAGCCACAGACGCAGTAGAAGCCACAATCATAATCCTGGAAGACGACCCCACATTCGACGCCGGCTATGGCGCACATCTGAACACCGAAGGCCGCGTCCAACTCGACGCCATAATAATGAACGGCGTTACGCTAAAAGCCGGCGCAATCGCGGCAGTAGAATACATCCGCAATCCAATCAAACTAGCCCGTGCCGTAATGGAAAAATCCGACCACATGATGCTGGTAGCCGCAGGCGCGGAAAAATTCGCAACAGAACACGGAATCGCGCTCTGTGCCCCGGAAGACTTAATTCACGAACGCGAGCGCACCGCCTGGCAGCGTTGCCTCGAAGACACCCACGCCGCGGAGCATCACGTAGGTCACGAAAGCGGCACAGTAGGCGCAGTCGCGCGCGACCAGCAAGGCCACCTTGTAGCAGGGACCTCGACAGGCGGCACCTGCTGCAAACTCCCCGGCCGTGTAGGCGATTCGCCACTGATCGGCTGCGGCTGTTACGCCGACATCGAAACCGGCGGCATTTCCTGCACAGGCCACGGCGAAGGCATCATGAAAATAGTAATGGCCAAAATGGCCGCAGATCTCCTGAGCGACCCAGCGGTGCTGACGCCACATCGCCAGAACACAGGCCCTAGCCGAAGCAACGGACTAGCGCAAGCAGTAGCCGACGCCTGCGTCCGCAAACTAGCCCATCGCGCCCACACCACCGGCGGCCTGATCCTGCTGGACTGCGAAGGACACCCAGCGGCTGCCTTCAACACGCCACGGATGGCCTACGGCTACCTAGAAGACCAGGGCACGTTCCGCATCGCCCCATAAATTTTCATGACTTCTCACCGCTGGTGCTTTTGCCCAGGAGCACTTGGTTCCTCTGCGCTCTGATGTCTCTGCGGTTGGTCGCTTCCGTTCTTCTTACCCTGGTATGGATGAAAGGTGGGCGCACGGATCCGGGCGGGCGAATTGCCTTTCGGTTTACAATCGCGAACGCAGCGAGGTGTTTCCGCGCGCCACCCGCCAGCGCGCAAGAAATCCTTGCGCAATGCCCTCCGCAGGCGTACAACTTGACTCATAAAGTCGAGGAGTCACTTCTACAGGCCCGCGCAACGCCATCCTCTCCTTTGACGTCTCGCGCGGGCCTTCTTTTCGCCGAACCGCCGAACCTCATTGCGCTAAGATATCTCCCGCTTTTCCGTTAAGATATTCCTCGCAATCCCTAAAAGGAGATGACAACCATGGCAATGCGTGACGCCATCCTCGCCGAATTCGATCATGAAATGATCAGCACGCGCCAAACCCTCGAACGCGTCCCCGAAGGCAAAGGCGACTGGGCCCCCCATGAGAAATCAATGAAAATGGGACGCCTCGCAGGTCACGTTGCGGAACTTTGCGGCTGGACCTCCGCCATCATCCTGCAAGATAATTTCGACTTCCGCCCAGCAGACGCCCCACCGAGACAACCGATGGTGATGACCTCGCGCAAACAACTCATGGACGAATTTGACAAGAACCAGGCAGCAGCCCGGGCCGCCATCGCAGGCGCCAGCGACGAGTCGCTGCAGAAAACGTGGTCGCTGCTAAGAGGCGGCCAAACCATCGTGTCGATGCCGCGCATGAATTTTCTGCGCAGCTTCGTGATGAATCACATCATCCATCACCGCGCGCAACTGGGCGTCTACCTGCGCATGAACAACGTCCCAGTCCCATCGGTCTACGGCCCATCAGCCGACGAAGGCAAACTGTAGCTCCGGTTTTTTCCGGCCACGATGCGGTGGAGGAATTGGTCTTTCGTGCAGGGGCGCCGTTTGCCGCGCGGTTGTTCTGCTGTCCTTACTTCATCAATGTCATTCGCGGCCATTTGTTGTTTATCGCTTTAGCAGTTGTCTCAGTGGGGGCGCGGCAAGCGGCCCCCTTACGGAATCAAATTCCCGTTGGTTGGCTCTTGTTCTGTTGCGTTTTGGGCTTTCTTGCTGCTGGTTGAATCTTCGCCGCCCCGTGTGCTAGCATCCGCTATTCCGCGCTTTTGCGAGGCCGACCGCAGCCGGGCTCGATGGGGCGCAGGGTCATGGCGCAACCGCCGGGGGGCGGCGCCGTGATGATGTTCGCCTCGCATTACTCGAAATGGACGTCCTGTTTTTACGCCTTCGAAATGCCTATTCGGACGTGCGACGCTTTGCGCGCTTGCGCCCGCAACGATTCCGCTTTCATTTTCGTGCTCGTTTTCGCTTTTTGCTTTCAATCCCTTCGAGGTGAAAAATGAAAAACTACAACACTGAATGGATTCGAAATGTTGGCATTGTCGGCCACGGCGACACGGGGAAAACCCAGCTAGTGTCGTCGTTATTGCACACGGCGGGGATGACGCCGCGGCTGGGAAAAGTCACGGAAGGTTCGACGACGACGGATTGGGACGAAGAAGAAGTGGCGCGGAAGATTTCGATCAATACGGGCGTGGCGCACGCCGAATGGCAGGCTCCGGCGCAGCCTGAAAAGACCAAGATCAATCTCCTCGATACTCCCGGCTATTCGACTTTCATCAACGAAACAAAATCATCGCTGATCGCCGCTGATGCCGCGCTGATTCTGGTGGACGCCGCCGCGGGAGTGCAGGTGGTGACGGAAAAAGTGTGGGACTACGCGACGGAGTACGATCTGCCGCGCGCGTTTTTGCTGAATTGGATGGACCGCGACCTGGCGAGCTACGAGCGAGCGCTGGATTCCGTACAGCAGGTTTTCGGGCGCGGCGTGGTGCCGATTCAACTGCCGATCGGCTGGGAAAAAGGATTTCGCGGCGTGGTGGATCTGATCACCATGAAGGCGCTGATTTACACGCCGGACGGAAATGGCATCGCGAAGATCGAGGAAATTCCGCAGGCGCTGGCCGACGAAGCGAAACTGGGGCACGAAACGCTGGTGGAAATGGTGGCGGAAGGAAACGACGCACTTGCTGCAGGAATTTTTCGACCAGGGGACGCTGCCGGTACACGACCTGGTGATCGGTCTGCGCGAGGCGGTGCTGGCAAAGCGGCTGTTTCCGGTGATGCTCAGCTCGGCGCTGCACAATATCGGGAGCGATGCGGTGCTGAATTTGATGGTGGCGATTTTCCCGTCGCCTGCGGCGCGCGGGAAGATTGTGTGCCACAAGACCGCGGATCACAAAGGCGAGACGGTGGAGCGCGCGATCAGCGATTCGGGGCCGCTTTCCGTGTTTGTGTTCAAGACGCTGGCGGATCCGTTCGCGGGCCGCATTACTTATTTCAAGGTGATGTCCGGCGTGCTGAAAAACGATGCGACGCTGACGAATTTCAATCGCGGGACGCAGGAACGATTTCAGCACATTCAGGTGATGCAGGGAAAAACGGGCACGGAAGTGAGCGAGCTGCACGCGGGTGACATTGGCTCGATTGCAAAATTGAAGGAGACCACGACCGGAGAGACTTTGGGCGACAAGAACGCGCAGATCTTCCGTGCGCCGGCGCGGATTCCCGAGCCTTCGATTACGTTTGCGGTGGAACCGAAGACGCGCGCGGATGAGGATCGCATTGGCGTGGCGATTCACAAAATCCTGGAGGAGGATCTGGCGCTGCGGTTTGGGCGCGATCCGCAGACCAAGGAATTTCTGCTGAGCGGCGCGGGGCAGCAGCACATTGAAGTGGTAGTGGCGAAGCTGCGCAAGAGGTATCACGTGGAATTGATGATTCATCCGCCGAAAGTTCCCTACCGCGAAACGATTCGCGCGAAGGCTGACGCGGAAGGCAAACACAAGAAGCAGACGGGCGGACACGGACAGTTTGGTTTGTGCCGCATCAAGATGGAACCTCTGCCGCGCGGCAAGGGGATTGAGTTTGTGGATGATGTGTTCGGCGGCGCGATTCCCAAGAACTGGATTCCGTCGGTGGAAAAGGGCGTGCGGGATTCGGCCGAGCGCGGCTACCTGGCGGGATTTCCCGTGGTGGATTTCCGCGTGAGTTTGTACGACGGGAAATATCACGACGTGGATTCCAGCGACATGGCTTTCAAGATTGCGGGGTCGCTGGCGTTCAAGGAGGCGATGAAGCAGGCGCGCCCGGCGCTGCTGGAGCCGATCATGCAGGTGGAAGTGTACGCGCCCGATCAGTATTCAGGTGATTTGATGGGGCATCTGAGCGGGCGGCGGGGAAAGATCAGCGGGAGCGAAGCGCGGGCGGGGAATGTGGTGATCAAGGCGCTTGGTGCCGTTTTCAGAAATGTTGAGTTATGCGAATGAATTGATTTCGTTGACGCAAGGGCGCGGCAGTTATTCGATGGAGTTTTCGCATTACGATTATGTGCCGAATGAAATTGCGGAGAAAGTGATCGCGGCGCACAAACCGCATCATGCGACGAGGAGACGGAGGCTGCTTCAGCGTGAGCCGGTGCCTGCGATTTTAGCTGGGGTGAACCTGCACCAGGAGACGCGAGCGAGGCTTAATTGATCGATGAGGCTGAACCGGCTTCTACAAGTGCTAAGC
>CAWJGI010000050.1:0-63928 GCA_963842255.1 uncultured Acidobacteriota bacterium | reverse complement strand
GCTAGTCGGACTCATGGCGTTGCTACCCGCTTCCGCCCAGGCGGCCAGCCCTATTCACAAAAGCGGGAATAAGAAGCGGGAGCTTGATGCTTGGTAAGGGCCAACTGACGAGTCATCGGGGTTGGTGCGCCACTTTCCCTAATAATAATCCTTACTAGCATTTCGCCCTGCCCGTTAACGGGGATGGGGGCAAGGGATGAGCACTGAGTCTGAGGTCTACCTCGGTCTGATCAGAGAAAAACTGCAGCGACTGGAAGATGTAGATCGGTTGCAGACATCGAACTCTGTTTTCGCCAATGACCCGAGAACAGCCGTAGTTGCGAAAGAAAAACAGATTAATTATATAAACGAAGAACTGGCTCGTCTAGCCGCTGCGGAAGAAGCTGTGGAAAGTAAGACTGTTCCCAAGGCCGCTCGGGCTCCTGCACGACGCTCTCGACGTTCAGGCAGGAATCCAATCATATGGCAGGGAAACAAATCGGAATTTGCGTCCGCGATTATAGGACTTTTTGACGAAAAGAAGATTCGGGCCGGGAGTCGGACGGATGCGTTGAAAAAGGCGGCATTACACTTTGTAGACAAAGACGGGAAAGCTTTTAAACCGAAAAACCTTTGGCAAAACTTTCGGAACAAAAATCCCGAAACGGGCCGCTAAGAGAAAATTTCAGGACCTTCTTCTCGGGCGCTCTCCTAAGATCACGGTTCCTCTGTGTAGCTCGCCGGCATATTTCATTCCCAACATTGAGTCAAGTTGAGTCAATTGCTTCCCGCGATCGCTCGCGGCATATTGAACGGCGGCGGCTTCAAGATATCACGATGGAGCTGTGGCCTTCAGGAATCAATAAGTTAGAAGCGCGTTCGCATTTTGCACAGAAGAGCCGAGGTTGGCGATGGAACGCGAAACAAACAAGTGCGGAACACATGATGGTGCCGGTGGTAGTTTCTTTCGCCCAGCGCAAATCGGGCCGGTGAACACGGAATGATTTGATGGCAAGCGTGGCACAATTCGATTTGATTGGTGCCGAGCGTGCGGTTACACTCCGCTGCGGGAAGGCAGCAGCGTCAGTGGGTCTCGAATCCGGAGGCTCAATGGCGCGACGGAGATACCAGAAGGGCCGCGTGTTTTTGCGCGGGACTAGGAAACGGGTATGGGTAGGACGTTGGCGCGAAGATTTGGTACTGACAGACGGCACCGTTCGCAGGGTCGAGCGATCCGCGATCCTTGGGGACGAGCGCGAACTGAAAACAAAGCGGCTAGCTCAACGCCGACTCGATTTGACGCTCGCGCGCATCAATGCCCCAGAGTATCGGCCAGGTCGAGTAGCGTCCATTGCGGAGTTCGCGGAAAAGTGGCAAGCGGAGATTCTGATTCATCGCAAGCCATCAACTGTTAAGGCCGCTAAATCGCATCTCAAAATCTATATCCTGCCTCAGCTGGGAACGATGCAGCTTGATGAACTTGGCAGGGAACTGCAGCAAGCGTTCGTGACGCGGCTGGTGAGCAAAGTTTCAAGGAAGACGGTCGTGAATATTCTCGGGACACTTTCGACCATGCTCACGACCGCGAAAGAGTGGGGCTATATCTCCGAATCGGTCAAGCTCGGGTCACTGGCACTTCCCGAATCACCGCTGCGTCCGGGTGCCAGATTCTTCAGCGGGGAAGAAGCCAAGAAAATCATCGCGGCGGCGACAAACCCATATCGCACCATGTTTGCCGTCGCGGCGATGACCGGTCTTCGAGCTGGAGAGATTCTTGGCCTGATGCTTGACGACATCGACTTCGAACGGAAGGTTCTTCACGTTCGGCGTTCCGTTCCGCGTATTGCGGACGCGTCCAGACCGTGAAGAGCAAGTCGAGTCGAGCCCCGCTTCCCATGCCCGAGGCGCTTGCCGAGATTCTTCGGCAACATCTCACGGCATGGCGCCCAAACCCGGCCAAGCTTCTTTTTGCGCCTCGTCAGCAAAATCTGTGGGCTGATTTCGGTTCCGGAAGCCGCCCGAGTGTGTGATATAGGGCTATTTCCATGGCTTCATAGGTGCGGAAGCCATAGGATCGTCTGGTCACCACTCGGATTTTGTTGTTGAGGCCTTCGACCGCGCCGCTGGAAATCTCTCCTTTGGCTCGGAACCAGTTGAGCAACAGTTCCTGATGTGTGCGGAGCATGCGGGCGACTTTCTTCATCGGCTCCAGACGACTGCGCATGGCGCGATAACACCAATAGTCTAGGAAGGCTGCGGCCCAGAGTACGGACTTGTATTGCCAGAAGTGGAAGAAAGTCTCCTTCAAATCCCAGGCCCGTGCCGTGGCCATCTTACTGGCCAGCAGTGCGTCCAACTTTTGTCGCGCCCGGCCCCGTACTCGGCTGCCCCGGCGCAACAACGGCCAGCGCATGTGTTTCAGACGCTCGGCCTTCGATTGGCTCGCCGCCCGTAGTCGTGAGCTCTCCGAGCGACGGACCTGATCCACCGCCTGGTTCAAATGGGTGGTGATATGGAAACGATCTAGCACGTGCAACGCTTGGCCCGCTTCGGCGGCTATGACATTCAGATAAGGCTTCCACATGTCACTACAGACAAAGCGCAGACCTTTCACCACTTCCGGCCCTAAAGCTCTCAGCCCCCGCCGCAGCGTCATCTCCGACCGCCGCTTCCCGACCCACAACAGGCGCCGGCAATGCGCGTCGATTTGGTAGATAACGGTCAGGAAGTTGTCGGCCCGCAAGCCGTGGCCCCAGTGAATCTCGTCGACGCCCAGCGACTCGACTTGCCGCAGTTCGCGGTGGGCCAAGCCCCACTGCACAAACCATTCAACCGACCGATACACTGCTTCCCAACTGGTTTGAAATACCTGCGCTGTCTCTCGCCAGCTCAGCCGCCGCGCCCAGCGCGCCAGGAAGCCCATCATGGCGCACGTCACCGGGCGCTTGCCGTCACTCCAGGGGAGGTGCTCGACCACGACCCCATGTTCCATGCACTGCACTCGCCGTGGTGCGTACAGGAAATAGGTGGGGATTCCCCACAAGGGCACAAACAGCCAGCACCGCCCGGGCAAGCGATCATAGCCTGGTGCCGATCGCTGGCACTGCGAGCAGCGCCCGCGGATGCCGTCGTGAGACTCCACCGTGATCTCGATCGAGAGCGGCCGACCCGGGTGACCATGCATGCGCACCTCTTGGTAGACGAAACCCACGAAATGTTGCACCCGATTCAAAATGGTCTTAACCTGAAGTTGAATGGCTGATCTCCTCGGCCGATGAATCTCTTTCTCGCAACTGCAGATTAATCGAATCCGATGGAGGTCAGCTATTCCTGTTTCTAGGGAGAAATCAGAAAAAATGAAATCGTCGCAGTCGGGGCGGTGGAAAAACTGGGAATCCTGCCGTCTCTGCGGGATTTCCGAGCGTAGTGGGAAAGTCCCGCTTTTGGACTTTTCCAAGGAGCGGGTTTTTCCACGGCCCTTTTACCCACAAATAGTGCTATAGAGCCCTTTTTGCCAACCGGCTCGGACGTCCGTACAACGCGAACAAAGTCGTTCAGAAGGGACTGTGGCCAATCCTCAAGAGACTCGGGATCGAGCATTGCGGGCTCCACGCGTTTCGTCACACGCACACGAGCTTGCTACTTGAAGTCGGTGCTTCGCCGACAGTGGCTCAGGCTCAACTGCGACACAGTGATGCTAGAATCACGCTGGGAGTCTACGGTCACGTAATCGGAGATTCTCAGCGCAACGCAGTCGAACGAGTAGCTCAGATTTTGCGCCCAGATGCGCCAAAGTTGGAGACGTCAGGTGAGTGGATTCAGTAACTTAACGTGTAGGGGTTGGAAGTTCGATCCCCACCGCCCCTACCAATCTAACTGTTTGAAAAGGCATTAATTAATCCTCCTGCTTTTCTCGTGTACCTCTGGTGTACCCTTCGATTGCATGAGAGCAACCGGGTCTTGGCTCCACGCGCGCTGCAAATCCTGTTCGAGTTGCTCCTGGCGTGAGCGCACCCAGGGCGAATAGTGCCGCTCAGTGATCCTCACGCTTTGGTGTCCCAGAATCACGGAGACGCGCTCGAGCGGAACACCGGCAAGGAGTAGCTCCACCGCGAAGGTGTCGCGGAACCTGTGTGCGTGGCCGCCCTGCACTTCTGCGAGGGCGAAAAGGGTTTGAAGTCTCCGCTGCCACTTTCCGATTGCGCTGTGTAGTATGAAATCTACTTGAGCAGGGCCACCGGTCAGGGTTGCGAGCTTGATGATTGGTTTGCTGCAGAAAGAGAATTAACCAAACACTTGAATGTGGAGGCGCATAAGCCCACAGATGTGAAACCGTCGCGGAAACGTGCAGCCGCTTCCTGAGATGGACCTTTTTCACTTCAGTTTGGCGTATTCGGATTTGGTAGCAATATGACGAAGAGATGTTTGCCCGACTAGAAAGTCGTGGCAATACACCCACAGTTTACTTTCTCGACGAACGCGGAACCGTGAAATGTAAAGTGCATTTTCAACGTGTCGGCTTTGACTGGGTAGATGCGCCAGGGTTATAAGGCACATAAGAATAGGCCAAGAACGAAAGTGCGGCAGCGGAGATTGCTTTCGCGGGGCCACGTGGTATGAATTCCCGGGCGACGGCATTCGCAAGTTGGAAGCGTTCAGAGAATCTGCATACGTTGCACCTGCTGTAAATCCTCCCAGCCAAGTTTTGGTTCAGTAACGCAACGTGTCGCTCATAGCCTTGGTGGCGGAGTTCGCTGGCGCGTTAGGCTATTCCATCTCCATTCTGAGGGGGCAGATGGAAAAGGTTACTGGTATTGGCGGTCTCTTCTTCCGTGCGCGAGACCCCGTAGCCCTGACTCACTGGTACCACACCTATCTTGGTGTAGCGCTCGTTCCAACGGACTACCACGAATCGCCATGGTTGCAGGAAGCGGGACCGACTGTATTTGCTCCTTTTTCCGAGACGACAGATTATTTCGGTGATGCCAGTAAAACTTGGATGATTAATTTTCGCGTCCGTGACCTCAATGCGATGGTGACGCAACTGCGTGACGCTGGGATTTCGGTTGAGGTTGATAGCGAACGCTACCCGAACGGTAGATTTGCGCGGCTGAACGACCCCGAAGGAAATCCGATTCAACTCTGGGA
Organism: uncultured Acidobacteriota bacterium; assembly: GCA_963842255.1. Lineage (GTDB taxonomy): Bacteria > Acidobacteriota > Terriglobia > Acidiferrales > UBA7541 > Palsa-295. The sequence continues at coordinate 58,801 of CAWJGI010000050.1, read as the reverse complement.
GCCACAAGAATAGCTCTGCTGAGTGACCTACCTCTTTTGGACAAATTCAGACTCTAGAAATGTTTCGTTTGGGCGCACTTCATGGCACTGAATCCGGCCGCTTGCAACCGTCCCATGATTTTCTGGTTCTGTAATACGGAATCGAATGAACGCATCGTCCTCTGCTTGACCTGCCAACGGTAGTTCAGCTTGCAATGTTTTGTTTGCGATTCCCGTTCCCTGTACTAAAACTGTACCTTTTCCATCTTGACGTCTTATCACGTAAGCACTAGTGTCCGGCACAACGTGGCAGTTCACGCCCAGTCGTTGAGTCGGCCAAAACAGAACGACCGTCGTTCCTCGGGTTAATTCCCCCGGCCTTTAACCTCCGGATTCGAACAAGCCGGGAGTGTGTCTATTTTCTCCCGCCGCTTGAACACTAAGGGGCCCAGATGAAAACTTTAAGGTTCAGCATGTTAGTTTCAGCAGTTCTTGTTGCTTCCGTGGTGTTCTCAACCGTAGTCGTCCAGGCGCAATCGCGCGGTGGGTCACAAGACGGTGGCCAAAGCGGCGACCCGGCAAAAGACCCAGGAGTGAGGGGAGGAGCACCCGGCGTTGGCGGACCGTTGCCAAACCTCTCACCGCAGTATCAAGCATTCTTTGAGGCTGCGTTGACACGCTTCCAAGATGTAGATGGGCCAGCTAACGGCCTCGGCCCGGGCTTCAATTCCAATAGCTGTTCAAGTTGCCACGCACAACCGGCCATCGGTGGCAGTTCACCGGCCTTGAATCCACAGGTAGACTTCGCTTCGCCAACCAATCAAATGCCGAGTTTCATCACTGCGAACGGACCGGTTCGTGAGACGCGATTCATCTCGCTACCGAATGGCCAACCCGATGGCGGCGTTCACAACGTCTTCGTCATTACCGGCCAGCCTGGGACAGCGGGATGCAACATGCAGCAGCCGAATTACGAAGCGGAGTTAGCCGCTAACAATGTCATCTTCCGCATCCCCACACCGCTGTTCGGCCTTGGTCTAGTGGAAGATATCGATGACGCCACAATTAAGGCTGGCATTAACGACCCGCGCAAAGCCGCACTAGGGATTCACGGCCAGGCCAATCTCAGCGGTAACACAGGTAACGTCACGCGATTCGGATGGAAAGCGCAGAACGCATCGCTCATGATTTTTGCCGGTGAAGCGTACAACGTCGAAATGGGTGTCACGAATGAAATTTTTCCAGTCAAGCGCAACGTCCTCAACAATCCCAGTTGCCAGTTGAACCCACTGCCAGAAGATTTTCCAAACTCCACGGACCAGTCGAACGGTGTATCTCTAATGAGCGGCATATTGGATGATGTTTCCAACTTTGCAGAGTTTATGCGCACGACCGCACCACCACAGCCTGCAGCGCCAACACCTCAGACCATCGCGGGCCAGGGTCTATTTGTACTAGTGGGATGCGCGGCCTGCCACACGCCGACACTCAACACTGGAAGTTCGAGCTATATAACTGGTCTCGCCAATACGCCAGTCAATGCGTTCTCGGATTTTCTGGTGCATCACATGGGTCAAGGACTTGCAGACGGTATTACGCAAGGCAATGCTGGGCCAGACCAATTCCGCACTGCGCCGCTATGGGGGATAGGACAACGCATCTTCTTCCTGCACGATGGCCGCACCAGCGATTTGATGCAGGCGATTCTCGCTCACCAGAGCCAAGGCAGTGAAGCCAATCAAGTCATCCACAATTTCAACCGCTTGCAGCCTTTTGAGCAGCAAGCGATTTTGGATTTCTTGCGGTCATTGTAAACGAGGAAAGAATTAGGTGTTATCTGGGCCGGACTGTACAGCAATCGCCGTGGAAAGTGAGGTTTCAAGTCCGGCCAGTACTGTCGGCTCAGCGCCTTGCGGTGGTAATAACTGCAAGTCGCCATGAGCGAAAAAGCCTTGGTAAGCAGTGCGGGCTTTCGCCGTGTCGCCTCGCAACACATAGGCGCGGGCGAGGCCAGCAAGTGCAGATGCTACAAAAATGGGACACATACCTGCTCTGCTGGGCTTCCGGCTATCAATTACTTCCTGACCCTGCCTCAAGGTGATGCGCTGCGACTATTCTCCAGTAATTCTCCTTGTGCTCAGATGCCATGATGTTCTCGTGGAAGCATCCCCGAAAACGTTTCCGCTGGAGACGACGCGCCGCATAGTTCGGCTTCAGGCTCTCACGCTTGTATGGATGAGCGTGGAGGCTGTAGTGTCGTTGGCCGCAGCTTGGACGGCTCGCAGCCCGGCGCTTCTCGGATTCGGCGGGGACAGCGCGCTCGAACTTCTCTTCGCCTGTGTCATTGCAGCTTATCTTGCCTATGAAGGATTTCAGATAAGGAACAAAACGTAACAAGCGCGAGTTACGCGGAGCGATTCATTGCAGCTTGGCGTATTCGGATTTGGCAGAAATGAGTATGGGAATATCCGGGTCGGCGTCTTTCCAGAGGCCGAGGAAATCTTGATAGGCATTTTTCGCTTTGATGGTATCGCCCGATAGCGCGTAAGAGCAGGCCAAACCCAAGTGCGTCAGTGCGCTGATTGGTTCATTCCCGACGACGCCAGGATGGTCGAGAATCTTCTGAAACTCGGTTGCGGCTGCGCTGGCTTGCTGTGCTGCCAGATAAGCGTCGCCACGAAGGTAGATTGGATACAGAGGTTGGCCTGAACTACTGAGTTCGTACGGAGCAGCCGGGACAAGCGCGTCGATTGCCTTGGTGGCGCTGCTCGGCTTGGACAGCGATGGCTGCGCGGATCGTAGGCAGATAATTAAACTGCACAATCGTATCTTCCGGGAAACGTTTGGCCAGGTCAGCGGCCAGGCGCTGGCTTGAGCGGCGTCACCCGCCAGACCCAGCGCGATGGCCGATATAGCTTCAACGTCCCTGCCGGTCGAAAGAGCCAGCGCGGCCTGCGCTTGCTGCTTTGCCTGGGTCATGTCGCCCACCAGCGCCTCGCGCCACGCAGCATCCGCCTCGTACCAAGCCGCCGTTTCTTTTTCATCAGCGCGTTGGGCTGATTCGGACGCGCGCCGAGTCAGTTCCCGCGCTTTGGAAAACTGACCGGAATAGGCGGAAGTGTCGGATTCGGTTGCGAGCATAAGGTCTTCAAATCCAGGCTTTCCCATCAGCCCAGCCGCCTCACGCTCCATTCCTGCCGCATCGTGTTGCAGGAAATCAATGAGGTAAAGGCTGAGGTGATTTGCAGGATTATCCAGATTGTGGGCTTGCGCCTCCTGTACTGTCGCCCTGGCTTCATCCAAGCGGTTAACAGTCAAATAGCCGCTAACGAGATTCGTGTAAGACACCCCGCTTTCGGGACTGAGTTTTAGCGCCTCTTGGTTCGCAGCGAGGGTCCTGTCGTAGTCTCCCAGAGCGGCGTAAATGGGGCCAGGTTGGTGGGCGTAATGTCGTCGCGCGGGTAGGTCTGCGCCCACAACTCGTAGGCCTTGCGCGCTGCTTCCAGGTTCCCGGTGACAAAATCTTCATAGTCGTCCAAATCTCAACGCGTGAGCTCCTTGTCGATCCTTTCTACCGTCCGGATCTTCTTCGCGCATGTGGGCCCGGCACAGTTGTAGACGCGATATATGACTGGGCCTGTAGTGAGCTGAGCCGAGCGCCAGTGTTGGAGCTCCATGGGCATTTTGCACGTTGAACATTTCATTTAACGGGCTACTTTAATCGGAATTGAGCCTCACAGTCCAACTGCGTCCGGGCGCATTCCGACGTTGGCCGATTCATCGAAGCGACGCGGAGATTCTCCCACTTCAAGCAGCACACGATATTGCTTGGTTACATCGACGATTTGCTGCGAAGAAAAACATCACCAGTGGTTTACTCGCAGATTGGCAACCAGCTCAAGCTTGCCTAAGAAAGCCAAAGAAAATTCCCATGCTCTAAGGCCACTATCCGTACGTGCGCCTCGCAGACTTTTTCAGCGTTTGCAATGCGGAATGACTCGCGTTTTGCAAGGGTTTTGTGGACAAGGCTGCGGGAATGCCCTAGATTCGGCAGCAATCTCGCATACGCACCGGCCCTGTGCGTCGGCCTATCCCAAACTTGAGTTGGCGCTGGTTTCGCTGTATAAGCTCAAGGTGATGGTTCCTCGGTATCGAACGCGCAGCACAATTCGCTTGGCAGTGGTGATGGCCCTTTTATTCAGCGGCTTGGCGCTTGCTGAATTTCCTGAACTGCTGCAACTTCGAGACGACACATCGAATGATTTCACCGTGCTGGTATCAGGGTGTGAGGTGTCGCGAGACGCGTCAACCGTCAAGTTTGTTCTCAAGCCAACCGCAATGTTTGCTCAGTATGGCGGTGTGGAACCGGCCGCTTCGGCATTGCCTAATTTTTTATCTTCGGATTTGGCGGCTCACTCCTCCGTCGATTATCTGCATTTGCTGTGCGTACATAGGACGTAAACCTCTGTTCCTTTCCTGAAACAGCACGCTCCTCCGCATTTGAGAGCAAGACATTCTGCGAATCCTTCGCTGACTGGAAGGTTCGGCATTTGTGCTTAATCAAAAAAGGAGCAGGGCTATGAAACTCTTCACAAAAAATGCTGACCGAGAGGTTCTTGAAAAGTATTTGCAAGAGCTAATTTGTGACGTCACCACCGCACAAGAGGTAGAGGCAGAACTGAAGAAGCCATTTACGGTCGGCCATGGCAGGGTCAACGCCGAGGAGACTGGTGTCGAAATGATCAGCCGCACTTCTTCGGGTCTTGGTGGATCTTCGAGGCTCATATGAAGCAATTTGACCGGCGATGCCTTGCGATTATCCCGTTGGCGTGCGCGCTCTTGTCGGCGGTTCCCCTTCGCGCACAGAACTACCCGCTCACGCCCGGAACACGTTGGACCTTCCACTTACGGAAAGAACCGGGACCAGGCGTCCATTTTGATGGCGAGGATGGCCGTGTCGCAAAAAATAACGTGGTTGAGACCACCGTGATTGCTCACGTTGGCGGTATCGAGCAGATCGGGGAAGAACTTACACGCGCATTGAAGCCCTGCGCGAGGACAAGCTGGCAAACGTTGACTGGTTAGCTTTGACGCCAGGTGGCTTGATGCACGCAAAAACCGTTGATTACATCGGAGAGAGCGAGGCCGACTTCGATCCTCCCGAGGTGCTTTTGAGCCCGACTCTAGCGCCCGGTGAAAGCTGGACGTGGCGCGACCCGAAAAGTCCGGTCACCTCTAAAAAAACTGTTTCCGCGCCCGAGCAGATCAGTGTTCCGGCAGGTTCCTATCGTGCGGTACCCGTGCGCACAGTGATTACGATTCCCACCGAAGGTGAGCCGGTCATTACCACGATGACGCAATGGTTTGTACCTGGAATCGGCTATATCAAGTACGAGATTCGGACGGAAATTGCGGGCCACTTGTTGATGCATAACACCGGAACGCTGGAAAACTTCGAGCCCGCACCGGGGAGGTAACCTGCGGCGGATCAGCGGGCGGGGCTAGCCTAAGCTGTAGGAAAGTCTGCGCTACTGTCGAGACTTTTCGATGCGTATTGAAGATAAGCACGCTTGACATACGTGGTGGTGAAGATTACGGGTTGGGTGCCCATCGCCAAATTCAGAGAGGTGCGCCATGAGAACACGATCGACGCTCACGCAACTGTTTGCAATCCTGTTCATACTGTGCTCTACGGCCGGAATTATTCCCATCCGAGTTTTAGCACAAACGAAGAAACCTACGGCACAGAAGCCGGGCGGCACAAATTCGCCGAAATTCAAAGGATACTTCGAGCCTGTGAATTATCCGGAGGATGTGGAAGTCAGCGATGTTTGGTTTGTGGACGCGGATACGGGGTGGGCTTGCGGGGCACTGAAGGCGAGCGCGGCGGAAGAAGGCGGCTTCATCATAAATACGCGGGACGGGGGCAAGACCTGGAAATTGCAAATGGGCGATCCACATTCTGCTACGCGCAAGGTGGCGAAATTTTTCTTTCTCGATGCAACGCACGGTTGGGCGACGCAAAATGGGAGCAAACTGCTGCGCACGACCGACGGCGAGAATTGGGAGACTGTCGGTGACGGTTCTCCTGGCTGGGGATTTGCATTTATCTCGCCGCAGGTGGGATTCCATATCGAAGGGGAGCGTCTGAAGATGACGGCCAACGGTGGAGCGTCGTGGAAAGACCAGTATCAGTGCCGAGCGAAGGTGGAAGTGGATGGTCTTCCACACGAGGAAACTTGCAACCTCCAGGCGATAACGTTTCCGACGCGAACGGTGGGCTATGCGGTGAGCAGCGAAGTGTCTGACAAATCGTCCGTGGTTATAAAAACGACGGACGGGGGGGAAACGTGGGCTGTTGTGTCATTCATTCCGCAGTCCACGGGCCTCGATAACAGCATTGGCTTCGACGACGAGAACACGGGATTCGTGATGACGTATCAAAGCAAGCTGATGGCGACCTACGATGGAGCAAAATCCTGGCACGGCGTGCCGACATCGATTCCGGGAGGGCGGCCGAGAATCGAGTTTGCTAATCCTACCGGGTGGGCGATCGAAGGAAAGACTTGGACTTACACGACTGACGGAGGGAAACATTGGACATCGCGAGAAATTGCATTTCCCACTGACGTGGTAGCTTTCAGCTTGGCACGGAGCGATCGCGGTTACGTGGTAGGAGATCACGGGATGATCTACCGGTACCGCGTCGTACCTGTGGACTATTCGGCGCCTCACGGAATCAATGCTCCGGTGATGCCTAGCGGAAATTCGGGAGAGAAACCGTAACCCGTCGCACAGGAGGATCGCCATGACAAACACGGAGCGAGTCCAGGACGTGATCACAATCATCTGTTTTAGGGCAGGATAGGTGCGACTTTTGGGCAAGCGGATTTTCAGCGAATAGCGTGGACCTGAGAACTGGGGTTTTTGGGCAAGGTGAGGTTTTGGGCAAGCTAGGACAAGCGCGTTGCGCCGTTCCCTTCGTTAGCCCTGTCTCGCGGCAAATATCGCGCCAGGAGATACCCCGTGCGCGTAGTGAAAAGAACGCGGAAGAGGGTCGGAGTCGGAACAGCATGGAAGACTTCTTGGCAAAGCACGGGCTTGCGGCCGGCTCTTTTTATCAGCGGCAAAACTGCCGACACTCATCGATCTAATATCATGCGTAAGCTTGGCACACACACAAGGGATACGAATATGAAAAAGATCAATAATCCTAACGAAATGCCGGGATTCACCGACGAGGGTGCGCAATCGTTTTGTGGGCGACAGCGGGCTGAACGGATTGCCCAGCCCTCAACTGCGGAAAGAGGAGAACGCGTGGCAACTTCTTCCATTGGGACACCGGGCAGCCCTTCTGATTGGGGATCGGATTTCTTCGGCACGCTCAATGAAATGCCATGTGAGCCGGTTATTGGGATCGGCCATATCCTGGAGGCCATGAGCACGCTTCCCGCCTTTAGCGACGCGCGCCATTGGGTACTGCGAAATCTTGGGTTATCTCAAGGATCCGCGGTGATCGAGGCTGGCTGCGGCAACGCTGCGGCTCTCTCAGACATCCTGTCAACTGTTGGGACAGAAGGGCGGGTGCTCGGCATCGACCCGACGAAGGCCTTCATTGAAAGCGCTCGCACACGCGGCGGGCACCTCGGCGCAAGCAACGCGCGATTTGAAGTGGGCGACATTCGCGCGATCCCGTGTGCGGATGGCGAGTTCGACGCTGTATTCTGCGACAAGGTGCTGATCCATGCGGGTCCGCCAAAAGCCGCGCTGGCTGAAATGGTACGCGTTACTCGAGGCGGTGGACGCGTCGGCGCAATCGAATGGTTGCCGTTCTTCGTCGTTAGCGCGAGCCAACCGGCAGCCTTGGATGCATTCAACTCTATCTTCAGGAAAGCGGTCTACGAATACTTCGTAAGTTGTAATCTTGCCCGCCACTTCCGTGCGGCGGGCCTGAAGGATGTCGGGACCGAAGCCTTCCTGGCGCACACCCACAATTTGGATACGCACCCGTTCTGGCGGGCTTTCATGGTCCACCAAATGCCTATGTTCATCCAAGTCGGCCTGATCGAGGAAGCGACCGCACAGGCCTTCCTTGCCGATCTCGAGGAGCTCAACGCAAAGGGCGAGTTCAGCGCTAGCTTCATCGTGCAGGCTGCCGTCGGCACGAAATAGGCAGCGCGGCCTAGTGACATCGCGGCGTGTAGAGGTTCCACATAAATTTTCATCGTTCATCGACCACCATGGCCAGTATCCTCAGATGTTTCCCGCCTGTCATCAGCGTCCAATCCGCCATCGGACTCCTCCTCGACCGCGTTAGTATCGTCGGGCTTCAGCAGTTCGCACAGCTGATACAAAATTGACGGTTTGTCTTTCGAACCACTTGTTCCGTTTCGAAGATCCTACCAAAACAGCGCCTTGCGCCGGCCCCTTGGTCAGCGCTGTTCTGCGCAACCAGCTCCTCACTGGTTTTCAGGCGTCGCGCGCAGGCGTGCGTGAAACACGATCGAGACCTGTTGGTGACAAAAGCTTTACACCCTTTCCGCAATCCAGCAGCGAACAAGCACGTCTTATCAGTGTGCACGTTTTGAAGATGATTCTGCTCAGTGCCGTTCGGGCGGAATAAAAACTTCGAAGCGGTAGTTAACTCAATCGTATGGATGTGAATTGCGAGCATCAGCCGGCCGCAATACTACAAAAAGGAGCGGTTATGAAGAGAGTCACTGTCGTAAAGAGTTTTGCCACCATCGTGTTTTTGCTTGCATTCCTGATCGTCCTGCCTGCTGCACGCGGAGATCAGTCAGATCAGGCCACCAAAGTCACCTTTAACCAGCCCGTTCAGATTCCCGGACGCGTTCTGCCGGCGGGAACCTACGTGTTCGTGCTGCCAGCAGTCGCCACTCAACATTTCCTGGTCCGTATCTTTAACGCTGATCGAACAATATTGTATGCGACGGTCTTCACGGCTAATGCCGAACGTTCGGCGGCAACTGACAGCACGGTGTTTGGTTTCGCGGAGCGCGGGTCCGCGCAGCCTCAGGCGATCGTGACCTGGTTCTATCCGGGTGAAACGACGGGCCATGAATTCCTATACCCGACGCAGGTGGAGAAGGAACTTGCGAGCGCCAAGCTAGTCACCGTCATGGCGGGAAAATAACCTCGTGGCGATGAACGGCATCATATCTTTTTTGGTCATGGAAATCCGATGAATGCCGTCCTAGACAACGCCTACACGAAAGCATGGAGCCGCATAGGAAAGATAACACCCAAACCCAAGGCCATTCTGTCTATCTCAGCTCACTGGTTTGTTCCAGAAACCGGAGTAACCGTCGCCACTTCGCCGAGAACCATTCACGATTTCGGCGGGTTTCCGCGAGAATTGTTTCAGGTGCAATATCCTGCGCCTGGTGATCCCAAACTCGCCCGTCGAGTACAAAAATTGCTCGCACCGTTGGAAGTAACGCTCGACAACTCTTGGGGGCTCGACCATGGGACATGGTCGGTACTTCGCCACGTCTATCCCGATGCTGACATTCCCGTCGTCCAACTAAGCATCGACGAAAATAAACCAGCGTCATTCCATTTTGAGATTGGCAAGAAGCTCGCGCCATTACGCGAAGACGGCATACTCATCATCGGCAGCGGCAACTTAGTCCACAATCTCCATGCGTATGCTTGGGGTAGGCACATGCCCGACCCTTACGATTGGGCTGTTCGTTTCGAACGCGAAGCAAAGGAGATGATGGTAGCCGGAGACTACAAACCTCTCATTCAATACGAGAAACTCGGACCAGAAGCTTTGCTTTCGATTCCCACGCCGGATCATTACTTGCCCATGCTCTATGTCATCGCGACTAAGCAGCAAGGGGAAATCATCACTTTTCCAGTAGAAGGTGTCGATGGAGGATCGATATCGATGCTACTAATCGGAGCATAATATAGATGACATTCAGAAAATAATGTGATAGTGTGTCGGGCATGGGAAACCAAGATGCTCGCTCGCTGCCGGCGGAAGCTCAAGAAGATCTTCGCCGGCGAGTCGTCGAGGCAGTTCAGAAAGGTCTTTCGCAAACTGAGGCGGCTCGAGTCTTCGGGGTAGCTCGAGGTACGGTGAGCCGCTGGATGGGGATGGTGGAACGGGAAGGACGACGGGCGCTGAAAGCACAACGTCGAGGACGACCGCCGGTTTCGCGATTGGCGCCGCATCAAGCAGCCACGACGGTGCGCCACATTCTCAGCGGTTGCCCGGACCAGTTGAGCTTGCCCTTTGCGCTGTGGACCAGAGAAGCGGTGCAAGAGTTGCTGTCGCGAAAGTTCGAGCTGCAGGTTTCGGTGTGGACGGTGGGACGCTATTTGCGAGCCTGGGGTCTGACCCCGCAGAAGCCGGTGCGACGAGCGTACGAACAAAATCCGGCCGCGGTGCGGAAATGGCTGGAGGAAGAATATCCCTCGATTCGCGCACAGGCGCGACAGTTTAAGGCCCAGATTCATTGGCTAGACGAGATGGGACTGCGTTCGGACCATCAAGCGGGACGATCCTACGGACGTCGCGGGCAGACGCCGGTGGTATTTGGGCACGGGTCAGCGCTTTCGCTGCAACATGATCTCTTCGATCACCAATCGGGGGCGGTTGGCCTTCATGATTTTCCGACAGCGTTTCACGGCGCGGGTGTTTATGAATTTTCTGGGCCGTCTGTTGCGCTTGACGCGGAAGACCAGGAGGAAAGTGTTTCTGATTGTGGATGGTCACCCGGTACACAAGTCGCGATCGGTGAGTCGTTGGTTGGCAGAACACCGCGAGCAAATCCGGATTTTCTACTTGCCGTCTTACAGTCCGGAACTGAATCCGGATGAATTGCTGAACCAGGATGTGAAGACCAACGCACTGGGCCGTGTCCGTCCCGTGAACGTTCAGGAAATGATGGACAACGTTCGCTCTTACCTTCGGATCACACAGGCCAGGCCCAAGTTGGTGAAGAACTACTTTCGCGAACGCCACGTCCAATACGCCGCCCGCTGAAAAGTGTCACCAATTTAGTGCTCGGAGTAATAAGAGTTTAATCGACCGCCCATGCCTGATAGCCGTTACGGACCCCGTTCTACAACTAGACTTGGCTCCTCGGGTTTAATAGTAAACGAACCTGGTTCGCCTCGAGGAAGCTCGGGAAAGCTCGAGGAACCGAAGCGAATAATCAGGGAACTTTTGAAGGCCCCATTCGGAATAATTGGACGGAAGGGGCGAACGAAAACAGCGCCGTGAGGCGCAGAAGGATTGAAGAAGCAATTCGTAACTACAGGAGAATTTATCCACATGAAAAAGACAGCGATTGCGTTAGCGCTTGCGTGCATCCTCACCGCACCGGCAGTATTTGCACAATCCACGGCTAGCACGACCACCGAAGCCAACGGCTCGGGCCGCACCGCCAATATGGTCCAGCATCGGGTCAATTATCTGACCACCGTGTTGTCCCTCAATTCCGAGCAGCAGACCAAAATCACCAACATCCTGTCGACTGCAGCGGCCAACAAATCAACTACCCATTCCAGCATGAAGACCGCTCACAGCACCCTGCAGTCCGCGATCCAATCGAACGATGCGGCGGCTATGGAGCAGGCGGCGAATAGCATCGGCACGCTGATGGCACAGGAGACGCTCGCACACGCAAAAACTGAAGCTGCGATTTATCAGGTGCTTACGCCTGAGCAGCAAACCAAGCTAACGCAACTGTCGAGCGAAGAGCATCACGGTCGCGGTTTCGGCCGCTGACCATTCATGAGACAGACTTGAGACGGTTGACGAACCGCTCCTGGCCTTCTCGTGTTGTAGCGCGCAGCGATGTTTTTTGTATGCCCGGGGCACCCAGCCCTTCGAACGCCGGCGGCAGCAAAACTACCCCGAGTGGCGAGTTGACCAAACACGCCCTCGGGGCATCTCACTTTGCAAGGGCGGGCTTCCAGGCTGGACCCTTGGCGTACGTGATGCGCGTCGCGACGTTTCAGCATTTCTACCGCAGCCTTAGTGGAATTCACGGGTTTATATTTTGCATACGCCACCGGCGCATCGCGGGGCACCGGTTTGCACCATGGCTGGTGGATAGGCGTAAAATAAAAACGTGTCCAAAGCAAGTCGCAAGTGAATCTCTTCTGAGCGTTGCACGAACTTTGTGGCTGGGGGCCTGATGCGTCCAAAACCAATCCTTTATTGCGGTCTGTTGCTCGCCATCATTTCAGTCCCGCTGATTGCCCAAAGAAGTTCCGGCCAATCCAGCGCGGCGCGTTCATTAATCACGCAGCCGATTGAGGACACCAAGTTGCTCGTGCTGAAGGGAAATACGTACCCGCTCGCCCGCCCAAAATACGATCAGGGCCCGGCGCCAGCCAGCCTGCCGATGAATCGCATGCTGCTGGTCTTGAAGGCCAGTCCGGAACAAACGGCTTCGCTGCACACTTTGCTCGCCGAGCAGGCCGATAAAACCTCACCTAATTATCACAAATGGCTGACGCCCCAAGAATTCGGTCAGCGCTTTGGCTCATCAGACGATGACCTTCAGAAAATAACCGCATGGTTGGAGTCCCACGGTTTTCAGTCCATCAAAGTAGCCAACGGGCGCAATGTCATCGAATTTTCCGGCAACGCAGGCCAGGTGCAGGCAACCTTTCATACTGCTATTCATAACTATCTGGTGCACGGCGAGTTGCACTTCGCTAACGTCTCAGACCCTGCGATTCCGCAGGCCCTCGCCTCAGCTGTAGAGGGTGTTCTCGCTTTGCATAACTTTGGCCGGAAACGTATGAGCCGTTATGCCGGGCTGTTCCGCAGAACCCCGGACAGCAGCAAAGCGGTGCGTACCGATCCACAGATCACCTACATGGGTAACTGCCAAACCAATACCGGGGCTTGCTACGCCCTGGGGCCAACCGATTTCGCGACAATTTATAATGTCACGCCGCTGTGGAACGCCGGGGTTACTGGTTCGGGCGTAAAGATTGCGATTGTCAGCGATAGCAATATCAACGTGTCGGACGTTAATCAGTTCCGCAGCCTCTTCGGTTTGCCATCGAATCCGCCGGTCGTTACCGTCAACGGCACAGATCCCGGTGTGCTGCCTTGCGCTAGCGGTGGTGACGAGTGCGAAGCAGTCATCGACACCGAGTGGTCCGGCGCGGCAGCTAAAAACGCGACGATTAATCTGGTGGTTACCGCATCTGTGCCAAACGTTACATTTGGCGGCGACCTTTCCGCAGAATACATTATTGACAACAAAGTCGCGCCCATCATGAGCTACAGCTATGGCGAATGCGAGCTGGGGCTCGGGACAGCGGGCAACGCATTTTACGGTGGCAGTCCGGCCTCTAAGGACTCGGTGGGAGAGTGGGCACAAGCGGCGGCGGAAGGCATTACTGTGATCGTGTCCACCGGAGACACCGGCTCGGCGGGGTGCGACACCGACGCAACCGATGTGACGGCCGAGCAGCCAACGCAGTTTGGCCTGGCTGTCAACGGAGTCAGTTCGACGCCTTACAACCTCGCTGTAGGCGGCACGGACTTCAATCAATTGGCCGATCCTGAGGCTTATTGGAATTCCAGTAATGCCTCCGGTACGAACGCTTCGGTTATCAGTTACATTCCCGAGACGACATGGAATGACTCCTGCACGAATGCGCAATGGGGAACCTATTTCGTAGGATTCAGTAACGACCCCGAAACCAATTGCAACAACCTTTCCAGCCCCAGCTTCACTGAACTGATTGCTCCCGCGGGCGGGGGCGGGGGCGCGAGCACTTGTACCACTTACGACGGCAATAACCCGGCTGATTGCACTGGCGGCTACAGCAAACCATCGTGGCAGGCAGGCACGGGCGTTCCCGCGGACGGCAAGCGTGACGTTCCAGACTTGTCATTGTTTGCCGGCGACGGTTTTTCTGGCAGCTTCTACGCGGTTTGCGAGGCGGACCTTGCCAGCGGTCAGGCATGCAGCCTCGACAACTTCGTGGGCTTTGGCGGGACATCAGTTTCGACGCAGGTTTTTGCCGGCATCGTAGCGCTGATCAGCCAGAAGGCGCAAGTTAGCCAGGGAAACCTCAATACAGTTTTGTATCCTCTGGCCGCGCAACAGTCTGCTTCCTCTTGTAATACCAGCAGCCCCGGGAGCTCGTGTGTGTTCTACGACGTTACGATCGGTACGAATGCACAGCCTTGTGAGTACAGCACCAGTCCGCCCGGGTCTTGCAACAGAACGAATTCGGCTGACGCGAACGGAATTCTCGCCGGGTTTAGCGCAGGCACAGGCTATGACCAGGCTACGGGCCTCGGTTCGATTAACGCCGCGAATCTAGTGAACGCGTTCGCATCCGGCTTTCTCGTGACGTCGGCAAGTCCCACCGTGAACATTTCCTCACCCGGGGGTTCTGGCACCATGACTGCGACAGTGACCGCGAATAACGGCTTCAGCGGCACGGTCACCTTCAGTTGTTCGGGCTTGCCGACAGGAGCCACTTGCAGCTTTAATCCCTCAACAGTAGCGCTAAGCACAACGACTACGACCGCAAACACCACAGTCACCGTTAACACCAAAGCTCCCAGCGCCGTAGCTCCCGCGTCGCGGCACATCACCACACCGGGCGCCTTTAACATGCCCATCGTGATTGCGCTTATCGGCATTCTCGGTGCCGCCATCTTCGCCCTGCGAATGCAACTGGGCAACCGGCAGCGCGCTGGCGCAGTATTCGCACTGCTGGTCCTCAGCCTGGCAGGATTGATCACAATGACCAGTTGCGGAGGGGGTGGCGGAGGAGGCGGTGGTGGGGGAACAGGCGGCACGCCGACAGGCTCAACCACGGCGGCCATCACGGCCACGAGCGGCGGTGCAAGCTCGTCACTGAACTTCACAGTTGACGTGCAATAAGCAGAGAGAGAGGGAGCCGCGCAAGAACAGGCTTCTTGGTGGGGACGGATGTGGTTGAGGTGGTCGGCGTCGGTTGCTTCCACTATGACGCCGCGAAGGCAAGCGAGACAAGCAGCACCTACAACTGCGAATCCCTAACGAACACTTGAGCCGTAGTTGTTCCGGAATCGCAAGCCAAAAGCAGAGTTTCGTTATTGCCGCTACCGCGCAGCACGGAACCTCTGTTCGTTTTTAAGGATTGAGTTCGGCTTAACCCTTGGAGGCGTGGCTACGGCAGACTGCCGTGACCGCCGTGCGCGATCGATGCGTGGGTTTCCTGCTGAGCCGCTGAGGTGGGATTCGGCTCCGCCGGTGCCGGGGCAACAACACCGGCAGCAGCGCGCCGCTGCGCGGTCAGCAACTCCCCCTTAGTCCGCAGACTCGAAAGAAGTTCCCAATCCTGCTTGAATTCAAGCATCGTTTCCCGGCTATGCTTCGGACTATCCAGCTCGGCTTCCATCCGCGCCAGCATGATCTGATATCCGATCTGTGCGTCGTCAGCAGCGAAGATATTGCTGGCGCTCAAACCTACCCGCGCTATCTTTCGCGAACCTGCCTGGTCAACCCACAGCGCACCATCGGCGTTCTGGGAAAGGGTGCCGTCGGCCAGAAGTGTCTTGAAAACTGTCTTCAGATAGCCGCGATTGGGTATGACTTCCTCGCGAATCGCTTCATCCACGAGCGCTGCGAACCGTTGCTTGTAGTCCTGCCACTCATCCTTTCCGCCGACAATCTCTTCCTTCTCAGTTTTTTCTTCTGCAGCTAATTCCTGCACGCTCACGGTATAAGCCTTCGCAGAATCGTCCGCGAAATCGACGCCGTTATCATCTGCTCCGGTCATATCCACCGAAGGATGCCTCTCGAATTGGTGCTCGGGATTAAAATGAGCAGTGACCCCGTAAAACACGGCGACAGCCGGAACACTTTGCCATGCAAGCACGCCCAGAGGTATCGCCAGTTTTTTGGAGTGGTACAGCTGCTCGGTTCCGCTGCGGCACTCGCTGCTGCGTTTAATCGTTCCGGGCACTTGCGAAAAGTGCAAAACGCGCAAATCCAGCTCCGGATGCTTTTCCGCGTAATGAGTGAAAGATCGCGCGGCGGCCTTTGGGCTGGTCATAAGAAAATCGTTGATGTAGTCCGGTTTCACGGCGCCCGGATAATACGTATTGAGCACGCGGCGCACGAAGTCCGCGCAGTTATTTGTCACTCCATTAAAATGGTTTAGGTTCGGCAGGGAATTGAACTCGGTAATGAATGAACGGTCCTGCTCCTCCGTCGTTTTTACCACGAACATGTACATGCTGCGCTCGAGGGTCGCGCCGACCATTTCACGCCATTCCGCTCCGTTGCTCGTCAGGCAGCGCTTGCTGGTGCAGAATGTCGCGAGATATTTTTCGCGATAGCGCTCTTCTAGCGCCCCCTTGATTTCCTTCGAACCCACCAGCGGCCGGTTGTGCGGATCTTCAACGCCGTACAAATAAATGCTGAGCGGCACGATGTTCCACTCATACGGCTGATCTTCGCCGAGCGTCGTATAGTTGCTGAGAACTGACCCTTGTTCCCCCGGCAGGCACAGCCGCATTTTCACCGGCGAATTGTCCGGGCAAACGCGCGAAAGATAGATGGCGCTGTGCCCCGAACCGGTGATGCGCGCGACGCTGGTGTCCAGAGATTCGTTCAGAACGACGCCAGCGTCTGCAGATGCTCGCGGCGCGAATAGGCAAGCGAAGCTGAAGGCAACGAGAAACAGCAAACCCAAGCGGGCTGCGATTATCTGCCAAGTCGCACTACCAGCGTCAGAGATCGTTGCGCGAAAGGCCTTCACCCTCGAGTCTTTGAACGCTGCTTTGTTTTGAACCAGTTGTATCGCTCGCGCCAATCCTATTCTCCCAAGTCTACTTACTTACACCACGACCTGCTACGCTGCTACTAACCCGAACTCACCGCGAAAGTTGCCTAGACTGATACTCTAGGAGCACCTTGTTCCAAATGGTGTCGTGGCTGCCGGGAGGACTGGGGCCTTCGATGAAGACGAGTACGGTAATCGCAGAGTTAAGGGTTTGCCTGAAAACCCTTCCGCAGGCTCAATTATATCCCGCCGCAGCTCCATTGCGGTATCAGCAAATCGGGACGTTTGTGCTGAATTACTAAATCCAAAACTTGCCATACACAGGCTAGTCAGTATCATTTCTCCAGGCAATACACCGTTCACCCGATACTTAGCCAGCGTCACAGATGCAAATATCGTCGTGTGAATTTGCGGGAAATGCGCTATAGCAAGAGTCCTGATCAATTTACGCGCATCAGGGCAAATTCAAATCTTATGGGGGTGCTTCATGCAGGAATCTTTAAGAGAACTCTACATCAATGAATTGCGGGACATTTACAATGCCGAGACTCAGTTGGTAAAGGCTTTGCCGAAAATGGCCAAAGCTGCTACGAACCAGCAACTGCGTTCAGGTTTCGAAGAGCATCTGGAGCAGACCAAGGGTCACGTTTCGCGCCTTGAGCTGATTTTCGAAGACCTCGACCAGAAAGCTACCGGCAAGAAGTGCGCGGGCATGGAAGGGCTGGTCAAAGAAGGCAGTGAAATGATCAGTGAGGATTTCAAAGGCGCAGTTAAGGACGCCGGTTTGATAGGCGCCGCGCAGCGAGTGGAGCATTACGAAATCGCCGCTTACGGCACCGTCCGCGCGTTTGCGGAAACCCTAGGCGAACAGGATGCTGTCGGCCTTCTGAGCCAGACCTTGGAAGAAGAGAAGGAAACCGACGAAAAGCTCACCAAGCTGGCGAGCGAAATCAACGTCGAAGCAAACCAGGGCTCAGAATCAGAAGAAGGGGAAGAGCAGGAAGCGCCGGCCCGTGCCAAGCGTAAATCCGCACACGCGTAAAAACAGCTTCGACGCATGCGTCGCGAGTTAGGCGTACTTAAACGGCAGCAGATCAACTCCCAAGATTAAAAAGGGCGGGGCACAAAAGCTCGCCCTTTTTCTTGCGCGCTTCCTCTGTTTTCTGGTCCATGAAGGAACCCACGCGGCTTGACATTGAGGACCGCGGCGTTTTCTTGGGGCGGAGCTTTCGGTTTAGAATTTTTTCACCGCAATTAATCAAGAGACGGAAGGGTGGGCCTTTGGCCCCGCCTAATTAAGATATATAGAACGGGCTTTAGCCCACTGGAGTCATGGCGATGGCGATTGGCGATCGCCGATTTTAGCAGGGTCGGAGCTTTTTTAGTCTGACATCAGCTGCTTGGCTATAAACGGGTTCTAGCCAAAGTTTCAGGCTTTTCACGGTTGGATGTTCACAATTTGAGCCGGGCCGCCGCTACTCCACCACGAAATGTACCGCCCGCACCTGCGTCAAATCGTTCGGCCCCTCCGAGGCCTGAAGCCGCAGCAAGTATTCTCCCGGCGCGAGTGTGTCCAAGGGCAATTTCAAAACAATCGGAATCACAGGGCTGCCTTTTTGAATGTAGCTGGTCACATCCATTCCGGCGGCTCCCGCCACGGATTTCCCGGTCTTCGGATCGCTGATAACCAGCGCGCACTTTACAGTGGGAGGATTTGCGTCGGCCAGTCGCGGCGCATAAATCTGCGCATACAAAGCCGCCTTGTCGGTTTTCTTGAAGTGATTGCTGCCCGACGGAGTCAATTCCAGATCGCGCACAACCAGCGGTGCCCGGTCTGCGAGCAAATCCGCATCTAGGGCTCCGCCCATGGTGGAAACCGGCTGGATTTGATTGCTCAATGCAAGCGCGCTGAGGCTGAATTTCCTCCCGTCGTAAGGATCGATCGCCAGCGGTGTCTGATAGCTTGCAAATTTCTGGCCTCCGCCGCTGAACACCACGCTGAGTTTGTACTGCCCCGGAGCGACCGAGAACTGGTTTTCGTAATGCATGGGTGCTTTGGTGAATTTCTCCCACTCGTCTTTTTCCATATCGAGCGTGACTTCGTCGCTGAAGCGCGAGGCGACAGTGCCATCAAGACGATAGGCGATACCCAGCACATTCACATCGGCATGATATTTTCCCTTCACCTTGGTAAAATCCATCGACGCTGTGGGCAGTTCCACCGCCAGGTGGACGCGGGCTTCGTTGGCCGAATTGTAAAAGAAAGGAGCTTCAAGCGATCCAGGGCCGGCCGCTGCAGCGCTCAGCGCGGCCGCGGGCCCAGATGCCCGCGTCTCCAACTCCTTTTCGATCGGTTTTCCCGCCAAAGGATCGGAAGGTTGCACGTTGCAGAATCCGCTGCGCGCGCGGACGTTCGTCCCGGTGCGCTCTACTTTTACCTTCAGCGTGTGACAACTGCCCGCAGGCGAATCCCCGGGCGTGTAACCCAACAAGTAGTATTCGCTCTGTTCGCGCGCGATTTTCTCGAGGCCCGGCAAAAGGTCATTGGTATTAAGGATCGGGAACCCGCCGGTTCCGCTGGCCAGCACGTACATCACCTGTTGATTCGTCGTCGATGATGTCGGGAAAGGCGGCACTATCTGCCGCGTCTGGTTGTAATGATAATTGCCATAATTTCCAACTCCCGGGGGCGCGCCGCCATGTCCGCCGGTGCCTCCCGCACCTCCACCGCCCGTTCCGCCATGTCCGCCGCCGGATCGCCACCGGAGCCTCCAGTTCCACCACCACCACTGCCGCCATGCCCGCCACCGCCGCCGCCACCACTGCCGTGTTGTAGAGCAACAAGCATCGCCGGGGAACTGCGATGAAATGCCGCAAGTTGTAACCCGGCAGACCAGGATTGCATTCCTGCCGCATCGGACCCCGAGTGTGCGGACAGCGCGTGCTGCGTTGCTGAATTCCAGCCGTTTGATGCGCCTTGCGCGCTCACCCACGTTTCGCGCGAATCCGCGCGCGGCGCTTGCGACATCGGCGTCACCAGCCCGCGTACATCGAGCGGATACACCGCGACGTTCGCCTTGTTGCACGCATCAATCGTGGCCGTAAGTTCGGAAAAGCGCTCGGGGCTCAGTTCGAAGCCGGCTGTAAATAGCACCAGACTTTTTCTCCCGGGAATGGCTGCAAGGCGTTTCGCCAATTGCCGGATGGAAAGAAGCAAGGTGTAGGCGCCGAAATCGCCTTCGGCGTTTCCGAGGCCCGCGATACCGGACTGCAATCCCGCAGTCGGCAGGCTGTTGCCCGAAGCATTTCCCGGAGTATCGGAAGCCGCGCCTCCCGTGGCTGCGGCTTCTGTAGCCGCGCTGTTATTCGGCGAGACCGCGGACGTGGAAAGCCCCGAAACAGCCTGCTTCAAACGAGCGGCATCGGTAGTGAAATTCTGCGCGATTCGCAGCGTGCCGCCAAAATTCATTACGGACATCACACGGTTGGGTCCGGCATAAGCATCAATAAATTTTCCAGCGGCAGCTCGCGCGCGGGGTTGGTCGCTCAAATCCATCGAGGAGTTGTCGAAGAACAGCACAATATAGTGACGCTGTGCCTCTATAGCGCCATGCGGATCCGCTCCGAACGAAAAACTGTTGATCGGCTGCTCCTTATTGTCTTCGTACAGCTTGAAATCCTTCGTGGTCAGATCCTGGATGTACTCGCCTTTCTTGTCCGTTACCACCACGTCCACACGCACTTCGCGCGTTTCTGCTTTGATCGAAGGCCCTGGAGGCGTCTGCCCCCGTTGCGGTGAACTCGGGGCAGGGGACGCCGCATTTTGTGTTTCTTGTTCTGCGGCCGCGGCTTTTTCTTGCTCTTGAGTCGCTGCAATCGGCGCGCTTTGCGCTTCTTTCGCAGCCGCTGTCTGCGCGGCGATAACGTCGGACGATTCGGGGGCATTTATTGGCGCGGTCTGCGGAGAATTTGGTGACGGTTTTGCTTGCAAGGATTGCTGCGTACGAGCGGTCGAAGTCGATTCAAACCAGCCAAACGCAAGGCCAGCGGTCAGCAGAGGAAGAGCAAACAGAAAACGGCGCATGATCATGTGTCACCTCACTGCGTGATGCTTAAAAGCGTGGCCAGGCTTTCTGGCGGGTGCCCGAAATTCATTTCTCATCCAGGTGATCATTGGCGCGCCTGCCAGCTTAGGGAATTTCCACCACACCATTACGTGCCGATAGCTGTGCGGCCTTCGTATCGCGCACCACCAAACGCACCAGATACCCACCGGGCTTCACGTCGAAATTCGTTTTCAAAGTCACGCCGGTCTGATTCAATTTTTCAAGCGTAGCGTCTTTCAGCCGCATCTCCAGGGTTTTCTCCTGCCCGCTGATAAAATTGCCATTGCGATCGAAAAGCCCGGTCACCACGGTCAAGTCGTCCCAGTTACGCCCTTCGGATTTCTCGAAGCGCACCTTGGTGAGGTCCACGTGCGCGAGCACCGATAGCTTCGCGTTCATCTCATCCACTTTGTAATATTGCAAATGCAGTTGAACCGGCAATCCCTGCTGCTCCTCCTGAGAAAATAGTGCGTCCTCAATATCCTGCTTGGCCAGCTGTTCCGGAGTCTCTCCGCGCTTGGGCGCAAAAAAGCCGCGGCGTGCCTGCACCGTATACTTCTCCTTGGTCAGCAGCTTCACATTCAAAGAGTGAAATTTGCCGTCGTTCTTCAAACCCTCCGGAACGATCGCGAGCAGATAGGAAACTTCCGGTTCGGCCGCAGTCACGCGGAATCCCGCGTCCAGATCGTTGTTATTGCGGAAATAGAAGCCACCAGTGCTGTATGCCAGGTCGGCGAGCACTTCGCATTGCACGCGCTGCTCGTCCAAGCGATATTGCAACGAGAGCGCTGCGGTCGCGGCGCTAGCCCGCACCGGCGTGTCTTGCCTGATGTCGCCGATCGGATCCACGGTGTAAAGTCCCCGAGCATCCAGCGTGTTGATGAAAACATTCGAGTGGTTGGCTTTATCAATGATCTCTGACACTTCGTATTCATAGGTCGGTGTAAGGAAGCCCGGGGAGACCAGCACAATGCTTCGTTGTCCGGGCAAGGCTGCGACGCGTTGCACAACTTCCTGCAAGCGCCGGACGGCATACTGCGTATTAATTTCTCCAGCCTGCAGAACGATCGGCACAGTTGAGGCGACCAAAGCGGCAGCCTGCGTCGCATTCCCATCGGTGCAAGCCAAGGCATCGGCGTTGGCTGCGGCACTCGCTTGTTGATCATTCTTATTCTGAATCAAATCCGCCTGGTAATAAGTGATTTGTAAGCAATCGTGCTGCGTAGCAGGATCGTAGGCGCCCATGGGATTCGGGATCATGGTCTTCAGCGTGTCGCGAATCTTGGCGAGATCGTTGGTGAAGTCGACCTGCGAACGCCCCGAAATTGTAAGCAGCGCAAGGCGTTCTCTGGGTCCTACAGATGTTTCGATGAATTTCAGCGCGGCAACTTTGGCTCGCGTAAGATCGCCAACATCCAGATGGGAGTCATCGAACAACAGCGCTACGAATCTGGTTGGCAGGACTAGCTTTCCGGATGTCCCCGCGACGCCTGCGCCAGCGTCTGACGGTGCCGTGCCGCCCGCATCGCCGGCCCCATCCACCGCCAAACCCGAAATCGAATAGGACGACGGATCGGGCGGCACTGGAATCGATTCGCCGCGGGCAACTTGCTGCCCGGCGGCAGCAGAGGTTTCAACTGAAAAATGGGTGATGAACTGGACCCTCCCGTCCTGCCTCACCTGAAAATCTTCCTTGCGCAGATTCTCGACTGCGTGCCCGCTGCCGTCATGCACAATCACGCGAATCGGCACCAGGTTTACGTGTGATTCAAGTGGAACTTGCGAACTTCGCGTGTTCATTTCCGGCGCGGAGGTGGGCGAAGTAGAAGCCGAAGCATTGTGAGCTGCGCCGGATTGCGGAGGATTTACCAGGGAAGGTGGATTCTGTGTTGAGGAATAGGGAGCAGCCGAACTCTGGCCGCCGGAAGTTGGCTGGCCGGTTGATTGTGGAGCAGACGGAGTCTGACTTCCAGACGACTGGTCACCCGATGACTGCGTGCCGCTTGATTGTGTCCCGGATGGGGCGCGGCAGGGCGCGCTACGGACCACCGCAGCACAGACCAGCGCAAAACCCAACGATGCGATCCATCGAGCGAGAGGTCTTCCTGCTGGACAGTGCTTTGCCGCAACAGCGTTCATCCGGAACCCCACCGCGTCGCTTCGTTGCGGAATCCGCACGTTCCGCCCGATTACATCACCAGTTAAGATCAAGGGAAGTCTACTCGCCAGTGTGAGACCCGTCAACGATGGCGCTCCCTGCCCGTCATTGCCCGACGAGCCATTCAGGTTGCTAAGGTCCCGTACGGATGGATTCTTTCGTTTGTTGTTGCCGCGCCTGGCCGGGAAATACCGCTGAAGACTGACAAAAACTGTCGAGCGGAGCAGGTCAACCTGAATAATTTCTTGCACAAATAGTATTTCGGCAACAAAAGACTAGCGATTTTGCGTTTAAAGTCGGGTATATTATTTCGACCTGAGGGACAAAATTTCCAGAAGATTTTGAAATTACTACACTCGTTACAGCAGCGCGCCATTGTCGGGAGAGAACGGTGACACCGAACAAGATCAAACCAGGTAAGATTCATCTTCGTAGTCAGAAATTGCCGAAGGTAGGAACTGTTTCGGTCATCAAAGGGCCGGGTAATCTCTCTGCGTTTGAACTTCCCCTGGAGCCTGAAGAAGAGAATAGCAAGCTCAAAAGCAAACCCGCATCCAAGCGCTCGAACACCAGCGGAACCAGTCGTTGAACGGGCCGCGGGTCAAACGCTCGTTATGACCGGCATGCACCCCATGCGCAGATCACCGCCCATGGAATCGACCGCGGTGAGCCCGTCGGTCGATTGAAGCCTTTGACAGATAACGCAGTCTGACGTGCCGGCTGGCGAAAAAATGAGCGGCCACTGCAGCTTATCAGCATATTTTCTTGCAAAATTAATATTATACGAACGAAAGTGTAGCGATTCCGCGTGCCAGGACCGTGGTATAGTGCCGCCGGTCAAGCGTCGGGAGATTTCGAAACGGCCGCGCGCGATTACCGGAGAGAACATTGGCACCTGACAAGGTCACGCCAGGCAAGGTTCGTCTACGCAGCCAGAAACTGCCGAAGGTAGGGAATGTTTCGGTTATTAAAGGGCCCGGCAACCTCTCTGCGATCGGACTGCCGCTGAAAGCGGCAGGGAAGGCAAACCCGCATCCAAGCGCTAAAGCACGAACGGAATGAGTCGCTGGGTACGGCTTAATATAATACGAGTTCCGCGACTTGTTCGCGAAGAGTTCGTCGACGCGCAACAGTCGCGATTTCTGTACTGAGCGTTGATAAAACCCTCAATTTGGCGGGGCATCCGGGGAGGTAGCGGGTGACTGCAATTGAAAGAACAAACCGCTATTCGTGTTTTTCTGAAATCGTGAAGTCCACGACGGTTGGTTCGCTCGGCTTCACCGTCACTTTTTTCGTCCACGTAACCGGTGCGCTATAGATCGGCCGCTTCACTTCCACCTGCGCACCCACGTCGAGCACCTTGGCCTCGGAGAGAATCTCCCAGCCCTCGTGCCACGCCACCAGTTCGTATTCCCCGGGAGGAACATCTGAAAGCTTATAAGCCCCATGCGCGTCAGTCACCGCATAGTAAGGATGCTTCACCACTAGCACGTTTGCGTTCATCCAGACGTGACCGGCATTGCATTTCAGTTCCACCACGCCGTTGTGCTGCATAGACACCGGGATGAATTGATTCTGAAACGGAAACGGCACGTTATTCGTGGACGCGCCGAACATCTGCACCGTGTGCAGTATAGGATCGCTGCTTTCGATCTTCAGCGGTGTGCCCTGCGGCACAATCATGATGTGCGGCACGTAACGGCAAGTTTTCTGATTCAGCTGTTCGCGGGCCTCAGGCATATCGAGCGCCTTGCCCTTGGTGATACCGCGCAGGTAGACGACGGTATTGGCAACGCCGCCCTCTTCATCGATAACTAGGCGCTCCAGATCGCGCGTCTTTTGCGAATCCGGGTCGCAAACATCAGCGTTCTTGGTGATGGGCAGTTTGGGAACCTTCGGTATCGGACCGGTCCATTTCACCACGCCGGCTATCGCGCCGCCATTCTGCACGGTTATGGGGGTGTAGTCGGACTGTGCCGCCGCGCGATTTGCACAGAGGGGGATTGCCAGCACGAACAGCCCAGCCGCTACCGCCAAACGACACTTTTTTGAAATCATTGCTGCCTCGCTCCTCTAATCCGTCTGGAAACAGCCTGCGGCGTTCCCGACAGCGTCGATAAGTCCCATGTTTTCTTTCGCCGTCTCTCCCAGTTGCCATCCCCAAGATGAACTTCGGCGTCTTCCGGTTCGCGTGAGCCGGAGCTCATGGCCCGAGCCTGTTCCCCAAATTGGCCTAAATGCCCATCAACAACGAGTATGAAATTGCGCTAGAAGCCGAGGCTCGTGTCAGTCGGGAACCCCTGAGCGAGAGAAATACGAGCCCGACACAGAAGGATACGCGTTTACGGAATCTGCGGAAGTCCTGTTCTCGTACAGGTTTGTCGTAAAAGATATGAACTTATGTAGGCCGTGGCCGAGGTTGGCAAGCCCATGACGGCCACTCAGTCTTCGACAAAAAGCTTTAGTCGAGACAGCACCTGATCCCATTGTTTCGATACAAGATCCAGGTATTGTCTGGCTTCTTCGATGGGTTCGGGATCGAACATAAATAGTTTTTTGCGGCCGGCACGGACGCCTCGCAGGATTTCAGCCCTCTCCAGCACGCGAAGATGTTTGGTGATTGCCTGGCGCGTCATCTTCGAACCCGACGTCAGCTGCGAGATCGACCGCGGTTGCCCCACGCAGAGCTTCGCGACCAGGCGCAGTCGCGTCTCGTCGCCGAGCGCGGCGAAAACCGGCGCACAAACGTGACGTCTCGCGGTTAGCTTGCTACGCGCTCTGCGCGACATAGCTTTCGATGTTCTTCATCTGCTGCGCCCAACCTCCCTCATTCCTGCGGAACGCTTCAAGACGACGGTCGGCCGGCAGCTTATCGAAGCCGGACTCGGTCACGACCAGTAGCGTCCCACTTGCGGTCTTCTCCAACCTGAATTCCACCAGCGTGGTCGGTTCCCCTGAGTAATCCGGTGAATAGTCCGCTTTATCAAGGGATTTCACATGCGGCCACCTGAACGAAAAGAGCCGCTCGTGCTCCATGGCCTCCACAACCGCCTCCCACTTTACGTGTTCGTAGCCAGGGTGCGTAATGTAGCCACGTGAGACCTGCCCAGGTACGAACGGGCCTTCCAACCTCACCTGAAACCACTCGCCGAACTCCCGGTAATCCGTAAGCGCGCGCCAAACCCGCGAAATAGGCGCCTTGAGTTCAATCCGTTTCTCAATCTTGCCGTTCATGTTAGGCAACCTCACGGTTGCATATTAACGGAGTGTCGTTAAATATGCAACCTTATAGTTGCTTTGTTCGGTGCTGCAACGCTACTTGGGTGGCCATGCATTTGTTCCGGATCAAATTGAACTTTCATCGCAGCCTGAGACCATCCCGTTTGGCGCGACCAGGGCAAAAGGCCCTAGCGCAAATCTACATCCCGCTCTCGTCAGCAGACGGCCCGTATATCGCCGGCACCGCAATATTATTCAAACGCAAATAAACCCCCAACTGTGCGCGATGATGAATAATGTGATTCATCACCCAGGTCCGCAGACACTCAATCCGCGGCATACTGATAAACGTCTCCCCGTTGCTCATCAACGACCAGTTCTTCAGTAAATGCGCATCATTGGTTTTCGCCAAGGCCGCACGTCCAGCCGTAACGTTTTTGTCGAATTTCGCCACGAGCTCCTGCGCAGTCTTCGGCGGCGGTGGCGGAGCAAGCGGAACCCCATGCGGCGCCATGTCCAGCGAATCCTGATCGATCGTAAAAAACGTCCACTCGGGAATATCCGCAACATGGTTCGCCAGCCAAATCATGGTTCCGGACTTCTCGTGCGGCCTCCAGGAATATTTGTCTTCCGGCACGCGCTCCAAGGTCTTGCGGGTATTAGCCATTTCCTTGTCAAACTCAGGGAGAAGCGCTTCATTCATTGCCATAAAGTCCTCCAGAAGGTGAGTGTCAAAACGCAGAAATTGTAGGCGAATAAAAAGCGAAAGTAAAGGCCTCCGTCAAAAAACGACGCATGCCATGGAACGACAAGGGCCCGGGAGATCGTGCTTCGATGCTGGGGGCCTACGCCGCTCGCCATTGCGGAAGAGACCATGGATGCCACACATGGCACAGCGTCGCGTGTCGCATCCATGCGTCGCCACAAAATTCGCAATCGTACCAATCGTAGCGCGAGATCGAACCGGTTACCGGGAATCGCGCACGATTGTTATTTTGCAGGAATGTAGCTCAGCTCCGGACGGAATTGAATGATCGAGCTGTAGCTGCTTTCGATCGATCCATTCAGTCTCTCGATGATGGACATTGCTTCCTGTTCGCCGAACGCTGCTCGCAGATCTTCACGCAAGGGCTTAACCGCCGGGTCGTCTTCAAACGCTGCCCAGTTTGCGCGATCGAAGGTCAGAACGTAGATACCACCCGGTCCGCCGTTCACGAGGTGATGCCACTCATACCTGAGGGGCGAATTCTGCTTCTTGTGCGCTTCGTTTACGCGCGCGATGGCGCTGCGGAAATCATCGTTCTTTCCGTAGCGGATGTGGAAGGTGATGACCTCCGTGAACTTCGCATTCATGTCGTTCGATGGGTTGCTGATTTTTGGCAAGTCCTCGTAATACTGAGTGACAAGCTTCTCCACGTAGCCACCGATCACCTGTTGATACTCAGCAAGGTCCTGCTCGTCGGGAATCGACGGTTTATCCATGTCTGCCCAGTGGATGCCAAACCGTCCTACGAGGTACGTTCCGGTGTCTTGACCGGTAAGCGTTTCGAACACGTAAAGCGGCTGCGTGTCATTGTGCTGTTTGTGCCATGCAACCTTCGCCTTGCGGCCGTCTTCATACTGTTTCACCATGCCGTTTTTTGGCGTCTGGAATTCGATCCCAGAAATAGTGGCTGGTTCGTGTGCCTGTGCCATCGCCGAAGCGGCAGCCAACAGCAACACGCCCAGACCTGTAGTGAGCTTAAGCAATTTCACTTTAAAACCTCCTGAATTTTCAAAAAAGGTAGGGGCCGAAACCGGGGCAGAGAGTACCCCGCAGGCAGTGTGAGTGTCAACCGATTCGGAGACTAGAGCTCTATCTGGCAGAGCAAGTTCCCTTTCACTATTTCCAATCTCGGCTAATTGCACCTTTGCATCCGCGCTCGAAGAGACAAAACCGAAGCAAGATCGCGACACTCATTTGACTTCCCGGTGACAAGTCCGATCGTAAACGCCCTTAACCAGAAACACCATCGATGAAATCAGCCATGCCACTTTTCTAAACGCATATCTTGAATCCAAAGGTGCCGATCCGGTCAATCTGGACGAATTCAAGACGCTGCAGGGAAGCAAAGCCACGGGTGCGCAGGATCTGGGCCGCCTAACCAACCTCATGCACTTGAATGTGGACACCAGCTGGTTCGTGCGATATCGCAGCACCAAGAACCCTGATTTTGGCGCTACCTTTCCGCAGGCCGTTACTATCACCAACCGTACCGCCATCCCCAGCAACGATGCCGATTTCGAGGGCGTCAATCATATTCAAGTGATTGCGAACACCGCGGCATTCCACTTCGGCACCATCGAACAAGGCGGGTCAAGTCTCTACCAGGCGCTTGGGCGCAAGGCCACCAGCCTGGAAGTGCTAAAAATCATGCAGGGAATAGGCGGAGATGAAGTCGCTCACTTTCTGGAGTGGGTCGATTTCGCAGGCAATGGAGTGCAAGCACCGGTGGCGCCTGTGTCGGACTCCGGTTTGACCTTTCCGAATTTCTTCACCGATCCTCCCAATCCGTTGATTCAACCCAGCCTGATTTTCCCTGTTCCCTGCGAATTCATCAGCCCGAAACTGCCGCACTGCGCTGTGATTCGACCGTCGGACGACAGATTCGCAGGTGCACCAGCGGCCGCCGCACTCACGGCCGATGGGCTGTTCACCGGCCAGTCACCTAAGTTCTTCAAGACATTGCAACAACTGGCGGAGCAAGCGGACGCTGCCGGTCGACAGCTGTAAGGTCTAAACGGCCAATCTCGGCGTGACGTCAGGGTGCGCCTTCGGCCGCACCCTGAATGTCGCCCGCTGCTCAGGGTTAATGACGATGAAACGCCGCAGCGACAATTCCGTGTGCTTCAAGGCAGAGCGGTTCTATAGGGCTGAAGCCCGTTGTGCGCGGAAGAGTCGATCGTCGGAGCTAAAACTCGACCCCCTAAAGACCGGCTCTTTCTAGCTCTATCAGCTCAGGATGATAGTGTTGCGGCCAGGGGCCAGAGGGCTGTTTCGATGCCAAGAAAAGTAGCCTAGTCGTTTTCGCCAAGATCAGGAAAACGACCCAGCCACTTTTTCGAGTTTAGAAACGATTCTTGAGCGAACATGTTGCGCAAACTTGAATCGCTGCTCAATTGACTAGCGCGCGACGCCGCAATTTCGCGGCAATAGCAACTTCTGTCCGGGACGGATCAGATCGGAAGATTCAAGTTGAGGATTTGCTTCAACGATGCATTCCACTCCGCGCGGGCTGCCAAATTCTGACTCAGCTACACTCCACAGCGTGTCGCCTGAATGCACGATGACTTGCTTGGTGCCCTCTTCTTGAGAAGGTCGCAGGCGAATCCATTCGCCGGCGCGGATCAGGTTTGGGCTTTCCAGCTGAGGATTGAGTGTTGCGAGATCGAACCAGCGATTGCCATCTCCGAGATATCGCTGAGCCAACTTCCACAGAGAATCGCCGGCCCGCACAAGAACCTTGTCCGCTTTCGATGATGTTGAATCTTGTTCGTGCAGGAATGCAGAAGAATTCGACGAAACCAAAAAAGTCGAAGAAGCTAAAGCCGAAGCGCCTGACTTGCGGGTCGCGTGTACCGGCTCGATCGCAACGGGAGCCGGAGTTCCCGGCCGCTCGATTTTCCTCGGCGCAAACGGATCCGCAATTTTCGCAACCTGGCGGCGCCGCACTGGCTCGGGACGTTCCTTCGTTTTTACGCGTGCTGAAGTTGCGCCAGCTTCGAGTCCAATCGAATCAGCAGCGAGCGCCGGAGAAATTCCGCTCGCCGTCGGCTCGGGTTCCCACGACGAGGGGTCTTCAATATCCGTGTCGCCTGCCGAAGCAGGAAGCAAGAACTGCAATGGCGCAATCGCATTCGCAACAGCCGCCAGCTCAACGGGGGAGGGCATTTGGCGGTTTCGTGCCGCCGCCAGTGCGCGGGCTTGATCTTCGGGCACGAGAATCTTGGACTTTCTCAGATCGTCATTGGTATAAACGTGAAGCGCTCGTGGCGCCTGTTGCTCTTTGCGCTGGCGCTCCTGGCGAGCGACGTCTCCCAAGCTCTGGCCAAACACGGGCGCACAGCACAATGAAACCAGACACGCGCCCAGCCCAGCTCCAGAAACCGTCCGCCATCTGATATGTATTGTCATTTGCTCTGAGAGCTTCGCCCGTTGTTTGCCAACGAGCCTGCCCTTATCTAAGCAAAGCCTCATCCGTGCCGCAAACGGAATCAATGCGTAGTGTCGCGAACATGCTAATGACAGTCTCATTCTGACGATTTGCCGGGACGTAGGGAATGACGCCCGAGATGCCATTAGGCTCGACGTCGGGCCCTCACAAGTGACTGCCAGGATGTCTCATAGCTCGAAATTGAGATTCTGGCCGGACGTCGCGTAAATGGTAAGATTCTTGGCTCGACGCCAGCGCGCCACAGATCTTAACTGCGCTGGTACGGAGACCCTTCCGATGGCGTTCGACGTATTCATCAGCTACGCCTCGAAAGACAAAATTGTCGCAGACGCGGTATGCGCACGCCTGGAAGCCGCCGGCATCCGCTGCTGGATAGCGCCGCGGGACATTATTCCCGGCAGGTCCTACGGGGAAGCAATCATCGAAGCGATCCACGGCGCGCAAGTGATGGTGCTGGTTTTTTCCTCGAACGCCAACGCTTCCGCGCACATTCCCAAGGAAGTGGAACGCGCGATGAGCAGGGGCGTGACGATCCTGCCGTTTCGCATCGAAGACATCGCTCCCGGCAAGTCGCTCGACTATTTCATCGGTTCGGTGCACTGGCTCGACGCCATGACGCCGCCGATGGAAAAACATCTCGATGACTTGGCAGCGACTGTTCACAAGCTGATTCCCGCCAAGGGTCATGAAGAAGCCCCTATGCCGCTCGGAACCGGAGTCTGGCAATCGAGCGGCGCTGGTAGTGCGGCCGCAGCCTCCGGTCGATCTGTTACCATCTCTCAGACTGCTCAGACGGCACCGGCATCTTTGTCGAAGTCGAAGATCTGGATGGTCGCCGCGGCGGTGATTGTGATCGCGGCTGTGGCGATCGGAATCGTAGTGCATCACAGCAACGTTCCAGTGCCGGACGGGCCCACCGTCGTGAATCCTCCTGATACCAAAGATGTGCCGAGCGATTCCAATCCGCCAGACAAACCCGCGCCGAATCCGAAGACAAATCCGCCGTCTCACAAGGCATCGTCGGCGCCAGTTGTGAACGTCAGCACCGATCCGCCGGTCGGTTGCTATCAATGGTTCAACAATGCGCCAGTAGAGATCCGCGCGGACGGCACCATGACCGCCGGGCCGTTCCTGGGGCATTGGCGCGTGGTCGATGCTGCGCGACATGCGTACACGTTCACATGGCCCGACAACATCGAGACGCTCACCATCACGCCAGATCAAAGATCGATGAGCGGATCGAATCAATATGGGTATCCGATGGCAGGCGGGCGCCTAACCGGGACAGTTGGGATGCCAGGAACATGGAAATGGACGAACGGCTACGTTGTGAACATATCCTCGAACGGCGCATTCACAAGCGGCTCGTTCCGTGGAAGCTGGCGCGCCGTCGACGCGTCGCGCGGAATATATGAGATGACGTGGCCGAAGCCGGTAGACAGCGTCACGCTCACGTCTGGCGGCACGCGAATTGCAGGCTCGAACCAGTACGGCGTGGCAATTTCAGGAGTGAAAACGGGCGTCTGCGGCGGCAGTTAATTTGTCAGCGCCTCCGTGATCAACGCTGCGGCCCTCAGTCTGTTTTCGGCCACTGTGACGAACACAACGGCAACGCCGAAAGCAGCTCTGCGCCGGGTTGTGCATATGCATCGACGCCAACTCTTAAATTCGCTCGCGGCTGCCGGAGGCGCAGCGCTCCTCGCTCGTAGCGGCTTGCGCATCGAACCCGCGCAAGACCAACAACAAACACCCGGCGCCATTGCTGCTGCCGAAATCAGCCAAGCGCGCTTTCCCGAAGGCTTCCTCTGGGGCATGGCCACAGCCTCGTACCAGGTCGAAGGCGCCTGGAACGTCGACGGCAAAGGCGAATCCACCTGGGATCGGTATGCACACACAGTAGGAAAAATAAAAGGTGGCGGCACAGGCGATATCGCCTGCGATCAATATCATCTTTATCCGCAAGATATCGCGCTGCTGAAGAGCCTGAACCTGAAAAGCTATCGCTTTTCGATTTCCTGGCCACGCATTCAACCCGCCGGAACAGGCGCGGTCAATCAGCAGGGGATTGACCATTACAGCCGCCTGGTTGACACGCTGCTGGCGGCAAACATCCGTCCGTTCTGCACCGTGTACCACTGGGACCTTCCGCAGGCGCTGGAAGATCGCGGCGGCTGGCCCAATCGCGACCTCGCCGCCTATTTTGCGGAGTATGCGGAAATCCTGGCCAAAAATCTCGGCGATCGCGTCACGGTCTGGGCGCCATTCAATATGCCTTGGTCGTTCACGTGGCTCGGTTATGGCGTCGGCGTCCATCCACCGGGCAAATCGGATTACGGACTTTTCCTGAAGGCGGCCCACACCGTGAATCTCGCTCAGGGCGAAGCAGTCCGCGCCATCAAGGCAGCATCCCCGAAAGCGACAGTAGGCAGCGCATACGGCATGGCGCCCGCGTACCCGAAAACCAACAGCGCAGCGGATCGCGCCGCAGCCGAACGCTATCACGCGATGAACAACGATTATTTCCTGCACACGGTGATGTACGGCGAATATCCAAAAGCATTCATCGGCGAGCCGCCGTACGAACAGATGGGATTCAAGCCCGGCGACGACAAGATCATGCGCGCGCCGCTCGACTGGATCGGATTCCACTATTACACGCGGCGAATTGTTTCGGACGCCGGCGGCGCAGGTGCGAGCGGCACGGCTAATTTCGGCACCGAAATTGAAAACGATCAGGCCGTCGGTCGCGACCGTTACACGCGTTTCCAGGCCTATATGCCCACCGAAGGGCCGCTGACGGATGCGGGTCTCGAAATCTGCCCGCGCGGAATTTATGATCTGGTGATGCAGATCACCCGCGAGTACGATCATCCCATCATCGAGATCACCGAGAGCGGCTGCAGTTACCTCGACACGCCATACGAAAAAGAAAATGGCCGCGTTCCGGATGTGCGCCGCATTAGCTTCTTCCGCCAGGAATTAGCCGAATTGGCGCGCGCTATCGCTGACGGAGCCAAAGTCCGCTCGTTCCACGCCTGGAGTCTGTTGGACAATTTCGAATGGACCGACGGCTACAGCCAACGTTACGGCCTGATTTACGTCGATTTCCGCGACCAGAAGCGCACCGTTAAAGATTCGGGTCTATGGTACGGCCGTGTCGCCGCCGGAAACCGTTTAGACGTGTAGTACGTCAAGATGGTGTCGGAGAGCTGACGGCGCGCCGTCGTGTTCAAAAATAATCCGGGTCCGCCTGATTCTTGTCTCAGGTCCGAAGGAAGGTGGTCGATGCAATCGGCGGTTCTGCTGTTGATAATTTCACTGCGTCCGGATCGTCAGCAATGAAATCAGCTTGCAAGACAACCTCAACTAATCGCACACAATCAAACGTTAATGCCTTATGCCAGCAACGCCGTCGACTATAAACTAATTGTCGTGAATCCGACGAAAAGCGCCGCGATGGAATCGCTGGGTATCGCGGCCCTAGCATTTTTCCGGCCTTCGGATGGCCACCGTCGAATGTCGGGTATAGGCCCTGCGATTCTCATCTGGCTCGGCCTCACTACCATATTCCTAGCTCTACCTACGCAGCTTCTCGCCCAGCAGCGTTCCTTCAGCTCACTCATCGATAGGAGTGTATCCATCGCACCCGGAATTTCCGCTTTTTCCGGGAGGCAGCAGTCAGCTCAGCAAATGCCCGGGACGATCAGCGGGACAGTTCTCGATCCCACAGGTGCGGCCATCGCCGGAGCGCTCGTGACGCTGAGGCGGGGCGATCAATCCTTGGCCAAAAACACGCAGTCAGACAACGATGGCCAATTCTCGTTCGACAATGTCTCCCCCGGACCATTCACAGTCGCCATTGCTTCCCCGGGATTTGCGGCGCAATCGTCGTCGGGGGCTCTGCAGCCCGGCGAGATCTTCGTGGTGCCTCCGGTGAAGTTGGCTATCGCCACCGAAGTCACGGAGGTCCGCGTCAGCCCCTCGCTGGTGGAAATCGCCGAAGAAGAGATCAAAATCGAAGAAAAGCAGCGCGTGCTCGGTTTCATTCCCAATTTTTATGTCACTTACATTCCGAATGCAGCTCCCCTGAACACCAAGCAAAAATTTCAGCTCGCCTGGCGATCCACGATCGATCCGGTCACGTTCTTATTGATTGGCGGCACCGCCGGAGTCCAGCAGGCAGTCAATGATTTCAGCGGCTTCGGACAAGGCGCGCAAGGCTATGGCAAACGTTATGGTGCAGCCTACGCGAACCTTGTTACCGGCACATATATCGGTTCGGCCATACTGCCTTCGATTCTGAAACAAGACCCGCGCTATTTTTACAAAGGTACAGGCACTGCGCGCGAACGCGTTCTGTACGCGATGGCTAACGCAGTTATCTGCAAAGGTGACAATGGTCGCTGGCAACCGAACTATTCCGGCATTCTCGGCAGCCTCGCCGCGGGCGGAATCTCGAATACCTACTACCCCTCGCAGAATCGCGATGGGCTGGCGTTGACGTTTGAAAATACGCTCATTGGAATCGGCACAACAGCGGCCATCAACGTGATTCAGGAATTCGTCATACCGAAGTTGACTCCGAACTTGCCCATCCGCCAAGCGGCCAAACCCTGAAGCGCCACGCAAAACGACCCCTTGACCGCATCCCGTGCCGTTCGCATGTGATTTGGTAGCGGCCGGTCTGGCGTAGTTCAGCCAGGCCGGGCAGTTCAACGCTGGGCCGGGCCGTTCGGAACAAGAGCACTCAGGCGCGACCCGGCATTCCAATATGTCGCATGAAACCACGCCCAACCCTGCCGGCTTGACGAACAGCTTCGCCGCCGCTAAAAATTCAAGAACGCTGCTCCATTATTGCAACCCTCATCACCCCACCGGTTGTCTCGTCGTCCTTCGGATACAGCTTGCCGCGCAACCACATAACACATTCGGAGCGTCCGTGCGTTTTAAGATATGGAAAACCGCGACATGGGACTAAAATCGCGCGCGACTGTATCAGAACAGTCCTAACAGAAAATTGCGCCGAGGAGAATTGCGTTGATAACGCGCCGACGTTTTTTGGAACAGGGCAGTCTATTAGCAGGATCCGCTGTTCTGGCCAAGAGCTTTTTTTCGAGCGCTGACGCTGGCGGCGTTCAAAGTCCACCGGACACTGATCCGGCCTTGCTCGCGCAAGCCAAGGCACTGCTGCAGAAAGCGCCGTTGATCGACACCCACAACGACTTGCCGACGATGTTTATCGAAACAAAAGCAGGCGACCTGACGACGTTCGACATGAATGCCGTGCAGCCAGCGCTTTGCGCGGATATTCCCCGGCTGCGCGCGGGATGCGTGGGAGTTCAGTATTGGTCGATCTACGTCAGCTCCGGCACGCAGAAAACTCACACATCGCTGCACCAAGCGCTTCGCGAATTTGACGTGGCGCAACGCTTCATCAGCAGCCAGCCCCAACAACTGGAGCAGGCGCGAACGGCTGACGACATCGAACGCATTCATCAGTCCGGACGCATCGCCTGCCTTCTCGGCGTCGAAGGCGGCCACATGATCGAAAATTCGCCAGCCGCGTTGCGCACCTTCTACCAATTGGGCGCGCGTTACCTGACGCTCACGCACTGGGACAACATCGATTGGGCCGATGCAGCAACGGACCGCCCCGAACACTACGGCCTGACGGAATTCGGCGAGCGCGTAGTGAAAGAAATGAACCGCCTGGGCATGTTCGCGGATATTTCGCACGTCAGTTCGGACACAATGCGCGACACGCTGCGGGTGACGCGCGCGCCGGTTATCTTCTCGCACTCGAATGCGTTCGCGATCGACCCGCACCCGCGTTGCGTACCAGACGACGTGCTGAAGATGGTGCCAGCCAACGGCGGCGTGGTACATGTGAACTTCATCTGGGAATTTATTTCGCCGAAGTATCCCGATTGGGAAGAGAAGCGCACCGCAGTGCTGAGGGAACTGCACGCCCGTCTCGATAGCGATGAAGCGATTACGAAGGGCATGGCCGATTGGGAAAAGGCGAATGCAGCGCCGCGCGGCACGATCTCAGACGTTGCCGACCACATCGACCACATCCGCAAAGTCGCCGGCGTCGACTACATCGGCATCGGCGCGGATTTTTACGATGTGACGCCCGGCTCGATGGTCGCCGGCCTCGAAGACGTGAGCCGTTATCCGTATCTTTTCGCGGAACTACTGCGCCGCGGCTATTCCGACGACGACATCCTCAAGATTGCCGGGCGGAATCACCTCCGCGCAATGCGCCAGATGGAAAAAGTCGCAGCCGAACTGCAAAGGTCTGAACCACCGTTGATCACCGAAGGATTAAAGTCCACCTAAACTCCTCAGGTTACCAGTCTGGACGAACTGCGGGAGTATTAATATTCGCGCGTCAGTGCGTTAACTTTGTAATTAAGACAGTGAAATATAATTAATAATAAGGTACAAGCACGCCAGGGGAGGCTAAACTGAAGAAGGGTGCCTGCATAACCGCGGTGGTGTGCCTGTTGTTGTACACCTCCCGATGCGGGGCGGCGGTAGCACAAGTACGTCTCCTCCTAACTCGCCACCCACTCTTTGGCGTTTGCAACTCCAAGGACGTTCTCGTCCGGCGTGTGAAGGCTGGGTCCGTCGTCGTGGCAGATTTTAACGGTGACGGTAAACTGGATATTGCTGTTTCCAATTTCACTTCCAACACGATTTCGGTTTTCTAAACGAGGGCGATGGGACGTTTGCGGCGCCTATCGTCTCGCCGCTACAGATAAGCCGTGGGGCTCGGGGCCATTGCGGTGGGAGATTTCAACGAAGACGGAAAACCCGACCTGGTGGTTGGCACCATTGGCTTCGCAGGCCGACATAGTCTTTATGCTGGAAACGGAGACGACACATTTCAAAGTCCCACTGACGCCCCCTTGCTAGCATCGCTCTCGAGTGCTCTGGCCAGTGCGGATTTCAACGGTGACGGTAAGCTCGAGGTAACGATTGGATTTGCCAACATGGCTG
Source organism: uncultured Acidobacteriota bacterium (assembly GCA_963842255.1). Taxonomy (GTDB): domain Bacteria; phylum Acidobacteriota; class Terriglobia; order Acidiferrales; family UBA7541; genus Palsa-295. The sequence goes on along the minus strand of CAWJGI010000050.1, from coordinate 21,329 downwards.
CTATCGCGCTCGGAAATGACGACGGGACATTTCAGACGGCGTTAGCCTCTCTCATACAAGTCTACGCTGCACAGAACACTGACCTGACAGGCGGGATGGCCCTGCAAACGGCGGACTGCAATCTGGATGGTAAGCCTGACGCTCGGGTAAGCGATTACAAACTTGGAGTTCTCACTCTGGTTCTCAACGGAGGATTGGACAGTTTCCTCCGCCCTCGGGCACGCGATTTCAATTCACCCTGGTGCCGACGATCGAAGACATTGCAGTGGGCGATCTCAATGGAGACGGACTTCCCGATATAGTCGGCGCTAATGGGACAACGAACGAAGTCACTGTCATACTCTCTCAGAAACCCTGAGCACAGATCCGGTTTCAGCAAGTCTCGCCTGGGACCTTGGGAAAAGTGCTTCGGCACAGTCCTGCAGCAGACTGTTGCCGCAGCTAACCTAGCTGATGTAGCATTTTGTGTATCCCAATGGTTTGTGCTCCTTTAATGGAGGAGTGCGTGGTATTTGTTGAGAGCCTTTAGGATGGGCGGGAGCTACTGGACGTGGCGGTATGCGCTGGCGATAGTGGCCGCCTCCGTCGCTCTGTACTTGAGGTATTTGCTAAATCCCCTGTTCGGCTTACAAAATCCTTATCACACAGTTTGGCTTGCCGTTGTTTTCTCTGCCTGGTATTGCGGCATGGGTCCTTCCGTCCTTGCTACGATTTTAGGTGCGGCCGGAGTTTGGTACTGGTTCTTGCCGCCCGCCAACTCCCTCTTCAATCACGATGCAAATCAGGTTTTCGGAATGATTGGATTTTTGATTTTCGCCAGCGCGATTATCGCTTTGGGAGAATCAAACCGGCGGGGATCGGCTGCCCGCTCCAGGCTTGCTGCCATCGTTGAAACTTCCGACGATGCTATCGTTTCCAAAGATCTCGACGGCATTATCAACATCTGGAATAGCGGCGCGCAGCGCATTTTCGGTTACTCTCCGGGTGAAGCCATCGGACGGTCAATCATGATGATCATCCCGCCGGAGTTTCGGGACGAAGAGATGAAAATTCTGCAACGCTTGCGCAATGGTGAACGTATCGAGCATTTTGAAACCGTGCGTGTGACTAAAGACGGGTCGCGCATCGACGTTTCGTTGACCATCTCACCGATACGCGATGCTCAGGGCCGCGTCTCAGGCGCCTCTAAAGTGGCGCGCGACATTACAGCGCGCAAGAAAGTCGAAGAAGCCATTAAAGAAAGCGAGCTTTCCGCGCGCCTGCTTCAGCTTCAGGACGAAGAAAGACGGCGTATCGCCCGCGAATTGCACGATGGCGTGGGGCAATTGCTGACTGCGATGAGTATGAACGCAGCCAGATTAGACACTGAGAAGACGCAACTGAGCGAGGAAGCGGCGCACTGCGCGGAAGAGAATTCAAATTTGATTCATCAAGCTTCGTCGGAAATTCGCACGGTGTCTTATCTGTTGCACCCGCCACTGCTTGACGAAATGGGCCTTGAGTCCGCCTTGAAGTGGTACGTGGACGGATTCGCCGAGCGCAGCAAGATCCATGCAAGACTGGAGCTTCCGAAGAATTGGGAGCGGCTTGCGCAGGATTGCGAGCTGTGCTTATTTCGGATCGCGCAAGAATGCCTGACAAACATCCACCGGCATTCAGGAAGCTCGACCGCGACAGTGAAGCTGTCACGCACGCCCGACCAAGTCAGACTCGAAGTGATCGACCAAGGACACGGGATTAGCAAGCAGAGTCAGTCTCGCGTTTTTGCCGGCGAAAGCACAGGTGTCGGTTTGCGCGGCATGCGCGAGCGCCTGAGGCAATTAGGCGGCGGCCTGCAAATTCGATCGAGCGACAAGGGTACTACGGTAACTGCGACGATAGCGCTCACGCAATCGACTCCGGAAGGCGCTCAGGAATCGCGAGGTCTCGATACGGCACGATCCCGCAGCAACTAGACGCCGCTTTTGACTCCCTAGCGGCGGCTCGACGGTTTTTGTCGAGACCGTACGATTAGCGTGCGATTTCGCGTGGCGTGTTGAAATGCCGGATCGCGCCTCCGTGTTGATATCCCTGCGGCCCGAGCAGATGAGTGAGTACTGTCGCGCGTCGGTGTAAGGGTTAAGCGTCGCTGGAGCTAATTAGTGGGATGCGGCTGAAGATGCAGCCGAAGAGCTACCTGAGGCCCCGGCTGCTGCGGCAGCGGCAATCCTGGTGAAATCGTGCAACATCACTTCTTCTTCGCGTATGACGGGGAAACCCTTGGCAAAAGCCAGGGCGCGCGCCAGCGCCTGGTAGAAATACAAATTATTCTCGCTTTCCTGTAAAGCCTGCTGTGAATCCCAGATTGTCATCACGCGCACGTCGGGCGGATTCGACTGTTCGACGCGCAATACCAGCAGAGCTACAAATCCTTTTCGCTGGCGCATCAGCGGAACTGCGCTGATCAATGATTCCGAAAAGTCGTTCAATTTCTCGGAAGGGACGCTGAACTGCGTGACGCGTGCGTGCATGGCCGCCTCCTGCAATCTGAGTCGGAAGGGGAACGAGATGCGCTGAGTCTAACCCCAATGGCGGCCGGAATGGAAGTGCCCGGCGTATTCGAGGTCTGCCGCTCTCGGCGTGTGGGGTTTTTGCTACTCAAGCGAAGCGCGGTGGAATAACCCGACCAGAGGTAGCGTCGTCGTCAAATTTAAAGGGTATCCGACACAAGTGTGCGAGCGTCTAACCACACTCGCGACGGCGTTAGCTCCTTTTCTGAGGCTCTGCGGTTGACTTAGTCGGTCGGACGTTATAGGTACGTAATGCGGTGCAGGAAGCAGTGACGGCGTCATCGGGTTCAGGATGCCATTTGGAAAGAACATTTGTTACAAGTGCCGTACGGTTGTAACCTCAGAAGGCTCGATTTCCGCGAAGTACCCTGGAGGCAAGATGGCGACCATACAAGCAGTCTGCGACAAATGCAACAAGACAGTGGACGCACAGACATTACTCAGCGAAAACGAACTTTGGGAGAGGCTGAATAAAGGCGACGAAATCGAAGTCATGCATCTTGCCGATGATGTGCACCACACCTGGAAGCTCACCGGACCGGACACAGAAAAACTGCGCAAGGCGAAAGCCGCAGGAACGGTCTAACCAGCCCCACTTGGATTTCACCGCAGTCAAAGTGTGCGTGCTCAGTCCTCGGAGCAATGAGGACGAGGACGTCGAGTCCGATGTTTTGCCCCAGCGTGTAGAAAATCTTCTGGCGTTGCGCAAACCTCAAACAGCGACGCACGCGGCACTCGAGATCAATATTTCAAACTACGCCAATGCACCGCGACCACAGATGAAGTGGCCGAGGCCCTTTCATTTCACGAGCGGCTGGTGCAGAGTGCTTCGAACTCGTGACTGGAGCGCGAAGGGTTAATCAAGAATTTGAAACGAGGAATATCTGGTGGCGGAACTGAGCAGATGGTATTCGGAGTGCGACTAGCTTCTTCGCAGGGTTGGTAGCCAGGGTATGGCGTTAGATCCTGGTCCCTTTGCCTTGGTCAATGCTCTAACGATTTCCAGTGCTTTGCCTTTGCTCAGACCAATTCTGCTACTGCAGTTTCGCAAATTCGGATCTGGCGCCGATGAGTACGGGGACGCCAGGATCGGCGTCTTTCCATTGCTCCAGGAAATCTCGGTATGCGGCGCGAGCCTTGGAGCGGGCGGTTTCTGCTTCGCCGCTCAGCGTTGATTGTGCCTGCAGCGCATAGGCTCGCCCCAAGCCGAGATGCGCCAGAGCGCCCGTTGCGCAATTCCAAAGCACTCCGCGGTGGTCGAGGATTTTCTGGAATTCGGCGACAGCTGCTTGACTCTGCCCAGCGTTCAAGTAAGCCGCAGCCCGGACGTACACTGGGTACAGACATGAATTAGGGGCGCTCCCGCTCAGCATTCCTAATTCGTACGGTGAAGCCGTTTGCAAGAGCTCAACGCTCTGGCTCGGATCACGCTGCGCCAATTCAATCTGTGCGCTGATCGTAGGCAGCCAAACGGTTTGCACCACCGTGTCTTGAGGGAACCGTTTGTTCAGGTCGTCTGCGTGCGATTGCGCACGTGTTGTGTCGCCCGCCAGCGCATAAGCGAGCGCTGCTTGCGCTTCCGCATCGCGGCTTCCCGGAGCGAGCACCATAGCCGCCGCAGCATCTAGTCGAGCCACATCTGCGTTGCCGAATAGAGCTTCGCGTATTGCGGCGTTCGTTTGCCACAAGGCAGCGGGCTCCTTTTCATCGTTACGTCGGGCGCTCTCAATCGCTTGCCGCGATAGAACCCGGGCTTTTGCGAGTTTTCCGTACCACCCTTCGGTGTCGGACTCCAGCGATAACATCTGATCTTCCGCTCCCGGCTTTCCCATGGCCCACTCGCCTTGCTCTTTCATCGCAGTGGCATTGCCATTAAAAAAAGCCAGGGCATACAAATTCACTCGAAGCGGAATATCTTCCAGCCCGCGGCCCTGCGCTTCCTCGCTCGTTTTCGTAGCGTCGTCGAAACGATTCAGCGCGAGATAAATTTCTCCCAGATTCGCATACTCAGCCACGTCCGTGGGTTCGCGCAGCGCCTGACGTGTTTCATTCGCGGCCTTCTCGTATTGGCCCAGAATCATATAGCTGCTTCCGAGGTTGCCGTATGCTCCGAAAGCCCGCGGATAATCCTGAATCCATAGTTCGTAAGTCTGATTTGCTTTTTCCAGTTCGCCCGTTACAAGACCGTAGTAATCCGCAGTGATTGTGAACTTCTCACGTTCGGTGGCGCGATCACGCAGGTCGAAAGCCTTCTTTAGATATTCGGCGCCTTGCCCGGGCTGATAAAGATTGTAGTAGTCGACTCCTAGATCGTCGTAGGCCAGCGCAAAGTTGGGATCGAGTTCCACGGCACGTTTGTAGAACGGAATCGCTTCGACATCACCTTTTTCGTGTGCCGCTTTCGCGCCCAATGTAAAAGCGTGAAGCGCTTCGAGAGAACTCGTTGTGGCCTGTTCCAGCGGCACATCGAACTTTTGCACTGAGCTTAGGGACTCGCCCACTTGGTTGCGAAGTTTTGCCGCAGCCTGTCCCAGTGCATCGAGCACCTTCTCCTTGGATTGGGCCGTGACGAGTTCCTGTGCCAGCACGTCGCCGCTTGCGCAATTCAGGGCCTCCAGGCCGATTACGTATTGGTTTCCCAATGCCGCGATCGAACCGGTCAGATAAGCCTTACCGGCTGCACGCACGCAGACTTCGCGCGCCAGATTCTTGCCTCAATCGCTCATTCGCCGGGCGCGTCATCTGGCGCAAGGTCTGGCGAACTTGCGTGTCCGAAAGAATATTCAAGAACGGCGATTGCCCCAAGTCTACGGCCAACGCCTGTTTGAGCGTATCGTCGAACACTTCGTCGCCAGTCGTGTTGTTGAAATCGGCCAGCACGATGGAGTCCTTCTCGGTGAGCGCATGTGCGTGGCGCGCGAAGTAAAGCCACCCAACGACTCCCAGCGCCACGATCGCCAAGCCAGCGGCCGCCGAGCTTGCCCATTTGAAAACACGAGCTCTTTTCGCGGACGACGCCGCGGCCATCGTTTCGGCCGAAACTGCGGGAGCAGCGGGGAATTGCTCCGAAGCCAGAACCGCCGAGTGTCCAGATTCGGTGTCGCGCTTCAACCGCTGCAAGTCCGCTCGCACCTCGGCTACGTGCTGATAACGCAAGTTGCGATCTTTTTCGAGCGCCTTGCTGATGATGTGTTCGAGTTCGGCGGGTAAATCCGGATTCAGCCGGAGCGGCGCGACTGGAGCTCGATTCAGAATTGCATCGGCGATAACAACAGAAGTCTCGCCGCGGAATGGCAGCGTCCCCGTAGCCATTTCGTAGATCACGGCACCAAAACTGAAGATGTCGGTTCGCCCGTCGAGTTCCTTGCTCCGCATTTGTTCGGGCGACATGTAAGCAATCGTCCCGACCGCCGTTCCGGGGCCGGTAAGTTCCGCCTCGGGAACTTTCGAATTTGCATGGGTTGTTTCCGTCGCTTGGGACGATGTTGGCTCCCGGGTCGTTAATTTCGCCAAGCCAAAATCCAGAATTTTCGCGTGTCCGCGTTTGGTGACGAATATATTCGCGGGCTTGATGTCGCGATGGACGATCCCTTCGGAGTGAGCCGCGTCGAGGCCATCCGCAATCTGGATCGCAATTTCCAGGACAGTTTCAATTTCCATGGGGCGGCCGCCGATGCGGTGTTTCACCGTCACGCCGTCCATGAACTCCATGGCGATAAAGGCCAGGCCGTTTTCTTCATCGATTTCGTAAATGGTGCAGATGTTGGGATGGTTCAGCGCGGAAGCGGCCTTGGCCTCGCGTTTGAAGCGCTCCAGCGCGTGGTCGGCGTGAGCCAGATTTTCAGGAAGGAATTTCAGTGCGACGAAGCGGCCAAGTTTGGTGTCTTCGGCTTTATAGACCACACCCATGCCGCCGCCACCAAGTCTTTCCACGATGCGGTAGTGCGAGATGGTTTGGCCAATCATAGCTAGCAGCGCAGGCGATGGATGTTAGGTCGGGCGTGCGGGCAAGTCAATGCAGCAAGCCGTTCGGCACTGCGGTGAATCGCCTGGTGCTGGCTAAAGATAATCACGGATCCCCACTTGCATTTGCACCAAGGGGATCGCCTTGCCTCCTGCAATCCTATACCTCCGTACCAGTACGGTCGCCCGGCATGTATGCGAATCTCGTTGAAAATGCACTAGGGACCTTAGATGGGATAAGCCAAATGCGACAGAAGCGAAATGCGGTAGGAACCTAATGAGAGTAGCCCAATCCGGGGTAGAACCAGAAAATCGCGAACTAGTTGACGAACGTTTGGACCTGCGCGCGGATCACGCGAATGTGCCGGATGCGAGTGGTAATCACGGTGTTCCCGAATTCCAGGCGAAGGCCCAGAGCAGCGACGATATCCTGCTTGATGGTAGAGCCGCCCCAGGTGCAACCATTGATGGTCACCCGCTGCGGTGATTGCCTGGTGCGTTCGAACCACCCGCCCCAAACCAGGTAGAAATCCTCGTTCAGGACCCAGATCTTGTAGAGGGAATTTCTGGTGCTTACCAGCACCAGGTCGCCGGTGCGCAGATCGTCCTTCCGAATTTCTTCGAGTGTGCGCGCTTGCGCGGTGACCGAATCGAGGGTCTGTGCAATCTCAGCCAAGGCTACCCCTTGAGGACATGTTGCACGTATGCGGCCGCAACGTCAACAATCAACGTCTAGTATCTGGTATCGGGCTTTCAGATAAACGCCGGACAAATCGGGTGGCTGAGCCGCGCTTCGCTGCGGCGGTCCCTAACAGGTGTGCTTCGTGAGCGGCAAGACTGCATTCGCCTCAGCAGGTGCAACCGCTGGAGTAGTGTGTTATTTAAGAGAAGACCGGTCAAATGCGATTTTGATGAGTTCCGATCTGCCAATCCGCGAAAGGGAAGCGCAAAGAAACTCCTGGCCGGGAGTTCTTATTGGCATCGCGCTTACGCTTTTGGTAGTCGGTTCCGCGGTGTGGCTTTCCACCGGCGTGGGCCTGCTGCAATTGATAGGACTATTTCGCGGAGGCGCCGCTGTCATCAATGTGAATCAGCCCACGGTGGTGCGCCAGGTTCAGCAGCTGCAGCGGCTCGAGACAGTGGACTACACGGTCGATAAGATAATCTCCGGCGAGCGTGATAATCCCTACCTGCCGAAATTTCTCGCAGGCGATCGCTTGCTGCTGGTTGTGCATGGTGAAGTCATCGCCGGAGTCGACCTGGGAAAAGTTCAGGCAAAAGATGTTTCGGTGCACGGGCACACGATATCGTTGCGCATTCCAGCGGCCGAAGTCTTCAGCACGCGCATCGATAACGCAAAGACCCGAGTCTATTCGCGCGACACGGGGCTTTTCTCATCGCCCGATCCCAACCTCGAAAGTGAGGTCCGCGAGGAAGCGGAACGGCAGCTCGAGCAAGCAGCGTTGCAAGACGGCGTCCTCAAAAACGCGCAGCAAAACGCGCACAATACTCTTACCAGCATGCTGAAGGGGCTAGGCTTCGATGACGTCGAGATCCGCAGGGAGTGAGGAAACGATACATGTTGTCTTTCAGTCTCCGGGCAGTCTCCGGGCAGGCGAGGTCGTCGAACAGAAGTAGCAATCAGAACGTATGATTTGAGAGGCATAGATGTTCCTGCCTGCTCATCCACGATCTGCAAGACTTCCCGCGCTCGCAGTTCGTGTCTTGCTCAGCGCATCGCTGCTGTACCCGGCTAGTGCATCGAGCGAAGGCGCACCGGCACCGCTGCCAACGGAAAAATCCCCGCCGAGTGGGCTAGTTGTGGTTCTGGAAAACGAACCTGGACAGGATCGTTTGGATTTGCGGGTGCTCGATAACCCATACATCAGCGGCGTGGCGTTGCAAATCCGTTGGCGCGACATCGAACCGGTGCAGTGAAAACCGGACTGGACGAAACTGGATCAACTGTTCGCCGGTGCGGAATCCTCGAAGAAGTGGGTACAGCTGCTCATTTTTCCCGGGTTTTTCTCACCTGCGTGGGCCATGGGAGGCGCGCGAACGGAGACGTTTGCAATACAGTACGGGCCGGGGAAGGGCGGAGTGGAGAAGCTGCCCTTGCCGTGGGATAAAATCTACCTCGCGCACTGGTTCGCATTCGTGAAACAACTGAGCGCGAGGTATGGACATTCCCCTGCGTTTCGTGTGGTTGCGGCGGCCGGACCAACATCAGTATCTGCCGAGTTCACATTGCCGAACAAGCCGGAAGATATGCAGAAGTGGGGCGAGGCCGGTTATACATCGAGCAAATATGAAAAGGCATGGCGGCAAGCGTTCCAGGTGTACGCGGACGAGTTTCCGAATCAGTACGTTTCGCTGTCGCTGGGATTTGGTCTGAATATTAGTGATCGCGGCAAACAGGATGCACGGGCGGGAAAGACAACCAAGGAAGCGATCATCAATGAGGGGATGAGTATCCTGGGACGGCGATTTGCGCTTCAGAATAGCAATCTCGATGGGAATCCAGAACGCGAAAGCGACGGTTCTCGCGGCGTGCCTCTGGTGATCAGTTACAGCGGACGAATTATTACCGGATTTCAGCTGCGCACATCATGCGTGCGCAACAGCGGAAACATGGGAGCGGAGGGAGATCCGCCGTTGGCGCTGAAAAAATCGATTAATAGAGGGATGAAGCCAAACAGCGCGGGCCACCGCGCAAACTATCTGGAAATTTACGAGCCGGATGTAGTTGCAAATGAAATGCAGGCAACACTTCGTCACGGAGCGTCGCTATTCCCATAACCTTGAACGTCCGCTGGCGCTAAAAGATAGAGTCACAACCCCTCAATAAGAATTGCGTTAAACTGCTGGCAACTGGAGGTCCAAATGTCAACCGGCACCAAACTAATCACCCCTAAGAATGGCGAGCGTGTTGAAAGCACTCAGCACGAAGGCGTTTTTGAAGTTGTTTTTGTGAATGCCCTCATGCAGACGGCAAATATCCGCTTGGCAGATGGAAGCGGGCATGTTGTGCCGAATGTGCCTTGGACAGTGTTAAAACCCGCGCACAAGAAGTGAGCCATTTATGGTCGCGATCGTCTGCCAGAACGGACGCTCATCCCTTGCGCAGAGATAGGGGTGAACCGCTAACGACGGACGCCGTGGCTGCTTTCGATTTTGCGGGCGGCGCTGCAGGCTCGGACGACTTTTGCGCCTTTGCACTCTTGATGAGGGGCGGCGTTTTATTCACTTCCCAGGCCTTGCGCAACTCTTCGCGTTGCCCCAGCACATACGCTTTGGCTTCTTCGAAGCTGCGATAGATACGCGTGCCCTTGATCATGTTGCAGGAACGACAGCACGCGACCAGATTGCGCGGATCCTTTTTTCCCTTGCGTGCGCGCGGAACGACGAAATCAACCGACATGGCCAGAGCGTTCTCGAAGTTGGCGGCGCCGTCCAGCCCGCAATACTGACAAATATGTCGATCGCGTTCGAGGATTTGCAGGCCTTCCTGTCTGGTTACCGGTCTGTCTACGAACCGCAGTGTGGTAAGGTCTAATGGCATTGCACACCTCCCAAACCGAAACCTCTTCATCGGTAGGGTTAGGGGTTTCGGTTGTGCCTTTGCGCAAGACCTTATGGCAGCCGCCTCCTTCTGTCAAGCGGGAACAGTCATCTAACAGTCATCTGTCAAGGCTCGATTAAAATATCTTCTTTTCCGAGTACTACTCCTCGCAACTCCCTCTTGCTCATCTCGGTCCGTCCCAAGCAGTATTCATCTATATTTTTCGGAACGGATTTGCGTTTTACCGACTTTGCTTTTTCATGGCCGACATTTTATAAGCTCCTCAGCTCAAAAATCGGAAGGCTGATCAACCTAAGAGAATTGGCAGCAAGATGCCAAGTCCCAGCGCAAAAAGCCACAACGCGGGCGCGGGCGTTCCGACTGGACGAATCCGCGCCATTTCACGAGCGGCAAAGCGCGGTTCCCAAAATAGCGTCCGCGTGTAGCGGCGTTCGAGCACCAGAAAAACCAGCGCGGTGGTTGCACCAAATACTAAATGCCCAATCAAAGACGGGAGCAACGCCGAAGCTGCGCTTGCCCGCCAATCACATTCCCCGGTAATCAGCAGGGGCAACAAAGTCATCGGTCCGACGTACCACCAGATCAGACCGAAAAGCCATCCCCACATGACTCCAAGCCCCAGGCTCGATGCTTCATGCCGAAACAGCAAGCCGTAGGTCATTCCAATCAGCACGCTCACAAGCAAGTGAACTACGAACCCGTGCAAACCGGAAAGATGAGTATCGAGACCTGCCACTGAAGAAAGCACGCCGGTAGCAAATAAGATTGGGCTGGAGACGAGACCTCCCACCAATCCCGCAAAAGCTCCCCAGCGCAGCGAGCGAAAAAGCCGCAGCCCCGGCCCTTCGGGTTCCCGATTCAAAGGATCCGACTGAATGAATAAGCGCACCCACAGGCGATCGACGGTCGCGTAGACGACGCCGACGATCAGTCCGTAGAGAATGTGTCCGACTAGCGAACCAAAAAGCGCGGTGCCTTGATCCGACGACCAATCCAGGCCCGTTCGCATGAGCCAAGGCGTCACAGCAAGCGTGCCAAAAAACCACCAGAAAATCCCGTAGCCCAGCCCCCAGCCCATCGATGAGCCATATCCGCGCACGTCGCCCTGGAACAGCAACCCGAACGTCGCGCCGATAAGAATAGCTACACCGAAGTGAAGTGCGACCGTCACGTTGTGCGAATAAATCACGCCCATGCCGGCGAGCAGCGGGAAGAAATCTCCCGCAGACATCCATCGTCCAAATATCATTCCTCCCAGCAGACCGGCGAAGCCCCCAACCACGATGGCGCGTCCCCAACTGAACGGCTGGATTGTTTTTCGAAGCAGGGCACTTTTCCGGAGCATGGCGCTGTGAATGCCACCCAAGGCGATTCCCACGGGCATCCCGATACACACGATGTAGGCAACCAAGTCCGGAAATCGATCTTGCGCTTTGCCCAGCATGCTTCTTGATTCGCCGAAGCCCGAAAGCAATGGTTCGAAACCGGCGGGAATCACGAGCCACAGAAAGAATGCAGAACCAATTCCCCAGATAAGGCCTGCGCCCGGACTGGTAGCCCTCTTCGCAAAAAACAGGCCGAAGAGCGATCCGAACAGGGCTGAAATGATCAGGTCACTCGCGGTCCATGAAATGAGCGTCCACTTCGCGAGCAAACCGCCAGCGAGCCCGATGAAAAGCCCCAACAGGGCGTCGATCCAAACCAGGCCGAGTAATCGCGCAAAGCCTGAATCGGATGCGTTTTTTGTGGCGTTGGAGTTCATCAAACTCGCCTATTTCAGATCGATGGTCTGGACGATGTCGCGCGGAAAGAAAAGCTCGACGGTCCAATCCATTAGCACACGAATCTTTCGTTCCAGCCCGGGCAACTTCGCGAGGTAAATTCCTCGCCACATGGCCCATGCCAGCAAGCCGGAAAAACGCATCGACTTACCGCGCGCAAAGGGCACTGACAATTCCGCGCAAGCAGTCTGATAGCCGACGACGCAAAGTGCGCCGAGAGAATCGAAATGGAATGGTTTCAACGGCTGCCCCGTCAGAGAAGCCTGAATATTTCCGGCGAGCACCGCAGCCTCGCGCAGCGCAAACTGTGCAGTCGGCGGGCAAGGCTTTCCGCTAAAGCTGTCCAGCACCGCGGCACAATCGCCGAGCGCCCAAACCCCGGGATGATTTTTCACCGCGAGGGTAGTTTCGACGATCACAGCGCCGCGCTTGTCCCGCTCAACGGGCAGCAATTGCAGAATCGGATTCGGGGAGGTGCCGGCGGTCCAAATCAGTGTGTCCGCGGGGATCTCGCCGTCGTTCAGCAAGACAGCGCCCGGTCCCACGTCCTTTAACCGAGCGTTAAGGCGAAAAATCACGCCGCGCCCAGCCATTTTTTCCTGCGCGTAGCGCCCGAGAGACTCGCTCAACTCGGGAAGAATGTGATCTCGCGAGTGAACGAGAACCACTTTGAAATCCTCGGGCCCGAGATGTTGATAATCGGCGAGAATGCCGCGGCCAAAATCGTTGAGCGCCCCAGCCAATTCCACGCCCGCGAATCCACCGCCAGCGATGACAAACGTCAGCATCCGCGAGCGCAGCACAGGGTCTGGCTCACTGTCGGCGCACTCGAACATGGCGATTACGCGATTGCGAACGCGAATGGCATCGAGCAGGCTCTTGAAATCGAGCGCATATTTCTGAACATTCGCCATGCCCAAATAGTTCGAAACCGCGCCGAGAGCCAGCACGAGTTGGTCGTAGGGAATCTCGCCAGGCCCTCCGCCATCGTCGCGCGATTTATCTGCGGCCAATTTCACCATGCGTTTCTCGAGGTCGATGCTCTCGACGGTCGCGCGAATGAAGTTAGTACGCGGCAGGCTCGAGCGCAGAGGAGTGCTGATATGGCTCGGCTCCAAGCTGCCTCCTGCAACTTCTGCAAGCATGGGAGTAAACAGGAGCGCGTTCGTTTCGCTGATGAGGCAGATACTGACTGAAGGGTCATGCAGAAACTGGTGCTCGAGGCTTTCGGCGGTCTTCATTCCCGCAAACCCTCCGCCAAGTACAACGATGCGTTTCACTTCTTTCGGCGAACTCACTAAGCGCGAGGATTCAGGTCCGAGAGAACGTTCGGCGATGCTCTTGAACGCCTGAGTCAGCAGCCCAAGTAGTGCGCCGTAAAGAACCCAGCCGATCAGAGCAGGGAAGTGATTGCGGAATTGCTCCGCGCCCCAATCGCGCGTGTGGCTGGCGAGCAATGGAACCGCAACCACGCCGACCAAAGCCCACAACGGCACGCCTAAAGCAGCGCCGGTCATCATGTTGTCAACGTAAGCGCCGCGCGTGTAGGACAAGCCGGCAGAAAAAGCCGCGCCTATAATGATCGCCAGCAAAATGCTCACAAAAGGACGCGGGACGGTATATAGAAGAGTTAGGCCAGCGATGCCGCCAGCCACAGCTCCAATCAAGGTTCGTCTGGTATAGAGGCTCATGGACTTGATCAGAACTGAGGCAAACGAACGGAACCACGTCGGGAGCAGCGTACCAGAAACCCGATTTGGGACCAACCAGACTAAGGGTTGACGGCGCCTAGAACTACCTGCACCCACTTCTCGAAGTGGATGTTCCCGGTCTTGGAAGTCAAGATTGAAATGTGCGTTCCGTTAACGGTTTCATTCCAACTGTCACGCCCCGAAGGTCTAGGGGCCCCTGATTCTTGACGCCGATTGCTTCGCCGCGGCCTTGGTTCGCATCGACCGGAGGTTTAACAGCTGCCGACGGTGGTGCGACTTATCAAACCCTCCAGCACTTCAGCTTGAAAAAGCCCACAGTGTCCTCGCCACTAGCTCGCCCAGCGGGGTCACAGTGCTCGGCCTGGCTGGATTGCGCCAGACCGGCCGCTAGAAATTCAGATGGGAATTCCGAAGGATCCAGGATAGTTGTGTCCAGGCAATTCATAAGACCCGGGCTGGAGCAGCCGAACTGCTTTCGTGGTAGAAATTAGTAGCACTTCCTGGTTCCTTCCAGACGAGGTCAAAACGGATGCGATACGCGCGCTCTTTTTTGGGCCCAAGGTGTGACTCTCCGAAGTGCGTAGCTGTTGCCGTGGTGATGTTTGTTGCTGTGTGCTCTTGTTCGGCGCAAGAAAAACCTCAGACCCCGTCTTTCCAAAAGGCTCCCGATGAAGAATGGGTTCAGCATCTGAACAACTATCCCGGACTTGTGGACGAATTAATTCGGCTGGTGGACAAGCTGCAGCACAACGTGCAGTATCCAGCCGCGCGCAACGAAAGCCGGATATTGCCGCTGCTGCCGGATTCAGTGGGCTACGCTGCGATTTCGAACTATGGGGACGCCGTTCATCAGTCGCTGGCGATTTTCAACGACGAGTTGCGACAGAGTGAACCTTTGCGCAATTGGTGGCAGCAGAGCGAGATTGCGGCATTCGGACCCAAGATTGAAGATTCCCTGGAGAAGCTGTCGCAACTCTTACAATATCTGGGCCCGGAAATCGTGTTATCGGCTGCGATGGACGGCAAGACGCCGCACCTCGCGATTGTTGCGCAAGCCGCCAAGTCTGGCTTGAGGGATTTTCTAGAGCAAAACGCCGGAGAGCTTAACGGTAATGATGCCAGATCGAAGCCGCCCCTGCGCATTCTGGAGCCGCAGGATCTCGTCACTCCGCCAGCGGCGGAGCCGCATGGTGCGCCGGCGACTCGTTCGCCTGTTCCGCCGCGACAATTCTTCGCGCTGATCCGCCCTGACTATGTAGTGGCAAGTTCCGATGTGGCAACATTAAAAGGATTCAACTTTCGAATCGAACAGAAAGGCTCGGAGTTTGCCTCAACTTCTTTCGGGCAACGCGTGGCACGAGCATATTCAGGGGGCGTAACGATTGTGGGAGCCGCTGATGTTCACAAAATCCTGGCCCACATGCCGCAGAACACAAAGCAGAGCCAACTGGAGTTTCAGAATTCCGGCTTGGCGGATATGAAATACTTCCTCTGGGAGCGTAGAAGCGCAGCCGGCGAAGCGGTGAGTCAGATGGAATTGAGCTTCACGGGCCCGCGGCACGGAGCGGCAGCCTGGCTGGGAAAAGCGGCGCCCATGGGCACGCTCGATTTCGCATCTCCCAAGGCCATGATGGTAGGCGCGGCAATTCTGACCAGCCCCGCACAGATTTTCGACGATCTTCGGAGCCTGGGAGGCGAATCGAATGCCAAAGCCTTTGCGGCGCTTGGCGTGTTTGAACAGGCTTTCAAGGTCAGCCTCAAAGAAGATTTTCTCAGCCAGCTCACCGGCGAATTCATGCTGGAGATGGTGGATTCTGCTCCTCCGAAGCCTGTGTGGAGAACGGTGTTCGGCGTGAAGGATGCGCACCACGTGCAACAGGCGTTCCATACATTAATCACCGCGATGCAAATTCCCGCGACGCATTCCGAGGTTGGAGAAGTCACGTTCTACACCGTACAGATGCCGTCCACCACAACAGCCGTCAAGTCTGCGGAACCTGCCAAGCCTTCGGAAGTCACCTACGCGTTTGCGGACGGTTATTTGATTGTGGGCTCCAGCCAGGACGCGGTAGCGGAGGGAATTCAACTGCACAAGACCGGTGAATCGCTGGCGAAGTCGCATAGATTTTTGGAAGCGCTACCGCCCGGCCAGGAATCGCGTGCCTCCGCGCTGTTTTACCAGGACTCGGTTGCAACTTCGGTGCTGCGGCTGCAGTCGCTCGCGCCCGAATACGCAGCCCAACTGGCCAAGTTGACGGGCCAGAGTAAGGCGCAGGTCTTCTGCCTTTATGGTGAGGAAATGGCGATTCGCGGGGCCAGTAGAAGCAGCGGGTTCGATGCCGGCGCGATCATGATCGCCGGCGCAATAGCAATTCCCAATCTCTTGCGGGCTCGTACTGCAGCCAATGAAGCCTCCGCCGTCGGCACCATGCGCACTGTGAACGCAGCGCAACTTACTTATAAGACCACCTACCCACAAAGGGGTTATGCGCCCGACCTAGCGACACTCGGTCCAACCCCCAAAGCGGAGAAAGCGTCTGCAGATCACGCGAATTTAATCGACAATACTTTAGGTAATGCGACCTGCAACGGCGTCGTATCTTGTACAAAGTTCGGATATCGCTTCAGCATCAAAGCCGAATGCATGAAACAGGCCTGCGATCAATTTGTCATTCTGGGCACGCCGGTAACAGACAACACCGGGACGCGAAGTTACTGCTCGACTTCGGACGGAATAATTCGCTTCAAATTGGGCTCGCCCATTACTCAGTCACTCAGCGCGACTGAATGTCGCAAGTGGTCGCCGCTAAACTAGGCGATGTTTCATCGGGTGCTCTGGTTGGATCTGCACTGACCGTCTCCACTCGCTCGTGATGCACGCCCGACCCGTAAGGCGCAGCCTTGCAGGGCTCCGCGCTGTCTGCATCTCTGCGCTAAAAAAAGCGCGCTGACCGAACTCAAAATAAACGACGCGCCGATAATTCACGCTGTGGCGCTTCACCCAGGCTACGACTACCGCAGAGACGCAGGGTAGGAAGGAGAATAATGTCGGAAAATGCGCCAGCTGAAAGTCGCGAGGGTTGGGCTGATTTCGCACGAATGCCAAGCCCCAAGGTATCGCGGCAGGCGCGTTGAGTGGCTAATCCGCATCGCTTCCCCCTATTGACACCCCACCTGTGCTTCTGTAATACTCCTGTTGCCAGACCACAGGAGTCTGCATGTCCACTGTCAAGTCCGATATTCTGCAGGGCACCCTCGATCTGATGGTAATGAAAACGCTCGACGCTATGGGCCCTCTACACGGCTACGGCATTGCCCGCCGCATCGAGCAGATCAGCGACCAGGCCCTGCAGATCAATCAGGGCACGATTTATGCTTCCCTGGTGCGTCTGATGCAAAGGCACTGGATTGCGGGCGCGTGGGGAACATCTGACAACAATCGCAAGGCGAAGTTCTATTCAATCACCAAGAGCGGTCGCAAGCAGCTCAATACCGAAGCAGAAAATTGGGAGCGGATTTCGACAGTAATAGGCCGCGTGCTCCGGATGGCAGAGCGTGGATAAACAAGGAACGGCATAAATATATGATCGCCTGGCTCAGCACATTCATTTCCCGCACCCGTAGCTGGTTTTCGCGCGGCGAGATTGATCCGGAATTCGAGCGCGAGCTCGAATCGCATCTCGATATGCTCACGGAGGAAAACGTCCGCCGAGGCATGGCGCCAGACGAAGCCAGGCGCGCCGCGCGCATCAAGCTGGGCGGACTCACGCAGCTCAAAGAAATCAATCGCGAACTTCGGGGTTTGCCCTTCGTCGAAACATTTTTCCAAGACGCCCGCTACGCGTTCCGCACGTTGCGCAAATCCCGCGGCTTCACGGCCGTCGCGATACTCACGGTCGCTCTCGGGATCGGCGCGAACACCGCGATTTTCAGCGTCGTCTACGCCGTGCTCCTGAAGCCGCTGCCGTACACGAATCCCAGCCGACTGGTCACCGTATTTGCGACGAACCCGCAAGAAGGAGTTGCAGAAACGGGCGTCTCATATCCGAATTTTGAAGAGTGGCAAGCGCAGAATCACGTTTTCAGCGACCTTGCGGGAATTACAGCGCACCAGCTGACGCTGACGGGCCGCGGCGAACCTTCGGTTGTAGACACGTCCGTAGTGACGCCAGACCACTTTGCGGTTCTGGATGCGAAGCCGCTGGCAGGGCGCATCTTTCACCCTGAGGATGGCAAGAAAGGTGCGCCAGCTGTCGTGATCATCAGCGAGAATCTGTGGCGCGGAACCTTGAGAGGGGATCCGAACGTCCTTGGAAGTTCGATCGACCTGGACAAGCGTCCATTCACTGTTGTTGGAATTATGCCTGCGAGTTTTCGCTCACCGTTTCTCAATACCAAGCAGGAGGTTTGGATTCCGCTGGTTCAGGATCCTTTGTTTGGAGCGTGGATGGCTCGCCGCGGGGGCCACTGGCTACCCGTATTTGGCCGCTTGAAGCCGGGCGTCTCCTTAGCCCAGGCACAGGCGGAAATGGACGCGATCAGCGCAAGACTGGCACAGGAATTTCCAGTGGAGAACACTGGCTGGACAGTGCATTTGGTGCCGCTGCAAACAGAAATTGTGGGCGACGTAAGAACCGCGCTGCTGGTTTTGTTGGGCGCCGTCGGGCTCGTTCTGTTGATCGCTTGCGCCAACATCGCCAACCTGCTTCTGGGACGTGCCAGTTCGCGCTCGAAGGAAATTGCTGTTCGCATTGCGCTCGGTGCCGGGCGCACTCGGCTAATACGCCAGATGCTTACCGAGACTGCGGTGCTCGGTCTTCTTGGCGGAATTGCCGGAATCGCGCTCGCTTACTGGGGCGTGCAGGCGCTCGGTTCGCTGCTGCCGGGCGATCTGCCGCTACTGAACCCGATTCGCGTTGACAATCTCGTTCTGGCGTTTGCGCTGTTTCTTTCCGCCGTCGCCAGCGTGGCGTTCGGCCTTGTTCCCGCCATGTTTGCATCCGGAGGCGATATACAGAACAGCCTTCGCGAAGGAGGGGTCCGCTCGGGCGAAGGCATTGGCCGCAGGCACGCGCGCAATATTCTCGCAGTCGCGGAAATGGCGCTGGCGATGGTGCTGCTGGTAACGGCGGGCTTGTTGCTGCGCAGCTTTTCCAAACTTACGTCGGTCAGTCCCGGCTTTGACGCTCAGCAGATCGTTGGCGCCCAGGTTTCACTGCCTCAATTCAAATATTCCACTCCTGACCAGTGGGCCACATTCTCCGGCGAACTGCTCGCTCGAGTACAAGCTCAGCCGGGATTAAAGGATTCCGCTATAGTTGTTCCCAAGCCGATTACCGACGGCTACATCAACATCGCATTTGCAATCGAGGGAGTTCCTCTGGCTTCCGCGAACGAATCGCGAACCGCGGATTATGTTTCTGCCAGTCCCGAATATTTCCGCGCGATGGGAATTCCGCTGCTGGCTGGACGCCTCTTCAACGAGCAGGACAACCGTTCCGCGCCACGCGTCGCGTTGATCAGCAAAGCCATGGCGCAGCGTTACTTTCCCAATCAGGATCCCATCGGGAAGCGGATCAACTTCGGTTTTCCCCCCGATCCCGATGTTCCCCGCGAAATCGTCGGAATCGTTGGCGACGTAAGGGATGTTTCGCTGGGCCAGGCTCCCGGGCCAATGATGTACGCGCCTTATACGCAGGCCCCATTTTGGGGCGCAAATTTTGTAGTGAAAACCACTTTAAGCACATCGGCCGTGACTGCTGCGATCCGCCACGAAGTTCAGCAAATGGATAAGGATTTGCCGGTAACCGATGTCGCCAGAATGCCGGATCTTATCGATGCTTCAGTGTCGCAGCAAAGGTTTCGCACGTTCTTGCTCGGATTATTTGCGGCGATGGCGCTGGTGCTAGCCGCCGTCGGAATTTTTGGCGTGATTTCGTATTCAGTTTCGCGTCGGACGAACGAAATCGGCATTCGTGTAGCCTTGGGCGCTTCGCCTGGCTCAATTCTCAGCATGATCCTGCGCGAAACGCTGATCCTCGCGTTTGTGGGTGTTGCCCTGGGGATACCTTGCGCGCTGCTAGCTTCTCGACTGGTTGGCCATTTGCTTTTCGGCGTTTCCGCGAATGATCCCATCACGCTTGCGGTCGTCGCATGCGGCCTCGCGGTCGTTGCGGTCCTAGCCGGATTGCTTCCCGCGAGGCGCGCCATGCAAGTCGACCCGATTATCGCCCTGCGCTACGAATAGGTCACTGCACCCAGTTTTGCCGTTGAACTTGTAGCGGGCACTGCAGCACCTCGCCGTTTCATGATATTCGTCGTTCTGTTGGGATGCGAGAGAGACGTCGTAGCGCCGGTTTCCCGTCGGCTCGCAGGGTTTAAAATTCCGTCGCGGTTACAGGTCGAACGCGAGGCGACGACAAAACGTGCCGCATGCAAGGGGCTTTGCGACCGTGAAACCCAGTTGCCAACCAGACGCCGCCGCTATGAAATGCGCTGATGACATAACATTTTGCCGATGAAGCGAATAAACCGAATAAACCGGCGCTTTGTTGACTTGCCTCCAGGCCTCACTCTAATATGACCGATACCATGTCGGATGCGCAGTCGCTCTCGGGACAAACTGTTTCACACTATCGTATCCTCGAAAAACTCGGCGGCGGAGGCATGGGAGTGGTCTACAAGGCCGAGGACACGCGCCTCGACCGCTTTGTTGCTCTGAAATTCCTGCCTGAAGGCGTAGCGCAAGACCGCCAAACCCTGGAACGTTTTCGCCGCGAAGCCAAGGCTGCCTCCGCACTCAATCATCCCAACATCTGCACGGTCTACGACATCGGTGAGGATAAAGGGAAGGCCTTTCTTGCCATGGAGTACCTGGATGGCGGGACTCTGAAGCACAAAATTTCCGGACGCCCGCTCGATTTCTCGACTTGCATGACGCTTGCCATCGACATCGCAGACGCCCTCGATGCCGCCCACAGCAAGGGCATCGTTCACCGAGATATCAAGCCCGCAAATATTTTTGTTACGGCACGCGGGCGCGCAAAAATCCTCGACTTCGGTTTGGCCAAAGTAGACGCTGCGCACAACGCCGCCGGCCACCCATTGCATCCCGCCAGTACGCCGTCCGCTGTGACGGCGGGTGCTTCGATCGCAGATTTGACGAGCCCGGGAGCACGCTGGGAACGGTGGCGTACATGTCGCCGGAGCAGGCGCGTGGCGAAGAACTGGATGCTCGCACCGATTTGTTTTCCTTCGGAGTTGTACTGTACGAGATGGCCACGGGCCTGCTGCCGTTTTCGGGAAATACCAGTGCGATCATTTTCAATCGCATCTTGAACGACTCGCCTGAGCCGGTTTCGAGGAAGAACCAAAAAGCGCCGCCGGAGCTCGATCGCATTATCGCCAAGGCACTGGAGAAAGATCGTGATTTCCGATGCCAGACTGCCGCGGAGCTTCGCGCTGATCTGAAACGCTTGAAGCGGGACATGGAATCTTCAGGCCGAACGGATTCCGCGGCACGAAACGCGCATTTTACTCCGCCTGCGATGCCCCTTCCGGCAGTCCAAAAGTCCAAGAAAAAGAGTGTGGCTGTGCTCTACTTTGAAAATCTAGGCGGCGCGAAGGAGGACGAGTATTTCCGCGATGGAATGACCGAGGATATCATCACCGAGCTGTCAAAAATCGCGCGCCTGGAGATTTTCCCTCGTTCCGAGATGCTCCCATTCCGCGACAAACCTGT
>CAWJGI010000049.1:0-5272 GCA_963842255.1 uncultured Acidobacteriota bacterium | reverse complement strand
CACAATCCCGCACCATCAGGAGCAACCCTTTGCCAGACCAACCGACCGCCGGCCCCTCGGAGCAGAGCCAGTCCAAGAGCCCGTCCGAAGATAATCCGACTCAGCTAAACTCGCCGAGTCCGCCTGTCTCACCCTGGGGTCGCACTGATCGCAACCGTCTTCTGATCTTTGTGGGAATTACTTTCATACTCCCTTTGCCTTTTCTGTTTCTATTGCCCGGGGTGATCAAACCCTCTGGCTCGGTTTTCACCATCCAGGGCCTGTTGCCGGTCAAAGCCCTCGCCGCATTTTTCGCGGTGCTCGGGACGTGGATTGTGGCCCGCATGGAGAAGCGTCCGCCCTCCGACTACGGGGTTCCTTCTCGCCAGGCGTTCGGAATGAAATTCTGGGAAGGTTTCATCTGGGGCTTCGCAATGCTTTCCAGCATCGTGATGACGCTTCGCGCTTCCGGCCACTTTCAAATTGATTCCGTGGATCTGACGGGAGCGGCGCTCTTTCGATACGCTCTCGGCTGGGCCGCGGTCTTTTGCATGGTAGGCATCAGCGAAGAATTTGCGTTTCGTGGCTATTGGCTTTTCTCATTCGCCAAACGATTCCGCTTCTGGCCGGCCGCTTTCTTTACGTCAATCATCTTCGGCGTGGCTCATCTTGGTAATCCCGGCGAGAATGCGTTTGGAATTCTTCAAGTGGTGGCGATCGGCCTGCTTTTCTGCCTGATGATTCGACGCACCGGCACACTCTGGTTCGCTGTTGGATTTCACGCAGCGTGGGATTGGGCCGAGACGTTTTTTTGGGGAACGCCAGATAGCGGCCTCGTTGGCGTAGGCCGATTTCTGAATACCACCGTTCACGGCCCCCGTGTGGCTCACGGGAGGTTCGGCCGGCCCTGAAGGAAGCATACTGGCTTTCGGCGTGATCGGACTTTGCGCGCTACTGGTCCACATTCGATTTCCGAATGTGATATATCCGGATCGTCCGCAATAACTTCTTCAGCGCAAAGAAAATGTCCGCGTGGCGATTTCCGGACCTTGTAATTTTATTCAGGGAATTACTTGCCGGCTTCTGCGTAGATTGGAGCGAGGTCACTTCGTTTCGCGACAGTATCGCTGCCTGCTTCCTTTTTGATGTCGTCGAGGATATGCGTCGCTTCTGCAAAATGGCTGGCCGCGTCGCTGGCCTTACCCGAAAGTTGAAGATCGCGCCCGAGCAGGTAATGGCTTTGCGCAAGCAAAGAGCTCAATCCAAGCTTGTCGCTGCGATTGAGCGCGCCTGCAAAACCTGCTCCGCTTTCGCGTAACTCTTGGTTTCGTATCAGCGCTTCGCCAAGATACACCGAGCATTCCACCGAACACGTATTTCAATCCCAGTGTGTCGGCGGCATCGGAAAGCGCGTGCAGCGTATTCGCCGCAGATTGCGCACCGCCCTGTTTCACCGCCAGCTTCGCCTGATTCACCTTGGTAATTAAGATCAGCCGCGATCGGTGGTCTGCGCGGCTGCCTGCAGCGCCTGGGCGTACCAGTGGCGCGGCGGCTTTGTAATCTCCCTGGTAGAAATAACTGTCGCCCTCGTCGCTCAGGGCCTGAGCGATCTTGGCGTCATTCTTCAACCGCCCGAGCGTCGTTGAGCGCTTCGTCCAGATTCTTTCGCGATTCCTCGGAGCGTCCGATCTGGGCAAGCGCGCTGCCATAATTCGTGAGAATCTCGACCAGCCAGAACCCGTCTCCTGAAGATCGCGCATGGCCTTCAAGGCGTCCTGCTGCGAACTGAGCGCCGCGCCGTAGCGACCCTGATAGCCGAATAAAATTCCCATTCCCGACGATTCGATCGCTGCTCCTGTGCTTATCTCCCGCGCGCGCCGCAAATCGAGCGCCTTCAGATATTGGTCCAGCGCCGGTTCGTACTGGCCTAGCTTTGTCGAGGTTTCAGCCAGATTGTGCAGCGTGTCGGCGACATCGGTCGGGACGTTGAGCTTTTCACGCAACGTCAGGGCCTGCGAAAAATACGTACGCGCATCCTCGTAGTCTCCCTTGAACAGATAGGAGTGGCCGATGTTGTTCAAAACCAGCGCCTGGTTACTTTCATTTCCAGTTCGGTCTGAATTTGCAGCGATTCCTTGAACAATTTCAGAGCCTGGTCGTATTGTCCGTGATCGCTCGTAGATACTGCGCGAAGTCGTTCAATACGTCAGCGGTGCCCGACTTGTCGCCGATGTCGCGACGTATTTGCAATGCTTCCTTGAAATCCTTGAGGGCGGCGTCGGTCTTTCCCAGCGCGCTCTCGGTAAACGCAATGGCGTCGAGGCTGTCGGCGATTCCTTTCTTCATCCCGAACCGCCGCTTGATCGCCAGCGATTCCTGGAAATTGCGCAGCGCGTCTTCCTGCTTGTCCAGGTCGAATAGGCCATGCCGATCGCTTGCAGGATTTGTGCCTTCTGCTCGTCGTTGCCGACCTCGATGGCCATGCTCTGCGCGCGATTCAGAAATTCCAGCCCAGCTTGCGGATTGCCGGCTTCGATGTCGACGCGTCCCATAGCCAGTTGTGCATCCACGCGTTTGGGATCGAGCGTCAGGACCCGCGTAAACGATTCCTTGGCCTTATCATATTCCCTGAATTTTCCTGCAAGCGTGCCAGATCGAAAATCACATCCGCGTTGTCCGGAGAAACTTTCACCAGGTTGCTGTAAGCTTCGATCGCCTTCGGATAATTTTTCAAAATCTCGTCGTGCCGCGCGACGATCAGATATTTCTCCGCATCCGGCAGCTTGTCGCTGAGCTCTACGGCCTTGCGCGAGTACTGCTCCGCGTCGCTTTCTTGTCCCAAGCTGGCATAGCTCTGCGCCATTCGAGAAAATGCCAGAGCAAACTGCGGATCTTCCGTCGTTGAAGCCTGGAATTGCTTCACAGCTTCGAGATCTTTACCTTGCCGCGCTAACTGCAGCCCGGCATTGTAATCGCGCAGCGCCGGAAGAGAAGTCGACGACGGCTTGAATGACTGCGCCTGCAGTTCTTTCACCGTGCTCTTGGAAAGATCGAGATTCTGGCGAATGTCTCCGGCCAAATGATCCACCGCGCCTAAAATATCCTTTTGGCTCGCGGCATCTGTCTTTAACGAAGTAACCCGCCCGTGCTTCAGATCCTTCACCGTCGCATCGATGCGGATCTGGTCGCCGAACTTGGCGTATTGCCCCCAAACGACGGTGTCGGCGTTGCTGAATTCCGCGAGTCGCTGAATCGTCGGGTCATCTAGCGCCGTATCGGGCGAGACGCGCAGATCGCGGAGAATCTGTCCGACGCGCTCGGAGGAAACCGTCCGCAAATGTGCGGACTGTCCGACGTCTGTACTCAACATTTCAGCCATGCTCGACCCCAGCCAATCCAAAGACGAATCGCCCGAAGCATTGCGGAAGGGAAGAATAGCAAGCGCCATTGGCGGCGGCCCTGCAACACTCGGTTGCCCGCCGCCAGAACCAGAGAAGATTTTTCCGTGGAAGATCAAAAGCATCACCAGCACGGCGACGGCCGCGCCAGCCCCAATAGCAGCCCATCGTTTCCACTCACTTACAGTCGGGGCAGGGGCCGCGACCGTCTGTTGTGGCGGAGTGGCAATCGTCACCGTCTTGGACGAAGAGCCGACGTGCCATGATTCCAGATCCTCGCGAATCTCTTTTGCGCTCTGGTAGCGCAGCGTCACATCCAGTCTGCAAACACTTCTCCGCCACGTCGCTTAGAAACTTCGGCACACTCGGATCGATTTCGATCGCGGGCTTCGGCAGTTCGCGCGTGCGCTTGAACATGGCCGTCTGCACGGTCTCCGCTTTGTACGGCATGTCGCCGGTGAGCAGCTGGTAGAAAATAACGCCCAGGGTGAAAAGGTCCGAGCGTGCGTCCACATGCTCGCCCATCACTTGTTCCGGAGACATATACTCCGGGCGTGCCGAGAGTATCCCGGTCTGGGTCATCCCGCCCATTTCGGTCGAGCGCGCAATCCCGAAATCCATCACGTACACGCGCCCGGTCTTGTCGAGCATGATGTTTTGTGGTTTCAAGTCGCGATGCACCACGCCTTCGGCGTGCGCCGCTTCGAGCGCGAGGCAAACCTGCTCCATCACCCGAACTGATTCATCAAAGCTGAGTTTTCCCTGTTCGCTTACAACGTTCTTGAGGTCCTGGCCCTCGATGAAATCCATGGTGATGAACTTGATCCCTTCAGCTTCACCGAGATCGAAAATTCGAATCACGTTTCTGTGCGTCACCTGGCGCGCCAGGATTAATTCTTGTTTGAAGCGATGAAGAATGTCCGGATGAACCGCGAGTTCAGGGCGTATGACTTTCAGTGCCAGGAAACGATCCAGCTCTTTGTCGCGCGCCTTATAAACGGCGCCCATGCCGCCCTGGCCGAGGAGCTGCAGGATCTCGTAGCGTGTTCCGAGAATCGTGCCGGGCGCGAGAGTGTTTGCAGATGCGGCGAGTCCGCCGGTGGTGGGTGTTGGTGCGCCGATCGACCAGTTCTTGCCGACTTCGCTCGGCGGCGTCATCGCGGCGGTGGCCGTCGCAATCGTCGCACCTTCAAAGTTGAACGGCGTGGCACACTTCGAGCACTTCTCTGCCGACGGCGCGTTAACGGTGTGGCAGTGGGAACATTCCATAATTTACGGCTGCAAAACTTTAAATTGATTCATCAGAACACTACGGCTTCCACGCGCCGAAATCAAGTGGATTGCTCCGCATTTGTGCCATTTTCCTTGGAAAATAACCGCTTTTTGTTCTCGGATAATGGGCGCGCCGCATCTGGAAAGGTTTTGCCGAACAGACTGTCACCCCTAGGTGACACTTCGGCAGGTCCGGCCGAATAAAACAGAGCAGCAGGTTTGCCAGAACGCACGAGGGGAGGGGGGCGAGAAAAAAGCAAGCACTAAAGCGTTCGGGCGGTATAAATCAAATAAACCACTAAGATAACGCCGACCAGCGCAGCCAGGACTGCAAGCCGGTAACGATAGCTCCAGCAGGTTGAAAATTATCTTCATTCAACTGCTTCATTGTGGTGCGGTAGCGTACCAACAACACAAGCGCCATGAACATCCCCATGACCATAAATCCAACCCCCATTGCCAGTGACATCCCGCTTTCGTGCTGCGCGCTACCCTGAACTCCCAAGAACTCGCGCAAAGTAATGCCAAACTTAGCCACCACAAAGCCAAAAACAATGATGCTGATGCTGGTGCGAATCCAGGCGAGGAAGGTCCGCTCGTTCGCCAGATGATCGCTGGCCTTG
>CAWJGI010000048.1:0-18697 GCA_963842255.1 uncultured Acidobacteriota bacterium | reverse complement strand
GCGACCTTCGAAACCTTCGGACCTTCGTTGACTTGCGGCGTCGCGCAGCCTAATATCTCGGCCACAGAAATATTCCTGGCAATCGCTCAGCGTATCAGGAGGAGTCACTCGTGGAAGACTGGCAGTACGCGCAGGCCGATCGCTCCGAAGAATTGGCGCAGCACCATTACTTCACTATGGTGAAGAACCAAAACGGCCACGACATTCAATTCCGCATCACCGTCAAGGAATTTGCGGTACCGCCCAAAGGGCAGCACCTGCGTTTTTTCGCCGAGGCGGACAAGCAAGTCAATCAAACTACCGCTGGATTCGTGCCGTCCGGCTGGGGTGACTCCGTTCTAAAAGCTCTCGCCGATTGTATGCGCCTGATTCGCCAATTTCCGTTCGAGGGGTAGCGCACATGATGCTGTCCAAGAAGCAGATCAAGCCTGGTGTCTGGGTGCTCGAAATGAGCGGACGCGTGAATATGGGCGCCGATTGCACGCGCATCGACAAGGAAGTGAATCATCACATCGATCATCACGAAAACTCGATCATCTTCGATATGGCGGCGGTGGACCATATCGACAGCGCGGTCATCGGGCAAATCGTGAAATCGTTCAGCAGGCTCAAAAAGTCCGGCGGGACCTTACGCCTCGCAGCATTGAGTCCCATGGTTGAAGGCGTGCTCACAATGACTCAAGTGAACAAAGTGATCTCAATTTATCCGACCGTAGCTGCCGCTTCCGAAGGATTGCCGAAGCACAGCTAGGTTCCGCGAATGGCCTCGAAACCGGAGACCTTCAGCAAAGACAGCAACACGATTTCGCGCGTGCGTTTTTGGACTCAAGAAAATCCTTCAGCTGTACGAACGCAAGCTGCGCGCTAGGACTGATACCAAAGATAGCTATTACCTGGAGACGCGCGCGACCAATTCAACGCGGTAAGCCAGGCTTCTTCGCAGCAGCGATGTCAATAAGAATTACGTCAGTCGTCACCTGATGGCGGTCTACTGTTTCCCTGAGCTATTGAAGGTATTCTCCAGGCTTAAAAAACATATCCAAGGCAAAGTCTGCTTCAACTTCAGCGCTGCGGACGCGAATTCTTTCGCGAACTCGAAACACTGACGGCAGCAGCCGCGAGAGATTGCGCTCGAGCGAAGGCAATAGAACTTCGGTTCCAAACTTCCGGCATCCGCCTAGAATTACGTACCTTACGAACGCAAAATCCCGCGTGCCCAAACCATAAGCAGTAACCAGTAGTACGAGCGGCCTATGGAAAATTTCGCTCGAGTTCCCTACCTTTAAGATCGGCGCGAAAGACGGTTTCACGGACCGGAGGTCGTTCATGGCGACGGCAGTTCATCGATCAAACGTCCCGGACCGGTCTGCGACAACGCCCGATAATTCCAAAAAGGTACGGCGCCGCGAGCGGCTTAAGATTTCGCTTCCTTTGCAAGTTCAGCCATTCGACGCACGATTTTCCGGCATTGTGGATGTGGGTGAAGTCATCGATTTCAGCCGCGATGGACTCTATTTCGCCACTTGTATGCCGCATTATTTTGTGGGCATGCGTTTGCTTATGACCTTCCCGTTCGGCCAGAAAGCGTCGACGCGCAAGAAGTTTTTAGCTGTGATCTTGCGCATGGAGAACCGGCCGGAAGGCAGCGTCGGAATAGCGGTGCGATTTTTGCTCTAAGAGGCGCGCAGTTTCAAAATGGGCCACCGCGGCTGGCAATTTTTTCGCAGCTGACATCCGGCAGCGTGTTGCTGCGGATTCGCTGCACCAAAAGGACACGATCATGATCGGTTCGCAGAGTCGGAAGAGCCTTCACACGCTGGCCCAATCCCCCGAAGAGCGCGCGGCCGAGCGGCGCATTGGTGATCGTCACATGTTCACCGCTGCGGCCGAAGTCGTCGAACTGGCCTCGGGAGCCCGGTTCTCGTCGCGTACCACCGATCTCGGACCTGGCGGCTGCTTCGTCGATACCACAGTGCCCTTTCCGGTGGGGTCCAAGCTGCGATTGACTTTGCAGAAGGGGCAAACCAACTTTCAGACCCTGGGGACGGTCGTGTATTCCCAAACTGGGCTGGGCATGGGCATCGCGTTTGAAGACCATGACACCGAGCAGCGCTTGGCGCTGGGCCAGTGGCTGTCGGAAATCACCGGACGGTATATCATCGAGGAGATTGCCCGACTGCCGCAGGCAAACAACAAGGCTGGTTCCCAATCCGGATCGGACCGCGCTACCGTCGTCCGGCTCGTTCGACTCTTGATCGGTAAGGGCCTTCTAACTGAGGCTGAAGGCACATCGGTCCTGCACGAACCCGTGCTGTAATCGCCCCCTGACGTGCCTCGGTCGTTTGTCGAACGCTTGACGCGTTGTCGTGGCCTATTTACCTAACCGGGAAAAAATTGCAATGTGATTGTAACTTCGCGCGGGTCGGGAACCGCTAACCTCTTTGTTTTCAACATCGCCTAGTTAAAGGAAGCATGGCCCATTACTTGCAACCCGTTCGGCCGGGGGTGCAATATGGGTGAACGCAGAAAAGCAAGAAGGTATGAGGTTTACCTGCCCGTGCAGGTCTGCCTGGCGAAACGGCGCCCCGTCGAATTTCACACAGGCCAACTCCGCGACGTTTCCCGAACTGGCATTTTCTTCCATTCCGATGTCCCCATCGATTCCGGGGCCGGACTGGAACTGACGTTTTCACTGCCGGCGGAAAGAGAGCGCGGAACCTCAGTTCTGGTTCGCGCCAGCGCAAAAACTCTTCGGACCTCGGAGCTTCCCGGCGACGTCGCTCCGGTCTATGGCGTGGCCGCGGCGATCGATCGAATTGACTTTGTGCGTCCAGTAGTCTCGAGCGCTGCCTAGCGCCGGGTCAACCCACCATTCTGATTCCTTTCGTTGTGCTCACCTCGCCTGACGTGTGCGCCTTCTTGCGCAAGCCTGTGCGTCTCAGTCGAACCCTGAGCCTTGTCCTACCTTCCTACCTTGAAGCTACAATGGTGGAGTTATGCTGAATTTGGAACGCCACTGTCACACAAATTGGGCCGTCGTACCATAGCGCCGACCTCTATGCCAACTGGCAACAAATCTTCAAATATCGTTGAGCTTGAACTCGAGATTCTCCGTGTCCTTTTGGGGTCCCGGCGAAGCGACACGCCAGACTCGCTGACCGATGCCCAAATGCCGAAAGAAATCATCGCCGCGCTATCCGCTTATGAGTGGCAGGCTGATGAAAATCGGGTCGTATTCGAAGCGTTAGAACGATTGCCGGGACGCAGCTTCTCTCAATTGCGCGAGCAGCTACCGGCACAGGCGACGCGTATGGGTTTTCCCGACGTGAATTGGCAGAAATATTTCACACTCGAGGAATCGAGCCGGACCAAAGGCTCAGACAAACGCTATGCCGGGCTCGATATCGCGACTCTCGTCGCGGATTTGCACGCCGCAACGCGCAACGCTAGGCCATGAAACGAATCGTGTATTGGTTTTCGATCAGCGATGTGACCTTGTTCCCCGCCTTCATCCTCTGGTTCATCTGGCAATTGCAATTCACAGCGCGTTGGACCTGGATCATTTTCATCCTATGGATCGTCTTCAGTTTCGCGCTTCATCGCGACACCCCCAAGACAATCGGCTGGCGCGCTGATAATCTGGGCCCGGCATCGAAGCAAGCGGCCATCGTAATCGGCTCCATGATAGTGGGGCTAGTAATTATCGGTCTGGTGCTGCGACAAATCCTGGGCGTGAGCTTCGCATCGCCGCCAACACGGTTGCCGCCAAATCTGATTTCCTGGCACCGCTTATGGGGCTATTTCGCTTTCTGCGTGCTGCAACAGGTGGCGCTCAATTCGCTCGTGCACAACCGCATGATGTCTCTGATACGAAATCAATGGACCAGCGCGGCTGCTCACGGGCGTGATCTTCGCGGCGTGCCACTGGCCGAATCCAGTCCTGGTGCCGCTAACGTTCATCGGCGGCACGGCGATGGCATGGCTCTTCGGTCGCAATCGCAATATCATTCCGCTAGCCATCGGCCAGGCGATCCTCGGCTCGATTATTTT
This sequence comes from uncultured Acidobacteriota bacterium, assembly GCA_963842255.1. Taxonomy (GTDB): domain Bacteria; phylum Acidobacteriota; class Terriglobia; order Acidiferrales; family UBA7541; genus Palsa-295. The sequence continues at coordinate 14,647 of CAWJGI010000048.1, read as the reverse complement.
CTGGGCATTTCCAATCGCCTGGCACCATCACATGCGAGTCGGTCCGGGATATTACGGCGGGTAAATCTTCGAGCGGGTGACTAGCACCTCACTAGGCGAGCGTCATCCGGCACATATGTCGACAACTCACGGCGCACCCGGCAGCGTGTACTCAAAATCGTAAGAATGCTTTCGGTCGGCATTGGTCACGGTCACCGTGCCGGAAAGACCGACGAGCGGATCCGGAGCCAGAATCGGGCACCACCGTAATAGCTTATTGCGGAACGCTCCTCTGCGTCCCTTTAATGTTCCAGTAATCCGTTCAATCGCGACATGACCGGCAGAACCCTTCACATCCGTGCCCGCTGTTAACATCTGCCCCTTGGAATTCCCTTCCAGGTCTCCATGGAACTGTTTATCGATTGACATCCGACCAAGAGTCGAGCCGTCGGCTTTATCCTCGGGCGGTTGCGGAGTCAGCTTCACCTCAAAAGTCCCGCTGGCATGCAAGGCCATAGCAACGTCCCCCGTAATTGACTACCCCTCCCTACTTCGTTTCGACTCGCTCGCCTTGGACTCTGCCGGGGGTAGAGTTTCAGCGCTGATCTCGAACTCGTGAAATGACTCTGTGCTTACCGTGACAAGGCGGTTCCCGCAAGCAACGCGCCGCGAAATGCGGCAGGAGAGCTTTGTGTAGAAGGTTCTATTGGGCGCGGATTTATCCGAGCCAGATACAAACTTCCAGCTACGGATGTTGCTTTCTGTCGAGCGTGTTGGATTGCAGCACAGGATCATATTGTTGCTGACCTCGCGCAGAGTCGTGCAATGAACTGAGTGACAAAAGCAGCAGCAACATTCGCATGATCGCCGCTCCCTGGATTAAGCTTTTATGCCCGTTCATTTTTCGATTTCTGCTCCCGCAGCTGTTGCTTCCAACCCAGGATGCGCGCCTTGTTGCCGGCTTCCTCGGCTTCCGGGACCATGCCTTTGCGCTGGTAGGCGCGAGAAATCGTGGTCCAGGCGAGAATGTCGTCCGGCGTCGAGCGCGAGGATGCGCTGGGCGGTTTCAATCGTGCGGTCGAAATCTTGCTGAGCGTGGTAGGCTTGCGCGAGGCCATGCAGCGCGTCGCTAAATTTGGGATCGAATTCGAGGGCCCGCGTGTATTCAGCAATTGCGTCGGCCATTTTTCCTTCGCCGAACAGATCGATCCCAGCGTAGTAATGATCTTCAGCGGATTTCCGCGCGTCTTCGCTCACGCCGACATTCTAGCATCCGCTGGCGGTGTCCCGTCGCTCGCGAAGACAGGAACCTCAGCCCGATTGCGTCAGTTTTCGAATGCAGGCGTCAAAACGGAAATCATCAACAAGTTTGCAGCGCTGGTGTAGCGCTGGACGAATTTCGCAGCGCCGGCTTCTGCCGGCTTTTGGCATTGCATCCGTAGGGGCGCTGCTTGCTGCGCCCCAGCTTGGCAGACGCCCCGCCATTGCGATGGCCGTGGTGCAGGTCCGTTAGCGTCAGCACAACGCCGACGGATTCTCCTGTGTTGGTAGAGGCTTCGCTTGCTGCGCTCAATTTTGACGTTAGACTCCGCCGATGCTGAACGCGCTGCGCTACTACTGGATCATCGCCAAAGGCTATCGCCTGCGGCCATGGGCCTCGCCATACATTCAATGGCGGCTGGAAACATTCTTCGGCAAAGACGCGGCCGATCTCGACATATCGAGGTTCCTGCAACTAATCTGGCGCGAACGCGAGCGCATGGAACGCTTTCTCGAATGGGTCCGAGAGCGTCGGCGTGCCCAGTCCTAGCGACAATACAACGTACCCTACAATCTGGCGGACATGCGCGACATCAATTTCCCGTCAGCTCCTACCACTGAAAGAATCAAATGATCCGTGAGCGGCACATCGTGATCGCGAATCTTCACCACGAACAACATGCGGTTGTCGCCTTGCTCCATCATTACCGGTATTCTTTCAATGGACACGTTGACCACCGGCCGCAAATCCAACCCACGTTTCCATTCCACGCGAAAATGAATCCCCATCACGAAATTCCGGAGTCTTCACCGGGGTGTACACGTCCGCGTCGCAATCTTCAATGCGAACGTTGATCTCGAGGGTCATAAAATTCGGAAAGTTCGCAACCGGACGTGAATTTTTGCGAAATTCAGAGCCTTGGGCGGTGTCGATGCGTTCCAAACCATTGAAAAAGTCGCCGCCTGCAGCATCGGAATAAAATTCACGCAGACGTTGCCCCGCCGAATCTGTCCGGTGGAAAGCGGAACATTGTCCTTATACTCGTGCATCCTCCCGGCGTTTCCTTCCGAGGATTGCGCAGGTGCGCCGTCGGGAAAACACAACCAGGCCGCAAAGACACATGACCACTGCCACAATAATCTCATCACGCACGGCCATCTCGCAAAAACTGGAAGGAAATTCAACGCCTGCATCACGCCACGATATCTATGTTGCTGCGGAGTAGCAACAGCAGCCCTGGGGCGTATCGTACGTAATGGTCAGTTTGACGTGGAGTGCAGCTACGATAGACTTCCGCCCATGCTCTACATGGTGATCGAGCGCTTCAAGCAAGGCCACCCGCAACCGGTCGGCGAAAGATTCAAAAGCAAGGGCCGCATGCTGCCGCTAGGCGTCACCTACATATCCAGCTGGATGGAATCAAACGGGACGCGTTGCTTCCAAATCATGGAAGCAGCGGACCGGAAGTTCCTTGACGAGTGGATAGCTCACTGGAACGATCTGGTCGATTTTGAAGTGGTACCCGTCGTGACCTCCGCCGACTTCTGGGTCAATCAAAGTCGAATAGCAGTTTCAATCGGGCGAGGTGAGTAACGTGGCGAACACTTTTGGAACGGATATTCTGATTCAGACGCAAGATCCAAGGAAAGCAGCACTTTTCTACGTTAAACAGCTCGGCTTCGAGATCACCGACGGAACAGCCGAACATGATCAGCCTGCACGGCGAGCACATCAACTTGTTCATCGAGCGCGGTCCGGCGATAGGTTCGGTTCTGGAAGTCACGGTTGATAACGTCGAAGAAGCCAAAGCCCGACTGCTGAAGAGCGGTTGTGAAATCGTTAAGGATGAGCCGGATTTTCCCAGATGCTATATCAAGGATCCCTACGGCTTGATTTACAACCTGACGACCTGAGCGTCGGCGATTAACGCGCGAGGACATCTGAAGCTTCGTTTGTCACGCGCAGGAATACCGCTATTAACGCACCCCTTTTGGCCATTTGAAGGCCTCCCCTATCGTTCGTAGTGGTCCGCACACCCACTTACTCCCGTCGTGTTCAGGCGTATAATTGATATCCAGCGAGCGCCAAGGCAAGACTGCGATGCAAGACCTGAAGATTCTGCAAAAATCCGCGACGCTGCACGAAGCCCGTTGGTGGGAACCCGAGGCCGGCGGCAAAGTGCATTGCTATCTCTGCCCGCGCCACTGCCACATCGGCGAAGGGCAAGCTGGGCTTCTGCTATATCCGCGCCAATGAAGCCGGAAAGCTATACAGCCTGGGGTACGCGCATCCCGCCGCGATGCAGATCGATCCCATCGAGAAGAAGCCGCTGAATCATTTTCTTCCCGGGACGCGGATTTTTTCCATGGGCACCGCCGGCTGTAACATGGGCTGCTTTTTCTGCCAGAACTGGGACATTTCGAAGTCGCGCTCCGATCAAGTACGCTCGTCGTACGTTCCTCCCGAGGACGTTGTGTTGCTCGCGATCCGCAACCACTGCGATTCGATCGCCTTTACCTACAACGAGCCGACCATCTGGGGCGAATACGTGATCGATATCTGCCACGCCGCGAAGGAAGCCGGCCTGAACGCGGTAATGGTTTCCAACGGCTACATAACCTACGACGCCTTCCACGATATTTACGATCACGTGGACGCGGCCAATATCGACCTGAAGGCCTTCACTGAGAATTTCTACGGGAAGATCACGCTAACGCATCTTCAGCCGGTTCTCGACACTTTGAAGTGGCTGAAGAATGAAACGAACGTATGGTTCGAGATTACCAATCTAATCATTCCGACGCTTAACGATTCAGCCGCCGAGTGCCGCGAACTGGCTGACTGGATATTGGAGAATCTAGGTGCGGACGCCCCGCTGCACTTCACGGCGTTTCATCCCGACTTTAAATTGCAGGATAAGCCAAAGACGCCGCCGGAAACTCTGCACGCTGCGCGACGCATCGCGCTGGAAGCGGGTCTGCACTACGTATACGAAGGAAATATTTTTAGTGATGGTGCGCACACATCGTGCCCGTCGTGTCAGACGCTGCTGGTAAAACGCTCGTGGCATGACGTGCAGAAAAATTACCTGCAAGACGGTCATTGCCCGAATTGCGGCTTGGCGATTCCGGGGCGCTGGTCGAACCCTCACGGCAAAACTCCCCCAAAACTTTACGAACGGGCCGTGGCAGCGACGAATTCGAGATACGCTGACCTGAATCTGTAGAGTGGGATTCGTAGAGGAGAGTTTGTAGGTCCCATGTGGAGTGCGGGGGCTTGCCGCCGCTTTCTCGATTGATTGCACAGCTTCCAACGATCCGTGGAGAGGCAACCCTCGCCTGCCGACTTCTCGGCAGTGCTCACGTTCGCAAAGCAGTAGCAAGCTTCCGAACTCCACATACGGTGCCGCAAATCGAATCCACCACAGGGCATTTGTAGCGCACAGCAAAAGATCGAATACGGAATGTAACTCTCGAGGCGCCGCATCCGTAATAACATTGTGACAGGACATGACAGGGCCATCTAATGGTTTCGCCATCCGTACCGATCGAGTCTCCCGCCACTACCAAATGGGCCATGCACTGGTGCGTGCGGTGGATCATGTTTCCATTTCCGTGCGCCCGGGCGAATTTGTAGCTCTCCTGGGCAGTTCCGGCTCAGGAAAATCCACGCTTTTGAATCTGCTGGCTGGGCTCGACCGTCCCACATCCGGCGCCATCTACGCGCACGAAAAGAATCTCGCGGCAATGACATCCGAAGAACTCGCGAGCCATCGCAGCCACACGGTAGGCATGGTCTTCCAAGCTTTCAATCTTCTCCCGCGAATGACGCTGGAAGAAAATGTCGAGCTTCCGCTTCGTCTTGCGGAAGTAGACCGCGCCGACCGCCCAGGGCAAGTACGCGAGGCTGTCGAACGGGTGAAGCTTGCGGCCAGGCTCAATCACCGTCCCGGCGAGCTATCCGGCGGCGAACAGCAGCGCGCTTCGCTGGCGCGTGCACTGGTGAATCGTCCGACCATTCTTCTCGCCGATGAGCCGACCGGCAACCTCGACAGCGCGACCGGCGATGCCATCATGAATCTGCTGCAGGAAATCAACGAATCGCTGCGAATGACGATCGTGATGGTCACGCACGACCGCAATCGCGCCGAACATTTCGCGCATCGCATCATCACCATGGGCGACGGCAAATTGATCGACGACGGACTAAAGAACGAGGTAATCGGCGCATGAAGTTGCGTGACCTCACCGAACTTGCCGCTCGAAATTTGCGCGAAGCGATCCTGCGCAATTCGCTCACGACCCTTGGAATCGCGGTCGGTGTAGCGTCGCTGGTCGCAATGCTGTCGCTTGGCGTGGGGTTGCAGGAAATGGCCAGCACGCGGCTGTCGAAGACTGGCTTGTTCGACGCCATCATCGTCATGTCGCAAGCCAACCAGCGGGCTTTCGGCGGCCCGCGTCGCGCCGCCAATTCCGCGGGATGCCCATCGCGCCGGCTCGACGAAGATGCGCGCCGGCAGCTCACCCAAATCAAGAATGTTGTCGAGGTGTACCCCGAAGTTCGCTTCCCTACCGAAATTCAAGCTCGACGGTAAGCCGTACGCGACCACTGTTGCCGGAATTCCGAATTCCGCGCGCGCCGATGGTGCATTCGAAGGCATGAAAGGCTCGTTTTTTTCAGGCCCGGAGGCCGATGAAGCGATTCTGCAGATCGAACTGGCGAAAGACCTTTCGAAAACTCCCGATGCGCTGATCGGCAAGGAAATCACGCTGCGTTACGCCGAACGCCAATCGCTTCCGGCGGATGGAATGCCTGCAGGCCAATCGGGGATACCGAACGCTTTCGCCGCGCCAAGCAAAGCGACTCCAGGCAAGAGCGCCATTGGGGTCGGATGCGGCGCAAGTCCGTGGCAGGATTTTCGATGATCCCACGCGAGCTGAAGCTGCGAATCATCGGTATCGTTGAAACCGAACCCGCCGCAGGTTTCGGCGGCATGGGCCGCGGACGTTTGTTAATCCCGCTACAAATCGCGCAGAAATTGCGAATCGCTCAGCCGACAGATCTGCGCGAAATGCTTACGCGGCAGGTCGGACAAGCCAAGCTACGAAAGTCTGACCGTGCGGGTCACCAGTCCCAAGGTCGTAGAGAGCGGTAGAAGACGAGATCAAGCAGATGGGCTTCGGCACATTTTCAATTCTGGACGCCACCAAGAATCTGCAGCTTTTTTTCACAGTTTTCGACGGGTTACTCGGGATTTTCGGCAGTCTGGCGCTCACGGTAGCATCACTTGGAATTATCAATACGCTGGTGATGGCGATCCTTGAACGCCGCCGCGAAATTGGCATCCTCAAAGCATTAGGCGCGGCTGACCGCGATGTTCGCCGCCTGTTTTTCGCCGAAGCTGGCGCGATGGGGCTTTGCGGCGGAATCTTCGGCGTGCTCTTGGGCTGGCTGATCGGCCGCGCGGTCACCTTCGGCACCAATACGTACCTGGCCCGCCAGCAACTCCCTCCCGATCGACTTGTCCTCCGTGCCTCTGTGGATGATCGGCGCGGCGATTGCGTTTTCCTTTGTGGTGAGCCTGGCGGCGGGAATATATCCCGCCGCGCGCGCCGCAAAACTCAATCCCGTCGAGGCGCTCAGGTATGAATAACGTCCGCGCCCGGGCGTTCATAAGCGTATCCGGGCTCAGTTTCGCTTTTGCCCTGATTGTCTGCCTCGGGATTTTGACGTCGGTGCCTTTGCCCGCAGCGGGCCCCGGCCGCGCAGAATGCCGTTCGGTTCCGAGCAAGATTCTCGGGCACCCGGTTGGGTACTGCGTGGTCCTTCCCTCGAACTACGACACGGATAAAACCGCCATCTACCCAGTCCTTTATTTTTTGCATGGTATCGGCGACAACGAGCAGTCCCTGATTAAGTCCGGCGTCATGAATCTGATACAGGATCTGCGTGACCAGCAAACAATTGGCGAGTTCCTGGTCGCGACGCCCGATGGCGACCGCACTTTCTACATCAATTCGCGCGACGGCGAGGTGCGCTACGAAGATTTCGTCATTCGTGAGTTCATTCCATACATCGAAAGCCACTATCGCATTCGCGCCGAACGAACAATCGCGAGGCATCACTGGCATTTCCATGGGAGGCTACGGCGCGCTGCGGTTCGGCCTGCTATACCCGAATTTGTTTATCGCGGTAAGCGCGCACAGCGCGGCGCTGATCGAAAAGTTGCCGCCGGAGTTCGACTCCCAAACCGATGCCGCCTTCTGGCAGCGTGAAAGCCCGTTCACAATCGTGCGCAAACGACCGCGGCCGGTAGGCTTACAGATTTATTTCGATTGCGGCACCGACGACGATTACGGATTCAACAATGGAGCGCAACAATTCCACGATCTGCTCGATGCAAAAGGCATCCCCAACGAATTTCACCTATACCCCGGCATCCACGACTGGCCATATTTCGCCGAACACCTGCCAGCATCGCTCGAATTTCAGTCACGCGCCTTCGGCCTGACGCCAGCTCGGCCGGAAATAATCAAACGACTTTTGAATCTTCGAGAATCAATCGTCTGGCGAAGGAAGGTGCTATGCGAACCGTCAAAATTCCGCCTAGGGTTGTAGGGACGGGTCTCAGACCCGCCCGCGACGCAAGCAGCGCCCGCATCTCCCCCGAGATGCACATGCCAAAATATTGTGCCCGACCTCGGGCCGGAGTATTATCCCCGCTTCCTAAGCGCCTAAACATTGCGAAATGATGATGTCGTCCACTGATGTGTGCCGCGTTGATTTGCACTCTGGATCCCAAATTTCTGACCCCAAAAAATACGGAGGCGTAGCATGAGAAGAATTCTTTCCGCATCTTCGTCAAGGAAGCTGAAGGTCATTGCTGGCATCGCGACGGCCTCATTCTTATATCAGCGCTGTCAGCAATTCGCGCCATCGCAAAACCGCAAAGATTGCAGCCCTTGACTCAACCATTGGCAGCCGCGCCAGTCCGTTCAACATTCCGCAATGGACATCATTCCGAATTCGCATGGACGACACGCTCAGCAGTGAAGATTCCATGGAAGGCGATCCCTTCAACGCGACGGTGATGGATCAAGGAGAATACCAAGACGCGCGTGTCTACGGCACGATTCAGACCATCGACACTTCCGGCCGATTCCGTGGTCACACCACAATGATTCTCGTATTCAATAGGCTGGTAATGCCCGATGGCCGCCGTGCTCCCATATCCGCGGAAATCGTCAAGCTGTACCACGCGCCGTCAGGCGAGTTCGTCGACGTAGAAGGCGCCGTTGAATCCGGAGGTCGCGGCAAGAAAACGTTCATACACACTGGAATGGGAGCAGGCGCCGGAGCGCTATTGGGCGGAATTTTCGGCGGAGGCAGAGGTGCGGGAATCGGATCGATTGTCGGCGGCCTCGCAGGCCTGGGCACCACAGGTTTCAGCGGTCCGCAAGAGATCAAGCTGCAACGCGGCCTCGAAATGCTGATCCGCATAACGAGCGCAGGGCAATAGAAACGAATCTGTAGGTGCGGATTTCAGACCCGCTCGTCCGGTGTGCAGCGTCGGCGCGGTGCGTAGCGTCGTGTCCCGCCGGCTCTTAGGTGTGATTTCGACCGCGGGACACCCAACGTTCGCGCATTGAAGACGCGCGCATATCCTGCGTATTGATCCACAGGGCGGTTCTGAGACCGCCCCTACAACGCTTAGAGCAGCGCTCCGGTGGTATCGTACCTCGGTCGCGGCCTTACAGAATCAGCACGCCAACGTTCGTAAGCTCGATTTTCTGACGCGCTCCGCTGCTTCCGCGATTAGCGCTGCATTGCTCGCGGCACGCTACCATCCGGCAGTGTCAGGACATCCTCAAAACCGATGCGCGTGTCATATCCGCGCTTCGACGCCGCGTCAATCAAGTCCCACGCGGTACGATTCAATCCGTGAAGTAACCGCGGCATTTTTACTCCAGCATCATGCAAAACATTCTCTAGCCGCTGCACAGCATCGAGCGCCGCCTTCAAATCCTGCTGCTCCGGCTCGAACATCACCCGAAGGCACCGGCCACCAAGCTTGCTAGCCGCCAATGTCTCGACCGATTCCAGGACTCCCGACGCCCGCCTCAATTCCAACGCCGCGCGATAGCAACAGCTCAGCGAGCGGCACAGCGCCTTCCTCGTTGAAATTTACGGAAGCAAAAAAAGGCAACACTTTCCACGCTGCCACTTTTTCATGGCGCACTTTCGCATCCGGCACAATCCACAAACCGGTGCTCACGCCGAACGAAATGGAAGGAATTGCAGCGCGCACGGCTTCAACGGCGCGCGCCACATCATCGGCCTCCAGGCTTTCGCGCTCGTCAGCCCCGCGCACGTGAAAATGAACAGCGCCGGCTCCGGCGTCGACCGCGCCGCGAGCCGATTCAGCCAATTCCTGCGGCGTACAAGGCACGGCGGAATGCTCCGAACGCGTCCTGCCACCATTCAAAGCACATTCGATCAACACGGAAACTCCTATGAAGTGCGGCGGCCTGCCGCCGCTTTCTCGGCCGCTTGCGTGGCGTCCCAACGATCCGGCGCGGGGCAAGCCTCGCGCGCTGACTTCACGGCAGCGTTAACGTCTGCAAAGCGGAAGCAAGCTTCCGCACTTATGGGCGTACCGGTCGCCACGGAAATCGACGATTCGCCGATACTTTGAAGTTGACGTCATCCTGTTTACTCTGAGCACTTCTCGCGAAGGGAGCGCAACCCAGAACCTCTCTTCGCTTTCTAACGACTCTTAGGCAGTGATAAAATCGTAGGGGCGGGTCTCAGACCCGCCCCACCATCAAACTATTCGACAAAATCAGCCACTCGAGCGAGGTACTACAGCGCCGAGCAGATCGATTTCACCTCGGTGTAATGCTCGAGCACTTCGTGCCCCATCTCGCGGCCCCAGCCCGACTGCTTGTAGCCGCCAAACGGAAGCGCCGCATCGAACACGTTGTAGCAATTGATCCACACCGTTCCCGCCTTCATCTTGGACGCGATGTTCTGCGCCTTCTTGATATCGCGCGTCCAAATGCCAGCGGCAAGTCCGTAGATCGTGTCGTTGGCCTTGTCGACGATGTCGTTCGGATCGCTGAACGGAATCGCCGTAACCACCGGCCCGAAAATTTCTTCCTGCACCACTTTCATCTTCTCGTTGGTATTGACCAGCACAGTCGGCTTTACGAAGTAACCCTTGTCGCCTTCGCGCGAACCACCGGTCACGGCCTTGGCGCCTTCCTTCTTGCCGCTCTCCAGATAGCCGCAAACGCGATTGAGCTGCTCTTCAGAAACCAGCGGCCCCAGATCGCTTTCCGGATCGAATCCTTCACGAACCCGGATTTTCGCGGCATTCTGCGCCACGCCGTCCACGACCTTGTCGAAAATCTTCTTTTCGACATACAGCCGCGAACCCGCGCAGCAGCACTGCCCCTGATTGAAGAAGATAGCGCTGGCCGCTCCGGGAATCGCAGCGTCCGTGTCGGCATCGTCGAAAATAATATTCGGAGACTTCCCGCCCAATTCCAGCGAAACCTTCTTCAAGTTTCCCGCCGCGGCCTGCAAAATCAGCTTGCCGACTTCGGTCGAACCCGTGAAAGCGATCTTATCCACATCCGGATGCGCGGCAAGCGCAGCTCCAGCAGTTTCGCCGTAACCTGGAACGATATTCACTACCCCATCCGGGAATCCAGCCTCCTGAATCAATTCGCCCAGACGCAAGCGCAGTCAAGGGCGTCTGTTCAGCAGGCTTGAGCACCACAGTGCAACCAGCAGCGAGCGCCGGCCCCAATTTCCACGCAGCCATCAGCAACGGGAAATTCCAGGGAATAATCTGCCCCACAACGCCCACCGGTTCGCGAACCGTGTACGCATGAAACGTATGCTGCTTCCAAATCGAAAGCGGAATCGTGTTCCCTTCGATCTTGGTAGCCCAACCCGCGTAGTAACGGAAATGATCGATGGCCAGCGGCAGATCGGCCACGCGCGCGATCTTGAGCGGTTTGCCGTTGTCCAGCGATTCCAGCTGCGCAAATTCTTCCTGGTATTTCTCGAGCAGATCGGCCAGACGCCAGATCATCCGCCCGCGTTCAGAGTGCGAAATGTTCGACCAGGCACCGGTTTCGAACGCAGCGCGTGCTGCTTTCACTGCACGGTCGATGTCTTCCTTATCGCCTTCGGCGATATTCGAAAGCACTTCGCCAGTAGCGGGATTGTAAGTCGGAAAAGTCTTGCCGGAAGCGGAATCCACCCACTTGCCGTTGATAAACATCTTGCGAGTCTTGGTCACAAACCCAGTAACGTTGTCATGCGGCTTTACAGCTGCTGATGCAGTTGCCATGTCACACTCCTCCTTAGCCTCTTTTTTCTGGGAATTCACAATCGCACCACGTAATGTCTCTGTAGGGCATCCAATCGCAGCGCCTGATGTCTGTGTAAGGCATTCCATTTGTATAACTGCGTCCAATGCACCTGAGGTGGGGTTCAGCCGTGCGCCCGTAAAGGGCCAAGCCAATCGTGCAAGTACGCCAGTCATTCGGCGCCAACTCGCCTCGTAGCGGTCGAGCGGGCACCCATATGATAGTCGCCTGGGCGGGCCAGTTGCAATAGGCCAGACAAATGCACAGCAGTTTCGGAACTTCGGCGGAAGGAAGCTTTGGACAGCCGTTTTGTTGCGGGTGACTGGCAGGGGTGCGCAGGCTTGGTGATCGCGCGCTATTTTCACAGCTCCAATTTCCCGGTTCGCGGATACCTGTGCGACCTATTGCGCTCGGCGCGGAAGAGTTCCAGGGGCAAAGCGATTCTCTCATCAACTCCTCAACTGGAATCGGTGACCACAGACACGGACAGACCGAGTTGAAGAAGGCGGAGTAAATCGATGGCGGTGCGCACCGAATGCGAGCCCCGATGCAAGTAGCGCAGGCGGTAGAGCCGCTCCAGAGTGAGGGCCAGGCAGATCAGCAGCCAGACCAGGAGCAAACTGCGCTGGTGGTGATGGCGGATGTGCTCCAGTCCATAGCGGTTCTTGGCATCATTGAAGCCTTGGTTTTCGATCTGCCAGCGGCTTTTGGCCATGGCGTAGAGACAACGGCGGCTCATGTGACGCGAGGAAAAATTGGTCAACCAGTAGGCCTCGACGATTTCGCCGTCAGGGTGGTGCTGGCGATAGCGGATCACGCGCACGGTGTCCCATTGCAAGCTTGCCAAGGGTCAAAGTCGTCGGCGTCCCAGATCTCGACGCGATCGGCGCCCTCCCCGGAACTCCAGATTCGGACGTGAAGAAGCGAAGCGCCGCTGCGCGGCCTGGAATAGTGCGGGCAGATTGTCTTTGAGCCGGGCCACCACCGGCCAACCCACTTCTCCACAGGCGTGCAGAAAAGGGGCGGTCGCCGATTTCTTCCCGTCGACCACCACATAATCGATGAAGCGCGCTCCCAGGTTTACCCGCAGGCGACGCAACAGGCGCTGCCCGGCCGCGTATTCACTGTCGCCCGGCCCGTAGGGTTCGATATCCACGGGCAGGGTGAGGTCGCCACCGACCACCGCTGCCAGGACCAGGTGATGGCAATAGCCCAGGATCTCTCGGTCGGCATTGCGGTAGGGACGGCACAAGGAGCATCCCGACTTTCGCCGCCGCCCCGCCGTGGTGCCGTCCAAGGCCAGGCCCACGAAACGGCAGTCCTCGAAAGCCTTGTTGCGCTTGGCGCGATGGAGAACTGCGGCGCAAGCGGCCCGCGTGGGCGCTGGATCTAAACGTTGGGTGAAGTAACCCAAGGCATCATCGCCGAACGCTCGGCTGACTCCCCAGGTTCCTGCGCGCTTTCGATCCCACCAACGCCTCAATGGCCAGAAAAGCCCCTTGGCGCAAAAGGGTGCCCAGTACGATCGACCATAACAAATCTTTGGCGGGGATCTTGGGTCGGGAGCGCCCCTCGCCGGGGGAGCGAGAAATAAGCAGCTAGGTGCAGATGCTGGCTGATGTACTTCCACAGCCCGGCCTGGCGTGGGGCCCTTTCAGGGGCGCTTCCTCTTTTTTCTTGCGCTGCTGGCGGGCCAGACCAGAAGTTGGGCATTGGCCGCCAGCACTTCGCGCACGACATCTTGAAATTCGCGTCCGGCGGCGACCTGCCGCTGCACCTGGTCCACCCAATCCCGGGGGATGCGCTCGACATGTCGGCGACCCTTCACCATGAAGGTGAGTGTCCAAGCCTCGTGACCCTTTTGGCGAGCGCAATGGCAGCGGGGATTCCCGCAGCGCGTGTAACTGCGAGTGAGGGCCCCGGGCAGCAGATCGGGCGGGATGGGGCGACGGGCGCAGGAGTTGAAACTTGCGTTGGCGGAGGCGTGAGGCTTGAGGGCCCCGTGGTTCTTCTTCTTTCATATTGTAGTAATAATGCTACAAGTTAAGCCAACAATGCAACGTCCTTTTTAAACGCGAAAATAGGACGCTGTTTCCTTACCGTCTTAGCTTGAGGCACTAAGGCTATCTTACAGGCTGGTTCTGATGGAGGTCGTGTCTATGTTCCGAGATAGCTGACAAATGCGACGCATCGGACTTTTGAATCGGCTCAACCTGGTCAGCCGCTGGGTTCAGATCGGCTCGATTCGCGTGAATGCTGAATGGCGCTCCGCTCAATTTAGCTTGCTGCCGACTTCACTGCGGCTCAATTTGGAATTTAGCTCGGTTCGATTTTGCCGTTGTCGTCATCCTGAGAGGCTGTGACTTTTTTAATCGCTTATTGATGCGTGCGAGTTTGTTTGCAGATATAAGGAATGCATGAACCCACAAGAAGCAGGAGAAGTGCGGTTGCGGAAGCCAGAGCGGCGGCAGATGGAGTGGGTGGCGCAGTGCACGGATGATTTAGTAGGGCCGACGCATGGAGTGCGCACGGTGGTGGCGGTGGTGGCCCAACTGGATCTGGCGGCGTTCCGTGAGTCGATTAAAGCGCGCGAAGGAGTGGCGGGCCGGGACTCGACCGATCCACGTTGCTGGTGTCGTTATGGCTGTATGCCTGCATCCGGGGCATCGGGTCGGCACGGGAACTGGCGCGGCGCTGTGAGGAGAGCATGCCCTTTCGCTGGTTGTGTGGCGGGGTAGGAGTGAACCACCGCCGAGTGTGTCGGAATTTCGGACCGATCACGGCGCAGCGCTGGATCAGTTGTTCACGCAGGTGATCGCGGCGCTGGTGGATATAGAACTTGGTGTCGGTGAGCCGGGTGAGTCAAGACGGGGTGCGCGTGCGGGTGAGCGCGGGGGGGCGAATTCCGCACAAGGTCGGGGCTGAGGAAGTGAGGCACGTGAAAAACACGTGCAGGAATTGCGGCAGCAAGTCGAGGAGCCGGAAGAAATTGTCGGTCGCAGCAGGGAGGAAGAAGGCGGTGCAG
>CAWJGI010000047.1:0-238246 GCA_963842255.1 uncultured Acidobacteriota bacterium | reverse complement strand
TGGTGCTGCCGTGGAGCGGGCCTTTCAGAGCGCCAATGGCCGAAGTGATGGCGGAGTGGATGTCCGCGAGGGTGGCGGCGATAACGCGCGCGGCAAAGGTGGAAGCATTCAGCTCGTGGTCGGCGTGCAGGATGAGCGCAATGTCGAGGGCGCGGACGGCGGACGTGGAGACGGATGCTCGCCGTTGAGCATGACAGAGGAAGTTCGCAGCATGCGAAAGCGACCGATCGGCCTCGACGACGGGATGCCCTCGCGGATGCGATCGAAGAGGGCGACGATCATGGCGATCTGCGAGGTGAAGCGAATCGCTTTGTCGACATTGGCGTTGTGGTCGTTATTTTTCTCCTCCGGATCGTAGAACGACAGGGCCGAGACCGCGGTGCGCAGCACGTCCATGGGTAAAGCATGGCGGGGAGCGCTGCGCAGGAGAGTGATAATCGCAGGGTCGAGCTTGCGCTCCTCGGCGAGGCGGTCACGCAGTTCGCGCAATTCGGCGCGCGTGGGAAGCTTGCCGAACCAGAGCAGGTAGCAGGTTTCTTCGAAGTTCGAATGGTCGGCGAGTTCGTGAATATCGATGCCGCGATACGCGAGGACGCCGCGATCGCCGTCGATCTAGCAGATCCTGGAGTGGTGGCAACGACGCCCTCGAGTCCCTTGGGGGCATGAGTTGTGGTCAGATCGGACATCGGTTCTCGCCCTTCGATCGCCGGGCTAGCGTTGCCCGACCACGCGAGCAGCGCGACGCGGGGAAGGCAACCTTTTCTTATACCTCAAACACATCGAACTGTCCAACCCGGCGGACCGACCGCGAGTCAAGCAGGCCACATCGAGAGCGCGGTCTTGCCGAGAATCTGCTCTGAGCCGCCTGACTGAGCGGGAGGGCGCGGAACTCTTCGACATTTCTCTTGATGTCTGGCACGCCTGGCCCAGGCCAATCGGTACCGAATAATGTCTTCGCCGCGATTTCTTCGAGCCGTGGAAAATACTTCAGCAACGTTTTCGGCGGGATGCCGCTGATATCGCAGATAAACATTGGGATGCCGTCGCACCAGAAAGAATGCGGTGTGCATCCACAGCGGGCGTCCGCCATGGGCCAGTAGGATCTTCAGCTTCGGGAAATCCACCGCAACATCATCCACGTAAATCGGATCGCCATACTTGTTGCGCGCGCCGGGAAAGATCGACGTCCCGGTTTTACGACAAGGTCAAAACCGAGATCAAGAACGAGATCGGCAAAGCCACAGCCAAGCGCAAGGTGGTGCTGACCTTCGAGGAGAAGCTCGCAGGCCTGCGCGACCAGATGACTCCAGAGATTCGGGCCAGCCTGCAAGAGGAAGCGATGAAGGCCGGCGAGCGTCGCAACTGGCGAACGCCCGAAGAAGCCAAGGAAGAGGTGCTCTTCAGCGCCTTCAAGAATTTCTAGTGGTTCACGAGCTGGAGGTCGTGGGCCAGCTTCTCGCGCGCTGCCGGCGGCGGCATCACCTTCGAGGATGCCCTGGCCTACGCTCGAAGCTCGGCCTTCATCCCGCTCGACGGCGAAGGCGGCCATGTGACGCTCCTGAGCGTGTTCGCCAGGAAGAACGCCAGATGCTGGCCGCGTCAAGGATGCCTGGGACAAGTGCCCGTACGCATGCGCGTCATGGTGCCGGTGCACACATTTGGCGAACCGCAGGGCGTCAAGATGCAGGGTGGAGTCTTCGAAACCGTGACGCGTGAAGTGGAAATCGAATGTTTGCCCGGCGATATTCCTGAGGAATTCAAGGTAGACGTCAGCGGATTGCTCATCGGCAAGCAGTTGCGCGCGGCCGATCTCCCGTTTGATCCCAACAAGATCAAGCTGCTCACCGACCCTGCGCGCGTAATTGCGCACGTGGTGATCCTGAAGAAGGAAGAGGAGCCCGTTGCGGATGCCGCCGTGACGGCGGAAGCAGCACCAGCCGAACCGGAAGTGATGAAGAAGGGCAAGAAGGAAGAAGAGGGCGAAGGCGAAGCGGCGGAGGCTCCGGCGAAGTCCGAGAAGCCGGAGAAAAAGAAGTAGTTCGTCGCGGCTGCCGCCAGCAAGATTCTTGGCTTTAGCGCGGACGGAGTTTCCGGGTAAACATGAGACTCATCGTCGGCCTTGGGAATCCTGGTTCGGAATACGAGCATACCCCGCACAATTTGGGTTTTATGGCGGTCGATGCTTTGGCGGGACGCGCAGGGATTCGCGTGACGCGACCGGAAGCGAAATCTTACGTCGGGCTTGGCTCGGTGGCCGGCAATGAAGTGGTGCTGGCCAAGCCGCAGACCATGATGAATCTCAGCGGCGGTGCTGTGCGGATGTTGCTCGAGCGGTATCCCTCTGCGCCCGCTGGGATGATCGTGCTCAGTGACGACACGGCACTGCCCTGGGGCATGTTGCGGATTCGCGAACGCGGCAGCGCAGGCGGCCACAACGGCCTGAAATCGATCATCGCGGCGATGGGAACGAACGAATTCGTTCGGGTTCGGCTGGGAGTAAAGCCGGAATATCCGCTCGAGGACATGGCGGATTACGTTCTCGGGAACATGCCTCGGCCCGAGCGCGAGATCGCGGCGCAGATGGTGAGCGATGCAGCCGACGCCGTCGAATTGATTTTGACTGAGGGAGTAGGCAAGGCGATGGCGCGATTCAATCGCCGGGTGGAATCAGAGGATGAAGGCGCGGAGTAGGCCGCACATCTTCGAAGCGCGCGATTCGGCGGGGAATTTTGCAGGCAGTGGCAGTGGCAAGGATTGCAATAGAAAAGACTAGAAGAAGGACAATCGAGGACCTATGGAAGAGCGTCAGTACGATTTAATTTTCATCTGCCGTCCGGATACGCCGGAGCCCGATATCGACAAGCTGATTGCAACGTTGGAACACACCGTGGCCGAGAAGGGCGCGAAAATCGAATCGGTGGCCAGGTGGGGCCGAAAGCGCATGGCCTATCGCGTTCAAAAATTGCGCGAAGGCTACTTCGTGTACATGGTCGTGAAGTCAACCAACGGCGACGTAGTGAAGGAGCTCGAACGCCGGCTGAAAGTTTCCGACCCCGTCATCAAGTATCTGACTGTGCGTCTCGACGAAGAATTGAAGCGCCAGGAAAAGCTTAAGAAACACCGCGAGCGTCGCGCAGCGCGACGTCCGCGGAAGACGGCGGCTACACCAGCCGCGCCGATGCCCATGGTTCCCCCGGCCGAGCCAGCTGCGCCTACGGCGTAGGATTTTGCAGCCGCACGAACTTGCTTCGGGGCTAAAGCCCGGAGATTTTTGGACGGTTTTCGGCGTGCTGAAAGATGTGCTGTTCGGGACTCTGGTTTTGACCCGTTCGAAAGCGGGCTCTTCAGAAGTGCAGATGAGATTGGAATCAGAATCACGGACTGCGAATTTAATCGGGAGACTCGAATGGCAGAAGAAAACGCAATGCAACAATCGCATGGCCCTTCCTCGGGAGGCATACGATCGTCGGGACCGGGAGGTCCTGGCGGACCTGGAGGCGGTGGACGCTCCGGCCCTGGCGGCCCGGCGAAGCGCGGCAAGCGAAGCTTCGTGCGCAAGAAGAAGGTTTGCCGGTTCTGTGTGGACAAGGCTGACTTCATTGATTACAAGAAAGCCGAAATCCTCGCGCCGTTTATTCAGGAGCGCGGCAAGATTCTACCCCGGCGCATGACTGGGACCTGTGCGCGTCACCAGCGGTGGCTGACTGTGGCGATCAAGCGGGCGCAGAATATTGCGTTGCTGCCTTTCGCAGCGGAGCTGTAGTAGCCCGTCGCGTGCCAATCGCGCTTGATAATGCCGCGCAACTGAGTTCAGAACTAACAGCCAAGAACAACGAAACAAGAAGCCGGCGGGACGCCGGCGCTACGACTCGAGGACACACACGATGCAAATCATTTTGCAGGAAGATGTCGAGAAACTCGGTACGCGAGGACAGCTCGTGGAAGTTGCCGAAGGCTATGCCCGCAATTTTCTTTTGCCGCGCAAACTAGCGCTAGAGGCTACAGCTGGAAACCTGAAGCGACTGGAAAAGATGCGCGCGAACTTCGCGAAGAAGGAAGCGACCGAGAAAGAAGCAGCGCAAAAGCAGGCTGAGCAGCTGGCAGGCGTGTCCTTGGAATTCACGCGCAAGGCCGGGGAGAACGATCAACTGTTCGGCTCGGTAACATCAGGCGACATTGCCGAAGCACTTGCCGCCAAGGGCTTTGAGATCGACAAAAAGCGTATCGTTCTCGCCGAACCCATTAAAGTGATGGGCGAGTACCAAGTGCCGGTGAAATTGCACCGCGAAGTCGCAGCAAACGTGAAACTCGCGGTCAAGAAAGAAGAATAATCGGCCATCCCTGCGCTCGCTGTAGGCGAGCGCCCTTGCGTAGGCCCCAAGGGAAAACGATAAGCCACGCCCGCCCGAAGGCCGCCGCGAGAGAAGCAACCCTCGCAAGCTTTTGACCGAAGTTTTCCACTTTTCCGCAATCGTCCACAGAGGAATGTCGCGCAGTGCGGTTGACGCGCCCGCGCAAACTGCGCACAATCTTTTCTCGCTGCTCGCATTCAAATTCTTTTCAGGTAAGCAATCGATATCGAACGAAACGCGGTATGTCTTGCGAAGCCATCCGCGTGGGTGCAGAATCGAACCAGTTCAGAATTTGATCCGCCGCACTCAGGAACCTACAGGGAAAATGCCAGGCGACGCAACTCTCGAACGACCATTACCGCACAATCTGGAAGCTGAACGCAGCATATTAGGCGCGATCCTGCTGGATAACCATGCGCTGAATGCTGCGATCGAGAAGGTGCGCTCCGAGGATTTCTTTTTGTCGCAGCATCGCCAGATTTTCCAACGCATGGTGCAGCTGGGCGAAAAACAGCAAGCGATTGACATCGTGACGCTGATGGAAGATTTATCGCGACGCGGGGAACTGGAAGCAGCGGGCGGCATCGCATACCTTTCGCAATTAGCGGATGGTTTGCCACGCATCACGAATGTCGAGTACTACGCGCGGATCGTGAAAGAGAAGGCGGTTCTGCGGAACCTGATCTTTTCTGCTTCCGCGATCCAAGAGCAGGCGCTCGCCGCCGGTGAAGATGCGGATGTGATCCTGGATCGCGCGGAATCGGTAATTTTTCAGCTCGCAGAAGATCGCGTTAAGGCCGGGCTGATCGGCGTCAAAGAACTGGTTCGCGACAATTTCGAGCGCCTCGAGAAGATTTTTAGCGAGGGACGCCGCATCACCGGCCTTGCGACCGGTTACGCCAACCTCGACAACGAAACCGCTGGATTGCAGCCATCCGAGTTAATCATTCTTGCGGCACGCCCCTCGATGGGAAAAACGGCGCTTGCCCTCAACATTGCGGAAAATGTGGCCGTGCGCCATCGCCAGCCAGTGGCGATATTCAGCCTGGAAATGTCGAAGGAATCGCTGCTTTTGCGTTTGCTGGCTTCCGAGGCGCGCGTGGACGCGCACAAATTCCGCACCGGCCACATGAATCGTGACGACTGGGGCAAAGTAACCGGTGCGCTAACCAATCTGGCTGAAGCGCCGCTGTGGATTGACGACTCGGCTTCTTCGACCGTGATGGAAATGGGAGCAAAGGCGCGCCGCTTGAAGCGCGATCGTGGCCTTTCGATGATTATTGTGGATTATCTGCAGCTGGTGGTGCCCACCAATATGGGACGCCAGAGCAACCGTCAGGAGGAGGTTTCCGGCATGTCGCGAGCGCTGAAGGGGCTTGCCAAGGAATTGAAAGTGCCGGTGGTAGTGCTCAGCCAATTGACGCGCGCCCCTGAGCGCGAAGACCGCAAGCCTCAGCTGGCAGACCTCCGGGAATCGGGCGCGATCGAGCAGGACGCGGACGTGGTGCTGTTCATCAACCGCCCCAATTTTTACAAAACCGATTTGCCGGAAGAAGATCGCGCTAAGGCGGAAGTGATCATCGCGAAGCAACGCAACGGTCCGACGGGCAATCTGAATTTCGTTTTCCTTGCGCGGCATACGCGTTTTGAAGAGGCGGCGCCGGACGCCTGGAGCGTTGGCGGCGATGCGGAAGAGTAGACGCCCCTTCCCCTGCGTCTAACTAAAACCACGAGCCGTGTTCAGCTGGCCGCGATGGGGTCAGAACTCCACGCGTCGATTGAGAACTTGCCCCTGGCGATCTCGCCGCAACTAAGCTGATTTCAGGGAGTTACGCTGCACATCAGAAAATCTCCGCATCTAAGCAATGGCCGGCATTGTGCCTGTAGCAAAATGGGTGTTTACACAAACGGCGCGAATGGGTTTCTTGGCCGCAAAATCAGTCGCGCCTGTGAGAAAGTGTCTGGCATTCTAAAAGACGATGTCGAAACCAATCCATCTTGAAGGCCGGCCGGTCTGGGCAGAAATTTCACTGGAAGCGATCCTGCACAATCTGCGCGTGATTCGAAAACAGGTTGGATCGCATCGAAAGATTCTTGCGGTGGTGAAATCGAACGCTTATGGCTTGGGCGCCGTCCCGATTTCGAAAGCGCTGCAGAAAGCGGGCACTGAATGGTTTGGAGTCACGTGCGCGAATGAAGGTATCGAGCTGCGCGAAGCAGGCATCCGCAAACGCATTTTGATATTGACGGGTTTCTGGCCCGGTGAAGAAAAACGCCTGATCAAGAACAACCTGACGCCGACGATCTTTCGCTTAGACGATCTCGCGCACTGGGAATGCAGTGCCAAGGCAGTAGGAGTCAAGCGGCGCGTGCCCTTCCATTTGAAAATCAATACGGGCATGAATCGTCTGGGCATCTCACCCGACGAGATCGAAACCTTCGTCCGCAAATTGGCCGAATGCAAACATATTGAACTTGAGGGCACGTTCACCCATTTCGCCTCCGCCGAGGATTTCACCGCGCAGCAGACCGACGACCAGGAGAGAATTTTCCGCGAGTGCCTGCAGCGTATGCGCGAATTGGGCCTCTCCCCGGGAATTGTGCATATGGCCAATAGCGGCGCGATCTGCGCGCGCCCATCCACTTTGGGGGACATGGTCCGTCCCGGCGCGATCCTTTATGGCTATTATCAATCCTTCGACCCGCCGCAAAAGAAGCAGGAAGTGGTCGGCCAGATTCGGCTGGTACCGTGCCTGGCGCTCCGCGCGCGAATTATTTCGGTGCGGGACCTTGCCGAAGGCCAAAGCGTGGGCTACGCGGCTCGTTTTGTAACCGCCCGTCCATCGCGCATAGCGGTCATCAATGCCGGTTATGCCGACGGTATCGTGCGCGTCAGGACAAATCGCGGTTGCGCCCTGGTTCGCGGGCGGCGCGTGGCTTTGGTCGGGACGATATCGATGGATTTGACCATGCTGGACATAACCGACGTACCGGAAGCCAAGTTGGGCGACGTGGTCACGGTATATGGCAAGGACGGGGATGCGTCGATTGAAGTTTCCGACGTGGCCCGCGAGATTGGCACCGTAACTTCCGATCTTTTGTGCGCGCTCGGAACTCGCGTTCCCAAGTTCTATGTGTAGCATAAACGGTTTAACATGAGTGTTACCCGCCTGCTGGCTCAGCATGGGCGCTTTCGCCACCATCTGCGAGCCTCGTTGACTGCCGCTTCCCACGCAGTGATATACTGGCCGCGTTCATAAGGAATTCATAAAGGAACACCATCTTCCCGGCCTGCGCCCAAATTTTATAAGCCGCAAAAGCACTTCAAAGACGACTGATTGGACGCGCTTCGTCTTATACAAATATTCATAAGGTGGGATTATGCAAAGGGCTCCTAGTCCGCAGAATCGCCCTCAGTCCATCCCGGCTCCCGAAATTCAATCACCCAAAACCACGGTAGCTTCGCGCAACGCTCTCCAGCAAGTCGGCACCTTTTGGGACATGCTTGGAATCCGCATCGTTTTCATGGCTGTGTGCGTTGCCGCCGGCTTTCACTTCCGGCCATTCGGGCTGACCAAGGAGCTCGGCGCGCTGGTCGGGTTTTTGTTTGGGATGGCTGTTATCCTGTTCGAGCTTCGCCTCAGGCATGCAAGCCTGCGGAGATTGATCGGGGCTGCGGTTGGCTCGATATTGGGGCTGCTCGGCGCTTACTTAACTTCGCTCATCCTGACGCATACCACCATGCCGGAAAGCACCCGGTCGTTCTTCAGTCTGGCTGCGTTCTTGGTAATGGCGTATATCGGGCTGGTGTTGGGCGCGAATAAGGGCGACATGCTCAATCTGCAGGCGCTGGGCGGGTTGTTCGGCAGTGAGCGCAGCCTGAAGCACTCGTTCAAGGTACTTGATACCAGCGTAATCATCGATGGGAGAGTGGCGGACATCGCCGAGGCTCAGTTTCTCGATGGTACGGTCATTATTCCGCAGTTCGTTCTGCACGAACTTCAACTGGTCGCTGATTCTGCCGATCCTCTGAAGCGCCAGCGCGGTCGCCGCGGTCTGGAAGTGCTGCAGCGCATTCAGAAAATGGCGCATCTGGAAGTGCAGATCGCCGAAGACGATTTCCTGCAGGTTCCGGAAGTCGACTTGAAGCTGATCGAACTGGCTAAGCGCTATGATGCGAAGATCGTGACCAACGATTTTAATTTGAACAAAGTTGCCACGCTGCAAGGCATCGAGATCCTGAACGTGAATCAACTGGCAAATGCGCTCAAACCGGTGGTGCTGCCCGGCGAGACCATGCGCGTTTTTATTTTGCGCGAAGGCAAAGAGTATAACCAGGGTGTAGCCTACCTCGATGACGGCACCATGGTCGTAGTCGATGGCGCGCGCAAAGTGATTAATAAGACCATCGACATTACCGTAACCTCCGTGCACCAAACCACGGCAGGGAAGATGATCTTCGGGCGATTCGACGACCGCACTGAGCAAATGCCACGGATGGCCGCGAGCGGAACGCAAATGAGTGAAACAGCTCCTCGCACCGGGGAAGGCGGGGGCGAACGTCCCGCGAGGCCGCTGTATCCGGAACCTGGAAGAAGTTAGCCGCGGAACGGCTTGCCGACCCCGTCGCAGGCAAGCGATAAGAAGTCTTTCTCGCTGTTCCGGTTCGTTCCGAGGATCCGCAATCACGGTTGGGAAACCCCGGGAACAAGACTGCCTGTTGTAGCAACATAAAAATGTCACCCTAACAGCAACATAGAAATGTCACCCCCCTGGGATAGCTGCATGCTCCAAACGAGTGTCGCCGTAGTAGAACGAGAGGCGTCCGTTAAGGGCTTGGTAGATTTGCACTTTGGCGCCGGCGAAGCTGAAACGACGCGCCTGCTGGGGGATCTGGAAGCGACGACCCTCCCACTGCACGACATTGTCGTTGCTGACGATGCGTTCATGCATGAAGCAGCAGATACGTTCGAGACTTTCTGGAACGGCACGCCAGGCGGATTGCTTTTCGCGAGGCTGTCTGGCGAAGCGGCGATTGTAATCAGCGGCGAACTTGCGTAGCACGGTGTTGGCAGAGTCGATGTCGTCGGCTTTGGCCAGCCGCAGCTCGCTCGAGAGACGATCCTGGAGCACCCCCCAGAGACGCTCGACGCGGCCTTTGGCCTGAGGGCTGTGAGCCGCAATGAAAGTAATGCCGAGCTGCGCGAGGGCGCGACCAAACTGGGTGGGTTGGCGTTTTCCGGCGAGCTGTTCTTCGACGGTCCAGTTGTCATCGTTGCGGACGAAGACGCCGCTGCGATCGCCGTAGAAAGCCAGGGGCAGGCCATGACGGCGGAGCAGCTGACGAAGCAAGCAGAGATAGCCAAAAGCGGTTTCCGAAGAGAAGAACTGTGCGGCCAGGATTTTACCGGTAGCGTCATCCTGCATGCCCAGGGCGGTGAGTCGTGGGCCACGACCTTCGAGCCAGTCATGGGGGCTACCATCCAGCTGCACCAGTTCGCCGAGCCGTGCGGAACGCACGCGCCGCTGGCGATGCGCCGGAGCCCGGCGCTTTCTGGGCGGGCCCAGACCTTGCTTGCGTAATAGCCGGCGCAGTGTCTCGCGACTGAGTGAAAAGCCTTCGCACTCGACGAGCTTCTCGCAGAGATGGTGATCGTTGAAGCCAGCGTAGGTGCTGCGCGCCAGACCCACGATCTGCTCGCGCACCGCATCGGGCAGGCGACGGTGGCTGGGCCGACCGCGGCTGGCGTGTGCCAGATCTCCCTTCACACACGATGCGATGACTGCGACTCGTTGCAATTCCTTCTGGCTCACGCGAAACGTCTCCTGGCTCATGGAGTGACATTTTCACGTTGCCGTTAGGGGGTGACAATATTATGGAGCTAAGACACCGGGAACAAGACTGCCTGTGCTGCATGCCTCGATTGCGATAGACTGTTGACCCTTTATGGGTCGCGTAGCCGCAATTATTCCTGCAGCTGGTCTCGGCACTCGCATGGGCGTCGAAACTCCGAAGCAATTCCTCGCACTCGATTCCGTGCCGCTGGTGATTTTCACGTTGCGCCGCTTGGCAGCATGTTCTGCGATCACCGACTTCTTCCTGGCGACGCGCGCGGACGATATTGTCTCGCTGCAGGACAAAGTCGCGAAGGCGTCGCTGGGCCGCCCGGCGCGCGTGGTCCACGGCGGAGATACGCGGCAGCAGTCGGTTGCAAACGCCCTGGCGCAGGTGGATCCCTCGACTGAAATTGTCCTGGTGCACGACGCTGTCCGGCCATTTGTAACCTGCCAACAGCTCGACCGGGTGATCGCGGAGGCACGCAAACGGGGAGCAGCGATTCTGGGGATTCCGGTGATTGACACCGTGAAAGAAGTGAAACGCGCCAGTTTGCCCGAAGATGTTGCGCTGATTACGTCGACGATTCCTCGCGAGCGCGTGGTGCTGGCGCAGACGCCACAAGCTTTTTCCTATTCACTTTTGCGCGACGCATTTCGGAGGGCCCAGGGCGACGGAATTGTGGCCAGCGACGAATCCGCGCTGGTGGAACGATTGGGACATGAGGTGTTCGTGGTGCTTGGATCGGAGCGCAATTTGAAAATCACACGGTCGGCGGATATGGATCTCGCGCGTTTTTATCTTGAGCAAGAACGGCGGGAAAGATGACGCGTTCAGGCATTGGCTACGATCTGCATCGGCTGGCCGCGGGGCGAAAGCTCATGGTCGGAGGCGTGGAGATTCCGTTCGATAAAGGTTCCCTAGGACATTCCGACGGTGATGTTTTGGCGCACGCCTTGTGCGACGCGCTGCTGGGCGCCGCGGGACTGGGCGACATTGGAACTCATTTTCCGGACACCGATCCGCAATGGCAGGGCGCGTCGAGTTTGAAGTTTCTGGAGCACACGCGAAAATTGCTCGATGCACACAGATTGCGCATTGGCCATCTGGACGCGGTAGTGATCTGTGAGCGACCGAAATTGGGTCCGCATTTTCCAGCTATGCGCGAAGCTCTGGCGATATCGTTGGGCATCGTACCGGAACAGATAAACCTGAAAGCGAAAACCAACGAAGGAACCGGCGAGATCGGGCGCGGCGAAGCCATTGCGGCGTATACCATCGCAACCTTGGAAGGGTGAGTCCCTCCGGGCGCAGGCCAGCCGGAACTTGCCGTCAGGGCTGCGCGCATGAATGCTCATCTCCTATTTTTGGATTTGTTTTGGCAAACCGGAACTAAACCAGACAAAAACCAACCCCGCCTAAACTGAAGGTGACCGCTACAAAGGCAAAAACGGATATGGGGGGCGATGCGAAGAATCGGCGGCAGTGCTTTTGTATCGACACCTTAAGGCGGGCGGATTGATTTGAACACCTGGACAACGCGATGGCGATGAATTGGCTTACGGGATTTCATGCTGTAGAAGAGGCGCTGACGGCGGGACGCGCTTTGGATCGCATCGTGATTGCACGCGGGCGCCATGGCGAGCGTGTCGAAGCCGTCGTTCAACTGGCGAAGACCAAAGGTGTACCGGTTCGATTTGAGGACCGGCAGCAAATCGAACGGCTGGTGGGAACACGCGAGCACCAGGGCGTAGCGGCTTTGGGCGCTGCAAAGCCGGCGATAGGGATCGAAGATTTGCTCGCGGCAAAAACTCCGCAGGGTTTGTTGGTCCTGCTCGATGGGATTGAGGATCCTCACAACCTGGGCGCTATTGTAAGAACCGCGCTGGCGGCGGGCGCACAGGGCGTCGTGATTCCTGAACGTCGTGCGGCTGGCCTCAGCGATACGGTCGAGCGAGCTTCAGCCGGTGCGCTGGCGCATTTGCCCATCGCGCGCGTGAAAAATCTCGTGCGCGCGATGGAGGAAGTGAAGGAAGCCGGATACTGGCTGGTCGGGCTCGACGAGCGTGCGGAAAAGCATTACAGCGATGTCGACCTTAAGAGCTCAGTAGGGATTGTGCTCGGCAGCGAGGGCCAAGGATTGCACGAACTGACGCGTAGGCGCTGCGATTTTCTGGTGTCATTGCCTACGCTTGGCCCGGTGCGCTCGCTTAACGTTTCCGTTGCGGCAGGCGTGATGCTTTTCGAAGTCGTGCGTCAGCGCGGGAAGCCGATATCGCATATGAACGCGCACAAACACGCGTAATTCACGGGTTCAAAATATGATTCGATCTTCGCAAGCATCGCGACGCCTACTTGTCGTATTTCAGCAGCGAGAACACCCTCACACCAGGAAGCTTGGCCCGGCCGTTGAGGAATGTGAGTTCCACTGCGAACGCCGCGCCCACCACCTTGCCGCCTAATTGCGCGATGAGCTTTACCGCGGCGGCGGCCGTGCCGCCGGTGGCAAGCAGGTCGTCGCAAATTAAAACGCTTTGCCCTGGCCTGATGGCGTCTTCGTGGATGTCGAGCTGGTCTGATCCGTATTCGAGCTGGTAAGTGACCGAGCTGGTTTTGCCGGGAAGTTTTTTGGGCTTGCGCACCGGAACAAACCCTGCATTCAAACGATAGGCCAGAGCCGGCGCAAAAATAAATCCGCGGGCCTCGATGCCCGCCACGATGTCCACTTCGTGTCCTTTGTACTGTTCGCAAAGCTGATCGACCAGCGAATGGAAGCCCTTCGGATCTTTGAGCAGCGTCGTCAGGTCATAAAATAGAATTCCGGGCTTGGGATAGTCCGGAATTTCGCGGATCAGCGTTTTCAGGTCGCTCATTCGTCTCCTCGATTTTTCTGCTGTTGCTTTTGCCTGGGCTTAGCGCTCGATTGAAAAGCGTTTGGAATACTGTTCAGCCGGCGGCGCGTCTTCTTCGCTGACACCTGAAACTGCGGCGCCTTCGGGGCCGCGTTCGAGTTCGGTGCGGAATTTCCCGAGCGCTACGGCACTGCCGATTGCGTACACTTCTACCCGGCCGTCCTCTAGATTCCTAGCGAACCCTGCTACGCCGAGGCGTTGCGCCGCACGCAGGGCGTAGTAGCGGTAGCCGACACCCTGCACCATGCCACTGATAAAGTAACGCCTGGATCGGCGCTGTTCGTGAAAGTCCTTCATGCCCGGCGCGGCTGCGGGCCGCAAACGCGCGATTTTAGCAGAGGGTTGGCGAGCTTAGTAGGGAGAGCTTGCGGATGTGTGCTATGACTGGATGGTGTAATGGACGCGATTGATCGAGCTTGGGTCATCATTCGCCGCTTCGCAAAGCGGGTCGGTTTAACACTTGAGTCTTGGCCCGCATCTAAGAATTAGGGCATACCCAAAACCGTTCTTCGCTGCGCTCAGAAGGATGACGGCGGAAGATTTAGGTCAAAATGAGAGGCAAAACCAAAGTCGAGGGCGGGAATTAAGGTCGCAGACCGGAATGTTAAGATCATGGCGACAAGTACTCTGTTTCGGGGTGACAGCTTTAGCGGCTGTCTCATGGCTAGCTGCGCCTTTGCGTGCGCAAGACGCCGGACCACAAGCACCTCCGCCCAAATTTGAGGTGAAACGCATTCCTGCGGAGCCGCATCCCGACGCTCCACCTGTGCCGGAGAACGTCATCATCCAGAAATTCGCCGCCAACGAAGTGGTGATGAAGAAAGCGTACGATACCTACAGTTTCAAGCAAACAATTCGGCTGGACGAGCTTACCGATCCCGGAGGAAATTTCACGGTTAGCGGCGAAGTTTATTTGCGGCCCGATGGCCAGCGCTATATGCACGTCGATCAGCAGCCGGTGTCTACTTTGAAATTGATGCATTTCTCGCTGGAAGATGTGAAGACGATCGCGGGTTTGCCGGAATTTCCTCTGACTCCGGACAAGCTTGACAATTACCAGTTCAAGTATGCTGGGCAGGAAAAACTGGACCAGTTGAATACCTATATTTTCCAGGTGAAGCCGAAATTATTGAGCCGCAAAGAGCGATTTTTCCAGGGTGTGGTGTGGGTCGATGATCAGGACTTCGTCATTGTTAAGAGCTACGGCAAATTCGTGAGCGAGATCGAGGGAAACGGCACGGAACTGCCGTTCACTATGTTCGAGACCTACCGCGAGAATTTCCAAGGTAAATACTGGCTGCCTACCTATGCGCGCTCGGATGATTATTTGAAGAGCGACAATGATGATCTGCCGGTACGGCTGGTGGTTCGCTCGACCGACTTCAAACCGAACACCGGCGCAGCGGCTGCGTCGGCGGGCTCCCAGCAGACTCCGTCCAGTACGCCTCCGCCAGCGCCTCACTGAATCGATTCGTCGGCTCGCAGATAGCGGGGCAATGCACCGATGGAATTTAGCAGGATTTCCGGTTTCGCCGCGCGGATGCGCGCTGCGGTCGGAAATGGGCCTAGAACGCCAATGGCTCTCACCCCTGCGCGCCGCGCCATTTCGATGTCCTCGGCTGTGTCACCGACGTAGACGCAGTGTTCGGGTTCGGCGTGAAGACGCTTGAGTGCGAGCTGCAGAGGTGCGGGATGCGGTTTTTTCTTTTGGGCGTCTTCGCTGCAGACGCATACAGAAAAATAATCCTTCAGGGTAAAGTCGCGAATCTGGCGGCGCACGCGCGCGCGGCTGCCACTTGATACGATGCCCAGGCGGAATTTGCGGCTGAGTTGACGCAGGATACGGCGCGCCCCTGGCAGCAGCGGGGGAGTTTCCAGTCGGTATGCCCGCGCCCACAAACGGTTGGCTTCTAGCCATTTCGATCGCGGTATGAGCGCTGCGCGGTAGACGCGGTACCAGTTCGGGGAATAATGGCTGGCGACCTCACGTTCGGTCCATTTGATTTTTAGCGCCTGGAACATTGACATATAGGCGCGCACGTCGGCGGCGTAGGAATTCAGGAGGGTGCCATCCCAGTCAAATAAAATCGTCCGGGCCGAGAATTGGGCGCGCATGGCGAAGGAATGGTATCAGAGTGTAAGGTGTGGATAAGGCCGGGGCTACTGGAATATTTGCGTAGCAGTTGCGAACAGATGGCTTCAGCGGGTAAAAAGCAGCGCCCTTCGGTCGCCACACACAGCCTGGCGCGCCTGGCGACTTGGAACTAGTGGGTTGGTTGGTAGCGCAGTGGAAGCACGTCGTCGCGACGCAGCGCGAAGTCGTCAAAGCTGGCTGCATAGCCACGCCATCCCGGCATCTCGACTTCTTCGGCGCGCACGATGTGGACCGCCGTGCACATCTGGACGCTGCCTTGGCCGAGCGGGCGTTCGATGAGCGCGACTTCCAGCTCGATGGCTGTCCCAGGCTCGAAATCCCGAGGCGCCAGAAAATAAATGCCGCTCGAACTGATATTGCGCGTGACCAGTGTCACCGGAACAGGTTCGGGACGATCCGCGACGCGGATCAGGCGTAGAGGCAGCGAAAGCGCGGCGCGCGGGTTACGGCGACGCTCTTGCGCCACTCCGATGGCGTGTGTTGGCACGCGAGCAAAACGACGAGGTCCAGGTTTTTGTAACCGCGATATGACGCTTACAGTGTGGCTTTCAATTCCAGTTGCACGCGGCGGCGAAGCAGCTGGCCGCTGGTCCTTCCAATCCGGAGCAGCCCCCATGTAAGATCCCCCAAGAAATGGCCTGAGACTCCCCCTACCCAGGTGGACCGAATATGCGCGGAGTCTGGCAAACCGTCAAGGGGGCTGAGGCGAAGGTGACGTAAAATGTACTCCCCCGGGAAGGGGAGGCTAAGCATTTCCTTTCTAGGAGTTAACAGGGCCGGTTCCAGTCGGACCAGCCTTTCGTCGTGAATTCCGTTAGATTGCTCGCTCTTAAAACCGGGAGCCACTTCAAGCGCTATAAACGGATAGCAGCTTTGCTTGCGCTTCGTCTAAGCTGGGAGTGTGAGCGAGGCTCTAACGATGATTCCGTCTATGATGCAGGCTCTAGGCTCAAAAATGGCCAGGACCAAAACAACGACGGGCTCAGAGAGTTTTTGGAACGCTGTGCGAACCCGCGACCGCGCGGCCGACGGGAAGTTTGTGTACGCAGTGCGGTCGACCGGAGTCTATTGCAGACCGTCGTGCCCTTCGAGAAAACCGCGGCGCGAGCAAGTTGAGTTCTATTCTTTGCCGGAAGCTGCCGAACAAAAGGGCTTCCGCGCTTGCCGGAGGTGCCAGCCTCGGGCGGTGCGCCTGCGCGATCCGCGCACAGAAGCGGTCGCGCGGGTCTGTCGCGCGATTGAAGCTCGCATTGATGCGGATGGAGTTGATGCTGCCAGTGCGATTGAAGATGAATCGAGGTTGACCTTAAATTCGCTGTCTGGTTCGGTGGGAATGAGCGCGTATCAACTGGAACGCGCCTTCCGCAAGATAATGGGCATTTCACCGCGGCAATATGCCGACGCGCAGAGAATGCGGCGGCTGAAATCGAAACTTAAAAAGGGGGATGACGTGACTACCGCACTATATGACGCAGGATTTGGATCCAGCAGCCGTTTGTATGAGCGCGCCCCATCGCAACTGGGCATGACGCCCGCCACGTATCGTCAGGGTGGAGCGGGCATGCAGATCAACTACACAGTGGTGGGCTCGCCCTTAGGCCGCCTACTGGTGGCGGCGACGACGCGCGGGATTAGCGCGCTATACCTGGGCAAAGACGACGCGGCTCTGGCCGCCGCCTTGCAGAAGGAATATCCGCGCGCCGAAATCCGGCGCGATTGCTATGGACTAGAAAGTTGGGTCAGCAAGATACTCGAGCATTTGCGTGGGCACGAACCGAATCTCGATCTGCCTACTGATGTGCAGGCGACTGCTTTTCAGCGCCGAGTGTGGGAGGAGCTGCGCAAGATTCCCTACGGTACCACCCGGACTTACAGCGAAGTGGCGCTAGCGATTGGCAAGCCGAGAGCCGTGCGAGCTGTTGCCCGGGCTTGCGCAACCAACCCCGTATCAGTTGTTGTCCCCTGCCATCGTGTGGTGCGTCAGGACGGCAATTTGGCCGGCTATCGCTGGGGGCTGGATCGCAAACGCTCGCTGCTGGAGCGTGAGTTGTCGCCACCTAAATTTGAACCTAAGCCAAGTGCGGCGAAAATCGCTGGTGGAAAAAGTTGAGATGTTGGGCTTCTGAACCAAAGAGGTTTGCGCAGGGCAGCGTGGCCCAGGTCGGAGACCATCCCCTACAGAGCCGAGGATCACAACAGTCTTCATCCTGGTCGCAGCGAAGGATCCCTGTTTGGGTTGGCGGTAGCTCGGTCTGTGCGGCTCAGCCCTGCGGTTTGACTTTCTCCGTACCCTTGGGCCAGTGTGGTTTGAAATTCGCGTCGCTTAGGTCTGGGTTGCGGACTACCTTGGAGTAGCGGATTACGAAATAGTCTCCCGAGCCGGTTTCGGTGAACTGTTGCTGAACTGGCAGCCAGGAGCTTTCGTCGAGCCAGATTTGGATCTTCGAAATCTGATTGCGAGCTTCCTGGGATTTGGGAGTTAATTCCAACTCGGCGGTTTTCTTATCCTCGACCGTCGGTTCCCCGAGCAAAGTCACCAGGTACGCCTTTTCCAACTCTTTTCCTGGCGTGCCGAAACCCAGCAGAAGATATTGATCCACCAGTGCGCGATGCTGTGCGAGGTTGTACTCTTCTACGCGTTTCAATCCCGGCGTGTATAGGTAAAGGTTGTCGCCCGTGCGTAGAATCGTGCGGGGATCCGGGGCCGTCATCTCCAACAACATTCTGTCGCCATGAACCAGAATGGTGCCGTGTTCGGTGGATTTATCGTCTACTACGACCGTCACTTTGGTGCGCTCGACATCCGCTGAAAGTCCGTGAAAATTCTTTGCAGCGCTATCCAGATGCCTTAGCACAGCTTCCAGCGTGATATTCGGGCGGCCCTGACTTGCGGCAATTCCGGCCTGCGCCCACGCCCCGCAGAGCAGCGCACAGGCGGCCAGTGTTGTAGCAAGACGATTTCTTGTCAAAATGAGGATTCCCCTGTGTGACGCCGGATTTTGTTCGCGCGGCGTTCATAATACTACACTGGTTTGGACGCTTAATCGCGTGAGGGGGTTCCCGCTTTTTCCATGATGTGGGAGAAAAGGTTACCGGCCAGCTCAGGGGTGGACGGTAACGTCGTACGCCTGGATTGAACCATCATGCGCACGGACTGGGTCGATGCGTACGACTTGAAAGCTCTCGTCCCTCAAGTCGCCCACGGTGCGCGCGATGATGTCGTGGGTTTCGCGCTCGAGCTCCGGAGTCGGCCGGGAGGCGCGCTTGTCCGGCGCCAGCAAAGAAGCGTCCAGGCGATAGGTATGGGTGTGGCTGGCGAAATCCTGAGATCGGAATTGCACTTTGGAATTGCCCAGCGCGGCAACCTGCGGCTGATCGTGAAACCATCGCGCCGGAGTAACCAGCACGAAAAGAATGATCACGATTACCATCAAATCGTAGGGCCAACTGCCGCGTTCGTAAGACCAGAAAAGCGTCCGTGTGAGTGCTTGCCACACTGCGCGCATCTTAGTGAACGGAAGAGCCGTCGACGACCTCGCCATCACGCATATGCAGCACTCGATGACCATATGCCGCGGCGTCGGGGTTATGAGTGATCATCACGATTGTCTGGCCGAGATCCTGATTGAGCTGGCGGAGCAGGTTGAGGACAGCGTCGGAACTTTTCGTGTCGAGATTGCCTGTGGGCTCGTCCGCCAGCACAATTTTTGGTTCACTTACGATTGCGCGCGCAAGAGCCACGCGTTGTTGTTCGCCGCCGGAAAGTTCTGAAGGCTTATGCTTCAGCCGTCCGCTTAAACCAAGCAGGTCGGCGACGACCTGGAACCGGTGCGGATCGAATCCGTTGCCGTGAATATGCTGCGCGAGCTCTATATTGTGTCGAGCGTCGAGCGTAGGGAGTAAGTTGAATCGCTGAAAAACGAAACCTACTTTGTGGCGGCGCAACAAGGTTCGCGCGGAATCACTCATGGTGGTGAGATCGTTTCCGTCCAGGAAAACCCGCCCGCGAGTAGCTTGCGCCAGCCCGCCGATGACGTGCAGCATCGTTGACTTGCCGCACCCCGAAGGACCCATGATGGAAACAAACTCGCCGGGAAAAACTTCCATGCTGACGCCGCGCAGAGCCGGTACTTCCACTTTGCCCTGCCGGTAGATTTTCCACAGGTTTTCGGTCTTAAGTATGGGCTCCAACAACGGCTCCGGTAGCAAGGCCGACGATTCTTGCGCTTGAAATATTCTAGTCGCGTTTGACATTTATGCCTAGCATGCAGGAAGGCACGAGAAGTTCCCTTGAATCCATAAAATGGATTGCCGATGCCGATGAGTTACTCGTAGGCCAACGCCTCGACTGGATCTTTGCGGCTAGCCATCCAGGCAGGATATGCCGCGCCGAGCAGGCCCCCTACAACGGCGATAAGTCCAGCCCGCAAAACCCAACTTGCGGAGATCAGGATTGTGAGCGAAGGGAAAAGCTTCAGGAAAATTGAACGCATCAGGAAGCTCAGGCCAATGCCGCCGACGACGCCCCCGAGACATAAGAGAAAGGTCTCGCTGAGAACGATCTGAACGATGTAGCCTTTCGAGGCGCCCAGCGATTTCAGGACGCCGATTTCCCGCGTGCGTTCGATGATGGTGGTGTACATGGAAAGAAAAATCACGAGAAAGCCGATGACCACGGCAATTCCGATCATGACATCGATAAACGCACCGAGGCCCGGGAGATTCGAGGAAGTCATCAGCGAGATGAAATCTTTGAGCGGCCGTATCTCATAGCGCGGCAAAAGCTGTTTGATTTCGTCCATAACCGCCGGCGTGTGGTCGGTGCGATCGCACTTGATGAAAAAGACCGAAGCTTTGTCGTGCGCACCAGCCATTTCCTGCAAAGTGGAAAGGAATACGAAAAGGCGCGCGCCCTTGCCGTGCTCGACGATGCCAACGACGTGAAAATCGTGATCGAAAAGGTGTAAGCTCTGGCCGAGCTTTATCCTTTTGGTTCTCGCATAAACATCATCGACCAAAATGTCGTTTGGCTCCCTAAGCTCATGGCCTTCGTGGAACACGAAGCCGCCGGTGACCGTGCGGAAACTATCCACGTCGATTCCATAAACGATTTCGAGGCCGTTGGAATTGAATTGCAGCAGAACCGGCGTAACTGCTTGCACATATTCGAGTTGCGCAAGCTTATCTCCGATCGCGATTGGCATCGGTGCGCCGCTGAACGCCATAAAAACCGAGGCTGACGGCGGCTGAACCATGATGTCGGCGCCGACGCCTTCGATGCGTTTGGCGGATTCAGCGAGCAGCCCACTCGTGAGGCCGACAACGATGATTACGAGCGTGACCTCGACCGCTACCGCAATCACCGTGATGAGTGTGCGCAGCGGACGGTGCAGCACGTTTTGTACGATCATGTAGCGGATCATTGTTTAGCCTTCAGCGCTTACAGAATTCAGGGCTGCGGCTCCTTGGGATTTTGCCCGGTGGGTTTCCGGTTTCCGGTGTCTTCACCCACCGGCACCAGTTCAGTGCCCGGCGGCTGGGCGAGAACGAATCGATCCGGAGCCAGCGGTTCGTTCAACGTCAACTTCTTGATGATGATCTGCAGTCGATAATCGTCGCCCGGGCGGCTTACCGCGATTTGCCACGGATACGTCAAAGCGCCGGCGGGCTGCCAATTCGAGTAGGCCACCTCGGAGGTGACCTTGCCCGCCACCCCGAAATTTTCTATTCGAATGATACGCAAGTCCGCGCGGTCAAACCAGATTTTTCGCGCGATCTCCCAGTCTGTTGAACCCCAATCATCGCTAGCAGTTGCGGCGGAATCGGACGGCCTTCTGACCACAGTCAGCACGTAATAACGGCCACTTTCTTCCCTGGCTTCTTCTATCAGGACCGGCGCGCGCTCCGCAATCGGCGTCCAAAAAAGCGCGTCCACCAGATGCTGCGGGCGCAAGTTCTCGATAGGCTTGTCCGCGTGGCGTTCCAGATTCGCTGGGCCCACGATGAATTTATTTTTCGACGGAATGTAAATGCTGAACGTCTGGCCGTCGCTGACCATGTCAAAAATATTCTTGCTGATTACCGGGGCCTGGCCGATTACGCGAATGCTTGCCGGACGTGACGCGAGAATAAAACCGTTTACTTCGTGATACTGCTCGATGACCCCGGAATACGCGGAGCCAGCCGTCAATTTCATCTGGACGCCGGCGTTCAGCGAATGAATGACTTGGGCTTGTTGGTTGTACTGATCGATCAGTTGGGCTTCAGTGGCGGTTTTAATTGGCCCCGGAGCTTGCGATGGCTTGACGGCAGTCTTGTGGCTGACGGCGCAGCCGCAGGCAAAAACCAAGAGGATTAGGAAAGGAACGAAGCAAGCGTTGTTCCGAATAGGCTGTTGAGGCAGGCTAATAGTCACAAACCATGCAATCTAACAGCCGCTCACTGAGGTGTCAACGAACACGCGAACACGCAGCGAACACGCAGCATTCGATCGATTGCGCAATACTTTGTCTGGAACAGGCTAACGCCCTTGAAGAAACCCGTAGCGCTGCCTCAACTGGACCGCCTCGTCATGGTGCTTACCCTCGCTCCGGAACAGACCCTTGGCTGGAACCAGGTTTCACCGGCGGACTACCTGGACTGGAAAAACCAGTCACACTCCTTCAGCGATATGGCTGCAATGGAACTTGGAAGTTTGGAAGGCCGGGGCGAGGCCGGATACTAAACCCGCAAAAACAGTGACGGCAACGGTGTAAAGGAAAACATCCATCTCGAGCCTGACGTGGCTCCACATGGGGAGATAGCGTTGGATTTCTGGAGGCATGTAAGCGCCCGATCGACTCGCTTTTTAATCTACGAATGGCCGGGATTCCGTCAAAAAGCGGTATGGTCCGATTTGCCAATTTTGGCAAAATTCGAGTTGGTCCCCTTTTCGCGTGGTTATTCGTTAAAAAGTGTGGCGGGAGGAATGACCGAATCGTTGCTGCCCGCGGAAACCAGCAGGCGGCGAAGCTTGGCGCGGTCCTCCAGACTCATTCCGACGAGTTCGAAACCAGCCTGGTGCGAGCGCACGAACCGCACAACAGCTTGCATGCTGATCGAGCGCATACCAGCGGGGATTTTGAGCGTGGCTTCGGTGCCTACCGGCAGTTGAAGCTCGCCACTGAGAAGTCCGCCGTCGAGACTCAGTACGCTGATCGCGGACGAATATTTTCCTTTCGCCGACGTAACCACGGCCGGTACGCTACGTGGCAGACGCACGCGGCGATAGCGGCGATAGCGCACAAAGTCGCGCTCCGGCCTGGCATCGAGCGGCGCCAATTGCAGCACCTTCTGATCCAAGCTCGATCGTGGCAGGAAATCCGTGATCCATTCAGGATCGCATTTCACCAACGCCTGGGCTGCGGCCATGCGAATTTCTTCGGGATAAGTCCAGCCAAAAGCCTTGCGTGCCTCGACAAAGCGTCGCAGGTGATCTATGGCACTAGGGGCGCGCATACGGCCGAGAGCTTCGATGGCTTTCACTTTCAGGTAGTCAGGTGCCTGTGGGAGGATTTCGCCTTCGACAAGCTGCAGAAGCTTGGGCGCCGTTTCGCAATCACCGCACATGCCAATTTCGTCCAGGGCCAGGGGTAAAATCATGACGTCTAACAATTCAAGCGATCCGGCAAGGAGTTTTCCGCGTTCCGGAGCGCCGCCGGTAGAAAGCTGCCGAACCACCGCATCCTGGAAGCCGCGGCCGCTATCGCGCAAGCGTCGCGGGAGCAGGCCCGCTACGGTCGCGGGATCGAGGCGGCTCAGCAGTCCGGTGACGGCAGCGGCTTTTGCCGGCGTATCGTTTTTGAATGCCTCCCTCAGGTAACTCACGCAGGCCGGACCTACGTGCTTTGCCACCTGGACCAGGCTCTCGCGCTCCGTGCGCCGTGAGGATCGTGCAAGCCGCACCGCCAGATGTTCAGCTGCTTTCTGAGGCACGCGCATCAGGACGCCAACGAGGCCGTCCGGGATCACTTCCGCGACCAGGGCTTCTTCTACGAACTCGGGGATGCGATTGTCCACGCCGATGCGAGGCCGCAGGCTTTGCACCCAGCTAGGACGCGTTTGCTCCAAATCCGCGAGTGAATCAAGGGCTTGCTGCACCGCCCGGTAATAACGGCGCGCCGCGGATTCCTGGCTGAGCCTGACGAATGCTGCGCTCAAGAGCGTTTGCAGTTCGCCGTCCTTCTCCGCGTTCATGGCCTGACCGATTTTTGACAGCGCGCCCTGCAGGCGCTGGCTCGCGGCCTTGCTGTAGACTTCGGCGAGCTGTCCGAGGCCAATCGCGGCTTTTTTGCGGGCCTCGGCGTCCTGATTGCCCACGCACGACGCGTATTGCAGCAGAATGTCACCTGCGGCGTCGGATTCGCCGCGGCCCATCAGCTCTTCGACGTACTGCTGCACGTTGCGCGGCGGAATGCACCAGGCCTCAGAGGACAGCAGCACGTTCTTCTTGCCGGAATCTGGAACGGCAGCCCAGAATTGGCGGTCGAGGACGTCGGCGTGCGATTCGACGGACACCCCAGCGCTCGCCAATTTGTCTTCGCGCGATTTCAGGAGTTTGCGGAGAGTGTCGAGCTCGTGGCCCATGCGATCGAGCAGCTGGCGCACGGCGTTGACCTTCACTTCGCCGCGTTGATAGCGATCGATGGCGAAACGGATGGCCAGATCTTCGGCTAAGTGCAGCAGCATGTTTTCATCGACTTTAGCCGTGGGGGTTTGAGCCGCGACGGTGGCTAGAGCTTGTTGCAGGGTTAGTTGAGCGTTCTGGGGCAGCGCAATAATTTTTTGCTGCCACGATGAAGGATCAAGCTTTGCGTTCTTGGCGCTTTGCGCTTCGCCGAACTGACTTAGCAACTGGAGCAGTTTTCGTAGCTCGGCTTCTTCGAGCCCGCCAAGGCCGCCCGGCATGCCGGTAATACCACCACCTGCTCCTTGCCCGGTCGCGGCGATTCCGGCCATGCGTGAGATTCCGCCACCCCACCCAACCTCGCCCTCGACTTTCGCGCCGGCTGGGGGCGCGCTGCCGGCAGCGGTGCCGCCGCCCGACATTCCGTGTGCGCCTTCGGCTGCGGCGATGAGCTGAATCATTTTTTCCGGGCTTCGGAACCACTCCTGGATGCGACCGGCATCGGCGCCTAGCGTCTTTGCGGTGAGAGTGGCTGCCACGCGCGCTTCCGAGAATCCGGCGTCCTCGGCGATGAACCGGATTTCATTCACCCGGATTCCGGAATTGCTGCGATTGCCGAAATAGGCCTCCAGACGCTCCGATAATGTGCCGGCCTTGGGCCCGGTCTCCATAAAGCATTTCACAAGGTTCGAGAACTCGCGCTGATCGACGCGAGGAAGAAAACCGATGCTGGCTATACCAGCTCCCGTAAGAAAGTTGGCGAAGCTGCGTTCGGCTGGACTGGATTCCAGCGGAACTCCGTCCAGGAGCAACTGCGAACCTGAGGCGCCCAAAAGCAAACCCTCATGGCCGGCGGCGGCGATTGCGTCTTCGAGTTCGGTCCAGGCTAGTTCGAACTGCTTCGCTGATCGAGTGTGTTCCAGCCCGTAGAGGCGGGCGTACTTGAGCAGCACGTTGAGGGTACGGACGAATGCGCGGGCATTGGGCGCACTCGGCTCGCTACGCACGGTCGA
Organism: uncultured Acidobacteriota bacterium; assembly: GCA_963842255.1. Lineage (GTDB taxonomy): Bacteria > Acidobacteriota > Terriglobia > Acidiferrales > UBA7541 > Palsa-295. The sequence goes on along the minus strand of CAWJGI010000047.1, from coordinate 213,313 downwards.
TTCGCGAAGATACGGGGGCATTAGGCCGAGACCATAACTTAGTGTAATAGAACCGACGTTTAGGGGAATAGTACTGTTGGGCTAAGGTTGCCGACTAAATACGGTGTTGCAAGCAGGTTACGAGGCGAGGCGGACTTCCAGATCCTGTCCTTGCGTGGCCGGCCGGACGCGGCGAATTACTTCGCTAGCCCACAGTTTTTCGCTAAGCAGCACGAGCGAGCCGTCTTCGAAATTACAAATCGCGCAGAAAAAATACTCGGGGGACTTGGTGTGATAAGCATCGGCTCCGCGATGCGCCAGTTGGTTTTCAACGTCGCTATCGCCAGCGGCAAATTTATCGCCGGCGCGCGCACCGAATGTTTCAGACTGGAAGCGATCGATCAATGATTCAAGCGCGGCGGGCTCGGGAGCCGGAATTACGATGCACCGGTTGCTGGCTTCGCGGAAGGTAATCTGATGCCGCTGGCAATAATCGCGGACACGATCCAGATGGCTGAAGAAATCGAGCCCCCACGGCTGGTCGTTTGCGACCGCGCCTAGCACGCGCGTCCAGATTCGTGCCGCGTCCGGGCCACGGATGGGCTCATGGTTCTCGTCAGCTTCAGTGAGTTCCAGGCCGATGGCACGCACATCCGCGCCCAGATCAAGCGGCTCGATTTCCAGTAGGAGCATTCGGTTATTCTTCAGCTTCGGGAAGATCCTCGGTGAAATCGGACGAGGGGAAAGAGCGCTTGAACTCCGGAGACTGCTTGCGAACTTCCAGCCAATCGAAGAATGCGTCGGGAGTTTCAAGCCAGATGCCAAACCAGTGGGCGATTTCCTCCTTAGCCGCGCGCTTATTGGCATCTACCTTGTGGTTCCGCGAAATCATTTCAGCGCGGCGCCGGCCCAGGCGGGCGACCTCGCGGACGCGCTCGGCCGCTGCTTGTTCATTTTCCACCAGAAATTTCCTGAGAAGCTCATCGAGCCGCACCAGGCACATCTCTGCTTCTTCGAGCGTGGAGAAATGCAGCAGGTCGGTGAATTCTTCTTCGTAACGGCCTTCGGTATCTGAGCGGGTGGACCACACCACCCGCAGTCCTGCTTCTTCCAGAACGCTGACGATGTAATCGGGCGCGGTTTTGCCTTGCGCGCCGAGTTGGGCGATCAACCGGCGGCGAATCTGTTCGATTTCCGCAGGTGTGTAGCGTGTCTTGGCAAGAGACCGCGCCGCTTCCAGAATCATCGCTTTCTTTGTAGGCGAACCCGCTCCCTCGGGCGCGCGAGAAGGACTGGGACTCAAGATGGACCTCGATGTGGGGTTTTCTGCTGCGCGGTGACGGCTGGCGTTTCACCGGAAAGAAGACGACGGTACCGGGCGACGTTTCGATTGTGCTCGGCAAGCGTCTTGCTAAAGAAATGGCCGCCGTTATCGTTGGCGACGAAAAAGAGGTAGTCGGTTTGAGAAGGCAGAAGTGCGGCGCGGAGGGAAGCTTCGCCGGGATTGGCGATCGGCCCAGGCGGCAGGCCGGGATATTTGTAAGTGTTGTACGGAGAATCGATCTCAAGATCCTTGGAGTGCACGATTTTCACCGGATGGCCGAGCAGTTCCAGGGCATATGCCACCGTCGGGTCGCATTGCAATGTTCCGCCCTTCTTCAGGCGATTATAGAACACGCCGGCGACGAGCGGTCTCTCGTCTTTTTGAGGCGTCTCGCGTTCGACCAGGGATGCGAGGGTCACAATTTGGCTCGGCGTGAGATTCACCGGCGGGGTCGCTGGGGCGGGAGAATTGAGCGATTCCCAGACGGCGCGAAAATTCTGAACCATTCTTTTCACGGTCTGTTGGCAGGTGGTGTGCCGGGTGAATTGATACGTCGAAGGAAACAAGAAACCTTCCAGGTTGTGAGCTTCCGGGGCGAGATCGGAAATGAGCGAGGCATCCTCGGTGGCGGCGAGAAAGTCTTCGCGCGTGCACACGCCTTCGCGATCGAGCTCGGCCGCGATGTCGAACATGGTCCAGCCTTCCGGTAGGGTAACGGTGCGAACAAAAATTCTTCCCTGCGCCAGCTGCCAGAAAACTTCCCGGGAAGTGACCGGATGATCGAAATAATATTCACCGGCCTGCATCGGGTCGCGAACATGCCAAAAACTGAGGAGTGCGAATGCCAGACGGTTACGAATCACGTCATCATGGCGCAGAATTCCCGCGATGTCCCAGCGAGACGTGCCATGAGGAATATCGACGAAGACTTTTTCGGGGCGATGCCCGCGATAGGGCCTGCTGATTTGCGAATCGAGCCAGCCCGCACCTGCGCCGATTGCCGCGATGACCAACAGCGCCAACAGGCCGAGCCGCCGCATTCTTATTCCCTCTCGACCGTAGCGCGCTGCGCGGAGCTACGGTTACGGTCGAGGTATTCCCGAAGGAGAACAGCCGCGGCGATGTCGTCGATGGGCGTTTTCCCTCGACGACGGGAAAGGCTGGAAGATTGATCCCGGCTCACCATCTGCGCCGCTTCCCAGCTGGTAAGGCGTTCGTCTGCAAGTTCCACCTTGATGCCAAGTTCCTTTTGTAAACGCCTGGCGAATTGGGCGGCCTCTTCGGAAATTTCGCTTTCTTGACCAGTCATGTGCAGCGGATGGCCCACGACAATACGCGCGACACTATGTTTTCTGCAAATTTCCCGCAGACGGTGCAGATCATCGCGGCGGTTGGTGCGGGTGAGCGTGAGGAGCGGCTGTGCGGTCAGCTGGAGCTCGTCCGACAATGCCAGGCCGATCCTTTTTCGGCCGTAATCGATGGCCAGGGCGCGGCACGGCTCGATTGAGGATGTAGCAGCCGAAGCGCTTCTGGTAATAGAACGCACAGCGACGGGTGTCATCTCCTTCCATTATACGCGAACGTGCAGGCTTGCTACAGAGCAGGCAATGGCCCTGGGTGCGCATGGGAGGTTGCCTTTTCAGTAGAGTTAGCGTATGAGCACACTACTGCTGAGTGCATTCCATGGTCGAAAGAGAGGAAAAATGGGCGGTTTACTGTTGTTCGTCTTTGTCGCGTTGATGCTGCTGGGGATCTGGCGAATTCTGGCGGCCACCAGAGCTGCACACCTTGGTAGCCAAGTTGGCGACCATATAGGGAGCGGCGTCCCCTTCTTCATCGCTGCGGGATTGATTTTTATTTTCTGGATGTCATTCACCACCGTAGATTCAGGTTACCGGGGCGTAGTGCTTCGCTTTGGCGCCGTGACGGGGCGCACTCTTGAGCCGGGCCCGCATCTGATCACTCCATTTCTGGAAACGGTGAAGCCTATTTCGGTTCAGGTGCAGGTGGAAAAGCTCGATTCTCAGGCGTCCAGCCATGACTTGCAGGTGGTACACACACAGGTGACGCTGGCCTATTACCAGGATCCGTGCTGCGTGACGGACATATGGGCCAAGTTGAATGATGACGCCGTGGATCGGGTGGTGAAACCGGCGATTCTGGAAGCGATCAAGGCGCAGACGGCTCAGTACGACGCGGAGCAACTCATTGCGCAGCGTGCCACCGTGCGGAACGGAATCGAACAATACGTGCGGGACCGCTTGGCTGCTCATCACATCGACGTTGACGCGGTGAGCATCACGGATTTCAATTTTTCCGAAGAATACAATCGCGCTATCGAGGCCAAGGTGACGGCGCAACAGAATGCGCTGAAGGCGGAAAACGATCTGACGCGCATCAAGATTGAGGCAGAACAAAAAGTCGCGCAGGCCGGAGCGGAGGCTAAAGCGCTAGAGGTGCAAAAACAGCAGATCACGCCGGAATTGTTACAGCTGCGAACTATCGAAATGATGCAACAGCATTGGGACGGGCACTTGCCTGAAGTTTACATGGGCGGAGGAGCGGGCGGAGGAGCGCTGCCGATGATTGACGTACTCAAAGCCGCTGGCCGCGCGAAGCAGTAGGCCTTGCTGTCTTAACCTATGGCTGGCGGCCGCGCTCACTTCTTTCCCAGAGCGGCCAAAAACCCATTTTTTTCATTTCCTGGTCCAGGCCGGTGTCGCGCATCAGTTGTTCGATCTGAGCGCGGGATTGCCGCGTGCCGACGCGCTCTGGCGAATCAGCCAGGGCGAAGACCGTAAGCGCTGAGATTGCGACCTGGCGCTTCAGTTGTGTGATGTCCACTTTGTCAAAGGTGTCGGATGTCGCGTGATAATTCAGCATGTAATTCGCGGGCTCTTGATTTGCGACTAGCGTGGGGACTCCTTCGATCAGGAAATCAAAATTGTCGGTGTCCATTGCTGCATCGAACGTAAATTCCCTCACGCCCAGCGAGGAGATTGGCTGGAGCACTTCCCGGACCTGGTCGGCAATGTCCTTGCGGCCGCCGAGCGAATAACCGGTGACTTTTCCAACTCCTGAATCAAATATGATCGCGGCGATCATGCGATCTAGTTCGTCGCGATGTGCATGGGCGTAGGCGGCTGAACCAAGCAGGCCCTGTTCTTCTCCGGTGAAAAGTATGAACCGAATTGAGCGCCGTGGAATAGTGCCCAAGGCGTGTATGGTGCGGGCGGCGTCGATTACCATTGCGGCGTTGCAGCCGTTGTCGAGCGCGCCGGTGCCGAGTTCCCACGAATCCAAATGGGCGCCGAGCACGACAAATTCATCCGGGATTTCGCGCCCCCGGATTTCCGCGACGACATTTTCGGAATCTGCCGGTCCAGTGAGGTGGTTGGGCATTTGCCAGTGCACTCGCACTTCCTGTCCCGCAGCCAGAAATCGAGCCATGCGTTCGGCATCTTCGCGAGCGAGCACCGCCTGCGGAATTTTTTCCACCTCGCCATTTACCGCCAGAGTGTGACGATAGAGCAGCAAGTTTGGGCGGGAGGACATCCATAAAACGCCGATCGCGCCCGCCTTCATCGCTCGATCGATAATTCCCGGTCCGATGGAGTATTCGTTGGTGAGGTCGTCCCATGTAACTAGAAACTTGGAGTGGATCAGGACGATCGCGCCTTTGGCCGCAGCGCCCGCCTTGGTGAACCCGGCTTCATCGCCGAATCCTGCGTCTACTACATCCTGCGAAATTCCCGGTTCGGGAATTGCCGGAGACCAACCGATGGAGACGAGCCGGACTGGAAATGGCGTCGGGGATAATATCTCCATCTGCGTGCGGCCTTCCGACCATCCAATTGGTATCGTGAATTTTTCGGTGTGAACTTCGTCGACGCCAGCGTGGCGGAAGGCCTGCACCGCCCAGTCAGCGGCCCGATCGGCTGCAGGGGTTCCGGTGACCCGTCCGCCGATGGTATCTGTCAAATAGCGTAGATTTTCTTCCAGAGGCGAGGGGCCGAGCGCCGTTTGAATCATTTGCGGCGCTAATTCCGCGCAAGATTTTTCTGCCGAGCAGGACCCGGTACCCTCGAGCTGCTGAGCCAGAGGCGCAGGCTTCACCGGAGTGATTTGAGCCAAGGTCCCGAATGCGAATAAAAGAGGAAAGCAGAGAATAAGAGGACAGATCAATTTGAGCATGTGAGCCTGCGCACCTCGCGGCCGCGAACGTTGATACGCTGCAGGAGTTTAACCCAAAACAGGGTTGATGCGGCTGGCCGGTTTTCCACAGGGTGTACGGTTCGGCCCGACCGAGCTAAAGACTTTGGAAGATCGATATTACGGGAATGTTTCGACCGATGAAAAGTGGGAGCCGATGGAAGTTTTTTCAAGAGCCGAGAACTTTCTACCTACGCCGGGCCTGTAACAGAACAATTACAACAGTCCTATCCGTCTCATTCAGAGACAATTAAGAAAATGCCGCGTTTGGCACGGTGACTGCGGCGGGCCACTGCCCGACGTAAGGTATTCACTGTATTTATCTTAGGGATTTCTAAGGACCGGAAAGCCGACCTAAGGAAAGCAGGCGAGTGCGGCGCCGGGCTGAGCTGAGGGCTCAACCACTCTAAAAATGGATTCCAATCAAACAGCTTTGCAGGATTCCGGCAAAGCGGACGGGATGGCGGTTGTGAAAAGAATGCGAGTATTTCCAAAACTAATGCGACAGGAAAAGAGGCAGGAGGAGAATGTCGTCCCGGACGTATTCCTCTTCTGCCAAACCTCGAGTGGAACGGCGCAGTTTCGCGCCACCTCCGGCGCCGATCTGGAGTGTACTGTTGAGCGAATTGCAGGGCAGCTCGCGATGCAATGCCTGGTGCGCGGCCAGCATCCCACCGAGTTTCAAGTGCTGGTGCCTGCAGAGCGTTCCTTGGTCGGCCGTCTCATATCCCGGGCTGAGGAATTGCTTACTGAGGGCCGGTCGATCGCTTGTCCGACATCTTTAAGCGCTCGGCAGAGAGAAGTGCTGGATGCGGTTTTGTGCAACCGCGCTAACAAGGAAATTGCGTCGAAATTGAACATTACCGTGCGTACGGTGAAGTTCCACATCTCCTCCCTTCTGAGTAAATTCGGCGTGGAAACACGGGCCGAGCTCGCCCGGCGAGCTTCCGGCTTCATGCGCCCGCAGCTTGTCGAAAACCAAGCCGAACCCGCGGACCCGCAGTCCAAAGGTCACGCGATGATCGATCCGCGGGCGGGGATGACGAGGGTTCCGTTTTCGATTGCGAATAAATCTCGTAACGTGCGGTTTGCTGGTCCTGGGCGTATTCTGACCGCATAATTCGGAAGATCCGGCAAAGCCTCAGGTCGTCTTGTTGGAAAAAACCGTGCGTAATTGCGTCTGCCAGTCGGGTAGCTGAATCCCGAAGACCGTTTCTACGCGTGTGTTTGACAGAACCGAATAGGCAGGGCGCCGGGCCGGAGTGGGATACTCGGCCGTCGAAATGGGCATCACTTGACGCGTGATTAGCGGAGTGCCACGCGTTGCGGCTGTGATCCACTCGGCCGGCGCCTGCGTGTGCTTGTGCGCTTCCTCAAGGATGGCCCTGGTAAATTCACACCAGTTTGTTTCGCCGCCCGCAGTCATGTGATACGTGCCACCCAAATTGTGCCAAGCCGGCGGATTTTGCTTTGGATCATAAATCCGCCGAAGCACTTGCGTCGTGGCTAACGCTATTTCGCGACTCCAGGTGGGTGCGCCGGTCTGGTCACTGACGATGCGCAGCTCTTCACGCTGGGTTGCAAGGCGCAGGATCGTAAGTAGAAAATTCTTGCCGCGAGTCGAATATACCCAGGCTGTGCGAAAAATCAGGTGATTCACCCCCGAGCTTCGAATCGCCTGCTCGCCCGCTAGTTTCGTTCTTCCGTAAGCGTTAACCGGATTGGTCGGATCAGTCTCCTCGTACGGGATGCTTTTGCTCCCATCGAAAACATAATCGGTGGAATAGTGGACCAGGGCGGCGCCGATTTTTTTCGCTTCTTCAGCCACAGTCGCCGGGGCCTCCGCGTTGATCGCATGCGCCAGCGATTCTTCTTTTTCGGATTGATCTACGGCTGTGTATGCAGCGGCGTTGATGATTACGGAGGGCTGAATTCTTCGAATCACTTTTCGAATCTGATCCGGCTGCGAAAGGTCCAGCTCCTGTCGATCGAGCGCGACAACTTGCCCCAAGGGTGGCAGAAACTGTTGAAGGTCATATCCAACCTGACCGTTCTTGCCGGTAAGGAGAATTTTGAGTTTCATTTACCTGAATAGCGAGGGAGGAGATCGCGCGGCATATCGGCAAGTTTCGAATACTTAGAGTCTTTTTCGGACACGAGGGGATTCGCAATTCCCCAGGAAATAGCCAGATCAGGATCGCTCCACAACACTCCGTGCTCGCTGGCAGGATCATAGAAGTCGCTGCATTTATATAAAAACTGCACCGTGTCAGTCATAGCCAGGAATCCGTGCGCGAAACCCGCGGGAACGTACATCTGGTTCTGCCGGCTGGCGGAAAGCACGACGCTGGTCCATTTGCCGAAATGCGGAGAACCTAACCTGATGTCTACGGCTACGTCGAGCGCTTCGCCCTCAACCACACGGCAAAGTTTTGCCTGGGGACGCTGCAACTGATAGTGAAGCCCGCGCAAAGTGCCTTTTGCGGAACAGGAATGATTGTCTTGCACGAAGGAATCTGTGATGCCGAAAGCAGCGGCTCTATCGCGATGATACGTTTCCACGAAAAAGCCACGCGCGTCACGAAATACCTTCGGGTGCAGTTCCAGTACACCGGGGAGAGTTGTTTCGATTCGCTGCAAAGAAGTCAGGCCCTCGTCAGCGTCGTCGTTCGTTGAATTCGCGCGAAACGCTCGAAGAGTGTATCAGGACTCATTGGACGTGCGGCTCACATCTTAAGCGAACAGAGATCGTTCGCTCCGCTTAAGGATGACCGCCTGGGTGCTGCCGGCAGCCCAGGTCTTAGACCCGTCCCTACCTTCCGCTGGTGTGCGGCCGAGTATCAACGCGTCGATTTGCGACCCGATTCGGCTATGGCATGCAGCGAAGAGTCGCGATTCTCGTAATATTTCTGGTAGTAGGAACGGTAATCACCACCGCGAACTCCTGCGAGCCATTCGATATTGGTCTTGTACCATGCAATCGTTTTGCGCAACCCATCTTCCAGCGAAATTGCGGGTTTCCAGCCGAATTCGCGCTCCATTTTATCGCAGGTAAGAGCATAACGCCGGTCGTGACCCGGGCGATCCTTCACGTAGGAAAGAAGCGACTCCGGCCTGCCGGTCGCGCGCAACAGGCGACGGGCCATGGTAAGATTCTCCACCACGTCCAGGCCACCGATGTTGTAAACCTCACCGATGCGCCCGCGTTCGAGAACCGCCAGAATTCCCGAACAGTGATCTTCGACGTGCAGCCAATCGCGCTCCTGTTTGCCGTCACCGTAAATGGGCAAAGGTTTGCCATCGAGCGCATTCGTGATCATCAAGGGCAAAAACTTTTCAGGGAATTGAAATGGGCCGTAGTTATTCGAAGCCCGGGTGATGAGAGCAGGGAAATTGAACGTGCGCACGTAGGACCTGACAATCAGGTCCGAGCTGGCCTTCGACGCCGAGTAAGGGCTGCTCGGCTGCAGAGCAGAATTCTCGTCCGCGAACGCGCCCGGCGGCATATCGCCGTAAACTTCGTCGGTGGAAACATGCACAAATCTTCGAATGCTTAGCTTACGAGCGACCTGCAGAAGAATGAAGGTGCCTGTTACGTTGGTCTGAATCACAGGTGCCGGTTCGTAAATGCTGCGATCGACGTGAGATTCCGCCGCGAAGTGGACGACGGTATCGCACCCGGACATGGCGGCTTCCACGACAACCGGGTCGCAGATGTCGCCCTTAACAAACGAATAGCCCGGATGGTCGGCAACAGATTCCAGATTGGCGAGGTTACCTGCGTAGGTCAGTTTGTCGAAATTGACGAGCGAGTACCCGGCTTCTAGGCCTAAAGCGTGACGGATAAAATTCGACCCGATAAACCCTGCACCCCCGCTGACAAAAATCTTCATCGAGCCACTTCCTGACGCCCGGCGGCTGACGGGCGGCTCATTTTGTTAGCACCTGTTTCAGCCACAAGCGAATTGGCGCGCAGCAAAGATTCAAAGGTGCCGGCATCGGTCCACCAACCGTCGAGGATTTCATAAGTAAGCTTATCTTCGTCTATATAGAAGTTGTTAACGTCGGTAATTTCAAGTTCCCCGCGGCCCGAGGGCTTCAAGCGGCGAATTTTTTCGAAGACGGTTTTGTCGTAGAGATAAATTCCGATTACAGCGTAATTGGATTTGGGAGCTTTGGGTTTTTCTTCGATGCCTACTACGTGCTTGCCCTGAATTTCTGCCACGCCAAATCGCTGCGCGTCGTCCACTTCCTTCAGTAGGATTTTCGCCCCGCTGTTCTGCGCCTTGAAATTCTCAACCGCGTGGCGAATATTGTTTTCGATGATGTTGTCGCCCAGGATTACGCAGATAGAATCATCGCCAGCGAAGAATTCAGCCAGGCCCAGCGCTTCGGCAATGCCGCCTTCCCCTTCTTGATACGTATAATTCAGGTGTTTCAATCCGAAATCACGCCCATTTCCCAGCAATCTTAGAAAATCGCCCGCATTCTTGCCGCCGGTGACCAACAGGATCTCTTCGATTCCGGCGTTAACCAGCGTCTGAATCGGATAATAGACCATCGGCTTATCGTAGATCGGCAGCAGATGTTTATTCGTCACCCGAGTGAGTGGATTAAGCCGGCTGCCGGTACCGCCTGCGAGCACTACACCCTTCATTTTTCCCTCGATCTCCCAGAACCTGAGTTTGCGGGTCAATCTGCGACATATTCAGCTTATAACGAAAGAGCCAGGCCAACAGCGCCTATTCGTACGGAGTCGGCTACCGAAAAACATGGGCCATTAACGTTCAGCACTAATCCGGAATGAAATTGGTCTTGTACCAGTCCCAAGTACGGCGCAGACCTTCCTCAAAATCGACCCGCGGCTCATATCCGAGCATTTTGCGGGCGAGTGAAATGTCTGCCTGCGAATCACGAATGTCGCCGTTACGCGGCGGATCGTATTTTGCCTGAATCTTTCTGCCCGTCACCTTTTCAAGCATCTTCAAGACTTGATTGATGGTGATCTTGACGCCGGTACCGCCATTGAACACCAGTCCGGAAGCGTCCGCCTTCTCGCATGTCAGAAGTGTCTCGTCCACCACATTCTCTATGTAGGTAAAATCGCGAGATTGTTCACCGTCTCCGTAAACGACAGGCGGCCGCCCTTGAATCACCGCAAGCATAAAACGTGACAACACACCGGAATACTGCGAGGTGGGGTCCTGCCGGGGGCCAAAGACGTTGAAGTATCGCACCGAGGCGTTTTCCAGTCCGTAAACGCGTCCGAAAACCTGGGCATAAAGTTCGCCGACGTACTTGCTGACTCCATAAGGCGAAATGGGCTGCGGCTGCATGGTTTCAACTTTGGGGAGCGTTGGAGTTTCGCCATACGCCGAGGAGGAAGCAGCGAAAACAATGCGCCGGACCTTGGCGTCGCGGGCGGCGATCAGGACATTCAAGGTTCCGTCGATATTTACGCGGTTTGTCTCAAGCGGGTCCTCAACCGACCGCGGAACCGAGGTTCTAGCGGCAAGATGTATAACGTAATCCACCCCATGGCAGGCGGATTGGATTGCGGCCAAGTCGGTGATGCTGTCAGATCGAAAATCGATTTTGTTCCGCACTGCGGCAAGATTTGCTTCCTTACCTGCGGAGAGATCGTCCAGCACTACAACGTGATGCCCGCGGCGAACGAGCTCATCCACAATATTCGAGCCGATAAAACCAGCGCCGCCCGTGACCAGGTAACGCATCTTGGAAAACCCTCTTCAGGAAAACGTGGGAATTGAACCGGGAGCCCTTGTTCCGGTTCTATCGAATCGAGCGCTTATTCATCCCAAAGTATAGACCAACATGTCGCCTTCAATTGAGACAACTCAAAAATTAAGAGCGGTTAACGAAACGAACATTCGATTTTCTTAGCTGATAGCCCTCACCGGTTTGCGGTCGGCGTTGATCCAAAGCGTCCCAGCGATGAGAAAACCAAATGACAACGCCAGGTGTGAAGCGGACAACGAACTACCGCCGACCCACATGAGAATGACCTCAAGAACGAAGGGAGCAAGAAACATCATTATATATGCGACAAAAATCAGCGGTGTGCCAGATCGGAATCCTCCAGCTGCGATGCCCAGCAAAGCTCCGGCCGGAAAAAATACAAGCGCGTGATAGATGTATTCATAGCCGTTAAGTTCGCCAGGCTTGGCTTTCCGCAAAGATATCGCCAGTGCTGTGCCGGGGCCCAGTCTATAGCGGATGGGTTGGCGTTTCCCGTCAATATCAAGAGAAAGATTCGAGCCGTCGTAGGTATAAAGGATGTCGCGGGTTTGGGATGCTTGAAACACGTTCGGAAGATACCAGGCCAATAAAGATTTTCTTGCTGAAAGCCCATTACGAAACCAAAAAACTAAATTGGTATCCTCCTGACGCAGCGTAAGGTTAGCCACGCCGGAAGGTTCTGATATCGATATGATCCGCCCGTCTGCGCCAATCCCAAGGGCCGGGGTGCAGACCACTCTGATCGAAAATTGGTTGGATTTTTGCAGGACTTGAACCAGCTCCGGCACGGCGACCTTCGAAGATAACCAAGCTGAACCATCCAAGACAAGGGAGGTTGGGTCTGACTTCAGTGGATTCCGCGGCACCCAGTCGAGTTCGGGTAAGAGAGATTGACGATCGCGATACGGGGGCGAAGATGAGAAATCGTAGTACGACCGCAAGGTTGCATCATGCCCGGCGAAGCCATTCGATATCGCCAGCTCGCGCGCTGCGGCGCTTGGGATTGCGCGATCCCAAATTTGTAACAAGCGTACTTCGCCACTCCAGTTATTTGTGCCTGTCGCGTCGTTCCCCACAACCAAGAGTGCATCTGAGTACCAATTGTTCAGCCGGGTTTCTTTCTGCATGAGAACTGAAGCGCCGAACCATATGGCCAAATAGAGCACCAAAACAAAAACTGCGCGCCAGCCCGCCAAAAGTGCGCCGAGGCCGCGCTCGCAAACATCGAGAATTGGCAGTACCACCCCGCCCAGTAACAGGAACATGAGACAGCCGGCGACTGAACCTGAGGAATTGGTGAAGACATCTTCCCAACCTGAATCGCGCTCAGGAATATAAATCTGCAAAAACTCGATTGAGTAGGACAAAAGCGCACCGGCGATAAAGGCAATCGCCAATGTGTATCCCCGTGACTTTCCGCGCTCCTGCAACTTCTCAGCTAAGCCAAAGCCGAAGGGAGTGAACAAAAGGACATTCAGAAAAGCGTCGAACCATCCTGCGCCTTTGAGGCTCCTGCCTAGAAGAAAAGGTGATGTGGTTCCGCGCACCGCGGCGTGAAAGTTAAAACGGAAGGGATAAAGCGTCAAAAAGAGGATGCCGGCGATTGCAGAGAAGCAAAAGCCTGTTCGACCATACCGGGCCACTCACTTTCGGCACAAGGCCAAATTCTTCTTTCACCATCACGCGTGTTTGTCATTTTCCTTCAAACATCAAGCACAAGTCTAGCACACGCTATCGCCGAGCCCGGACGAGCCCAAGTCCTGCAAGCCGCTTTTTCCATTGGCGTTTAAGTCTCCAGCGAATTTCAGGCAACAGAGTTCTTAAGTGTTTGCTGCAAGGCCATTACGCCTGCCTGTTCTTGAGATAGGGCCAGCTGTCCGATGGGCCGGTCGAACAGGTAGGAGGACTTGCACCATCTCGGTTCTTGCGACCAGTAGTTGCACCCTGTCGCCACTCCTACACTTAGGTTGACATGAGAGCCGAGCATCGAGTTTTAAGCCATAGCAGTTCCCTTGTTCCGTCATCACCCGCAAAATCAAATTCATCCAAGTCCATTGCCCTGTTGACCATGCTGGCCACGATGTTAGCGATTGTCGGGCTCTCCAGTTGCGTCGGTTATACGGGTGCAGCGAAAACCTCTAACCCGACTTCAGGTGGGGGCGTTCTCTCGGCGAGCAGCACGAGTTTGACTTTCGGCAATGTTTCGGTCGGCACTCCAGCCACGCAAAGCCTCAGCGTGACCAATACCGGCACTGCAACCGTTAACATTTCGCAGGCGACCATGACCGGCGCCGGGTTTAGCGTGGTAGGTGGGAATCCGTCGGGCGCAATCGCCGTTGGGCAGAGCAGCACAGTTCAAGTGCAGTTCGCACCGACCGCTGCGGGTGCCGCAACTGGCTCGCTCACCGTCATTAGCGATGCTTCGAATTCGCCGTTGATGATTTCTTTAAGCGCCACTGGGACTCAGACAAGCTTGACGGCGTCTCCTTCCACTTTGAATTTCGCAAACGTTACTGTCGGTCAGAGCAGCACGCAGAGCGTTCGGTTACAAAACACCGGTTCTGCCAGCGTGGTCATTAATCTAGCAACGGTGGCGGGCAATGGTTTCGGCATCGGCGGGCTTACTTTCCCCATGACTCTCACCGGTGGCCAGTCTGCCTCTTTGAGCGTTCGCTTCGCGCCGACAACGAGCGGTGCAGCGACCGGCAACATTACTTTTGCCGATAACGCTGCTGGCTCTCCACAGACAGTCAGCCTGGCGGGAAGCGGCGTCGCTTCCAGTTCAACCTTGGCGGCGAGCCCGGCGAGCGTCACTTTTGGCAATGTCGCCGTGGGCAGCAATGGCCAGCAGACAATCACGCTGACGAATACAGGTAATGCAAGCGCAACGATTTCTGCGGTCGGTGCTACCGGTACCGGCTTCACTGCTTTTGGTCTCACGACGCCAATGACTTTGGCGGCCAATCAATCTGCCAGCTTCAGCGCGCAGTTTTCTCCGACGACTTCGGGAAGCGCGACCGGAAGTATTTCAGTTACCAGCACCGCGAGCAATTCCGCTATGTCGATCCCCGTAACTGGAACCGGCGTGCAGGGAGCTCTTGCAGCGAATCCATCCAGCGTAAATTTCGGCAACGTTCTCTTGGGCGCCAACGGTTCGGTTGCTCTCACTTTGACGAATTCTGGAACGGCGAGCGTCACTGTTTCGCAGGCCACGGCTTCGGGCACAGGATTCTCGATGACGGGTCTTTCGATGCCGGTGACTCTGGCAGCAGGGCAGAGCACGTCGTTCGCGGCGAAGTTTGCACCGACTGCCGCCGGAAGCGCGACCGGAAGCATTTCAGTTGTTAGCACCGCGCCGGGTTCGCCGATGGTAATCGCCCTCAGGGGAGCGGGTACCACGGGGCAGGCTCAGTTAACGATGAGCCCCGCAAGCGTCAGCTACGGCAACGTGGCAGTGGGCAGCAGCGCAAATCAGACCATAACGCTAACGAATGCTGGCAATGCGGCTCTTACGATTACCCAGGTTTCGCCAGCGGGCACTGGTTTCAGCGTGGGCGGCGTCAACTTGCCATTAACAATTAACGCAGGTAACAGCGCACCTATCACAGCTATCTTCGCGCCGACGACTGCGAGCGCCGCGACGGGCAGCATATCGATTGTCAGTAATGCTCCAGGTTCGCCAGCGGCAATAGCTTTGTCCGGCACTGGTATTCAGGGTCAGCTTGGCGCAAACCCTGCGACTGTCAATTTCGGATCCCTGAATGTAGGTAGCAGTGGCAGCCAGTCCATTACGCTTTCGAACTCGGGCAGTGCCAGCGTCACCATTTCTCAAGTAGCGGCATCCGGTAGCGGCTTCAGCACCGCCGCGATATCGACTCCTCTGACGATTGCTGCGGGACAACAAACATCTTTCACCGTGAAATACGCGCCAGCTTCTGCAGGCAGCGCTACTGGCAGCGTTTCGGTGGTAAGCAATGCTCCGAGTTCGCCTCTGGTTGTCAGCTTGTCGGGTTCGGGCACGGCGACTCAGCCGCAGCTTTCAATGAGTCCTGCAAGCGTGAGCTATGGCAACGTGGCGGTGGGAAGTAGCGCAAACCAATCGATCACTTTGACGAACGGCGGGAATGCAGCCCTCACCATTACCCAGATTTCACCATCGGGTACAGGTTTCACCGTGAGTGGCGCGAGCTTGCCGATGACGATTAGTGCCGGAAACAGCGCCGCGGTAACCGCTGTTTTCGCCCCCGCGACCACCGGAGCGGCGACCGGCAGTCTCTCGATCGTCAGCAACGCCCCAAGTTCTCCAGCAGCGATACCTTTGTCCGGAACTGGTATTCAAGGCCAACTTGGAGCCAATCCAGCGACCGTTAATTTTGGATCAGTCAATGTCGGCAGCAGCGGCAGCCAGTCCGTTACATTGACAAACTCCGGCAGCGCCAGTGTGACGATTTCGCAAGCGACCGCATCGGGCACTGGATTCTCGATGAGCGGATTGTCGGCGCCGGTGACGATCGCCGCAGGACAACAAGCATCCTTCACAGTGAAGTACGCGCCAGCCTCCGCGGGCAGCGCCAGCGGCAGCGTTTCTATCGTTAGCAATGCTCCGAGCTCGCCTCTTGTCGTTAGCTTGGCCGGTTCGGGGACCGCGGCTCAGCCCCAGCTGACGGTCAGCCCAGCGAGCGTTAGCTTCGGGAACGTAGCGGTGGGTAGCAGCGGAAGTCAGACGATCACGTTAACGAACAACGGCAACGCGACTCTGACGATTTCGCAATTTTCGGCATCCGGCGCTCCATTCACTGTAACCGGTGTGAGCCTGCCGATCACTATTAGCGCCGGCAGCAGCGCGTCGGTCACCTCTGTATTCACGCCTACGTCCGCGGGCGCTGCGACTGGCAGTATCTCGGTGGTTAGCAATGCTCCGGGCGGACTATCCGCAATACCTCTCTCTGGCACGGGAATTCAAGGCCAGCTCGGCGCCAATCCGGCGAGCGTCAATTTCTCTTCGGTCGCGGTCGGCAGCAGCGGAACGCAGTCAATCACGATAACGAATTCGGGATCCGCTAGCGTCACGATCTCGCAAGCATCAGCATCCGGTACCGGCTTCAGCATCAGTGGACTCAACACGCCAGCGACAATCGCCGCAGGTCAAAGCGCGATAATGAGCGCTCAATTCGCGCCAACTACTTCGGGAAGTAAGAGCGGAAGCATCTCGATCGTGAGCAATGCGTCCAACTCCCCATTGACGATCAGCCTAGGCGGCACAGCAACTCAACCACAAATCACGGCTACGCCGGGCAGCGCGAGTTTCGGCAACGTAACCACCGGCACGAGCAACTCACAAACGATCAACCTTTCAAATAGCGGCACCGCACCGTTGACGATCTCCTCGGTGACGGTAGCCGGAACCGGCTTTAATATCACTGGAATCAGCGCGCCATTGACCATCGCGGCAGGCAGCGCGACTACGTTCAATGCGGTTTTTGCTCCGACCTCGGCCGGCGCGGTGAGCGGTTCGGTGATGATCGCGAGCAATGCACCGACTTCGCCAGTGACCATCGGACTCAGCGGAACCGGCGTGGCTTCAACGAAACTGCTGGGACTCAGCACTTCCAGCTTGAGCTTCGGCAATGTCAACGTGGGAAGCAACAGCACATTGAATGCGGTGGTTACCAACAACGGAAATGCCAACGTGACCATTTCCAGCATGGGTTCATTGGGCACCGGCTTTAGCGCCAGCGGCCTGACTTCCAGCGAGGTATTAACGCCGAACCAATCCGCGACGGTAACGGTGGAGTTTTCGCCGAATAGTGCAGGAGCTGTAAGCGGAAGCGTAACCATTGCGAGTGATGCCACGAATTCGCCGGCGACGCTAGCGGTATCTGGCACAGGCGTAGCGGTCACCCACAACGTGACGTTGACTTGGAGCGCGAGTGTTTCCGCGGTGATCGGCTACAACGTCTATCGCGGCACTACGTCGGGTGGGCCGTACTCAACCAAGCTGAATTCGTCGCTGATTACCGCGCTACAGTACTCGGACACCACGGTAGCGTCCGGGCAAACTTACTATTACGTGGTTACTGCGGTGAATTCGAGCAATGTTGAGAGCGCGGATTCCAACCAAACCGTCGCAGTAATCCCGTAATCAACCGGAAATGATGCGCTGCTAAGTTGCGGTTCTAGAGCAACTTAACTAGCCACGGGCTGGCCCAAAGGCCGGTCATCCCGCGACAGACTAACTTTGACTGTCCTCGCGGACAGGGGATTATACCTGTCCCAACTGTGTACCCGCGGCCAGTAGTTCAGAAAACCTGCCCCACCGCACAATGCACCCCGTTATGACACGTGCCCCTATCTTGGAAGGAGCCCGCGTGAACGATTCGATTCGTTCAACGCAATCGGCTCTAGAAACAATTTTACGCGGGTTGCCCGCAATCCTAGTTCTTGCCGCCATCCTCTGTACAACAGGATGCGCTGGCCTAGCCAGCAAGGGAGCTGCTACTAGCGGCTCCGCAATTACGCTGAGTCTTTCCCCCGGTTCCCTCAACTTCGGAGATCTTACAGTCGGCCAGAGCAGCACGAAATCAGTGACGTTGACCAATAGCGGCTCGGGTATTCTGATGATTTCTGGAATTTCGGTATCAGGCGCTGAATTCACCGCGTCGGGCCCACATCTCCCGCTCGCGTTGAGCGCGGGCCAGAGCAGCGGCATCAGTGTCGTTTTCAAACCCACTGCGGACACGCCAGCCACCGGAACCATCACGATCACCAGCGATGCGGTAGAACCTACAATGATCGTGGCTCTGGCCGGCGAAGGCGCAACAATTGCGGCGCTGAACGCATCGCCTAACTCGATTGCTTTCGGAAGCGTT
The DNA here is from genome assembly GCA_963842255.1 of uncultured Acidobacteriota bacterium. Taxonomy (GTDB): domain Bacteria; phylum Acidobacteriota; class Terriglobia; order Acidiferrales; family UBA7541; genus Palsa-295. Next base: position 195,169 of record CAWJGI010000047.1, on the reverse strand, counting down.
GCCGTCGGCAGCGAAGTAACCAAAACCGTTCAACTCTCGAGCACCGGAAGCGTGACGATATCTCATATGTCTTTCTCAGGTTCAGGTGTCAGTGTTTCTGGCTTGAGCCTGCCTGTCACCCTCTCCGCGGGGCACGACGCCAATTTGACGATTACCTATAAGCCTATTTCCGCGGGAACGCTTTCAGGCTCGGTTTTAATCGCCAGCAACGCGTCCGATTCTTCGATGGCCATCGATCTGAGCGGAACTGCAACATCAAATAGTTCGTCCACTCTTACTGCTACTCCGTCATCAATCAGTTTCGGAACCGTCGCGGTTGGTCACGAGTCAACTCAGACAGTTCGCTTGGCGAATACGGGAGACGAGCAGATAACCGTCACCAGTCTGGCGCCTTCGGTTTCAAACGTAAGCGTCTCCGGTGTCACACTTCCGCTTCATTTGGCACCCGGTGCGAGTGCGAATTTCACGGCTGCATTCAAGCCTACCGCTGCGGGTAGCGTAAGCGGCAAAATAACGGCATCGAGCAATGCAACGACCGACAAGTCGTTGGCCATCGACCTGAGCGGAACTGCAGCATCAAATAGTTCGTCCACTCTTACTGCTACTCCGTCATCAATCAGTTTCGGAACCGTCGCGGTTGGTCACGAGTCAACTCAGACAGTTCGCTTGGCGAATACGGGAGACGAGCAGATAACCGTCACCAGTCTGGCGCCTTCGGTTTCAAACGTAAGCGTCTCCGGCGTCACACTTCCGCTTCATTTGGCACCCGGTGCGAGTGCGAATTTCACGGCTGCATTCAAGCCTACCGCTGCGGGTAGCGTAAGCGGCAAAATCACGGCATCGAGCAATGCAACGACCGACAAGTCGTTGGCCATCGACCTGAGCGGAACTGCAGCATCAAATAGTTCGTCCACTCTTACTGCTACTCCGTCATCAATCAGTTTCGGAACCGTCGCGGTTGGTCACGAGTCAACTCAGACAGTTCGCCTGGCGAATACGGGAGACGAGCAGATAACCGTCACCAGTCTGGCGCCTTCGGTTTCAAACGTAAGCGTCTCCGGTGTCACACTTCCGCTTCATTTGGCACCCGGTGCGAGTGCGAATTTCACGGCTGCATTCAAGCCTACCGCTGCGGGTAGCGTAAGCGGCAAAATCACCGCATCGAGCAATGCAACGGCGGACAGGTCCTTGGCGATAGATTTGACCGGAACGGGTCAACCCGCTGTCATTACGCTTAGCGCTAGTCCCTCGAGTTTGAGCTTCGGAAATGAAACTGTAGGGAGCTCGAGCTCAAAGCAAGTGACAGTAAAGAACACCGGAAACGTCAATGCGGACATTTCAAGCGTGTCCGTAGCGGGAACCGGATTTACCCTCAGCGGTTCCTCGGGCGGTGTGTCTCTGGAACCAGGGCAGTCTGAAACCTACACGGTGAAATTCAATCCGCGCAGTGCCGCCAGCGACTCTGGGACACTAACGGTCAACAGCAACGCATCAACGGCGGTGAAAGTAGGACTCTCCGGTACCGGTGTAACAGCGCCGACCAATCTGACTGTGACCCTGAAATGGGATGCGAGTTCGTCAAGAGTGTCGGGCTACTTCGTGTATCGAAGCACGAAATCCGACGGTCCGTATTCGAAACTGAACTCGTCTGTAGATGGCAGCACGTCTTACACGGATAGCACCATAGCCGCAGGGCAAACTTACTACTACGTGGTTGCAGCAGTAAGCGCGAGCAATGTTGAAAGCCCCTACTCCAATCAAGTGGAAGTAGTGGTTCCTTCGAATTAACAATGTGCTGAACGACTCGCAATGCGAGTCGTTCAGCCATTGACTCTCCGGATCGAACGTACCGCCATTCATGTGGATTTCGCCCTCGTGAATATCACGTTGTCCCGAAAAATGGCGTAAAATGAGCGCATGGCGAAACCGTCTCCGAACACTTTCGAAGTGAATTGTCCGTGCTGCATGGCCAAGCTCACGGTTGACCGCGAGATTGGCGCCGTACTCTCGCACGTCCCTCCTCCAAGGCCGCCTTCGTCCGTCGACCTGGACGACACTGCGAAACTGCTGCGAGAGCAGGTGGAAGCCGTCGAAGCGAAGTTCCGGGCTTCGGTAGAAGCCGAAAAAACCAAGGAAGACGTCCTGGCGAGGAAATTTGCCGAAGGTTTGAAGAAGGCCAAGGACGGTCCGGTGGAGAAGCCGATCCGCGATTTCGACCTCGACTAAAACCCTCAATGCTATCGAGCCGCTTTTCGCGTGAGCGCTTGACGAACGCATCACGGCGACGACGAATTGTGTACCTGCGGGTGGTTACTGCCGCAGTCCTCTCGATGCTTTGCACTCTGATGATTCCTCCTCTGCAAAGCCAGCAAAAGGCAAAACTACCCCGGCCACAGCGGCTCGATGAAGACGTTACGCTGAAGCGTGATCCAGTTACTGGGGAGTTGAGTTCAACCCGCAGCGGCGCCGGATCGAGCGGCAATACGCCCAACGCTGGAACTGGCACGCGTTCGATTTCAGTGGTGACGCAGGTTGTACCGGTGATGTGCAACGTTATCGGCGCAGATGGGGTTGAAGTGGCTGGGTTACAGCGCGGAGATTTCCGGGTTTTCGACAATGGCGCGCAACAGCCAATCACCTATTTCGACGCTTCCGCGACGCCAGCCAGCGTTGCGCTCATCCTGGACGCTAGCCCCAGCGTTCTGCGCGACACTGAAGAAATAAGAAACGCGGCTCGCGCTTTGGTGGATGCGCTTTCATCCGCCGATCAAACAGCCATCATCGATTTTTCAGCTCACACTTATTTGCAGCTCTCGTTTTCGAGCGATTGGGGTTTAATCCGCCGTGCCGTCTCGCGTGTGGACGCGCGCGCACTGCTCGGAGATACCGGTGGATCCAATGTCTACGAAGCGGTTTTTGTGACAGCGCGGGTGCTTTTTGCAGGTCGCACCGGGCGCAAGGCCATCGTGCTGCTCACCGACGGGCAGGATAGCCAGTTGGGTTTGACTCTCGATCCGGCGACGGCCGCGCCTCGCGCTGGATGGCCGCCGGATCGGCTTACGTTTGAAGATGTGCAGCGGACGCTGGCCACGGAAGATATCCAGGTCTTTACGGTTTCAACGGAAAGCCGGCCGAAGATTATGTCGCCCAGTTGGGTCGCATCGCATTCGGCTGAAACATTGCTGACCTCATCCTTGCGTGGGTCCGGGATTCCCGCGTATACGCTGTACCTTGCGGAAATGGCGCGGCGTTCTGGTGGGCAGCTCTATTTTTTGCGTGAAACGGAGACTCTGGCGGACACCTTCCGGCAAATCGCGCTAAAGATTCGAGCGGAATATACCATCGGATTCTCGCCTGCTGCAGATGCAAACTCTGCCCCTCACGCGGGATGGCATCAACTGCGTGTGGAAGTTATCGGCCACGCCGATCCCACAGTCATCCATCGGGCTTCCTATTACATCCCTGTAGCGCGCTAACTCGATCGCGTCCAACTGCGATTTGGCCTAACACCTTCTGCCGAGCTTAGGCTTTTTTGAAATTCATGATTCAATAGCGAGCGATGTTTCAGCGGAAGAAATTTAAGTTGCAATTGCCTTCGCGCTCGTTAGCGCTCGGAGAGCGCACGCTGGTTATGGGCGTGCTAAACGTCACTCCCGATAGCTTTTCTGACGGCGGCAAGTTTCTCAACGTGCACGCCGCGGTGACACGAGGGTTGGAGATGGAACGCGTCGGGGCGGACATCATCGACGTTGGCGGCGAATCCACGCGCCCCGGTTCACGTGGACTTTCCGTGGAAGAAGAAATGCGACGCATTCTGCCTGTCATCGAACGGCTTCGCAGCGAAATCCGGATTCCAATTTCCGTGGATACCAGCAAGTCGGAAGTTGCCGAAATTGCTGCAGCGGCCGGCGCCCAGATCGTGAATGATGTGACGGCGCTGCGCAACGATCCTCGGATTGCCGAAGTGGTACTGCGCCGCAAGCTCGGCTTGGTTCTGACGCACATGCGCGGCGAACCCGCCACCATGCAGAAAGAACCCTTCGCGCGTCATGTGCTGCGTGACGTGTCACAAGGCTTGCGTCGTGCGGTTGTGGTGGCGCGGCGGGCCGGAGTCGCCAAATCGCAAATAATTCTGGACCCCGGGATCGGCTTCGGGAAAAATTACGCGCAAAATTGTGAATTGCTAGCTCGCTTGCCTGAACTCGCGCGGCTCGGCTTTCCGATCCTGGTTGGCACATCACGAAAAAGTTTCATCGGCGGCGCGCTCAGGGTAGCCGAATAGACGAACCAAACCTGTAGTTGATCGGATCTGGGGCACTGGCGCTTCTGTCGCCGCGAGCATCTTGCAGGGAGCGCACATTGTCAGGGTGCACGATGTGGCCGAAATGGCGCAGGTAGCGCGGGTTTGCGACGCGATATTATCGCCGCAAATGCTTCGATAGCCGATTGAAACCTAAGCCTATGACTGCGCTAATTCTTGGGTTTGAAACGGCAGGCGCCTGAGACGTTTGCCTGTTGCGGCGAAAATTGCGTTCGCGACAGCAGGGGCAGTCGAGGGCACGCCGGGTTCGCCGATTCCTCCGGGCGCCTGGTGGCTGGGCACGATGTACACTTCGACCTTGGGCATATCGGTGATGCGCAGAACCGGGTAATTGTCGAAATTGGTTTGCTGCACCTGTCCGCCCTCGATTGTGATTTCGTCATAGAGCGCTGAAGTGAGCCCGAAGACCACGCCGCCTTCTACTTGTGCAGCGACCATATCCGGATTAATCACCTGCCCGCAATCAACCGCTACCACGACGCGATCCACGCGCACGGTGCCGTCTTTTGCAACCGTCACTTCCGCCACGTGGGCGACGTAGCTGCCGAAGCCGTAGAGTCCCGCGATGCCTCGGCCTCGTCCAGGGGGTAGCGGTTTGCCCCATCCTGATTTTTCCGCCACCAGGTTAAGGACAGCGAGAAGGCGATCTACATTTACTGGGGCGTCGCTCTCGTTATCACCTGCGCCGGACGGTTTTTCTTTCGTCGAGATCAATTGTTTTCGCAATTCCAGCGGATTCTTGCCCGTGGCTGCGGCGATTTCGTCGATGAAGGACTGCACCGCGAAGTGATTCCAATTCATGTCGACGGCCCGCCAATATCCTCGGCGGAACTGCGGTGTGCAAGAAACTTTGTTGCAATAAATAATTCGGAACTGTGCCGCTCGGAAGCCCGGTGCCCGCTATTTCCGTTGCGCCGGTGTCCGGAAGATCGCCGCCGAGAAACGTGCCGTCGGTGGAGGGCGCGGCAATGTGATGCGACCACGCCGTTACCCGTCCCTGCTCGTCGATTCCTGCGCGCAAGCGATGACGGCTGATCGGGCGGTAGTAATCGTGGCTGATATCATCTTCGCGAGTCCATATCACCTTCACTGGGACTCCCGCCTCGCGCGATACCAGGGCTGCTTCAACTCCGTAATCGATGCAGAGACGGCGGCCGAACCCCCCGCCGATCAACGTGACGTGAATGGTCAGCGCCGATTGCGGGAAATTGAGCGCGCTGGCCAATGCTGCCGCCATCCCGTTTGGATTTTGCGTGGGGGCCCACACTTCGCACTTGCCGGCGCGAACCGAAGCGGTACAGTTCACTGGCTCCATCGTCATGTGAGCAAGGAACGGCGTTTCGTATTCCGCTTCGATTGTCTTTGCGGCTCCCGCCATGGCCGCGTCAGGGTCGCCGATCTTTTTCAATTCCTTGCCGGGCGTTTTCAGTAACTCGGCAAGCGTTGCGCGCTGTTTTTCAGTGGACTCGTCCGCGCCCGGGCCGTTATCCCATTCGATCGACAGCGCACGGCGTCCGGCAATGGCCTGCCAAGTGGAATCAGCTACCACCGCGACGCCACCCCACAAATAATGCTGATGGCCCGAATTCGGCTTGCGCTCTTCTCCAAAAAGCGGAGGCATTTCGACCACCGGTACTTCGAATACCTTTTTGACTCCCGGTACCGCGAGAGCACGTGCGGCGTCGAAACTTTTCACCTTACCGGCAAAAACGGGAGGCCGCGCGACGACGGCGAATAGCATGCCCGGAACTCTGGTGTCGATTCCGTAGTGCGCTTCGCCGATGACGATGTGCTGGTCGTCCAGACGGCCGCATTTCGTTCCGACGATACGATAGTCCTTGGGATCTTTCAGCGGCGGGTCCTTGGGAGGTGGAAGGGCGGCAGCTTTGACCGCCAGGTTGCCGTAAGTTAGCTTTCGTCCCGTTCTTTTGTGTTCGACCATGTTATTGCCGTCGGTCGAGCATTCATTCTTGGGCACGCTCCAGGTTTCAGCGGCTGCGGTCAGCAGCATGTCGCGTGCGGACGCTCCTGCTTTGCGCAACGGATCCCAAGTGCTGCGGATGCTCATGCTGCCGCCTGTGGTCATATCGCCATACTTGGGATCGCAATCGCCCTGTTCGATTCTTACATGCGACCAGTCGGCGTCGAGCTCTTCGGCAAGAATCATAGCAAGTGCGGTGCGGACGCCCTGGCCCATCTCCGAGCGCGTGATTGTGAGGCGGATGTCACCATTGGGAGCGATATTAATGAAGGCATTTGGCTCAACGCGAACCTCATCAGCGGCCGCCGCGCCGGCGAAGGACGGCAAGCAGAAAGCGAGGATTAACCCCGCGCCTCCGGCTGAGCTGGATTTCAGGAACTCCCGGCGTGAGGTGTTAGCTCGCATATCGTTGGTTATTTTCCATGAAACGTTTTGCCCCCTGTCGACATCAAACCGGACTCTACGTTTAGCGCGAGCAAAATGCAATTCCAGTTTGAAGACCGGCGAATAAGGCGGGTCGAAATTACAGTTTCGCCCAATACGGCCGACAAGAGTAAGATCAGGTGGAATAGCCAAACGTAAAGGAGCTTTTTATGAGCGCGACTTCATCCACGGCACCTTCCGTTTCTGATGTAAACATGGTTAAGGAAAAAGCGCGGCTGCTGGCCATTTACTCGATGATGGCCACGACAGCCGCCGGATCGGGCCACCCGACTTCGTGCATGTCTGCCGCCGAGCTTGCCGCCGGGGTATTCTTCCACGCGATGAAGTTCGACCCCAAGAACGCCAATTCGAGTGACGGCGACCGGTTCGTTCTGTCGAAAGGTCACGCCGCACCTCTGTTGTATTCGGCGCTGGCTGAGGCCGGCGTGTTTCCCGTTTCGCGGGTGATGACCCTGCGTGAGTTTTCAAGTGAACTCGAAGGGCATCCTACGCCGCGGATTCACGGCGTGGACGCAGCGACAGGATCCCTGGGTCAAGGTCTCTCGGTTGGCGCCGGATTGGCAATTGGTGCGCGGCTGGATAAAAGCCCAACGCGGGTATACGTGCTTACCGGCGACGGCGAACTGGCGGAAGGTCAAATCTGGGAGGCGGCAGCGTTTGCTGCATTTTACAAGCTCGACAATCTGACGGTGATTGCGGATATCAACCGTCTGGGCCAGAGCGAACCGACGATGTACCAGCACGACATGGAACGCTACCGGCTGAAATTTGAGTCGGAAGGCTTCGATACCCAAGTGATTGACGGGCATGATGTCGCGGCCGTGCTGGCGGCTCTCGATCGCGCCAAAGCTACCAAGGGACGCCCGCAGGCGATCATCGCGCGAACTATCAAGGGGCACGGCTTCAGTCTCGTTGCCGACAAGCTGAACTGGCACGGCAAGCCATTTTCCAAGGAGCAGCTTGCCGAGGCGATCAAGGAACGTGGTGGCGCGCCTGCTGTTCCGCCTGATCCCGGCAAGTCCTACGAACGGACCAATCTTCCGAAACCTCCGGATTTTCCGGCTCCAACGCCGCCCGATTATGCGGCCGATGCGAAAGTGGCTACCCGTGAGGCCTACGGTTTCGCGCTCAAGCGGCTGGGCGCAGTGAACCCCCAAGTGGTGGCGATTTCCGGAGACGTAAAGAATTCGACGTTCTCGGAAATCTTTCAGGAAGCCTACCCCGACCATTTCTGGCAGGGTTATATCGCGGAGCAGAATTTGATAAGTGTTGCGGTAGGTTTGCAGGCGCGGGGCAAAGTTCCGTTCGCCGACACGTTCGCCTGCTTCTTTTCGCGAGCCTACGACAATGTGCGCATGGCCGCCATCAGCCGCGCCAATATCAACCTGTGCGGCTCGCACTGCGGCGTTTCCATCGGCGAGGACGGGCCGTCGCAGATGGCGCTTGAAGACCTCGCCATGTTCCGCGCGGTCCATGGCTCTGCGGTCTTTTATCCAAGCGATGCGGTTTCGACCGAACGGCTGACCGAAGCGATGGCACGCAGGGCAGGGATCAATTACCTGCGGACATCGCGGCCGAAGATGCCGATCCTTTATTCAAAAGAGGAGAAGTTCCCGGTTCCGGGGTTCAAAGTACTGCGCAAGAGTGGCGAGGATAAGGTAACTGTGATAGGTGCCGGAGTCACCTTGCACGAGGCGCTCAAGGCTGCGGACCAGCTAAAAGCAACCGGCACTGCGATCCGCGTGATCGATCTTTATTGCGTGAAGCCGTTGGATGGGAAGGCACTCGCAGCAGAGATAGGTGCCACGGGTGGTCGGCTGGTTACTGCCGAAGATCACTGGTCAGAGGGTGGATTGGGTGAAGCCGTATTGCAAGCTTTGGCGCGTGTGGAAGCCTCGCCGGCAAAATACAAAATGATCGCCGTGACAAAAATGCCTCATTCCGGCAAGCCGGACGAGCTGATCGATGCGTTCGGCATTTCGGCGCGACATATTGTCGAGGCGGTTAAGTCGATCGCCTAGGATTTTTGGCGTGGGGGGGAATCGGCCCGCGACGGAGATGGCGGCTGGTGTTTCCCGACGGGCCACAACGCCGCGAAATCGAGGATAGCGAATTGACGGAAAAGCGGGTGTTGGCGGGAGTGTTGCCGGAGGTTGTGGTGCTTGACCCCGGCGACCAGGTGGAGTGGATTTCCAACGCAGGCAATCTGAAAATCGAATTCGACCCGCAGCGCTGTCCTTTTTCCTCGAATATCTTCCAGGCGCCGCCTGGTGTGCGGTTGGTTAGCGGACCCGCACGGCCCGGCCTTGCGTCGGGGTCTTTCAAGTATCGACTGTCGTTAAATGATGTAATTTTGGCTCAGGGTGAAGTCTTGTTACGGGCGAAGTAGTCTGGCCCTGAGCGCCTCGGGCGTCCAAACCGACGCGGCAAGTGGTGCCCCTGCGCACGCCAAGCTTGCTGCTCAGTTCGTTCCGAAGAAAAGAACCTGTTTGAAGCTGTACTAATCGCCAGCAGCCGAGAAGGCTCGTTCGCGTTCCTGGGATACTGAATCGGCGAGGATCCGGCGAATCGGCGCTAGCATCGACGCTGCGACCGGCCGCTCTCCGGGCACATTCAATTCGGCGACCTTGCGGGGAAACTCACGGCGACGGTCCAGCCACAATCCGAACCCCTCGAGCAAATCCCCCGCCAGATTGGCGGTCATCCGTACGTTCCACACCCCAAAAACGGAACCGTTCCTCGCTTTTCTGAAACAGTTGCAGAGACTGTTCAAGTTTCTTCATTGCCGCGTTGAAAGAGGAAGCAAGGAAGTAAACGGACAAAGACCAGCCGCCTTTGCCAAAAAGCGCGCGAATCCGGATGCTGTACTTGCCGTTCCGGTTTCGTTCCATAGCGCAATGGTACAGATTTCCGGATAAACTGCCCTTACCTATCATGCTTTTCACCTTAAAATTGCCGTTGGAATGATGTGATTCCTCCGCACCGATCCCGCGAAGGCGTTTCGTCGGCGATGCGATTGTTGCGAGCCTGCTGGTTCTGGAATTCTTCAGTGGCATGGGTATGCTCCTCAGAGTTTAATTGCGTTCAACCAGACGGCGGCAGAGGGCTGGAAGGCAGACACCCTAGTTCCGACGGTCAGGGCAAGCACCCCGCTGGCTACGGGGCAGACTCTGCGGATGTGAATAGTCTAACGAACCGAAATGTGGACGGCAAGAGGTGAGTTAATACTAATTAATTCTAATGATTACAATAACTTACGGCTAAGTTGAACGTGCAAAACGCTTCATCGCGTCAGCATTTATGACCAGCTTACCTTCTTTCTTGAGACGGTCTTCAAGAGCCGTGCGGAAGGCGTCAAAGGCCGCACTTTGCTTCGCCTGCAGCAATTGCTGGCGGATTTGGTCGGCTTGAAGGATCAATTCCTTATCGTCGACGGACTGGTGGGCCGCGACTCGGAAGACCAGCCAATTTCCGGCGACTTGTTTTGCATCGGAAACCTGGCCGACCGGCATCGAGTATGCCGACTCAATCACCTGACCTGTCCCGACATCCGGAATCGAAGAAGTTCGCGATACCAATTCCGAAGTCTTCGGCGTCGAACCGACGGACTGAGCTGCTTTATCGAATGCTTCGCCGCCTTTAGCGAGCTTCGCGAGCTCCTGCGCCTTGCTTTGAGCCAATTCGAGCGATTTTTCCTGCTGATAATCGGCAATGACGCGATCGCGCACCTCCGCGAGGGTACCCTGGTGTGCCGGCTGAATATCCTTCGGCGTAATGATCGCGTAACCTTGCGGTGTCTGGATCGGCTGGCTTAGTTCGCCCTTGCGAAGTTGGAACAGAGCCGCACTCACATCTTTGGCATTGCCCAACGGACCCACCGGGTCGGTCGCTGAAACCGGCGGCACCTCACCTGCCTCAAGATTGAACTTTTTGGCGAGATCATCAAGCGATTGGTGGTTTGACTGGCGCACGGCGGCGGCCATCTGCTCGGAAATCTTGTTCGCTTCGTTAGTGACCACCTCATCGAGAACGATGGGTTGAATGGTGCTGCGGACTTCATCGAACGATTTCGTGTGCGCCGACTCGTGGTCCAGAACCTTAATGATGTGGAAGCCGTACTGAGTTTTCACCAGGTCGGAAATGGACCCCTTCGCGAGGCTGAAAGCAGCCTGCTGGAATTCGGGCACGGTCTGGCCTTCGACGATCCAGCCCAAATCACCGCCTTTGGCCTTGGTGCCGTCATCCTCGGAATACTGTTTGGCCAGATCCTCAAAGTTCGCGCCAGATTTTGCTTTCTTCAGGACTTCTTCCGCTTTCTGGCGAATCTCGGCAATTTCGGCGTCGGTTTTGCCCACTGTCTTGAACAGAATGTGCTCCACGTGGACGCGGTTATCGACCTTATATTCGTCGATGTGGGCGTTGTAGTAGGTGCGGAGAGCGTCGTCGTTTTGCTGCGCTGTGGCCCGAAGCTTGGCGAGATCGAGCAAAGCGTAACGGGCCGAACGCTTCTCCGGAACCTGATACTGGCCGACGTGCTTGGAATAATAAGCCGACAGTTCAGCTTCGGAGGGCTCAATCGTCGAGGCCAGTTCCGACGGTTTCACCAGGACGTAGTCAATTTGAACTTTCTCGTTGCGGCGATGGAATTCCTGCTGCACTTCGGCCGGGCTTACGGTGATCGCGTCGGTGACCAGTTGGCGAAACTTCTCTTGCAGCATCTCATCGCGCAGCAAGTCCTCGAATTCTGGCACGGACATGCCGGCGCGCGTCTCGACTTCCGTGGTGTAACGGTCCTTCAGCCATGTGTCGCCATTCCAGGCCGTGGGGATAATCTGCTTGATGCGGTCGGAGAGCTCCTGATTGGTGACGCGAATTCCCAGGCGGTCGGCCTCGAGCGCGAGGGCGCGCTTGAAGATCAATTGGTCTAGGACCTGTTTGGCGTAAAGTCCGCGGAGCACATCGGGCACGCTCTGGCCATGCAAGGCGGTATTCAGCTGGCGTTGAACGTCGACAGCTGTGATGGGTTCGCCATTGACCGTCGCAACCGCGTCGGGATTGTTGTTAAACGACGCACTACCCAGGCCAGGAATGAGATAGGTGAGCATACTAAGGCAAATAATCCCCAGCAGAATGCTCATGGTAATTTTGACCCAGCGGTTCCGGTCCAAGTCGCGTTGCTGAATGCTTTTCAACATGACTGTCTGTGGCTCCTACGGCACCTGCAAATCATTCTATTATAATTCAGTTGCGGCGAGCTCCTCAACACAATCCCACGCTCTGAGCGCTTGGTCTAGCCTCCGTATTGCCAAGGCGACTCTGGGACAGTCAGAGGTGCGATATCCCTGCGCACCACAGCGTCTCGCACTTCGAGTATGGCGATAGCATGGTCGCCACGTTGCTCAAGGATTTCCATCGCGTGACATTCCAGATAAGCGCCGATTTTGTCGAGAACCGGCGCACCATTTTTCCCCTCACGGTAAGGCTCACCGTTGAGCATGCCGTTCGACTCTTGTGGTGCCGCGAAGAATTTCTGCGCCAGATCCCGCTGTTCGCGATCGAGCAGGTGCAAAACGGCCGCGCGGCTTGCGAGGAGGCATTCCAGAACGCTTCCGTCTTTTCGTAACGCCGCCATTACTAGCGGAGGCTTGAAGGAAACCTGCGAAAGCCAGGTGATGGTAGCAGCACCGTAGCGATCTCCGTGGCGAGATGTGATTATATACAGCCCATTTGTCAATAAGCGTAAGGCCTTTTGTTTGATCTTTGGATCCATTTACCAAGTCGCAGCGCGTTTTGCTGCAAGGCAGCGGTGCCGTTGCAGGCAGATAGCATGCTTCAAAGTGGCTTCGCAGAGTTAGTTTTTCTGCGGCGAAGACAGGATTTTCTTGATTTCACCAGCCTGGCTGTAGTTCGGGCTAATCTGCAAAGTGTATTCGAGCTGTTTCTTGGCCATGTCGAACTTGTTTGCCTTCTGATAGGCCATCCCCAGATGGTAGTGATACGTGGGATTATCCGGACTCACTTTGATAGCTTCTTGAAACAGATCGATGGCTGCATCGTATACGCCCTGCCGGTAATACGCCCAGCCAAGCGTATCGGCGGAGTTCGGCGAATTGGGCATGCCTTTGCGCCCGGTCTGCGCGAGAGTAACGGCAACGTTCACGTTGCCGCCATGTTCGAGCATCAAGTAAGCCAGATTGTTAGCAGCAAGCGCGTAGTCGGGTTGAATTTGCAGTGCCTTCTGATAGAGGTCTTCCGCCTCCTGCCACTGATCGCGCGACTCCAGCAGGCTGCCCAACAAAACGTAGATGCGAACATCACGGGGGCTGGATTGCAACGCCGCGCGGTAATTGGCTATTGCCTGGTCCACTGAGCCGCGGGAAACCTGCACGCCTGACAGCATAAGCAACGCGTCCATATTGTTCTTATCGAGGCTGACGGCCTTCTGAAAAGCGTCCTCGGCTTTGGCGGAATCCTGATTGCGAAGCTCAACTTGGCCAAGAATGGCGTAGAAGGAACTGCTGTTGGGCACTAAAGAAATCTGCTTCTCGACAATTTGTAAGGCTTTTGCCGGCTGTTTCTGCTGCAACGCAAGATTCACCAGGCCTTCGAGCGCGTCCGGAGCGGAGGGATTTCGCTGCAGCGCTTCGGAATAATATTTTTCGGCTTCGTTATATTTTCCTTGACCAGAGCGTAGATCGCCCATGCGCGCATAGCCGGCGTAATGATCAGGCTCGACGCTAATCGCTCTGTTCAGATCGGCTTCGGCGCCGGCCACGTCTTTCTTCATCAGCAGAGCTTGCGCGTGGAGGAGGTAACCTCCCGGGGCGCGAGGATCGATCATCATAAGTTTTCCGCCGGTCTCTTCAAGCAGCGCTTGATCGCCCCGGCGGATGGCGAGTGAAGCGAGGGCGCGCAGCGGATCCGTCATTCCCGGTTGAAGCTTCGATGCCTGTCGCCACTCAGTTTCGGCCTGCCCCAGATTTTGGTTTGCGGCGTAGGCTACGCCGAGCTGGTAGTGGACCGCAGCATTGTCCGGAAAGTTTTTGGCGACTTGCTCCAGGACAGAAATAGCTTCTGAAGCCTTACCCTGGTGAACCAAAATTTGGCTGTGAAGAATTAGCAAGCCCGGATCCGACGGCGCGACTTTCAATACTGCGTCATCAACTTTGGCGGCGTCATCGAAACGATTCTGCTGGACGAGCAGCTCGCCATAGAGCCTTCCGATCACCGGGTCTTTAGGGTGTCCGGAATACAGCGACTGCAATTCTGCCTGCGCTTTGTCCCATTGGTGCTGGCCCAGATAAAATTCGGCAAGCATGCGGTAGCCGGCCGGATTATTGGCGAGTACAGTTTTCGCGTCGCGCAGAGTTTTCTCAGCGTCGCTGCTTCGGCCTTCGTTCAGGTAAAGCGCCGCCAGCGTGGCCCGCGGCGAAGGATTATTTGGATCGAGGCTGATTGCGGCTTGATACTGCTTTTCGGCGTCGGACCAACGTTTCTGACGCACATAGAACCCGCCCAGAGCAAGAAGAGCGGGTATCGATTTCGGAGCGAGAGCGACTCCCTTCAGATAGCTTTTTTCAGCCGCCGCGAAATCCTTCGATTTTTCCTGAATGATCGCCAGGTTTATGAACGCTTCCGAGCGATTAGGGTCCATCTGAACGGACTGCTGGGCTTCGCCTAGGGCTTTGGGGAGGTCTCCTGAGGCCGCGTCTGCATTCGAAAGAATGATTTGAGCTTGAGCGTTTTGAGGCTCCCTCTTTAGCACAGTTTGAGCGTGATCTCGCGCCTCCGCCGGCTTACCCGCAGCGAGCTGCAAATTCGCCAGATCGACCTGAGCCTTCAGGTTGTCCGGGCTGATTTCGACAGTACGCTCCAGTTCCTGATATGCGTGGGCATAGTCGCCTTCCTTCAGGTAAGTTTGAGCCAGTTGATAGTGTGCATCGGAAAACCTGGAATCAATCTGAGTCGCATTCTGGAACTCGATAACTGCTTCGGGGTACTTTCCCCGCTGAAAATAAGCCTGTCCCTTGGCGAAGTGTTTTTGCTTGAGAACGTTCGGATCTCGGGAGCAGCCGGGCAATAAAGCCACAGCCGCCAACATCACAGAGCAGAAGATTGAATGATTGCAGAGCTTCATGGCGGCTCTTTCAAGTATACGTCCCCGATAACTGCAAAATTCTACATCTTCGAATTCGTTCAATCCAGTGTGTCGGTCTATTACATTGTAATTTAAGACACTTACGCGCCGAGTGTGAGCACGATGAATCTAGCTCTGTACATGCAGGCGAAGTTGAAGCGAGGATCGACTCCCAGAAAAAGTGAAACCATAAGCCATTTAGAATGTGATGTTTGGAGTAGGTCATGAAGCCTTACACTACCGGCCTTCGAATCGGTGAAAACTCCCTGAATCGAGCAAAAAAGGAAAGTATTTTACTCTTTGGTGGAATCTTGCTGGGATTTGCACAGGTTCGCTGGGCGAAACCTAATCTGCACCAAGAGGATACAGGTTTGCGTATGTCGCTCAGATGAAGTTACTTACCGTAATGTGACCGTTATTTGACAACCGATCGGGGGGTTGGCTTGTACATTGCACTGGTCCAATAAATGACGGGGAGTACTATCGCCCGGTTCAGGCGGTTTGCCTAACAATTCATAAGGTGAAGGCATGGGCACCGATGATGGGTAATGATTTTCGGTCCGCAGTGGCTACCGAAGACTTGGGATTCGTGAGCGGAATGTGTCCCGCTATGCAGACACTCGAGAATGTGATTTCAGAAATTGCGCCCACGAATATTCCGGTGTTGTTTGTCGGCGAGAGCGGCACGGGCAAAGCCATGTTCGCTTTGCGCTTGCATCAGCTATCAGCGCATTGTGACGAACCGTTAGTGAACATCACCTGCGCGGCGATGAATGCGGCGCAACTTGCGTCGGAATTAGGAGTGAACGCGAACGGCAATGGCCAGGTTGGAGCGGATGCGGTGGGCAGCGTGATTTTCGATGAAATCAGCGAGCTGGATTCCACGTGCCAGCGAAATCTTCTCTATGCGCTGCCTGATGGAGACAGCACTGCTCGGCGTGGAACCGTAACAGCACGAATCATATCGACCACCAGCCGAAACCTGGATGAGGAAATGAAGGCGGGACGGTTTCGGCCCGAACTTTACTACAGGGTGAACGGAGTGTGTTTGCGTTTGCCGCCGCTGCGAGATCGCAGGGAAGACATACCGATTCTGGTGGAATTTTTTCTGAGCAAACATGCCGCGCAGTTTGGACGTCCGCGTCCGACGTTGAGCCCGCGGACGCTGCGCATGTTGCTGGAACATTCCTGGCCCGGAAATATTCGCGAGCTCGAGAATGTGGTGAAGAAAATTGTCGCGCTGGGCGATGAGCAACTGGCGAGTTTCAGAACTTGCTTCGGCACCCGGCAGCCATCGGCGGAAGTACGCGAAACGCGAGCCTTTTCGCTGAAGGCGGCAGCCCGGGCGGCGTCGCGCGAAGCGGAACGCGAACTGATTTTAAAGGCGCTGGGTCACACGCGCTGGAATCGTAAACGAGCCGCGCAGGAATTACAGATCAGTTATAAATCCTTGCTCTATAAATTAAAGCAGATCGGCGTGCCGGATTCAGAAGCCGACTAGCCCGGCAGGAGATGAGATGTTCAGACGATGGCAATTGATAGCGCTGGTTGTGCTGAGCATAAGCGCGAGCCCAGCGATGGCGCAGAACATGACAATTCCAAGCGGCCCGCTCAGCCGCCAGTGCCGGCGATGGCGGACGACGCTCCTAAGACTTCGGCGACCGCCAATCCCAATTACGTAATCGGCGCCGCAAGACGTGCTGGACGTCAGCGTCTGGAAAGAACCGGAAGTTTCCCGTGTGGTTCCGGTACGTCCGGACGGAAACATTTCGTTGCCGCTTTTGAATGACGTGCAAGCCGCCGGGCTGACCCCGTCGCAATTGGCGGCGCAGATCACCGACCAGCCTGAAAAAATTCGTGACCAATCCGCAAGTGACGGTGATCGTGACGACGATTAACAGCCAGCGAGTCTATATCCTGGGAGAAGTGACGCGTCCCGGCGCATTTCCGCTGATTCCGGGAATGACGGTATTGCAAGCGCTCTCAAGTGCCGGTGGACTAACGCAATTCGCCAAAACGAAAAGCATCTTCATACGCCGCCTGGAATCGGGCAAGGAAGTGAAATATCGCGTTCAATTACAAGGACGTGATCAACGGCAAAAAGCCGGAGCAAGACATTCTGCTGAAGGCCGGCGACACGATTGTGGTGCCGTAGTGAAAATGTGCGACCTGAAATACATTTCGATAGTGCGGGATATTGGTTATCGCTGGGCAGTTGCGCTGAAGCGCGTGCGCAGGACCAGCCGGCTGATACCCAGCAGGATCAGCAGCAAGGCCAGCAGAGCCAAGGCCAGCAGCCGACCCAGCCGATTCCCGGCAATTCGTTCTCCGCTGGCTTCCGCCGCCGACAACGGAAATAGGACGAGACCGCCAAATCCGCAACAAATGATCCCGGACACTCGATCTCTCGACCGGCGTGGAGGATTTGTCGCTGGGATCCCTGGCGCTCGCGCCATAGCTACTGGCAGCCTCGCGTTTCTGTGTCTGGGAACGGTGGATTCCAATCCACAATTTGCGCCGGGAGGCAGTTCACCATCTTGGTCAACCTGGACCACGTTTTTAGGCGGAGTGGACATACATAGGATCTCGGACCGTTTCGGATCTGCTGGTGAGCTTACACGGGCGGCGGAATGTTTTCAAACGACACTAGTGCTCAAAATGGGGTCGTTCAAGAATTGGGCCTCAAGGACAAATTTTCATTTCGGCCGCTCGACGTTTTCTGTGTTCGATCAGCTGAGTTATCTTCCGGAGTCTTCGTTCGGATTTGCCGGAGGCGGGCGCGGTTGCCGGGGGATTGGGGTGTTGGGCTGCGAAACGGATTCACGCCGGGGCAGTCGATTCTGGTTCCTCGAGGCCAGAACCTGTCCAATGCCTTCGATGCGGAACTGGATACCAAACTGACGCCGAGAGCGTCGTTGACCTTCGTGGGCGGCTACTCGTTACTTCAGCTATTTCGATGACGCCTTTAGCCAATTACGGGGACGCAACTTTTCAGGCTGGGTACAACTATCAACTGACTCGAAAAGATACCGTGGCAGTTTCCTACCAATTCGGCGCTTTTCGCTATAGCAATTTGGATCAATCGATTAACTCCAACACGATCCAGGGTTCCTACGGCTCGACGTGTCACCGGGCGGTCTGGCATTTCAAGATTGCCGCGGGTCCCCAATTCGTGTCGTCTCGCTTCCCGATACGAGCTTCCACGGCGAGTTCAGGAACGGCGTCGTCGTCGCAAGTATATTGGACGCTGAATACCTCGCTGCAATATCAACTTCGTCGCGTCGTGATTTCGGCGGCATACAACCACGGTGTGACCGGTGGCTCGGGCCTGCTTGGCAGGGGCGGAGACCGACATTGTCTCTGGTTCCTTAAATGAGCAGGTCTCGCGAACGTTTACTGTCGGGATCGTTGCGGGATACTCCCGCAACAACGGCTTCGCCATATTGACGTGGCAACGCGCCGCAAACCTATGACTATTGGTTTGCGGGAGGGAATGTGACCCATCCGTTCGGCCGATCCCTGGATATGTTCGTGAATTATCAGCTTCAATATCAAACTGACAACATCGAGCGACTGTATCGGCACCGGTTGTTCACCGAACGTAATTCGTAATCAGATCTCGTTTGGCGTGAATCTGCACAAGCAGCCGATCCCATTTTAAGCAGATGGTGACTTGAGAATCCGGCGACAGAGGATGGAATGGCTCAGCGTGAATTAACTCCTGCAGACTACATCGCGATGCTTCGGCGCCGCTGGGTTTTGATCGTGGTGCTGGCACTCGTCGGGGACCGCTTGGCGTATGGCGTTTCGCGAGTGCTTCCCAACAAGTTCAAGTCGCAGACTCTGGTCCTGATCGAACAGCCGACGGTCTCAAACAATATTGTGAAGCCAGCGATTCGACCGACATCAATCAGCGGCTCTCCAGCATGCAACAGCAGATCCTGAGCCGTTCGCGGCTGGAACCGATCATCCGGCAATTCAATTTGTATCCGCAGGACGTGAACCGCGATGTCCATGGACGACCTGGTGGCGCGACTGCAGAAGGTAATCGAAGTGACCCCGATTCTGCCGATGACCGAAACGCGCGCCCAGCAGTTGCCGGGATTCTACGTTGCCGTCACGCTCGACAATGCGCGCCATGCGCAGGAAGTTTGCACGGCCAGTAACTTCCATGTTCATCGAGCAGAATCTTCGCCTGCGACAGGAGCACTCCGAAACGACAACGCAATTCCTGGCGCAAGAGCTGGCCAGCGCCAAAGGCGAGCCTGGACGAGCAGGACGCAAAACTCGCCGCTTTCAAGAGCCACCACATCGGTGAACTGCCGGACGACGAACAGACCAACCTGAATCTGCTTACTGGTCTGACGTCGCAGCTGGATGCTTCGACCGCAGGCGCTGGCGCGCGCGCAACAGGACAAGACCTTTGCTGAATCGTTGCTTTCTCAGCAGGTCGCGGCCTGGCAAGCATCACAGACCGGACACAATCCAGAGACGCTCGAGCAACAGCTAATCGCATTGCAGGCACACTTGACCACGTTGCAGTCCAGCTACACCGACGATTATCCGGACGTGATCAAGGCCAAGAATGACATCGCTGCGCTTCAGACAGAAAATCGCCGACGAGCGAAGGTCCGAGCAAGGCGAGCGGAAGCAGCAAGGGCCCGAAGATATCGATCGAGCCGGCGCAGATCCAACAGCTTCGCGCCCAGGTTCACAGCGACGACCTGATGATTGCCGCGAAAACAAAAGAACAAGAGCAAATCCGGAAGCAGATCGATCTGTACCAGGCGCGCGTGCAGTCGAGTCCGGCGGTCGAGCAGCAATACAAGGAACTGACTCGCGGCTACCAGACGGCGCTGGACTCCTACAACGATTTGCAGAAAAAACTGCGATGATTCGCAACAGGCCGTGAATCTCGAACGCAAACAGGAAGGCGAACAATTTATGCGTGCTGGATCCCGCGAACTTGCCGGACAAGCCGTCGTTTCCGAACCGCCCGCTATTTGCCCTGCGGGAGGTTTTGGCGGCGGCCTGGGGCTGGGGCTAGGCATTCGCGTTTTTCCTGGAAATGAAGGATACCTCATTCAAGACCGAACGCGATGTGGAATTTGCGTTGCATCTGCCGGTGCTGGCGATGGTGCCGGAGATCGTACCGGCTTCAACAAAAAAGCAGAAGTTCACCGCGAGCCGAAATTCACTCGGATTCGGGCCTGGAAGTCGGAGCGAGGGCCTAAGCGAATCATGTATCAGAAATTCTTCGGACTACGGGAAAGCCCGTTCAACGTCAATCCGGACCCGCGCTATCTGTTCCTGACCAAACAGATTCAGGAAGCGCTGGCAGGACTTACCTACGGCATTCAGAACCGCAAGGGCTTCATTTTGCTTACGGGCGAAGTGGGCACCGGCAAGACGACGCTCCTGAACCGGCTGCTGGACTGGCTGCACGGCCAGCGCGTCAAGACGGCGTTTCGTCTTCAACTCGCAGGTCAACGTAAGCCAGCTGTTCGACTTCATGATGGCCGATTTCGAAATTCCAGTCGAATCGCGGCACAAGAGCCAAGTGCTGCTGAAGTTGAATCACTGGCTGCTGGAGACGATATCGCGCCGGGGAGACGGCGGTCCTGATCGTTGACGAGGCGCAAAATCTATCGCTGCAGGTGCTCGAGGAAATTCGGCTTCTGACGAACCTGGAGACATCCACCGAAAAGCTGCTGCAGATCGTGCTGACCGGCCAGCCGGAACTCGAAGAAAAGCTGAAGCTTCCGCAACTCCGCCAGCTGCGCCAGCGAATCACGCTGCGCTGCCGCACCTCGCCGCTGACCCTAGAGGAAACGTTTGGATACATCGCCGAAAGACTGCGGATCGCGGGAGCGAATGGCGAACCCGATCTTCTCGAAGGAAGCGATTCAAACCGTCAACTTATATTCACGCGGCATTCCCCGTGTAGTGAACTTGCTATGTGAACATGCGCTGATCAACGCCTACGTGGACCACCTGCGTCCAGTTCCAGCGCATTTAGTGGAGGAAGTGGCGCGAGAATTTCAGCTGGATGAAATTGCGCCCACTGCGGCGTCGGGACAGCTCCAACGGGTCGCAGCCGAACTGTCGATGCCCAAGCTCTGCTCCAAAATCTTGACGAACTGCTAGGCCGGTTGCGCGAGGCCAACATCGTACCTTCTTCTTCCTGCGCGCGAAAGGAAACCATGAGCCGCATTCACGAAGCTCTGAAAAAAGCCGAACAGGAACGAGCCGCCGTGCAGTCGTCGCGACCGACTTTTGACGCCGGCGCCTATCGCAGGAGCCTCGTCCCAACTCGCCGGTTGTCGCCGCGATCGGAGGTCAGTCACCACCTTGCCCGTAGCCTGGTGCTGCATCGGCTGGATTTCTGCGATTCGAAGACCTGCGCAAGCACTGCGCGCATCCGGAGTGGCACCTAGATCCCAATGTAAACGTCTTCATCAATTCCGGGCTAAGCGCGCATGGAGCCGAGCAATTTCGGACGCTCGCGTTCGCGGCTGTACCAAATGCGTTCTGCGCAGCCTCTTCGTACTCTATTGGTCACGAGTTCTGCTGCCGGCTGAGGGCAAAACATTTGTGACCAACAACCTCGCGCAGGCGATCGTGCGCCAGCCGGACCGCCGAGCGCTGATTATTGACGCCGATCTGCGCTGCTCTCGGTTGCATGTCCCTCTGGGTGCTCCGGCGTCACCCGGCTTAGCCGAATATCTCAGCGGCGAAGCCGATGAAATGGCCATGATTCAGCACGGATTGGACGGGAACCTTTGCTTCATTCCCGGCGGCGACGAAGTTGACCAATCCCAGTGAACTGCTTTCGAACGGACGCCTGAAAACGTTGCTCGATCGTCTGACTCCCGTGTTCGACTGGATCATTCTGGACTCTGCACCATTGCTGCCGGTCGCAGACTCCAGCTTTTTAGCCGACTTGGTAGACGGCGTTCTACTGGTGGTGAAGGCTGGCTTCACTCCTTCGGAAATGGCCGAAAGAGCTTGTCAAGAGTTGCAGGGCAGAAATGTGGTCGGAGTTGTGCTTAATGCCATCGACCCTGGCGAGGCTTACGGTTCGTATTACACCTCAGGGTACGGGTATGGATATGGATACGGCGGTAGTATGGACTCAAAAGCAGTCCAGTACTAAGGCCATTACAGGTAAAAGGCGAACGATCTATATCGCCTATTTTGAGTGTCTTACGTACGGAAAATAATTGCAGCAACGGGATAGCAATATTCATTGCGAAGCGGGCGCGCGGAGCTGAGAGGCCGGTAGGGCTAGTTGGTCAGTACCGGTAAGGCTTTTGAATTTATAGATTTACATATTATTTAGCACGCCGAAGTGCTGGCAGTCGTCGTGCAAAGTCTTTACGGGTATTAAAGGGTCGAATTGTGACTCTTACGGCGGTAGCGTGTGCAGAGATGGTATGCAGACAATATTAGATGACGAGTCCATCAGCGAAAGTGAGTTTCGCGGATCGTTGCCGTGGTTTGCGGTGCAAGTTCGTGCGCGGCGAGAACTCGGTATTTCCGAACAGCTCCGTTCGCTGGGATATGAATGGTTTTTGCCGCTCTACAGCTGCAAAAAGCGCTGGTCAGATCGAATTAAAACGGTGCAATTGCCTCTTTTCCCGGGTTACATCTTCTGCCGTTTTGATCCATTGAACCGCCTGCCGATCCTCAAGATTCCCGGAGTGATCCAGGTGGTGGGTTTCAACCGGCAACCGGTCCCGGTGGATCAAGATGAGATTCGGGCAATTCAGGTTCTGGTGGCCTCCGGGCTGCCACACAAGCCCTGGCCGTACTTGAAGGTCGGCGACAGGGTTCGAATTGAAGCTGGACCTTTGCGTGGGCTCGAAGGACTGCTGACTGAGTTTCAAGGCAATCGGCAACTCGTTTTAAGCGTAACCTTGCTGCAACGATCCGTGGCTGTGAAAATCGATTCCACATCGGTGACCTTACTGCGCCAAGCAACCGAGCCTCGTGAGACCGAGAGACGCGCTATCTCGTGTGGAATGTAGAAGAACAGTTTGGCAGTGATGTTGCAGCAATAATCTGGCTAACTTTGACGAATTTGTTGCAACTGAGGAAGATTTGTGACTAAAAGTGCACAAAGAGAGCGGGTCGCGTCCACAAAACATGTCACCCAATCTCACGACGTTGGAGCTTCCTGACGCTGGCTCGACACAGTTATTTACGGAAAAACAATTCCGACAAATGCTCTGCCGGGAAAGAAAGCGCTCAGAACGATCCCGAAAACCTCTGGTTCTGATGTTGATCGACAGCGAGGTTTTGCCAAAATCCAAGAACGACAAGAATGTTCTGGGACAAATCGCCGAAAAGGTTGCGCTTGTTGTCCGTGAGACGGATCTGACGGGCTGGTTCGAGGATGGGAGCGTCATTGGCGTTATTTTTACCGAATTGGGAAGCGCCCCCGTAAGTTCGGTCACCAAAATCATCGAATCGAAGGTCAAGGCCGGGCTCCAAGGCGCCTTTAGTCCAAGCCAGCTTGGACATCTTCGCATCTCTCTTTACGCCTTTCCCGAGGATTCCGGACGCGGAGCCCTGGTGACGGCCAGACTGTATCCTGACCTGGTGGAAACGGAAAAAAGGAAGAAAGTTCCTCTGCTGATCAAGGACGCGATGGACGTGGTCCTCAGCGCCTTTGCGCTGCTGGTTCTATCGCCTCTGTTTCTTGTTCTCGCCGTCATCATCAAGCTCACTTCGAAAGGACCAGTCTTCTTTCGTCAGGAGAGAATCGGTCAATATGGCGTGCCCTTCGTGTTTCTGAAGTTTCGTTCAATGCACGTTTCCAAAGAAGCTGACATTCACAAAGAATTCGTGCAGAACTTCATCGCGGGCAAGCCGGGCCTGGTGCCGGTGCCGGCGCGCAATCAGAAAGGCGTTTACAAGATCACGAACGATCCCCGGGTTACCTGGATTGGCAAATTCATGCGCCGTACCAGTCTGGACGAACTTGCCGCAGTTCTGGAATGTGCTCAAGGGTGAAATGTCATTGGTCGGTCCCCGGCCCCCGATTCAGTACGAGTTTGACGTCTACGACGTTTGGCATCGCCGTCGGTCCCTTGAAGTCAAGCCCGGCATAACCGGTCTCTGGCAGATTCACGGGCGCAGCAGAACCACCTTCGACGAAATGGTCCGACTCGACCTGCAATACTCAAGATCCTGGTCGCCGCTGCTGGATCTCAAGATACTGCTGCAAACTCCGCGCGCCATTCTTACGGGTGACGGCGCCTATTGAAACCTTGTAAGACAAGGCCCGGAGCCGCATTCCAAGCTCAGTAATTCGCTGCTAGGCGGGATCTTAATACCAGGCTTCTAAGCGTGTAGCGATGGTTAGTTCTTCGTATACCCACAAGGTGGAAAAAATGGCGACGAGTGTGAGCATAGAGTCTGACTCGAATACGGAATCATGAATAAGTTCGAGCAACGAGAAATCGCAAGAGGTCCTCGGAATAGGCGTGATCGGCTACGGCTATTGGGGTCCGAACATTGTCCGAAACTTCCACGGACAGGAGCGCTCCCGGGTCATAGCAGTTTGCGACAAGAGTCCGAATTCTCTGCGACGCGTTCGCCAGGCGCATTCCGACATCCGGCTCACCTCTGATTTTGAGGAATTGCTAACTTCGCCGGACATCGACGTCATTGCGGTCGTTACCCCTGTATGGACTCACTTTGAACTCGCCAAGGCCGCCCTGCAGAATGGCAAGCATGTGTTTGTGGAGAAACCTTTTACTTGCACCACGGCGCAGGCCGAGGAACTGATCGAGTTAGCTGATCGAAAGAATCTGAAGATCATGGTTGACCATACGTTCTTGTTCACCGGAGCCGTGCGGCGCATTCGACAGCTCATCGACGATGGAACCATGGGCGACCTGTACTACTACGATTCGACCCGCGTGAACCTGGGTTTGTTCCAGCACGATGTGAACGTAATCTGGGATCTGGCTCCCCATGATCTTTCCATCATGGACTATCTCATCAAAGAAAAGCCCGAGGCTGTAGTCGCCACCGGTGAATGCCACTCTGAACGGAGTGGCAGACGTTGCGTTCCTGACGCTCTACTACCCCAATAACATGATCGGACACCTCAATGTGAACTGGCTGTCGCCCGTCAAGGTCCGCACCACCCTGATCGGCGGCGAAAAGAAAATGCTGGTTTGGAACGATCTGGAAGCGGACGAAAAACTCAAGGTGTACGACAAAGGCGTGCAGATGTCGAGCGGTGAAGCCGTCTACCAGCAGCTTGTGAGCTACCGAACCGGCGATATGTGGGCGCCCAAGGTCGAACAGTTGGAAGCGCTTAAAGCCGAAGCAGCGTATTTCATCGATTGCATTCTCAACGACAAGAAACCCTTCAACGACGGTGCGGCCGGCTTGCACATAGTGAAAATTCTGGAAGCGGCCGACATCTCCCTCCAGCAGAAAGGCAAAATCGTCCAACTATGAATGATTACCTGTGCATAGCTCCGGACGTTAAGCTCGGTAAGGACGTTAAACTCTCCAAATTCATTAACCTCTACGGTTGCCAGATTGGCGACAACACAAAAATTGGTGCGTTCGTAGAAGTTCAAAAGAATGCCATCATTGGGAAGAATTGCAAGATTTCGAGTCACACGTTTATCTGTGAAGGCGTGACCATCGAGGATGACGCTTTCATCGGTCACAGCGTGACTTTCATCAACGATTCCTACCCGCGTGCAACAACGGGTGGCGGCCAGCTCCAGACGGAGGCGGACTGGAAGGTCGAAAGGACGATCGTAAAGAAGGGCGCCTCGATAGGCTCCGGTTCAACGATACTGGCAAACCTGACCATCGGCGAAAATGCCATCGTGGGTGCCGGAAGCGTCGTAACCAAGGATGTTCCGGCGAATGCGATCGTGGCCGGAAATCCTGCGAAAGTGTTGCGCCATATCACTGAGGGGTTAAAGAAGGCATGACTTCAAACAACGAAAAGATCCCGTTTTTGGACCTGGTCACGCTGCACGAGGAACTCGAAGCGGATTTGGTGCCGGTTTTTCAGAAGGTCCTCCGCACTGCAGGATTCGTTGGCGGTCCGATGGTGGAAGAGTTTGAGCGCGAATTCGCGCGCTTCTGCGAAGTTTCTCACTGCGTAGCTCTCGCCAGCGGCACCGACGCTGTGCGATTTGCGTTGATGGCCGCAGGAGTTCAGCCCGGCGACATCGTGTTGACCGTTCCGCATACGTTCATCGCTACCACCGAGGCGAATCAGCCAGGCGGGCGCACGGCCGGATTTCGTTGATATCGAAGAGCAAACCTACTGCATGGATCCCGCGAAGCTCCGCGAATATCTCGAAAAGAAATGCTACCTCGATCGCGATACCGGCAGGCCGTACCACTGGAATCACGCGCGCCAGTTACTGCGGTCGTTCCTGTTCACATCTACGGGCAATGCGCGGACATGGATCCCATTCTGGAGCTGGCTCGCCAGTACAATTTGATTGTGGTGGAAGACGCCTGCCAAGCGCATGGCGCGGAGTATTTTTCAGAGCGCGAAAACCGCTGGAGGAAGGCCGGCATCGATGGGTCAGGCCGCCGCTTTCAGTTTCTATCCCGGCAAGAACCTGGGCGCTTGCGGCGAAGGCTGGCGCGGCGACAACGAACAGCGAACCCGTTGCGAAGATGATGCGCATGCTTCGCGATCACGGCCAGGTCGAAGAAGTATTACCACGACATCGAAGGATACAACGGACGTTTGGACGCTCTGCAAGCGGGAATCCTTGAGCGTGAAGCTCCGTCACCTGGCGGACTGGAATCGCAAACGCCGAGCGGCTGCGAACAAATACGACGAAATGCTTTCGTCTGTCGAAGGCGTGACGGTTCCTCAGCAACCCGAATGGTCGCGCTCGGTCTACCATCTGTACGTGGTTCCGCGTAGCGATCGCGACGGGTTGCAGAAGCACCTCGCCGACGCGAAAATCGATACCGGAATTCACTATCCGATGCCGCTGCATCTTCAGCAGGCGTACAAGCATTTCGGTTCAGCAGGGTGACTTCCCGGTCACCGAGAAAGTCGCTTCGGAAATACTTTCGCTTCCCATGTATCCTCAACTTCAAGCCACGGTGCAGTCACGCGTTGTCCAGCAAGATCCAGGAATTTGCCTGCCGTCGGTGCCCTTCGCTAGAGATGTTTTTCCAAATCTAAGTAGCGTTTCTTGATTCGAGAGCCTCGCGGAAGCGAGGTTAGGGGCGAGAGCCCACTCTGATGCGAGAGTGTTAGTACTATTCGACGAGCAGCGGTCCAACGGGAAGCGATTCATTACCCTGGCCGACCCTACCTACTTACGTTCTCATTACACCGGCGCGGAATGAGGCTGATTTTATAGAACTGACCCTCAAGTCCGTCGTGACGCAAACAGTGCCGCCGCTCAAATGGTTAGTCGTAAGCGACGGATCCACCGATGGCACTGACGATATCGTCAGGAAATATGCGGCGAATTATCCCTGGATTGAACTGTTGCGGATGCCCGAGCGTCGGGAGCGGAATTTTGCCGGAAAGGCTCTTGCGGTTAACGCTGGCCGTGAGGGAATGGGAGATTTGCGGTACGATGTCATTGGGAACCTGGACGCCGACGTTTCCTTCGAACCAGACTACTTTGCCTTCCTCATGGAAAAATTCGCAGAAAATGCCAAGTTGGGAGTTGCTGGCACAGCTTTTCGCGAAGGAAACTTGAGTTACAACTATGAATTCGTCGGTATCGAGCACGTATCAGGTATGTGTCAAATGTTCCGGCGGGAGTGCTTTGAAGCCATCGGCGGTTACTCGGCGATACGATCGGGCGGGATCGATTTGATCGCCGTTTTGAGCGCACGCGCGAAGGGATGGGAAACAAAGACATTTGTCGAAAAGAGTTTCGTACACCATCGCAGCCAGGGTGGTGCTTTGCACACCGGGCTCCGCGAGAGATTGCATATGGGACGGAAGGACTATCTTTTAGGTAACCATCCTGTATGGGAGGTTTTTCGAAGCGTTCATCAGATGGCACACAAACCCTACGTGATCGGCGGCCTTTTGATGCTTTTCGCATACTCGTGGCAGTTGGCTCGTAGAGTAAAAAGGACAATACCTGGAGAACTCATGGTTATTCGTAGAGTCGACCAATTAAGGCGATTGAAGTTGATAATGCAGCGTCGCTTGCAGACTCTCAATCCTATCTCCAGAGGATGATGTCGTGACTACAGCGCGGAATACGACCTTTGGTTTCAATGCGCGTCTCTACGGAATTTTATTTGGAAACCGAACGAATTTGAGCACGTCCCTAGGTGGACCGCACCTGGGATGTGGCGCAAAGACGCTTACAGAGGACAGCCCACAGTTAGTTTCCACCGTCTCGGACCAATATTCTCAGTTCAAATCTAATTGCGGAAACTTTCGCCGCTGAGGGTAATGTTCGGATGCTCGACTTGGTTGTGCGTCGCTAGGACGTCAGCTTGAGTGAGAGCGCACAGTATGACTCTCGGCCCGCGTCGAGTCCGACACCGTGATATATGGGGGTAAGCGATGATAAAACGAAGTAATCATATCAGCGTCTGCATTTGTACGTACAAGCGGCCGACCTTCCTGCGGCGCTTGCTTACCGAACTCGGCAATCAGGAAACTGGCGAACGTTTTACATATTCGATCGTGGTCGCCGATAACGATGCCCTGCGTTCAGCCGAACCCGTCGTATCGGAATTCGCCGCGACCTCGAATATTGCTGTCAAATACTGCGTAGAATCACGGCAGGGCATCGCGCTCGCGCGCAACAAGGCCGTCCAGAACGCGACAGGAGACTATATCGCCTTCATCGACGACGACGAGCTACCAGAGAGAAACTGGCTCCAGTCGCTCTTCACTGCTTGCGACAAATACGGAGTAGACGGCGTGCTGGGGCCGGTGAAGCCCTCGTTCGGAGACGGTGTCCCACGATGGATCGTGAGGGGGGGGTTTTTCGACCGGCCCTGCTATGAAACTGGCTTCGTCCTCGCGCCCGGACAGACTCGAACCGGAAACGTGCTACTCAAAGAACACTTATTACGAGGGACCAATTCGCCGTTTCGGCATGAGTTCCGCAGTGGAGAGGACGTGGACTTTTTCAGGAGAGCGATCGAGCAGAGGCGTGTCTTCATTTGGTGCAATGAAGCGGTAGTGTATGAAACCGTGCCGCCGTCGCGATGGAAGCGCATGTACCTGCTAAGAAAGGCCCTGCTGCGGGGATCCTGTGCGGCGCTACGGCCGACCGTTGGCGTGCGCGACGTCGCTAAGTCGGTCATCGCTGTTCCAATCTATGGACTTGCCTTGCCCTTTGCGGCGCTTTTGGGCCAGCACAGATTTATGGGCCTGCTGGTCAGGCTGTGTGATCACTCGGGGAAGCTACTCGCGCTGCTAGGCATAAACCCCATAGCTGAGCCGTACATCACGGGTTAAGTACAAGTTCCGAGATAGAAGAGACGCTTGAACAGAGGGACGGATTATCCGAGCGCCTCGTCCGGGCCTTGACAAATACGGATCTCTGATGAATCTCATACCCGAACTTCTCACGACCCGAGTCGTGGACACGATCCTTGTGCAAGTCAACCGACGAGCAGCGCCGTGGGAAAGCTTTGCACTGTTCGCGGTAGGCGACGAGAATCTTGCAATGACAACGGAGAGGTCGCCGATGGTAAGGCAGCGGTCGGTTCGCCGGCCGCGATGGGTTTACGCTCATCCGGAGGGTTCGAGTCCCTCCCCTCTCCGCCAACTTTCGTGGCACATTCCCTTTGAACTCCGGTTCCGACCTGCCGTCGGTGAGAAGGGCGCTTCATGAAAACACATGAAAATATAGGTTCGGATGATGAAACGGATGATTAAACTCAGTGGCACAGAAATCGTTATCGAAGGGCGGATCCTGCGTACCGCGCAACCTCACGGCGACCGGTACCGGTTCCTAGACGACCCGAAACCGATTGTGAACGGGTTGCAGGCATGCAGCGCCCGAGTAGATTTGTTCACATTCTCTCAGAGGCTTCCCAAAAGCGAACCGAAATTCTCCTACCCGGTTGAATGGGACAACTTTGCGGTACTACCCGTATCAACGTTTGAGAATTGGTGGACTCATCAAATTGGGTTTAAGGCGAGGAACAAAGCCAAGCAGGCGGAGAAGAACGGCGTCGTGCTGCGTGAGGTGCCTTTCGACGACGCATTGGTGGCCGGGATCCGCGAAATCTACAATGAATGCCCGATCCGGCAGAGACGACGTTTCCCCCATTACGGAAAGAATTTCGAAACCGTGCGCCGCGAAGAGGCGACATTCCTCGACAGCAGCATTTTTATCGGCGCTTTCTTCGAGGACAAGCTGATTGGCTTTGTGAAACTAGTGCCCGATGAGAGCTGCACTCAAGCGGGGCTCATGAACATTATTTCGATGGTCAAGCACAGGGAAAAGGTGCCGCAGAACGCTCTGATTGCTTATGCCGTCCGAGCGTGCGCAAGCCGTGGCATTCGATATCTAGTATATTCGAAATTCGACTACGGACGGAAGGAACGTGATGGTTTGCGTGACTTCAAAGAGCGGAACGGTTTCCAACGGGTTGACATCCCCCGGTACTACGTTCCTCTGACGGCACTGGGTTGGGCTGCGTTCCACTTAGGATTCCACCATAGCTTGACAGAGCGCATTCCGGAGGCTGTCGCAGCTAGGCTTCGTGACATTCGCGCTGGGTGGTACGAGCGAAGGTACCGTTCGACGAAGGAGGCGTTTTAGTGCCTGGCATCGTGGGACTGATCACCAGAATTCCCGGGGAATATGCGGAGCGCCAACTGGCCGCCATGCTGGACACGATGTGCCACGAGTCGTTCTATGTCAGGGGGACGTGGACCGATGAATCCCTAGGCGTGTATGTAGGTTGGAATGTGCAAAAAGGATCGTTTGCCGACGAAATGCCGCTTGTGAACGAAACGGGCGATGTCGTGCTTGTATTCGCAGGAGAAGAGTTTCCCCGACCCGGAACGGCAGCGCGATTGAGCGCGCACGGACACGCACTTGGTCCCGCAGAAGCATCTTACTTGGTGCACCTATATGAGGAGGACTCCAGTTTTCCCGCGGGCCTGAACGGCTTGTTTCATGGACTCCTGGCGGACCGCAGGCGCGGGACAGTCACCCTTCTGAACGACCGCTATGGCATGCAACGCCTGTACTACCACAAATCAAAGGACGCTTTCTACTTCGCCGCGGAAGCGAAGGCGATTCTTGCCGTTCGCGCCGAGCTACGCTCGTTGGATGACGTGAGCCTGGGGGAGCTCATCGCCTTGGGTGCGGTTCTTGAGAACCGGTCTTTATTTCAAGGGGTTTCCGTAATGCCGGCGGCTTCGCTTTGGAGGTTTCGCAACGGGGTCATCGAACACCAGGGCACCTATTTTAATCCTGCAGAGTGGGAGAGTCAGTCGACTCTCGATCCGCATACGTACTACCGTGAGTTGCGCGAAGCTTTCTCTGAAAACCTGCCGCGGTATTTCGTCGGTCGGCAGCGAGTGGCAATGTCGCTCACGGGCGGATTGGACACGAGAGCGGTTATGGCCTGGTACAAAGGGCCAGAGGGCTCACTGCCGTGCTACACGTTTGGCGGACTTCATCGTGACTGCCGGGACGTTGTGGTTGCACGCCAAGTGGCTCGAGCATGCGGCCAGCCGCACGAGGTGATTCAAGTCGGTGCTGATTTCTTGTCGCGATTTCCTCAGCTCGCCGAACGGACCGTATACCTGACGGACGGTAGCGCCGATGTGAGCTACTCCTCACCGTTCTACGGCAGCCAGCAGGCGCGCGACATTGCCCCCGTAAGAATGACCGGCAACTACGGAGACCAAATCCTTCGCCGATTCCGGGCGTTCAAGCCCATCATGCCCGCTGCCGAGATATTCCGGCCAGAACTGCTGGCGCACATAATTGCCGCCCACGAAACGTACAATCGCGTCGTAGATACGCATCCGCTTTCGTTTGCCGCATTTCGCCAGGCTCCGTGCCATCACGCCAGCCTTTTGGCTTTGGAACAGACTCAACTGGCCCAGCGCTCTCCGTTCCTCGATAACGACTTAGTCCGGATCAGTTTCCGAGCACCAGCTTTCGCCGTTGAAAACAATCAGGCCCGCCTGCAACTGATTGCCGACGGAAATCCCGCACTGCGAAAGATACGGACGGATATAGGCGTCGGCGGCAAGCACGAGGCCTTCCCTGGCGCAATCGTTCGCCGTTGGCAGGACTTCACCTTCAAGGCTGAGTATGCCTACGATCACGGCATGCCCCAGTGGGTGGCCCGAATCGATCATGCACTATCGCCGTTTCATTTGGAGAGGCTGTTCCTTGGACGTCACAAGTATTACCACTTTCGCGTCTGGTACCGCGACGTGCTGTCCAAGTATGTCCAAGAGATGCTGCTTGACCCGTTGACGCTATCCCGTCCCTATCTGGATCGTAAGGCGGTGGAAGCCGTCGTCCGAGGTCATCTGAAGGGCGGCCGCAACTATACGACCGAGATCCATAAGCTGCTGTCTATCGAACTGCTGCACCGGCTTTTCGTAGATGCCGCATGATGTTGTAGCCGAGCTTTAGGGCGATTTACCAACTGATAATGAATCCCTCACTTGCCAGCCTGATTTGCGCGTGCGGAATCATAGGGCTCTTCTACCTGGACCGGGACAAAACGGTCCACACCTCGAAAGCTCTCTGGCTTCCCGTTATCTATCTCTGGACCGTTGGATCGCGGCCTGTATCAGACTGGCTTGGCATTAACCCGGCTGCAGGCACAAACGTTCAGCTTGATGGTAGCCCACTCGATGCGGCTGTTCTTGGCGTTCTCTTGATCGCTGCTGTTGCAGTACTTGTCCGGCGGGGCAAGCGGGCACTCTCTTTCATAACTGTCAACTGGCCGATACTGGTTTTCTTCCTCTACTGCCTTATCAGTGTTGTTTGGTCATATCATCCGGATGTTGCGTTCAAGCGTTGGATTAAGTCAATCGCCGACCTAGCGATGTGCCTCGTCATCGTGACTGATCCTCAGCCTGTTGCAGCTCTTAAGCGTGTAATCTCACGAGTAGGTTTCCTTCTGTTGCCGGTATCGGTCCTCCTCATCAAGTATTATGGCGATCTCGGCCGGGGATACACACCGGACGGCCTACCGATGAACACTGGTGTGACAACATTCAAGAATGAACTCGGTGTGACTGTGCTTGTTGTCTCACTCTATACGGTTTCGCACCTAATGACTCTGCTGCGCACCAGGGATCTGCCCAACCGCGGGCGACATCTGCTGGCGCAGGGTGCGCTATTGGCATTCGGAATCGCGCTTTTTGGCATGGCCGACTCGCAAACGTCTATCGCCTGCTTCATCCTTGGCTGTGGTCTCATCCTTGCAACAGGGCTGCGCGCTATCCGGAGTCGGCCCGCCCTAGTGCATGTGTTATGCCTATTGGTTCTTCTCACAGGCGGATTGACCCTGTTTTTCGGCGGTGGAGCAGATGTTGCGCATGCCATGGGCAGGAATGCAAATCTCTCTGGGCGGACGGATATCTGGGACGCCTTGGTTAAAGCCGCGCCGAACGCAGTGGTCGGCGCCGGTTTTGAGAGTTTCTGGATCAGTCCGAACGTGCTGAAGTTTCAGCACACGCTTGCAGCTGAGGGCTGGTGGCACCCTGAGGACCTGAACGAAGCGCATGACGGCTATCTTGAAGTGTACTTGAATCTTGGCCTCGTGGGGGTCGGCTTAATCCTGTTGATTCTCATAAGTGGCTACAGGCGAGCCGTGGCAGCGTTCCGGCGGAATCCGACCTTAGGCGGACTGATGCTGGCATTCATCATCCCCTGTTTTTTTTACAACTTCACGGAAGCTGGATTCAGAATGGTCTCGCTTATGTGGATTTTCCTGCTATTAGCTATAGTCAGTGCGAGCGGCATAGCCGCTGGTATTTTCGGGAGTGAGGCACCGAGCATTTCGGGTACGCCTAGCAGTGCGGCGAAGATGATGCCCGCAAACTCGTGCCTGATCAGGATCGAGCGCGGTCATGTCGGAGCTATCAGCTCTGAAAGAAGCAAAAGAAATGCTAAGTACTCCATTTCATAAATACGATGACGTATTAAATAGCTGCGCAGACTAGTTTTTGATAAACTCGGCATGAGGAGATCGCTCTTTCATCCCAGGGAAAGCCCATTCTCGATAGTTCTCTCTGAGGAAGAACGCATCATCCTGGAGACTCAGGTCCGCCAATATATGTCACCGTATTGCGACTTGATTCGAGCGAAGATCGTGCTGCTCGCGGCCGAAGAGCTCTCGAACGATATCATCGCTGCTCGGTTGGACACGCCCCGCCAGATTGTCAGCAAATGGCGCAAGCGATTCGCTCTCGCGCGGCTTCCCGGCCTCGAGGCACAGCCTCGGGGCGGGCGACCCGCCCACTTTTCCCCCCGGCGTCGTCGTCCAGGTGAAAGCTCTCGCCTGTGAGCTCCCCTATCGATTGCAGCTGCCGCTGTCGCGACTCTCTCTTTCCGAGATACGACGTGAAGTGATCACCCAGGGATTGGTAGCGGAGATCAGCGGGGCGACCCTGTGGCGCTGGCTCAGCGCCGATGCGCTCCGCCCTTGGCGACATCGCAGTTGGATCTTTCCACGCGACCCGGATTTGGCGACCAAGGCCGGGCGCATCCTCGATTTGTATGATCGGGTTTGGCAGGGACGCCCCTTAAATTCGCGCGAGTTCGTCATCTCGGCGGACGAGAAAAGTAGTATTCAAGCTCGCCGCCGTAAGCAGCCACCTTGGCTCCCGCGCCTGGTCGCTGCACCAGAGTCGAACACGAATACTTCCGTGAGGGCGCCCGGACCTATCTTGCTGCATGGGATGTACATCGGGCCAAGGTATTCGGCCGCTGCTAAGCAGAAAAGCGGCATTGCCCGGTCGATCGCTTGATTCATGAAGTCATGAGCCAAGAACCCTATAAATCAGCCCGACGCGTCTTCTGGATCATGGACAACTGCTCCGCTCATCGCGGCCAACGAGCAGTCGACCGCCTCCGCTCTCAATGGTCCAACCTGCTCCTCGTACATACGCCGGTCCATGCCAGTTGGCTCAATCAAATTGAAATCTACTTCTCGATTGTCCAGAGGAATGTGCTCACACCGAATGACTTCCCATCTCTCAACGAACTTGAACAACGCCTGCTAGCCTTTCAGCGGCGGTACGAGGAGACTGCTTCTCCCTTTCAATGGACCTTCCCTCGCAAAGATCTGGCGACTCTCCTCGCTAAAATCGAAAACAAACGGTCGGCAGTCGCGGCTTGACATGTCCAAATACGTCACCGTAATTCCGAACGGGAGCACTTAGCAGGCCGCGATCAGGCGGAGATCAGCTCGAGCCATCGGTGTAGGGAGTCGAACGACAGCTTAATCAGGGGTTCGACAACTCGCCAAGCTGAAAAGCGTGCTGTGTCTTCCTTGACGGCAAAGCGTGTGCCGAGACGAAACTGGAGAGTTTATGGATCGCTTACGTGTTTTGGTGTTAGGGCCGGACTGTAATCCGGAGCAGATCAGCATGCCTTATGTCACCTTTTCTCATGCTGCCGCGCTCGCCCAACTCCATGATGTCACGTTGGCAGTTCGGTCGTCCGTTGAGGACCCCGTACGCCGAGCACAGGCGCCGTTTCGCACGATCGAGGTGATCCGGATGCCGTCGCTCGATCGCACCTATGCATGGGGCTTGCGCAGTATCTTCAAATACGACTTTAACAATCAGGCGTTGACGGCTTCCTTTTATCCTCTCTATCTAGCCTTCGAATGGCGCGCTTGGCAGCAGTTGCGGGACCGGATCTCTGCAGGCGACTTCGATGTCGTTCTGCGCATCTACCCGATGAACGCCGTGTTTCCCAGTCCTTTTGCTTTCTTCCTGCGGAAGGGACCTATACCATTCGTGATCGGGCCTCTTAACGGCGGACTCCCTTACGTGCAGGGCTTCAGCCAGGCCGATAACCAAAAACAATGGATCTCTGGGTTGAGGCGCCTGTACCGATTCATGCCTTTTTCTCGATCTACATATCGCAATGCGGCGGCCATCATAGCCGCGTCGTCGCAAACTTATGCTGAGTTTGCTAAGTATCGCGACAAAGTGTTTTTTGTTCCGGAGAACGGCATTGGTCATTCCGCGTGTTGCGATGACACGCGCACTGCGGAGCCCGACGCCAAGCTTGAGTTGATCTTCGTCGGAGGCCTGATCCCCTGCAAAGGTTGTGATCTTGCATTGCGCGCGGCTGCCTCCCTTTTGCGAAGCGATTTAGCCCATTTCACCGTGGTCGGTGACGGCCCAGAGCGTAAACGCCTTGAGGAGCTTGCAAGATCCCTAGGCATTGAAAACGCTGTTTCATTCTGCGGTCGGGTCAGCCATGCGGACGTTTTCACGCGCTTGCGATCCGCGGACGTGATGGTGTTTCCTTCGGTTCGGGACTTTGGCGCAGGCGTTGTGTTTGAAGCTCTGGCGAGCGGCGCGGTACCACTGGTCGCGGATTTCGGCGGGCCTGGTGATATCGTCCTTCCAGAGCTCGGGTACAAGGTACCTCTTACTAATGAGAGTGAAATGGTGTCGCAGATGGAGAAGATCTTAGCGGATCTGGCGGGCAATCGGGATCTCCTAGATCGTCTGCGCCAGCGAGGCATGTCGTACGCTCGGGAGTGCCTAACTTGGGATGCGAAGGCGCAGCGCACTACTCGCGTCCTGAATTGGGCTGTGGGTCGAGCTCCGAAACCCGATCTCCTGCCGCCCAAATTCCTTCACATGGAGGGTGCCAGGTGACCTTGAAAAGATCCGCCCGGCAGCAAACTGTTCATCAGCGAATGGCTACTCAATTCATCGTAGCTCTGAAGCAGTCTTTGCGGCTCTGAGAAACATCCTTCAATCGAAGATCTGATATTCGTTGACTATCTATTTGGCTGATGCTCCGACAAACGCGGATATCGACGGTCAACCTTTGCCACCTCCGTTCAATTTTCCTCCGGCTCGGCAGCTGACCGATGAATTTGCCAGAGGAACTACGCCATATCGATTTTGGCTTTCGTCAGTCGACGACCTGCGTTATGCCACGCGGATCGATGATTTTTCGGGCTCAGCGACATGATCAAAAACGGAATGATTCCTTTTGACGCTAGTGGGGCGTTCTGCCCCAGCGCTGGGAGCCACGATTTACGGCGCCTCGCCGTTCGCGGCGCCGCCGCGACAATATCCGCTTCGATCTTGTCTCTCGCGGCCCAAGTAGTCAGTACAGTCATTTTGGCTCGACTGCTGACGCCCGCCGACTTCGGCGTCGTCACGATGGTCACCACAATCAGCCTCCTCTTGTCCAGCTTCGGCCTCAATGGATTTTCGGAGGGGGTCATCCAGTTTGAGCAAATAGACCATAATACCGCCAGCAATTTGTTCTGGATCAACATAGGCGCTGGGCTGGTACTGTCAATAGCGTTTGCTGCGGCGGGCTCGCTGCTAGCGCGATTCTACCGAAATCCGTTGGTGGCAAATGTCGCCATAGGCCTCTCAGTGGGGATCGTCATTTCGGCAACCTCGGTCATACATTTGGCTCTTCTAAAGCGGGCCATACGCTTTGCTGGAATCTCCTCCAACGATGTCGTCGGCCGTGCGGTGAATACAGCGATCTCGATCCTGCTGGCGTTGAGAGGCTGGGGTTACTGGGCCCTAGTGGCAGGGATCGTTTCACAACAGCTCAGCATGACCGTCGGAGCCTGGTGGCTTTGCCGATGGATTCCGAGTTTTCCGCGCCGAACGGGTAAGACGGGCGCCATGGTCCGGTTCGCGGTGAAAGTCTACGGGCAGTACTGCCTGCTCTACTCGTCTCAGAATATCGATAACCTGCTGGTTGGCTGGCGATTTAACGCGGTGGCTCTCGGATTCTACAAAAAAGCCTATGACTTATTCGCGCTTACAGCCGCTCAGCTCACTGCGCCGCTCAACAATGTCGCACTGGCAGCATTGAGTCGGCTAAATCAGGACCATCTTCGGCTACGGAGGTACCTCGCCGGCTCGCTAGGTGTGATTGCGTTCGCTGGCATGGCATTGAGCGCCGATCTTACTTTGGTTGGCAGAGACGTTGTGAGGCTGGTGCTTGGACCGAAATGGTCGGAATCCGGCAGAATTTTTGAGGTATTCGGACCCGGAATCGGCGTCATGCTGCTTTGTAGCACTTTTGGGTGGATTCATCTTTCCATCGGGAAGCCCGGGAGGTGGCTTCGCTGGACTCTCGTGCA
This sequence comes from uncultured Acidobacteriota bacterium, assembly GCA_963842255.1. Classification (GTDB taxonomy): domain Bacteria; phylum Acidobacteriota; class Terriglobia; order Acidiferrales; family UBA7541; genus Palsa-295. Next base: position 156,988 of record CAWJGI010000047.1, on the reverse strand, counting down.
GCTTACGTTCACCGTCTCCCTGTTTCTGGTGGCTTTGCCTTGGGGGCCTTCGGGAGTTGCCGCAGCGTGGAGCATTTCCTATTGGGCCCTTCTAATTCCCGGCTTCTGGTATGCCGGGCGACCGATTGGGTTTGGTGTCTCAGCTTTGATTGCCGCCATCTGGAAATACGCTGCCGCGGCGCTGGCGGCGGGCTTGATAACTGCCGGGATCATCCGAGGCACGGTATTCTGGGGCACTGCTTCAGGCACAAGCGCCGCATTCGTGGCGATCGTCTTGATTTCAACGCTGTTTGTCACACTCTATTTGGGGACGGTCATCCTTTTGCATCGAGGCCTGATGCCGCTGCGCCAGGTAGCCAGCCTTCTGCACGAGTTGGCCCCGCCACAGAAGGACACGAAACCGGCCGCCGAAGCCGTAGGAGGATACAAATGAGCCAGCCGGCAACCCATCGAGGGCGGGCCGCCGGCCATCTCGCAGGCCCACGAGAACAAGTAAGCCGCGCACCTCGATCATGAGCGTCGAAGTGATCTCCCTAATTGACTGTTGCTTTGATTCCTGTCGGGCTCGCGGGCCCGGCTACGCTCATCGCCGCTCGTCGTTTCTGAGGGCGATTAATACAGGTTGGCATCGAAAGTGAGAACACTGCAGCTTCCATCGGGCCGTCCATCCATGACAATGAGAAGAACCCCCAAGTGAACGGTCGCTACCAGGAGGGCTACAAATGTACGAACCAGAGGTGAACCACGGCAAGGAACCAATTACATCACTGCCCTGGGAGATTCGCCAGAAGTTCAACGAATTCCGCGCTAGTGTCATTGCACGCACCACACTCCCGTGGGGAGAGCACTGCACTGAGTGTGTTTGGCCGAGCTGTTATTCCACTTGCGAGCTTTATGACAGGCGGCCAGACGGGAACTGCCGGCAATTCGTCGGCTCTGCCGTGCGTCTCGACAACAAACACGGCCTGAATCCCTATGTTCTCAAAGTGCACTTTAAGCAATGGGCGAAATTCTGGACGGTCGGCAATATCGACCTTAAGACTCTATCCGAAGCTGAGCGCGAGGAGCGGAAGAATATCACCGTGGGCGCTTTGGCGCGTAATCTCCCCCTCCCGTTCCCCATCAAATCACGCGTTCTAGGAAAGGTTAACTATCTGCGCCGAACAGCTGCGGAGAACGCTCCTGGAGCGAATAATCGGCCAGACTATTTCCTGCTTGAATGCTATAACCCCGGTACCATTCCGGTTTATCTCACATTAATTATTCGGCTGAGGGACCGATCCATCGCAAGAAGGTTTGAGCAATATATTGAGGTATCTCCGGGCTACACAAGGGCTAAGATTCCGTTTTCTGAGATCGAAAGTATCATCGATGTCGCCCGTCCCTTCGAGCTCGAAATTGTGCCGAACAATGTGAGTGAACACACGACGTTGTACTTCGGCCTGATGGACTTCATACGCGAGTTACCCTCCTCACCGCTCGCGCCCGCAGGAACAGGGCCGATCAAATGCGTTATCTGGGACCTAGACAATACTCTTTGGGATGGAATCTTAATAGAGGCCGGCCTGAGTGGTATTCGGCTTCGAAACTCGGTCGTCGATGTTATCAAAGAGGTTGATCGCCGGGGCATTTTGCAGTCGATTGCGAGCAAGAATAATCAAGAGGATGCCCTGAATGCGTTGCGCCACTTCGACATTGAAGAATATTTCCTTTACCCTCAGATCAATTGGGAACCGAAGAGCCAGTCGGTTGCTCGCATCGCGAAGAGTCTCAATATCGATCTGGATTCAATAGTCTTTATCGATGATCAACCATTTGAACGAGAAGAAGTTCGTGCACTTTCGAGCTCCGTAGTTGCCTTGGACGCTGGTGACTCTTCCAGGCTTCTCAGTATGGCGGGGTGCCAATTACCCGTTACAGAGGAGAGCAGACGACGGCGGCAGATGTACCGAGTGCAGCAGCAGCGGGAGGACTCTCTTCAGGCCAGCGGGGGGGATTACCTCCAATTCCTCCGCTCCTGCCGGATGGAGGTTAATATCGGGTCTTTGGACGCGACCAACCTTGAGCGTGTCTACGAATTGGCTCAGCGCACCAATCAAATGAATTTCTCTGGCAACCGCTATCAATTGAAGCAGTTGGAAGAAATACGCAACGATCCACGAATTCGGACGTTAGTGATCAGTTGCCGTGACCGCTTCGGTGACTATGGCATTGTGGGTTTTGCTGTAATAGACCTAGATAGGCAGGTACTTCTAGATTTGATGTTCAGCTGCCGTGTTCAGGGTAAGCGCGTCGAGCACGCTGTACTGAGTTATCTTCTGCATGAATATGTCTTGGATAAGGGAGTTGATTTCTACGCGAACTACCGCCGGAGCAGCAAAAACGCTAACTCGGGTATCGTCTTTCAGGAAAGTGGGTTCGAAGCGGTGAAGGAAGAAGACGGCGTTTCGTTGCTCGTCTTCCGCCACGGTAAGCTAATTCCAGACGATGGAGTTCTGACGGTGAATGTACCTTCACATTCCGGGCAGTGAAATAAGGACGTTCCCAATGACGAATGGTCTAGCGAGCAGGATCTGGGGAAAGTACGTTCGAGTTACTTCAAGCCACTTCAACAGACGCCCGTTCTGTCTGAACGGGTCGGGCCCAGTCGTGTCCTTCACTTTTGACGATTTTCCTCGTTCGGCTCTTCACGTGGGGTGGGGTCATCTTGAACAACTATGGCGCGCGAGGAACCTATTTTGCTTCGCTGGGCTTGATGGGCCGTACAGCGCCCACCGGTGCGATGTTCGAGCGCGACGATTTAGACCATGCCCTCAGTAGGGGCCACGAAATCGGATGCCACACGTACGATCATTACCATGCCGGGAATACCTCTCCGCGACTCTTTGAGGACTCCGTCGCGCGCAACGAGAAAGCATTTAGCGCCCTCTTTCCTGGCCATTCGCTGCGGACGCTCGCGTACCCGATTTATGAACGAAGGCCGGGTGTGAAGCAGAGGATGCAAACCCGCTTTATCTGCTGCAGGGGAGGTGGGCAGACTTATAACGGCAACATCGCCGACCTCAACTCTCTCCGTTCCTTCTTCATTGAGCAAAGTCGCGACGATCCGCAGAAAATCTACAAAGTCATCGACGCGGCTTGTCGGGCCCGAGGTTGGTTAATAATCGCGACCCATGATATTGATCCAAGGCCGACGCCATGGGGATGCACGCCAGAGCTCTTTGAGAATCTGGTCCGCCGCGTGGTTGCTTCCGGGGTTCGCATACTGCCTGTAATTGAGGCATGGAAGGCGCTCTCCCGTTCAGCGTAGCGCCACTCTTCTCATCGGGTGGCCCGGCCACGAAGGATACGAGGTCGGCCGCCAAGGAACTAGGAGGATGAGCCAGCCCGCAACCCACCGAGAGCGGGCCGCCGGCCATCTCGCAGGCACACAAGAAAGAAGTCACCCGCCCACCTGGCGATCAGCTTTGGAGCCGTGTCTTTAATTCACCGTTGCCACCAGGCCCGATGGGGGACTTGGAGGATTCCCACTGGATCCTGTACTGCCACCGGTAACAAGAGGATGCGGGTAAGTGTAGGGCGTGTAGTTGACCACCCAAGAGCTTCCATTCCAAACGTAGAGTGTACCCTGCTGTGAATTGTAGGTGTTCCAAGTGCCTGTGTCCGTAGCCCAATAGCCTACGCCCGTCGCGCAGCCGGACGAGCATACGGGCCGATTTGCAATCGTGCCGTATCCGGTTCCGGTCGATCCATTGAAAGGCGACGTAGGTGAGGACTGGGCCGATGTCGAAACTTCGTAGAAGTAATCGCGGTTAGCTAGAACTCTTGTTGCTGCGCCGCTGGAGAACCCGCCCACGATGCGGCCGGAAATTCCCCCTGTAGCCGTATCTCCTGCCTCGTAGACTGGGTCAGATGCCGCTTTAGACCAACATTGACCGGAAGTAGTGCAAGCGGTACCGGGAGCGGATGCTAGAACGGGAGGGTCACTGTCCAGCAGCGCCCCCACTCCGGTTCCCGGCTGGTCGATGCACTGAGTAGTGGATGACCACGGTGCTTGGTCCCACGGTTGGGTTCCGTCGCAGGCGTTCCAAGGGTTTGAGTTCTTCTCAAAACGCGGGATGTCCATGCTGAGAACCGTTTGGCAAGTACCATTAAACGTATTCGAGAAAAAGCGCCCAGTGCCGCCAAGCAGATTAGTAAATGAGATACACGAAACCCCAGTAATAGACATGGTGTTATAATAAAATTCGACTTGCCGCACTCCCCGTGCTGGCCCCGACCATGCCGTTCCGTGGTTCTCACATGCACCAGACTGCTCGATAATAGCCCAAGTGTTGAATCGGCAAGTGAATCGAGCGCCACCCCAGAGGCTCTCGTCAATGCTTCCACCAGGAATGTCTGTTCCGCGCATTCCCGAAAGATAATTGTTCTCTAGGTATATCTGTTGTGCGGTCCCGAAGGTATCTGGCGAAGCGAAAGAATTGCCCCCATAGTTCCCGACTCCCTGCCAAGCACCGAAGTTCGGGGTAATCATAACGGGGTTGCCTTCGCAACCACTCGCGCAAGGCTCACTTGTGGAGTTGTGGTCTAAAACTCCAAACACGTTCGATGAGGTGATGAGTCCGAAACCCAGACGGGTGGACCATGTGTTATAGGTGAAAGTGATGTTGTCAACCCTGATGCTGGCGCAGTATGGAGCGCTTGTGGTACAGGTCCCTTCAAATAGTAAAGCTTCCGCAGTCGTTGGACCTCCGGCTCCCGAGAGGTTCAGTAGCTCAATCTCTGCCGTCGAACTGGAAGTGGTTAACCCAGTAAAGGTAAAAAGATCTCCGCTGACGTTATCAACAATAGTGGTGTTTGCCGTACCTGCGCCGACCGTCCCGCCGCCTGTGTTGGGCGTTCCGGTCCCAGTGATGTCGATACCCTTGCCAGATATGGTCACACCGCTAGTCCAAGTGCAAGTGCCTGCGGGGATGATGACCGTATCACCATTCACGGCTACGTGTGTTGGTCCATTGATGACTGCATTCACGTCGGACTGGCTGCACGAGGCAGCGGTATAGGTTCCTTGCCCGCGACACCACGGAGCGCCAAACAAAACAATAATGGATATGGCTAACCAGCCTCTTGCCAGAACCCGTAGGCGGGTAGACAGCGGCAGGCTCAAGCGCAAAAGATCCGCTTTCAAAACTGACCGCATGATTATCATTGTCGGCACCAAATTGTTTCCCCCCTCAATCCTATTTGCGTCACGCGAGCATACTAGCTCTCGGTTCAAGGCGAACGCTACTGGCCCAAGGAACAGCTCACGGGCAGGGCCGTGTACCTGTACCCAGCCCAGGCATCGCTTTTTGTGCTTACCGAGGGGTCCTGTAGACTGCTCAGAATACTAATACTATAGATCCGACGATACCGTCGCCGTCAACGCATTGAGCTCTCTGGCAGGCGAGTACCACCGGGCGCGAAAATAGCCCTCGACACTAAGCCTCGCTCGACACTAAGCCTCGCGTATTCTGTGTGTGCCAGGCCAATCCAATCGTGGAAACGCTAGTTACGAAAACAGGTGCTAGCCACCCTCGAATGTGTAGACTTTTATCGGAGGTTAGACATGTACATCGTGGAGCGCACGATAAACTTTGTGCAGGGGTTTCTCGCGAGCTACGGTCCGTCCAGCATCAAGAAGCGGCTTTGGGACAAGGACTTCTCAGGAAGCAAATGGGACTTTCATAGATAACACGGTGGGGGATTGCGTCTACCCACACCTGGAAAAGTATGCTCGGAACGGAAACATTTTGGATCTTGGATGTGGGCCGGGCAACACGGCGAATGAACTAATCCCAGCGTCTATAAGAGCTATGTGGGCGTAGACATATCCGAGGTGGCTCTGGCCAAGGCAGTGAAGCGAACGCAACGAGAACGGTCGAACCGAGAAGAATAGCTTTGTGTGTTCGGACTTCCTCGGATACGCACCGACTCAAGAATTTGACATAATCCTGTTCCGGGAGTCGTTGTACCACGTTCCGTATGGGCAGGTCCTAAAGATACTAGACAAGTACTCGAAGCACCTGAAGAATACGGGTGTATTCATTGTCAGGCTTTATCTGGGGGATCATCGGCCGGGGAAGATCAAGTTTCGCGTGAAACGTAAGATAGACCTAATCACGCGTGAATTCGATGTCCTGGAGTCTCCTCGATACGACACGCCGGGACTTCCCGACTGTACTGGTTTTTCGTCCGCGGCGGCAGAGTCAAGCAGCTCAATAGACAAAATGTCTGATTTGGATTTCACTCACCGACAGGTCTTGATCCAAATTGTGAGGCGTGATGCCATACTCGTCAGCCAGAATGTACTCTCGGGTTGATCGTTCTCCCCCAGAGAGACCGACAAGAAGTCGGAAGTTCATGACTAGATTTGCCGGATCAGTGACCCTTTAAATCACTCGTGGGCTATCGGATTTTAGGCGAAAGGAACGAACTGTGAAAATCAGTATTTTCGGGATGGGTTACGTCGGAACCGTGTCTGCGGGATGCCTCGCGCAAGATGGCCACGAAGTCATCGGCGTAGATCCGGTGCGCACGAAGGTCGACCTGATCAATGCCGGCCAGTCTCCGATCATCGAAGCGGATATCGGCGAGATCATGGCCGCCACCGTCAAGGCGGGCCGGCTTCGTGCGACGAGCGACCAGGACCAGGCGATCCGCGAAACGGAGCTTTCGTTCGTCTGCGTCGGCACGCCGAGCCAAGCCAACGGCAACCTCGATCTGACATACATCCGGCGCGTCTGCGAACTGATCGGACAGGCGCTCAAAAAATAAATCGGCCCGCCACACCGTCGTCATTCGCAGCACGATATTGCCCGGCACGATGCATCAGAATTGTAATTCCGATTCTGGAGGAATACTCAGGCAAGAAGGCCGGAACTGACTTCGGTGTCTGCAATAATCCTGAATTCCTGCGTGAGGGCTCGGCGGTGAAGGATTTCAATTCCCCTCCCAAAACCGTGATCGGAGAGTTCGATCGCGCCAGCGGCGACATGCTCGCTGCGCTGTATGCGAAGCTCGACGCGCCATTGATCAGAACCAATATCGAAACCGCCGAGATGGTCAAGTACGTCGATAATAGCTGGCACGCGCTCAAGATCGGCTTTGCGAATGAGATTGGAAATCTTTGCAAGTCGTTCTCCATCGATGCGCACGAAGTCATGAAGATCTTCTGCCAAGACAAGAAGCTCAACATCTCCCCGGCGTATCTCTTGCCGGGCTTTGCCTTTGGCGGTTCGTGCTTGCCCAAGGATCTGCGGGCGCTTGCCTACAAGGCTAAAATGCACGACTTGCAATTGCCGATTATGACCTCGATCCTGCCGAGCAACGAATTGCAGGTTGCCAGAGGCCTGCAGCTCATCATGGATGGCGGATCCAAGCGAGTGGGTATTTTGGGATTCAGCTTCAAGGCCGGCACCGACGATTTGCGTGAGAGTCCGATGATTGAAATCATCGAGCGCCTGATCGGCAAGGGTTATGACCTACGCATCTTTGACAAGAATGTGAATCTAGCCAAGCTGGTAGGCGCGAATCGAGACTTCATTCTCAACCGCATTCCCCACATCTCCCGACTGATGGTGAACGGACATCGACGCGGTTCTGGATCACGCGCAAACGATCGTGATCGGCAACAAGGATCCGGAATTCGAGGGGGTGCTGGGGCGTCTGCGCGACGGTCAGCATCTGGTGGATTTCGTTCGAATTACAAATCGCAGGAGCGAAAATGGCAAGTACGACGGTATCTGCTGGTAATCAGCACGAAGCGTTGCAGGCAGTGATATCCTTTCGAAGGATCAGATTTCGGAGTCCATTCGGCAGGCTCTCCGAGTGGCTGGAGAAAAATGACTATCGCGGCTACGATACCTTCGATGGTCTGAACGCGAAGTATCTTCGCCCCTTGACCTTTGAAACTAAGTTCCTGCGCACTGTGCTGCAACAAGGAGTCCGCCGGTTTCCCGTCAACGTGCGACCCTTGCTGGGGATTCCCAAGAGTCACTCCACCAAGGGTATGGGCTATCTAGCCAGGGGTTTCATGCGTCTGCAGCAAGCCACGGGCGATAAGTTGTGGGGCAGACAAAGCAGAGTCTGCATTGCAATGGCTGATTGAGAACCAATCCACGGGCTATTCGGGAGCGTGCTGGGGCAATCACTTCGATTACCAGTCGCGCGGTTTTTATCTGCCCAAGGGTGTGCCGACCATCGTTTGGACCTCGCTGATCGGTCACGCGTTTCTGGACGCTCATGATCACTTCAAAAAGGACAGCTACCTGCAGATTGCCGTTAGCGCCTGCGAGCATATTTTGCGTGACCTTGATACCTATCCGGAAGGAGATGCTCTTTGCATCAGCTACATTCCGACGGGGAGCAACTGAGATTCACAACGCCAATACTTTAGGTGCCAGCCTGCTGGCCCGAACCTATTCCTACACGCGGAACGAGTCCTATCGATCGTTGGCGCAGAAAGCGATTCAATACACCGCCAATCATCAACGGGCGAATGGCGTCCTGGTATTACGGCGAAGCTGCTAATGTGCAGTGGGTCGACAACTTTCACACCGCATACGTGCTGGATTCTTTCAAGTACTATATAACAGCGACTGGCGATGATCGCTTTCAGGAGAAGATGAATGCGGGATACGAGTACTGGAAGAATACTTTTTTCCTGCCGGATGGAACTCCCAGGTACTATGACTACAAGACACTGCCGATCGATATTCAGTGCTCTTCTCAGGCGATCGACACGCTCGTTTTCTTTCATGATCGAGATCCCCAGAACCTGCCGCTGGCGTTGCAGGTTGCGAAATGGACGATCGAGAACATGCAAGACCGTACCGGCTATTTCTACTATCGCCGGTATTCGCCCCGGCTCGTTAACAAGACCCCGACGCTACACTGGGGACAGGCTACCATGTTCTGCGCGCTTGCCGGACTCTACAAGCTACTGTAAAGCAGAGACATCCTGATCGTGAGAAAAAATGTCCTCATAATCGTTGAGAATATGTCCGTTCCGTTTGACACGCGCGTGTGGAAGGAAGCCACGTCCTTACACGCGAATGGCTACGAAGTAACCGTATTGTGTCCCCGAGGCAAGGGTGCCGAGCAGAAACACGAGGTGCTCGACGGAGTTCATATCTTTCGACACCCCATGCCCAGAGAAGGAAATAGACGCTCTCGGGTACTTATGTGAGTACAGCAGCGCGCTATTTTGGGAATTTCTGTACTCGTGGTGGATCTATCTGCGACGTGGATTTCACGTCATTCAGGGTTGCAATCCTCCCGACGACATTTTTCTGGTTGCTTTGCCGTTCAAACTTCTTGGGGGTTAAGTACATCTTCGATCATCACGACGCTTGCCCAGAGCTCTATCTTTCCAAATACGAAAAGAGAAGCACGTTTTACAGGATTCAGGTCTGGCTCGAGAAGATGACCTACCGCTTCAGTGATGTCGTCATGGCCACCAATAACAGTTACAGAGATCTAGCCGTCACCAGAGGTGGTTTAGACCCGGAAGATGTGTTTGTTGTTCGCAATGGACCCGATCTTGGAGACTTTCAACCCGCTTCCTGCAAACCCCGCCCTGAAGTACGGCAAGCCCTATCTCGTGGGTTACGTTGGGAACATGAGTGACCAGGACGGATTAGACATCCTTCTGGATGTTGCGCTGCACATCAAGAACTTGGGACGGCGTGACATCCATTTCACCTGCGTTGGGGGAGGCCCTGGACTGGCCGGACTCCGGAAGATGGTGAAGGAAAAGAATCTCGACGATACGGTCAATTTCACCGGAAGAGTTCCTTTTCATGATATTGTTGGAGATCCTATCAACAGCCGACATCTGCGTGAATCCGGACAAACCGTGTGAGATGAATGATATCTCCACCATGATTAAGATCATGGAATACATGGCCTTGGGAAAGCCCATCGTCCAATTCGACTTGAAGGAGGGCAGATTTAGCGCCGAAGAGGCCTCTTTGTACAGCGACACCGCGAACCAGGTGAATGATTTCGCAGACAAGATCCTCTGCTTGATCGATAGGCCAGATGAACGAAAGAGAATGGGTGAATTCGGACGCAGAAAAGTCGAGGAAGAACTGGCTTGGAAGTATTCGGTCAAGAATCTGCTGGCTGCCTATGAAAGAGCATTGTCCAAAGCGGCGCGGTGATCGATCTGATGCATCCATTGATTCGTCAAAGTAATCTGGCTTGCGCGATGGAACATCTTCAGGACCCACGGCCGGTTCCTTATCACCCCGAACTTTTGCCCGAAGCACTTGGGCTACCATCGCGATTGGATACCATGAGCATTCATACCATCGATCCGCTTTCGGACCGCCGCTGGGATGACCTCGTTGCCCGGCACCCAAACGCATCGGCATTTCATCAACGGGGCTGGCTAGAAGCATTAGCTCGCACGTACGGATATGAGCCGGTGGTTTTTACGACATCGTCGCCGACCGCTGAGCTGAAAAATGGGCTAGTGTTCTGTCGCGTTAAGAGTTGGCTCACCGGAAGTCGACTCGTATCGCTGCCTTTTTCAGATCATTGCGAACCGATTTGCGACTCAACTGAAGAGATGAAGACGCTGATTTGCGGCTCGCAAGCTGCTTTGGCATGATCAGCGCTGGCGATACCTGGAGGTTCGTCCGACCAGCGAAGATTTCGGCCAAACGGCTGCCGGGATGCGCCTTTCGGCCAGCGGGGCGCTACTTTCTTGCACGTGATGGATCTGCGTCCGAATCTCGACGATCTATTCCGAAGTTTCGACAAGGATTCTGTTCAGCGCCGGATTAGACGGGCGGAGCGGGCCGGTCTAGTTGAAAAATGTGGGACCTCGGATGATCTGCTAAGAGATTTCTACGGCTTGTTTGTGATTACGCGCAGCCGGCATCACCTGCCTCCGCCCCCGGTATGCCTGGTTTCAGAACCTGGTTCAGTGCCAAGGTAAGGCACTAGAGATCCGCGTGGCCTACAAAGACGAAATTCCGATTGCGGCGATTCTCACTTTGCGATTCAGGAAGACCGGCTACTTCAAGTACGGATGTTCCGATGCGCGGTTCAACAAGTTTGGGGCCACGCCGTGGCTTCTGTGGAGAGCCATCGCCGCCGCGAAATCGAACGGAGCGCTCGCATTTGACATGGGACGGACCGAGGAGCACAATGCGGGGCTTCTTGCGTTCAAGAATCACTGGGTTCCGCCGCTATCAAACGATTGACCTATTGGAGATTTCCCGGCACTCCTGCTCTTGATATGCGCCAACGGCTGGAAACTGAAAATTGCGAAGCGCGTTTTTTCACACATGCCGAACAGATTGCTGGCGGTGTCCGGAAAACTCGTTTACCGCCATATCGGGTAGAGATCGCGCGATGCAAACGACTTGAGGAGTTCAATACCGAAGGCAAGTGTCTTGAACGTGGAAGTCGTCTCGCAGAAACGGGAGCCTGGACAAACCGTGAATCAAATACTATCCGATTACTATCGCGTTCCCGAAGATGGGCTCGGCCGCGTTTGTGCGCACGACCATCGAGGCAGACACGGGTTCTTTCGATTCGGGGCGCGGCGATTTGCTATGGGCAGAGTGCACTCGGGCGTCTCAGCGCATACTCGACAATGCCGAGCTCTATGACGCTTTCAAGAGCGTGCACTCTGAAGGATCGCAAGGTTCATCTGCCGTTTGACCCTGCGCAGATTGTTGAAAACCTCCGCACGAGAACGCTACGTGAACGATTTAGGCGCGAACGCGCGGGCGCGATCGTCGATCATCCCCTGGTTCGCAAGACCTACTATGCCGTTCGCGAGCTGATGCCCGTTGCGGTTCGCAAGCATTTTCAGAAAGTTTACCTTGGCGGCTGGCGAAAGCTGCAATTCCCAAACTGGCCGGTGGATTTCACGGTGGACACAATCCACGAACAGGTTCTTCGCCTTGCGATGGAAGCTGGTGGCGTGCGACGCGTCCCGTTTATCTGGTTTTGGCCCCAGGGCGCTCCGAGTTGCCTGATCATGACGCATGACGTGGAAACCGCAGCGGGCCGAGATTTCACGCCGGAACTTAATGGATCTTGATCGATCGCTATGGAATCAGGTCTTCCTTCCAGGTGATTCCGGAAAGGCGCTACGAAGTTCCGGATGAGTATGTACGGCAAATCGAAAGCCGCGGATTTGAGTTCAACATACACGACCTGAATCATGACGGGCAACTGTACCAAGACGCACGAATTGTTCCTGCAGCGAGCCAAGAAAATTAACGATTACGCTAAAGAAATTCGGCGCGAGGGGATTTCGTGCGGGAGTCATGTACCGCAATCTCGATTGGTACGAAGCGTACGAATTCTCCTACGACATGTCCATGCCGAATGTTGCTCATCTGGAACCGCAGCGCGGCGGCTGCTGCACCGTCTTTCCCGTACTTTGTCGGCAAGATACTCGAAATTCCGCTGACCACCAGCCAGGATTATTCGCTCTTTCAGATACTGAATGACTATTCGATTGACCTCTGGAAGAAACAAGCTCGATCTCATTCGGCGCAGAAATGGACTCATGAGTTTCATTGCACATCCCGATTACCTGATTAGTCTCCGCGGCGCGGAAAGTTTATGAATCGCTGCTCGACTATCTGCAACAAATGGTTGATCGCGAGAAGCGTCTGGATGGCGTTGCCCGGAGAAGTCGATCGATGGTGGAGGGCTCGGAGCGAGATGAAGTTAGTCCAAAAGCGACGGCCATTGGCGAGATCGAGGGGCCGGAGTGTGACCGTGCGCGTATCGCTTACGCAACCCTGGACGGAGAGCGGACTCGTATATACAGTATGAAAATGGTCGTGAGCATGTTTAAAGCTCAGCACACCGTACCTGTGTTCCGCATGCCGAGCCCTCGCAAGCCCGGGCGTTAAGAATGAGCTGTGAACTCGAAGAGTCCTGAGAATCCACTGTGACAACCGAGCGCCAGTGAAAGAACCTCGGGCGGGTTAGCCACGACGCGCGCACGCTGCGTTCGTCGGCCTGGTCGATCTTGTCCGTCCTGGCTTTTCTGGAAAGTGCTCCATGCCTTGGTAGTGTTCTCCCTAACCACGAATCATCGTCGCACATCTTGCTGCATTCCCTTGCTGAGCATCTATTTACTGTATACGGAACGGTCACGAATCTTCCGCGTCGTGCGAACTTCAGCCGTTGCGGGCGGCGCAGTTGTTCTGGCAGCCATTGCCCTGTATGTATTTGTTGCGAGTCACCTGTCGCTTCGGGATCCGGAACAATTTCTACCCGGCGCGACGCTCGCAATTGTTTTGCTGTGGCTCGGTGGATTTTTACTTTGCTACGGCGGCGAAGCGTGGCGCCGGGCCTCGTTTTCGTTGCTGTTTCTGTTGCTGATGGTGCCGCTGCCGCCGGCAGTTTTGGAGCGCAGCATTTACCTGCTGCAGCAAGGCTCGACAGAAATCGCCTACCTGCTTTTCAAGGCCGTCGGAGTTCCGGTGCTGCGCCAGGGATTCATCCTTAGCTGTTCCGGGCGTCACGATTGAGGTGGCGAAAGAATGCAGCGGTATTCGATCGAGCGTGGCGCTGTTTATTACTTGCCTGCTCGCGGCGCATCTGTTTCTGCGAACGCAAGTGGAAAATGTTGGCGTTTGTGTTACTGGCTTTCCCTTTAGCCATCATCAAGAATGGCATCCGCATAACGACGCTGACCTTGCTAAGCGTTTACGTAGATCCCAGGCTTTCTTACCGGCAAGGCTCCACCATGAAGGAGGTTTCGTTTTCTTTTTTCTAGCGCTGGCGATTCTCGCGCCGGTTCTTATGGCTCTGCAAAGATCGGAGGCAAAGGTATTGGCTCGGGAAGCAACGGTTGCTCGTAAAACGAAAAGCGGGGCAAGATGATGATAAAGCACTCACCGACAAGTCTTTAATTTCTGGGAACGACCTTGTGCGTTGGTCAAAATACAACGGGAACAATGGGAAGAAGCTTTTCTCCGAGAAATCATCATGAATCATGACGTAGTTGCTATTGACGCGGGATCCTAATGAACTTGTCGCCTGGGCTCATCTCCGCCAAATCAAGGGCCTCAATATAAGGGTTTTCGGCGAGCCTATGTGGTTCTGGAAAAACCAGATGCCTGCCGGGATGCTGCTGCGATCCTCGTGAAAGGCCTCTAGTCTTTAGGATCCCAAGCGCGAGTTTACGCTTGGAGCCTATCGGGGGTAAGCGGTAATCACATTTCCTCACTTCCGTTGGAAAGGTTTGTGAGCTACGGGCTAGGGTTTCAGCAGCACGCGGTACCGGACATCTCTGACAACGCCGGCTCTGTCAATTTCTTTTTTGAGCGCACTTCGCCGCTCACTTCCGAGAGTGCTCTTTCCTGATCGTGTTCTTTGGTCCCAGCGTCGACGACCACGGCTCGTCTGTAATCTTTCGGTCGGTTTTAGTCCGACCCACACATCTCTTCGATCAACACCTCGACCCTGATTACCCGTTCAAACTCCCTCCGCTTTTTTCAAAGATGGCAAAGCCGTTCGCAGCACGGTGACTCGCCGCAGACGCCAGCATCCCCACGAATTCGGTCGCGCCAGCACGTTCGTGGAGACGATCGATCTTCCGACCCTGGAATCGCTGTCAGAACTATTCTTGCGAAGAATTAATTACTGCGGGTGAGGTCGAATTCAAATTCGATTGCATCGAATGAAAACGAGAGCAGCGTTCTTAACTTCCTGGCTGAACAACGCCGGATCCCGCATTAAGTATATGTACCCAAAGCCCCGCTTGGCGCTGCTCCGATTCCGCTTGAGCTTCACATCTCCTTCCGACAGTCAGTCTCACGCCTAAGATGTAGCTTCGCTCTCTGCATATTTCCATTCAAAGTAACGCGTCATCCAATCTTTCCCTTCCCCTACGACTGCCGCGGCATACCTGTGCTCCGAATCGACGCACGGAACGAAGGACTCGATGCTCCAGCGCGATTCTTCGGCGCCGAGAAAGATTGCGGGCCTGCCAGGTGAGAGTGAAACGTCAAAACTGTCGAGCGAAATGTGCAGGCCATCGCCTTTGGCCTTGATGTAAGCTTCTTTACGAGTCCAGCAAAGAAAAAATCCTTCGGTACGCAATTCCGCAGGTAGCCTGTTAAGCTCCTCGATTTCCTTCGTCGAGAAATAGCGCTTCGCTATCTCCTGACCCGCGAACTCGGGCCGGATCAACTCGACATCAATTCCGATCTCGCGCCCGCGTCCGATCGCAATCACCGCCAGTCCGCGCGAGTGCGAAAGATTGAAACAAATGGCTGGTTGTGTACCACGACTGGCAACCGCAGGCTTCCCACGCGCGCCATATGTAAATTCAATCGTTTGTGGTGCGCAATGGATGTATCGGCCGAGCAAATCACGAAGAATCCCACGAGCCGCGATGAAGCCACCGCGATCGCTTTCGAACATGAATCGCGCCGCCCTTGCTTTTTCATCTGCCGCGAGCGTGGATTCCAGCTTCCGCAAGATTGTTTGATCTCCGGACAGAAAAGCGCGCCAAACGTGTATCTCGCCGCTCGCCAATTCTGGAATTGGAAGCGGAGATGACCACTCAACTGTCGTTTTTATTTTCGCAATCATCGCTGAATACTTGACTCTTCCGGAGCGTTTTCTGAGCTCCTCATGTTGGCGTTTGGAGCAAGTGCCTGATATGACCAGACCAGGCAACAGGCTCGGTTCCTGTGTATCATTCGCTGGTAGCGTTCGTAAAGTCGAACTCTGCAGTGGAACGGCCGTCGGGGAATAGTTTCGCGTGCTGAACAGTCACCGCGAATCTGAACGGGCTCAGACGGACTGGATCCACCGAGGGTGCGCTAAGTTCTTTGAGTGGCCACACACGCTCGCATAACGTGCGTTCCAGAGACAGGTTGCCGAATGCACGAAACTCGACACATTTCGCTGTCAAAGACACATGCCTGAACACGAGTCCATTTCATCGACACGCACGCTATTCAGTATCATCATAGCCGTCTACAATGATTGGGCGCCACTCAATCAGTGCCTCGAATCCTTAGCCCTGCAAAAGGATGAGGTGAGCTTTGAGGTGATTCTTACGGACGACGGCAGCAGCGAAGTCGCCCCTGAGTTTATCCGTCGGTGGATTCACTGTTACCCTCTGACCGTCATAAGGCATTCTCATGCAGGAATTTCAACAGCGCGAAACCGAGGGGTTCAGGTTTCCAAGGGCGAGGTGCTGCTGTTTGTGGACGCGGATTGCAGATTTCAAGCAAACTGTCTTGCGGCTCTTGCTTCAACGATCGCCACGTTTCCCGAGCACAATTACTTTCAACTGCATCTGGTGGGAGATCGCTTGGGGACGGTTGGCAGAGCAGAGGAACTGCGGCTCGCAATGCTTCAACAGCACCTGCTTCTACCGGACGGCCGCATTCGATACTTGAATACTGCGGGATTCGCGATTCGGCGAGCGGCCGTAGACATTGAGAAAGGCGTCTTTGACCCCGTTGCCCTTCGGGCGGAAGACACTTTTTTGATGGCTACACTGATGCAACGCGGAGAGCTTCCTTTGTTTGTTGCCGATGCCACGGTCCAACATGCGATTCAGTTGTCCTTGATGGGCTGCCTGCGGAAGGACATTCGATCGATCTATCTGGAAGTGCAGACGTATGACCTCATCGCCTCGAAGGGGGTGAACTTTCGGTTGAGCCATCGCGAACGTTTGTCGATGTTGTGGTCGATATGGAGGACTTCCGGTCATCAATCGTTCGGAAGATGGGCATGGTTTGTGGTGACCGGTAGGCAAGGGTTGCGCCTGATTGCATCTTTTCTGTACCGATGTCTCCGGGCAGTCCGTTTAAAGTTTGCGAAGCTCTGAGGAATCTCTTCGTTAGCGGTGTTAGCGGTTACAATTGCTAAATAATACGTCGAGCCGCTCTGACCCAATTGGTCGCCGAATATACTGCCACGATCGCTCGCAACTTCACAGAAATTGCACAATTGCATTGTGGTCGACTCCGCCCTGGCCACATCTATGGTTGAAGCGCTGCGAATTCGCTCACGAGTTGACTGCCGAAAATATTGAAAGCATCGAGATTGATCCAGCAACCGCGATTGTTACAGTCGGCGGCGACGGCATACGCAACATGGAAGAACTCATCACTCGGGTTCTGAACGCGCTAAATCGCGAAAATCTCAGGGCCCTCGCTAGCGCACGAGTCTGTTTCGTCGCGGCGCATCGCGACATCCAGGAACCTTCATCACGCTACAGCGGTAATTCCAACAGGAACTCGATTACCATGCCTAAGACTCGAAGGCAGCGCATGCTTGGTTAAGTTCAAACGCCGTGAGCACAAAGTGAACCGTTTCTTGGCAAAAAGGACCTTTACTGAGGAGTCGTCCGTACTCGCAACGTTCGTTCGTGGTTTTCTGCCGTCCCTTTTGGACAAGTTTGTAACGTTTGGGATGGTTGGATTCTCGCGATTTAAGTGCAACAATTTTTGCATCTAACCTCTATTCTGGCATTGGCGGACTGATTGTAATTCGCACTTGCGATCCATGAAGATAAATAGATCCTCCTAAATGAGTTTTTCTTATTAGGGGTAGAACTTGAAGATTTCTGTGATTGGAACGTGTAGGACTGCTTACAAGTGAGGTGCTCCCCAAAATTCGGACCACTCAATAAGGTGTAAAATCGCGGCCTCGGAAACGGAGCAGGAATGAAATCGAGGCAACGGCGGAGCTTCAGCGCGGAAATGAAAGCGCGAATCGCGCTAGAGGCGATCAAGGAGCAGAAGACCATTCAGGAAATCGCTTCGCATTACGGGGTGCATCCCAGCCAAGTGATGAACTGGAAGCGGCAAGCGATTCAAGGAGCGCCGGCACTGTTTGCGGATCGGCGATCGCAGTCGGACACGAGCGATGAGGCGTTGAAGGCGGAGTTGTACCAGCAGATTGGACAGTTGCAGGTGGAGCTGGACTGGCTCAAAAAAAAGTCCGGCCTATCGCGTTAGAGCAGAGGCGAGGATGGATCTCAGAGAACCCAGAACTGAGCATACGGCAGCAGTGCCGCTTGACGGGGATTTCGCGGTCGGGGTGGTATTACGAAGCGGAACCGGAGACGGCCGAGAATTTGAGACTGATGCGGTTCATCGACGAGCAATACACACGGACGCCGTTTTATGGGATTCGAAAGATGACCTGGTGGCTCGGCGAGCAAGGCTACGCGGTCAATCCGAAGCGGGTACGCCGCCTGATGCGGCAGATGGGACTGGAGGCGATCTACCGGAAGCCACGGCTGTCGGTTCCCGGGCCAGGACATCGCATCTATCCGTATCGGCTGCGCGGGCTGAGAATCGATCGGCCGAACCAAGTTTGGTCCAGCGATATAACCTACATTCGGCTACGGCAAGGGTTCCTGTATCTGGCTGCGGTCATGGACTGGTTCAGCCGGTATGTACTGGCTTGGGAAGTATCGGTTTCCTTGGACACGTCCTTCTGCCTGGCGGCTCTCGATTGGGCCTTACAATCAGGACAGCCCGATATTTTCAACACGGATCAAGGATCGCAGTTCACCAGCGAAGATTTCACCAGGCGGCTGGAGACTCGCGGCATCGTCATCAGCATGGACGGGCGTGGGCGAGTGAGCGACAACATTTTCATCGAACGTTTATGGCGGACGGTGAAATACGAAGAGGTTTATCTGAAGGATTACATAGATGTGCTGGAGGCAGTTTCCAACTTGAAAAGCTATTTTGGTTTTTACAATCACGAACGTCCGCATCAAGCCTTGGGCTATCAGACGCCGGCGGCGATCTACTTCGGAAAGCGGAAGGCAGGCCGCGGAGGCAAAATTGGGGGGATGCTACCGGTCGAGCGAACGAGCTTGCGTCGTTCCTAGGGCATCCTGGCGCGGAATTTTTCTGTGGAAAACTGGGGAGAGGCACAAAGAAAGAAAAAAGGAGCAAAAAAGAAAGAAGCGGAGGCCTTGTGGAAACTGACGCCGCTGATGGAAATCCGCTCAGAACGCGGATTCCCACAGCGGCTTGGGAAGCACAAAACGCTTTCCACAGTTCCCACAAGGCCCGACGGCGGCGGTTCCATCACAGGATTCATTTTTTTGAGAGGCTGCGGTCCACCTTAAACACGCTTTCTTTTGGTCCGAAGGATGGGGAGCACCTCAAAGTGGATGCCTAGCGGGTCTAGCGGGAGTTTACTGCGGATTCGGTCGACAGATTTCTAAGAGCTGTTTTTTTATGGAGTTTAAGACGTCCAGTTGGTATTACCCACGCTGGGTAATCTGCAATTCGTCCAGCTTCAGCACCTTGATCAAAGCCTGCTGCGCCAAAGTTTGCTTCGAGAGCACGTAGGCCGCGCGATCAGGACCTTTCTCGCCTTGTCGTGGATAGAGCAGGATGAATTGCTGAATCTGCTGCAATTCTTCGATGAGTTGTTCCATGGAGAGATCGCTCCAGGCGGCTTTGGCCTGGCGATGCACATACTGCAACAGAGAGATGCCCAGCATGCAGTAGAACGCATGGATGTGGATCTTGCGGTCGGTCCAGTGATACATCGGTCCCCAGCCGAGCCACTCTCCGTCTTTCAGGCCGCGGAAGACGCGCTCGACCTGTTGCTGTCCGGCATAACCACTTACGACTTGTTCCGCCGTCCAGTCCAGACGGTTGGTGAGCAGTACGGTTCGCCCTAAACGACGACCGAGCAGGCGCTCAAACGCTGCTTGCTCGAAATCAAACTGCAGTCGCCATTGGCCGTCGCGAGATTCCAGCTGATAGCGAATTACATTGGAGAGGAACTGCCCGGACAACCACTTCTGAATCTTGGGGTGATGCCTTCCTCCGTCCAACGCGCTCGAGGTTTTTTCAATTCCTTGGTAAAGCGTCGCAGGGACTGCAGCGCACGGCTGATGCTGGTGGTCAGGCTGTGCAGTTGCTCGGCGGCAAACGGCGCCGAATACTTCAGCACCGCGAGATATTCCTGGCCGTGCACCAGCAGCTTCTCGGCCACGGCCCGCACCCCCGGGTTGTTCCGCGCCGCACGGCGGCAATTCTTCCCTGGCTCGCTCGCGCAACTCCGCCGGCGCTTGATTCCACGGCAGGGCGGAAATCCATCCTACCCCCACTTCTTCCAGTTGCATGGTGTTGTCCAGTGCGGCCGTGCCCTTGTCGAAGACCAGCGTGACGGTCTCGCGCGCCATCTGGTTTTGATCCAGCAGACGCACGATGCGCTCTAAGGCCACAGAGAACTCTTCGACATCGGCCACATTGCCTGGGTAGACGTGGTGGCATAAGCTCAGCCCATTTTCTCCGTCCAGAACATAGCTCAGACCCACTTGGCGCAGATTGTGGCGGCCCTGCTTGTTGTGGCCGCGTTGCGCCAGTTGGTTCCGTGTGTTGGTCGTGGCAATGTAGGTGTAAGAAGTTGGTGTAAGTTGGTGGTATCGTAGGCCAGCAGCCGACGGCCGACCAGTTGCTTTTCCTTCCACAGAGCGAGCAAACGCAACTGTGCCTGATCGAGAGGATCTTCCCCGGGAGCGCGGGTCTCCGGCAGAATCTGTTCGAAGGCGTGAAACGCGCTCTTTCCGTATACGGTCGCAAATCCGGTGTAACGTTCCGCGTTGCATCGAATCCGGAATTCTTGCGCGAGGGCACGGCAGTCGAGGATTTTCTGCACCCCGACCGCATCGTCGTAGGTGTGGAAGACGAAACCGCCGAGCGGCAGCTGAAGGATATTTACCGCCCGGTGCTGGAGCGAACGTTTAAATGCCCGGTACACCCATCGGGATGCCCGGATACGCCGCTGCCCGCGTGGCTGGTGACAACAATCAATAGCGGAACTGATCAAGCACGCTTCGAATTCGTTCCTGGCGGTCAAAATCTCATACGCCAATATGGTCGCCGATCTGGCTGAGCGTCTGGGCGCGGACATCGGAGAAGTGATGCGCGGTAGGCATGGCCCCCCGCATCGCCCAAGTTTTTGCATCCAGGTCTACGTTTTAGCGGATTCTGCCTGCCCAAGGATTTACAGGCATTTGTTTACCTGGCGGAAAAAGCCGGCGTAGATTTTTCCATGCTGAAGGAAGCTAGAATTCCCGGCAAGAAATTGACCCCTCGCCAGCATGTAGCGCACCTTTAGCAGAGAAAATCATCCTGTGCGTCTGCCCTACGCGAACGACAGCCATTCTACCGAGCATCCTCGATTCCGGGCCAGCCACTTTCACGGCACTCACCGCAAAAGGTGTGAGCACCTCGCTCTTCCCTGTGGGTTCGTGCCTGAGGCTCTTGCTAGGAACGTCGGCACAGTAGAACCGAACGAATGGACCTGGTATACCTTCACCATTGTTGATGAGTTGGTTTCTCACGCTCCCTCATTTGAAGAACGCTTCAAGCAACACATGGCTCTTCATGACCATTCAACGAAAAAGAAATGGTAATCACAATCCTTGCAACAATACGGCATGACTCCGAAAATCCCGAGCAAATGTTCAACGATGCGACCGCGCTGCGATCGTCGTGCGGATTTTTTGAAGCATCGCGGACAGTTTAGATTCACGTTCAGGCACCTATTGCTGCCGACGGGGACACTGCCAAGCCAGTGACAGTTTCGTTGAGTTTCCCCCATGAACTTCGCGGCGTTCAGTGGTCGATATCCTGACACACGTCCATCCGTTTGCACAACTTTTTTGCAGTATTTTTGCATAAACTAGTAAAACATATATCCTGAACCTGTCCGTATCAAAATGAGAAATAAAGTATAGCTACCAGCGACCCCAGAAACCTGGACGCGTGGCGATTGATGCAAATTAATATTGGCCAGTCGCTTACGCTACGACGTTAAAATAGGGAACGACGGGCTGTACCAGTCAAGGCGGATAAAGCCTTAGCTGCAGAAGGCGAAAGAAAGAACTGCGGGAGGAAGAAAGGTCAGAGAAAACTTCGACGATTGGGCGAAAAGCCTAAGACCAAGTTCTTACGAGTCGAGTTTTAGAAAAAACCCTTTATTTGTAAGCTCTGGCGTAACGTATTTTCAACACTTCCCGGGAGGATTCAGACTTTGTGCTGTCTGCTGCTCGAACGTGTTTACAGACCAATTAGAGCGATGCTACGGGCCGGGGTGCGGTTCGGTTGGGGTTGACCCGTTTGCGTGCAGAAAAAGTCACAAGATCATGAGCTAAAATTGGATCTACGGGCCGTCCCAGCCAGCAATACCGCCGCCAACCCTGCCAGCAGCATGAACCACTCGCTTGCCTCTGGAACACTCGTTACCGTCGCTATCCCTGCACCGTTGGCAACATCCAAACCATCGGGAAAGAGATACATGCTATCTTGAAAGTTATACTCTACCGGCACCGCCTCAAGCGCTGACGGCGGTCCTGATGCCGGTACAACAAAAGTGTCGAACTGCAGCAAATAGTTCTCCGGATCGAGCCAATCAATGAATTCAATCCCGCCGGTGGGAGAGTAGTACTGAACTTGCGCGGGAACGGGGTTGAAATCTGCAATCGGACCTTCGGATTGCTCCAGTAATAGCATCCCAAGTAAATGTAATACCTACCGACTCGCCCGTTTCACCAGTGAGAGTGGTTTGTGGCGTTGTAACCGTTACGACGTTATCGGCTCGCACTGCGCTTGCTGCTAACAATAGCAACAGAACGGCTATAAGTTGCTTGGGCATAGCTTTTACTCCTTTCGTACTTGCTGATGCTGGGCAACACGCACTCCCAAACGCATTGGTTGCAGCGAGTAAGTTTAGCGGTGCTATCATCTTTGTCCACTGAGTGTTCCAAATGCTGCAACTAATTTCCGTACGAGTACTATGAGTACGGCCAATATTCCGTTCCCGCAGGTGTATGGTGCACAATACAACGTCGTTCCGGATCACGGCGTGGCTAACTTCGTCTACAACCATCTTTATCAGAGCGGGCCGTCTAGCTACTACTACTGCGATACGCTTGAGGCTCCTTACGTTTCTTTTTAACGTACGCGGGGGAACTGGGGGTTCCGCGACACTTGGTTTGTAGGAAGCGAGGCAACAACTATCAAGTCCACCTTTGCGGAGCAAACCATCGTTCCCGAGGGTAGCAGGGTTAGCTTGCTCGGTTTCGGACTGATCGGGTTAGGGTTAATAGGGGCGAGACAAAGGCGGATTTTTCTGGCATATCAACACGTTACTTCAACGCATTGTCCGCGTCCTGATCCTGACTAAGGGCCCACCGCTTTCCGTTTGTTTTTGGCGTTTAAGGTGCTGGTATGAAACCGCGCGGGGAATTCAGGCTGTTTCCGCTCTGGCCCTGGCTCGCATTTGTGTCAAAACCACGTCACAAGTTCCTTTGTCACCATCGAACAGCTGAACAGCTGAGCAAACTGTCCTTGGTCCGCGATCGTATCACTAGGTTTTGGCGAATAAGGCTCTCGCGGCTCTTGACGCGCATAGCTGCACGCCGAGGAACGTTCCGAGCGTATTGGTGATGAGATCCGTTGTGCCGGAATCGCGGGTGGGGAGGTACGATTGCAGGACTTCGATCGTCAGGCTTATGGCTAGCCCCAGGGCTACTGTGGCCATGGCGGGATGCTTGATACGACGCACACACGACCAGTATGCGAAACCCACGAAGCCCAGAGGAACGAATCCGGCGACATTCACTAGGATATCTTCCAAATAGCCTCGCGTAGGTTTGAATTCTTTCCAGAAAGGCTCCAGAAATTTCTGATGCAAGAGTGAAAAGCGTGTGGGGATATATAGATTGATTCCACGATGCGCGTCATCACGAGCGACACTCCCGGTGCGCTCATCAAAGAGATAGACCCCTGCCGCGCTGTCGTTTCCAGAAATTGCCGGTCGTCCGTTGGTCGTCCACGTTTGAAAATGCCGCAGAACCTCGTCCCCCGTGAGTTCGCGTTCATAAATCGCGAGGCCTCGTAAATCGCCGGACCAACTGTCATTGGTGACCGGCGAAGTGCCGACCACCAGCTTGCCCGCGCAATCGTTGCCCATACGAAACAGCGGGAACGATTTCACCAGACTTCCGTCAACGTAGATTGAGGTTTTCTGTGGACCGGAAGTCACGGTTATGAACGCGGGCCTGGTCGGTTGGAAAAGGTCCGGAACGCCGATTATTTGTGTATGGCGGCGGTCGTATTGGTTCTCGCGCTTCAATATGACGAGCGCGTGATATTGGTTCACGGAGAGCTGCAGCGGATTCCCTGGCGCATAAAAAGCGAGAATCGTGCTCGAAGCGTTCGCGAGAGCCGGTTGCGCCCAAATCTCGAGACTGCAGGAAGCTTCATCCGGCGCAGCGGCCGACAGAAATTCGCCGGAGCTCCAGACGGTTCCATACTTGGCCAAGCGGAGACCATTCTCGTTGGCGAGCCATGTCACTGCATTCCGAGGCCGCCCAAATGGCGCGAGGCCGGCTAGCAACATGCCGCACACAACCAATGCGCAAACCAGTGTTGGGATCCGTGTTCGAGTCATTTTTCTCGATCAGTTGAAGCTTGTCTAACGAGGGCCATTATGTGGGTTGGTAGATTATAAGGTTTGCCGAGTTATCACGTTTGCTGATGCGATCGCGCGCACTCTTCCATTCACATCGGGTGGTTCAGCGCGAAGCCTCATCAAATTCCCGCGAGGAACTACCACCCCGTATTTGCTGCAGAAGGCAAAGTGACTTCGTAAAACGCCGGATTCACCCCTAGCCCGTACCGGCCGCGAGAACTTTATTCATGAGCGTCTATCGCAAGGACTCTCAGCTCGACGAGCGAACCGCATTGAGAACCGCAGATGCCAATTTTTGCCGGGGGCTCACCAATACCCGCGCCATCTCTTCGGCTAACGCCGTCGCGCCGACGAGTCGATCGCAGGGATCACCAGAATAGTCTGCGGGAAACTGGTTGGCCAGGAGAGCAACCTTTACGGTTG
This sequence comes from uncultured Acidobacteriota bacterium, assembly GCA_963842255.1. Taxonomy (GTDB): domain Bacteria; phylum Acidobacteriota; class Terriglobia; order Acidiferrales; family UBA7541; genus Palsa-295. Next base: position 132,055 of record CAWJGI010000047.1, on the reverse strand, counting down.
CCAGCCAAATCGCAGTCCGTGAGCTGATGCTTTCGACGAAAACCTCAACGGTACCGGTAATTTTCGGGCAGCCGAGGTGGCTAGCCCAGCGAGTTATCGCAGTCCCGATTCCAGTTACTGGCTCCACGAAGGCGCCCCCGCCTTTCGCGAGAGTTTTGCGGGCTCGCTCGCCAGCCAGATCAACACGTGCGTGTCGAGGAAAATCACTTTCGCATCACCTCCCACTCTTCGAGAGAAACGGGAGGAAATTCGATATCTCCGACAACCTTGAACTCTCCGGCCATAAGACCGAAAAAGTCTTGTTTCTTTGAGGTGAATGGTACCACTTTTCCAACGCGTGCCTCGGGTCGTGATGACGACCGGTTCGCCATTTGAACTAACATCGTCCATGATGGATAAGCATCGCGCCTTAAATTTGCCAGCTGGCACTTGCTTCATTTCTCCGGGGCATCTCTGGTCATAATAACATGGCGACGGAGAATCCAAAGTAGGGTAGGAACGTCCCGAATTAGTACGGTTCCTGTCTGTGCAGAATTTGGTGGTATCCCTACAGAGCGTGATGAGGTTAGTGTCTGCGTCGTCACCAAGTGCGCTTCGCAGTTTCAGGTGGTGAAGATCGAGATTCTTGGTGAGTCCGCATATCTGACAGCGCCGACCATCGCGCTCCAAGATTTCTCTGCGCAACGCGGCGTATACGCAATGCGGCCTTGGCGAAAATATCGATGACACTGACGAGCCGGTCCCAACGAGTAGCCATCATCGTGTAACCTCCCGAGACCTCCCCTACAAAATTGATAAAGGTTCAGTTGATGAGTAAGAAACTGACGAGCGGAGCGCAATCTCGGTCGACAACAGTGGCGCAGAGGCGTTGAACTTCATGGGATGGTCGCCTGCGCTTCGTTGGAATTTATACTTTCACGACCCTGTCCATCTACTGCGCGAGTCACGTAGTAATAAGTCGAGCCACTCTGGACATATTGGTCGGTGAAGGCAGTTCCTTGAACAACAGTTGAATTAATTCTGACGTAATTGCCTTTGGAGCTTGTGCTCCGATACACGTTGTAGCCGGCGACCGGCGAACTGCTTGCTTTCCAAGACAGAGTAACTGTGTGCGCAGAACGGAGTCGCAGTATATCGGGCCGATGGCGCGCCAGAAACCACACGCTCAGTAATAGAACGACCAGTACCGTGACCGCTATTCCGACCTTTGTCCCTATGGCAACGTTCTGGTCCCGAGCCGGGCGCGGCGCACTTTGTCTCACTGGAAGGCTCCGATTAGAATCCGATCAAACGTAATTTATCCCCCACCGGAGTACCAATTCCATCGGAAATTCGCTCAAACACGCCATCCAAACGGGGGTGCAGTTCTCAGCTCCTAGATGTAGGCTAATGGAAGTGCGCTCTGCACTGGCCGCCATTTCGAATTGACGTCGCTGCAAGCTTAAGTAAGCTCGCTGACGTTAAACAATCTATATTCAACCGCCAAACAACGAGATTTTTGTACAGGTTCTCGCGAAAGTCGTCAGCGTTGTTAGGAAAGACATTTACACATACGGAGACATCACTAACGAAATCGTACTAAGTTATCAAAATAACGTTATAATTTACTATAACTTAACAAAAACTTAGGCTGGCCGACCGATTGCAGGAATAGACTTAACCATCTACGGTATCGCCGGGATACAGGGAACATGTAACGGTTGGTGACTTCTAACCAATATGCAGACTTCGCACCCTACAAACGCTGAAGCGGCTCCCTTTCCCATTAAAGGGCGGACCTCTATCACCGAAGGTGACATTCGTAGTCAACTGACGCGCATCTGGCAGGAGCTACTCGGACTCGATTCCATCGCTCTGGACCAGAACTATTTTGATTTGGGTGGCGATTCGGCCTTGGCCGTACACCTGTTTACTCAAATCGAAAAAATCTTCGGCGTTAAGTTACCGCTAGCCACACTCTTCGAAGCTCCCACAATCGCAGAGCTTGCTCAAATTCTAAGTCGCGAGACATCTCCCGCCGGCTGGTCGCCGCTCGTAGCAATCCAAACAGCAGGTTCACGACCGCCGTTCTTCTGTGTGCATGGAGCTGGAGGAAACGTCTTGATTTATCGCGATCTCGCGCGGCGTCTGGGCGCTAATCAACCATTTTATGGCCTACAGGCCCTGGGCCTGGACGGAAGTTGCCAGCCGCTGACGCGAATCGAAGACATGGCAACCCTTTACTTGAAACAAATGAGAGAGGTTCAGCCCCACGGTCCTTATTTTCTGGGCGGGTATTGCTCTGGCGGCACCATAGCATTTGAGATCGCGCAACAGATCCTTGCTCAAGGTGAACGCGTAGCATTACTCGCCATGTTCGACACGTACAGATTGGTCTAAGATTCCGCTTCCCTCTATATGGGGCAAGGCCTACTACGCTGTTCAGCGCGTCTTGTTTCATGCAGCCAATTTTTTCCGCCTCGATTTGCAGGGACAAATCCAGTTTTTCAGAGAAAAGGTGAAGGTATTGCGGAGCCGGATTCCCGTATGGAGAGGGATGATCCTCGCGAAGTTCGCCAAGAATCCGCGTCCGGACGTTTCGGGCTCCATCGCATTGGCGAATATCTGGAAAGCCAATGATCACGCAGCTCTGACCTACGTGCCGCGGCCCTATGCAGGCTCTGTTATGGACTTCCGCCCGATGAAGCAGTATCGATTATTTGACAGACCGGATGCCAAGTGGGACCGTTTGGCGCGAGGAGGACAGCAAGTCGTGGTGCTACCCGCCTATCCCGCTGGAATGCTTCTCGAGCCTTTCGTTCAGCACTTAGCTGCTGCTTTAGAAAAATCCATTGATAACGCGATACGTGAGTGTGAACAGCGTTAGTTTTTTTGTTACTCAATCGACCTGACAAAGTTTGGAGGAGTGGATTGGCGTCCGGAGATGCCTGGTCCAAGACCTGGACATTTTTTGAAGATGCGTGGCACGAAGGAAATGTGCCGATCATGGGTCCGCGCACGCATGCGGCGTGGCTTTGCTCGGTGGTTTTTGACGGCGCGCGCTATTTCGAAGGTGTCGCGCCCGACCTCGACCTCCATTGCGCTCGCGTCAATGATTCAGCCGTCAAGCTGTTCTTAAAACCAGTGGTTTCGCCGGAAACGTGGGTGAAACTCGCGCGCGAGGGATTTACTCGATTCGATAAGGATGCTGCGCTTTACATTCGGCCAATGTATTGGGCGGAAAAGGAAGGGCCGTGGGTTCAAGCGCACGATCCGGAATCGACCCGCTGGTGTCTCAGCATCTACGAGGCGCCGATGCGTCCTCCCAAGGGTTTCTCGGTGACATTATCTCCCTATCGCCGGCCCAGCATCGACACCATGCCGGTTGACGCCAAGGCTGGGTGTCTGTATCCCACCAACGCCCGGGCGCTTTTTGAGGTGCATGCGCGAGGCTTCGATAACGCGATTGTGTGCGACATGCTAGGCAATGTTGCGGAGCTCGCCACATCTAATATCTTTATGGCCAAGGACGGTGTGGTTTTCACGCCGATCGCGAATGGAACTTTTTTGGCGGGCATCACTCGCCAGCGAGTCATTGGATTGCTGCGTGGAGCCGGCGTGGCCGTGGTCGAGAAGACTCTTACGTATCAGAACTTCAAGGAAGCGGATGAAATATTCTCCACGGGGAACTATTCTAAAGTAGTCCCAGTGACCCGTATCGATGACCGCACACTCCCATTCGGCCCGCTCTATACCAAAGCTCGAGAACTATACTGGGCGTTCGCGCATTCTTAACGACGTGCATCATCAGAACTACCGCTGGAAACATGCTCAGGTCCGCAGTCAGTTGGGCCTTTTGAAATTAGGTTTCCTCGAATTCACTCGTATCGGATGCTGCGTGACGATTATGCCTGCCTCAACCATGGCCGAAGTGCTCACTCCCATCTGGGAGAGCGTGCTGCAACGGTCATCAATCCGCCCCGAAGACAATTTTTTTGACCTGGGCGGCGATTCCTTATTAGCAGTCGAACTATTTACCAAGATCGCGCAGGTTTGCGGCCGCGAACTGGCTCCGGTCACGATTTATTGTGCTCCGACCATTGCTTCCCTGGCTGCCATCCTGGAAGAGCCCGCCCCGCCGCGCTTTCCACCGCTTTTGCAATTGAGGGAAGGTACAGAGACACCGCCGCTTTTCCTGGCGCATGGATCTGGGTGGAACAGCGATGGATTTTTTTCAACTCGTTAAATACATCCAAACCCAGCGTCCAATATACGGGATGCAAGCGAAAGGCACCGATGGCGTAGACGAGCCATTTGATCGCATCGAGGATTTGGCTCAGTTTTATCTCGACGCGATCAGAAAATTGCAGCCGCACGGTCCTTACTTTCTCATCGGGTATTCATTAGGCGGACTGGTCATGCTGGAAATGGCTCAACGCCTGATTAAAACCGGAGAGAACGTTGCGTTGCTGGCTATGCTGGAAAGCTACCCGCACCCGCGTTTTCTTTCGCTGAAAGCAGCGCGTGCGCCTGGGCGTTCGTCTAGCTACCCATCGCGCGACCACAGTCGGACGTTTGCCCGTGCGGGATGCGCTTTCATACATCATTCGTCCTTCGGAACGCCGATTGTATGTTTCTCGAGATGGAAACGGGAACGCGCCGACTCAAATACCGGCTGGTGCATCCCATACCCCGGCAATGCAACTGGCTCGCGAGAGTGCCTACCGTTCGCTGACGCGCTATCGCCCTCGTTTCTACCCGGGCGCAATAAAATTCGTCAGGGCTGAGATCGTCTCTGACTTTCCTGATGATCCTGCCGCAGTTTGGTCTGGCTTAGTTGGTAAAATTCAGGTCGAGACCGTGCCTGGCGATCACCTGGGAATTCTCGGTACGCACTTCGAGAGCCTCGGTTCCGTGCTTTCTCGCTATTTGCGCGAAGCCTCGGGAAGTAGTAACAGCAAAAACGTTCTCCTGCGCAGTTGACGACGAAGGTGAGGACAAGGACCGCGACTGTCGAGAGGTCGCGCATGCAATCACGCTTGCCCGAACCGAGGCGTCGCTGCTTTTGCAACGACGCGTAGGGCAAGAAAGTTGTTCTAAGGCTTAGGGAATTCGACCGAAGCTTTCTACGGCCGGGGTATGCGGATTTTTATGGAGTTCTCAGTCCTGCATCAGAATTGAATTTGTTGGCGGCGATGTACCGCTGGATTGCGTCTTGCGCGTCAAAGACTCTCTCTGGATGGCAAATCGCTGTCGAGCGTCCAACGACTCACCGAGTCGGTAGTTGTGAATGAGTTCTTCAACGGGGGTTACACTTTGAAGATTTCCGTGATCGGAACTGGTCATGTGGGACTGGTTACGCTCGGCTGTCTTGCGGGCCTGGGCCACGAAGTGATTTGCACCGACAGTGACGCGGAAAAACTGAAAACGCTGGAGTCCGGGCGGCTGCCGATTTACGAGCCCGGCCTCGATGCGGTAATTGCGCAGGCGCGCAAGGAAAGGCACCTGGGTTTCAGCGCCAACACATCTGCCACAATTCAAGCGAGTGAAGCGATTTTCATTTGCGTGGGCACGCCGCCGCTTCCTAATGGTAGCGCGGACCTAAGCGCTATCGATCATGTGGCGCGCCTGGTCGCTACTGAATCGCGCACCACGAAGCTGGTGATCGAAAAAAGCACCGTGCCGGCTCAAACAGGACAGGAGTTGAAACGCGCGCTTTCTGTCTACGGCCGCAAATCAGGCGTTACGTTTCGCGTGGCGTCCAATCCGGAATTTCTGCGCGAGGGTACGGCCGTCGAGGATTTCCTGCATCCCGACCGCATTGTCGTGGGCGTTGAAGATGAAACTGCGGAGCGGCAGTTGAAAGAAATTTACCAGCCGGTGCTGGAAAGAACGTTCCATTGTCCCGTGCACCAATCGGGCTGCCCGGATACACCGTTGCCCGCATGGCTGGTGACCTCGATCAATAGCGCGGAACTCATCAAACACGCCTCGAATTCATTTCTGGCCGTCAAGATTTCCTATGCCAATATGGTCGCCGATCTAGCCGAGCGCCTGGGCGCGGATATCGGAGAAGTCGTGCGCGCGGTCGGCATGGATCCTCGCATTGGCCCAAGTTTTTTGCGTCCTGGCCTTGGATTTGGCGGTTTCTGCCTCTCTTTACAAGCCTTCGTGTATCTAGCCGAAAAATCCGGCGTGGATTTTTCGATGCTGAAGGAAGCAGAGAAAATCAATAAGAAGCGGATCGATCACTTCATGGAAAAAATCCGCAGGGCATTATGGGTAGTGAAAGGAAAACAAATCGGTGTTCTAGGTCTAGCATTCAAACCAAACACAGATGACATCCGCTTCGCCCCGGCCATCGATCTGATCCAGCAATTGCTTACAGAAGGAGCGCGAATCCGGGCATACGATCCCGAAGCCATGGAAAAAGCGCAGGCGATACTGCCGCAGATTCATTACGCGAAATCCGCCTACGAAGCAGCCGAAGGAACCGAGGCATTGCTGATCGCCACGGAGTGGAAGCAATTCCGCGATCTCGATTGGGAACGCATTAACGATTCGATGACGCGCCCGCTGTCTTGATGGGCGCAATCTGCTTTCATCGCGCGAAATGAAAAGCCATGGCTTCGAGTATCCATTCGATGGGCCGCCCGGATTAGTCCGAAATCTTTACCTCCGCAGGGCTGCACCAATCTAGTTATTTTTCGTCCCGCTCAGGACGAAGACTGTCTTGTTGAGAGTCTGCGGTGGAGGAGACGTCGCACTCGGGGAGGCTCTTCGAGCGGAGTCATCGGCTGCGCTGGACTGCGTGATCTTCTCTCTCGGAACATATTCGCTGAGGTCGGATCGCCGTAACATTCCGACGTGGACGCTAGCAAATATTTCGCCTTTTTCGCCATGGCCAAACCGAGCGAATTATGCGTTCCCAGCGCGCCAACTTTCAAAGTCTGAATCGGATATTTCAAATAGTCAGGCGGGCTGGCCGGCGACGCGAAATGCAGCACGGCGACTGTTCTTCCATCTTTATATGGTAACTCACTACTGTCCAAAATAGCCGGGAACCTGGTATCTCGGACAGCGTAAGTCACTGATTCCATTGAAGCCGAAGTTGCCCCTCGCGTAGTTGAAACCTGAACAAGGGAAAGCAGCGGCTCTCGCCCCAACTCGGTTAGAGTTCGGGTGGAGAACTTTTCTTTTGAAAAGGAGAGCCGCTGTGAGGAAAACCTATCAGGGAACGCAAAGCAAGTCCAAGCGGAAGTTTGAGTTGATCGGGAAGCAGGAGTTGCTGGTTCAGGTGCCGTTGCCGATGGCCGAGGTGTGGGAAGAACTGCAGGCCCAAGTCGAGCAGTTGACCGGACACGCCGGGCTGCGGATCATCGGCACGATCCTGGAAGACGAAGTGACGCGGCGAGTAGGGCCGTCGCACCGGCCCGATCGGCGTCCGGCGCGGTGCGTTGGGGACGTCAGCCGGGTTACGTGGTGTTTGGTGGGCAGAAGGTGGCCATCCCTGACCGCGGGTGCGCCGCGAGGCGAGCGGGATGTCTCGACACGTACGCGCGGTTGCAACACGACGGGCGGCGGCAGCGGGCGGTGCGGGAAGGTATCGTCGCCGGGCTGACCACGCGGAACTATCGTCGCGCGGTGCAATCGGTGCTGGAGGGCTACGGGATCGAGAAATCCAGCGTGAGCCGGGAGTTCGTGGCGGCCAGCACCACGCAATTGCAAAAGTTGTGCGAGAGAAGGCTCGACGAGCTGGATTTGGTGGCCCTCCTGATCGATGGGATCGACATCGGCCAACACAAGTGCTGGTGGTCGCGCTGGGCATCGAACATCAGCGGAAAAAAGCACGTTCTGGGACTGAGGCAAGGCGCGACGGAGAACACCACCGTGGTGAAGTCGCTGTTGGAAGACCTAGTGGCGCGCGGGTTGAAGCAAGAGCGGCGGTATCTGTTCGTGATCGACGGGGCCAAGGCGTTGCGGGCGGCGATTCAGAAGGTGTTCGGAGAACGCGCCGAAGTGCAACGCTGTCAAATTCACAAGCGCCGGAACGTGAAGGATCACCTGCCGAAGAACTGCGCAGAGCGAGTACGACCGGCGGATCTGCAATGCCTACGCGACGACGCATTACGCAGAAGCCAAAGCGGACCTGGAGAAACTCTTCCGGCAACTGGAACGCGTGAATCCCAGTGCGGCACGCAGCCTGGAGGAAGGGCTAGAAGAGACGCTGACGATGCACCGGTTAGGGGTAGGCGCGCTGCTGCGACGCACGCTATCGTCCACCAATCCTATCGAGTCTTGTCTCTCGACAGTGGAGCGAGTGACGCGAAACGTGAAGCGCTGGAGAGAGGGGCGATCAATCGCTGCGCTGGACGGCCACGGGCTTGCTCGAAGCGGAGAGGAAATTCCGGCGAGTGAGAGGTTATCGGGAACTGGAAATCTTGCATCGCCGGCTGAATCCACAATGCTCGTGCCAGCATTGCCAGCAACATCGAGAAAGGAGTTCGTCGTTGACTCAACCGGAGCAGGTCGCGTAACGTGCAGAAAATCGAGAGCCGCTGCAATCAACTAAATCGGGGACAACTTCATTGAAGCCGCGTGGCCCCGCGAAAAGCAGGTCCCAACGGCCACCGGATGCTGTCCAAATTGTGCCCGGCAGCTGCCGCGGGCAATCCGCGGGCACCGACAGCGGTGGAACCTGATTCTACAAGCCTTTCAAGAGTTCTCGGGACTGGTGGCTACCGCTTTGCACCTGCCGGATGCTGTCCAAATCGGCTGGCGAAAAGCTAATTTGGATGAGAGTGGCCCAGGAACTCTAAATCGGTCTTTGATTTCTTGCAGACGATACATTCCTTATTCATCTAGCGATCCTCCTAGGGCGAAAACTACCTTAGGCCTTCTTAGTCCGGCACCAGCTCGCGATCGACAATATGAAAAACAACGCGGCACCGCGAAACAAGGTCATATAGGAAAGGGCATTGCCTCCTGGCGTGCCCAAATGCGGCGGCGTGATGTTAAAGGCGGCGAACAACCGTAAGATCAACGCGAATCCGGTGCAGATCAAACCTAGCCAATAGCCGATGGTGGAAAGCTGCTCTTCCATAGCTGTCTCCTGATTTAAGTTTTTGACCTGAATTTCCGATTTAGACGTCCAGCTCGGGCACGATACACCTCTTCTGCTCTCCGGGGGCTGATTTTGTGTCTCACTGAACGGGTGTGCACCTCCAAAACGTCTTCACTGCGTTGAAACCCATATAAATACAGATGACGGCGCACATCCAATGGTTCGTTGGCGGAGTTCAAACTGGAAATGTGGGCTGATATCTATATTGTTTAAGGCCGAACGGTAGGTTTGGGTTGTCCGACTAGCATCTCTTCGAGAAGTCCCGCGCAAACGACGAGGCACCTGTCCCGGGAAGGCCCAGCCACAAGCCACTGGTGCGTTAAAAGAGCTTCTGCGTACCAGGCGGGTAACTGGACGAAGCCGAGAAGGATCGTCGCCAAGGTCGAGCACCATGAGGGCGGGATGTTTCCGCGAGTTGACTTTATCGCACTAACCCGAGCATGTTTAGCCGCGCGGTAGTAGCTTCTATAATAAAATGGATGGTCGTCGGATCAGGAACCCCGCGACCTTAAGTTCGTTGTCTCTATCCTCAGGAGAAGCATGCGCGAGAGAGTGCAAACTAGGAGATTCCGTATTGAAGGAGAAGGCCTGAGCTTCTCGACGAGGTAGCCGTGAAGTCGAGGAGACGCTCTCAAAGGCACCGGGGCATGCGAGACAGAGTAAAAGCCTGCCTAGAAATGATTTGATGAGTTCTCATTAAGCAATATCGGCTATTCACTTTCCTGGAGGTTCCGAGAGACAGCCATGACGGATTGTCATGTTGTAATTCTGGGTGCTGGTCCCTATGGACTTGCTGCCGCGAATCACTTGCGCCAGGTGAAAGGGCTCGATGTTCGTATCTTTGGTGAGCCAATGTCCTTCTGGGAACGCCACATGCCACTCGGCATGTTTCTTCGCTCTAACTGGACAGCTTCACAGATTTCGGATCCGAACCATTCGTTAACGCTCGACGAGTACCAACGGATTAGCGGCAATCACCTGTACCAACCACTACCCATAGAGCGATTCATCCAATATGCGAAATGGTATCAGCAAAGGGCTCTGCCCGATCTCGATCGGCGCAAAATTGACAGTATTGAATCCCACCGAGGAGGCTTCAAAGTCACCCTCTCCGATTCTGAAGTCCTCATTTGCAGGCGTGTGGTTGTTGCTGCCGGCATAGGTTGCTTCGCCTGGCGCCCACCGGAGTTTGACACCCTACCGTCTTCCGTGGCATCTCACACATCGGAACACCGTGATCTTCGGAAATTTACCGGTAAACAAATGTTGGTGGTCGGTGCCGGACAAAGCGCATTGGAGTCAGCCGCCCTGTTGCACGAAGCTGGCGCCGATGTCCAAGTTGTGGCACGCACGCGCAAGATTCATTGGCTACAAGGTTCTCTCTCCAGGACTTTGCATCACGGTTTAGGTAAATTGACCAGACAAGTTCTCTATGCGCCCACCGACGTTGGCCCTGCGGGCATCAGCCAACTTATGGCACGCCCCGATTTGCTTAGGCGACTACCCCGTAGACTCCAGGAAAAGTTGAGAAAGCGATCGGTCCGCCCCGCGGGAGCACGGTGGTTGCTAGACCGGCTTAGACGGGTGCCTATTCACCTCGGACAATCCATTATGGGCATTGCGTCAGCAGGCGGGCGAGTGAGAATCCGCCTTAGCGATGGGAGCGAGCGAGTTGTCGATCATGTTCTCCTTGGAACTGGATATCGGGTGGACGTTTCCAAGTATGACTTTCTGGCACCTGGCCTGCTGCAATCCATGCGTATCTCCAACGGTTATCCCTGCCTGAAGGATGGGCTCGAAACTTCCGTACCCGGTCTGCATATTCTTGGCGCGCCAGCGGCCCGGACTTTCGGGCCACTCATGCAATTTGTTTCAGGAACAGGTTATGCATCTCAGGCACTCAGTCGCTGTATCGCCGCAAATAACAGAGGGGCATGAACAAACTTTCAAGAACAACGGAACGGAAGCGTGCGGAGGCTGAAGCGCCTGGTGCCTTGGTTATCGGAGGCGACTACCAGGGCTTGGGAATCGTGCGCAGTTTGGGGCGGCGTGGTGTGCCAGTGTGCATTCTCGATGATGAGCATTCCATATCTCGTTTTTCCCGCTACGCAACGCTTAGTGTTCGCGTAGCCGATCTACGAACCGGGCATTCTGTAATTGACGCGCTTCTGGAAGTAGAAAAGCGCTTAAACCTTAGAGGCTGGGTTCTCTTCCCCACCCGCGACGAGCTTGTCGCGGCTATTTCGCACAATCGTTCTGCGCTCTCTGCGATATTTCGCGTCCCCACGCCGGACTGGAACTGCATCCGATGGGTGTGGGATAAGCGAAACACCTACAAGCTGGCGAATGAATTGAACATCGCTATACCGGATACTTGGTATCCCATGGCTCTTGAGGATTTGGATCAAATCACGACGCCGTTTCCGTTAGCTGTGAAACCCGCAATCAAGGAACATTTCTTTTATGCGACGAAAGCCAAGGCTTGGCGTGCAAACAATCGAAAGGAACTGCTAGAGCTTTACCGGCGTGCCAGCGCTTTGGCGGGGCCCGGCGAAGTTCTGATTCAAGACCTAATACCCGGTGACGGACGGCATCAGTTTGGTTACTGCGCGTTCTTCAAAGATGGAAAATCGATCGGAAGCATGGTTACGCGAAGAAGACGTCAGCATCCCCACGAATTTGGCCGTGCCAGCACCTTCGTAGAAACGATCGACATACCTGCGCTTGAATCCTTGTCAGAGCGTTTTTTGAATGCAATCAATTACTACGGGCTCGTCGAGGTAGAATTCAAACTGGATCCACGAGACGGACAATTCAAATTGCTTGACGTGAACGCTCGAACATGGGGCTACCATACCCTCGGGTTTTGTGCCGGTGTTGATTTTCCGTATCTATTGTATGCGGACCAGATTGGGCAAGAGGTGGAGCGATGCCGCGCGAAACCAGGCAAGTCGTGGATTCGCCTTCTAACTGACTTGCCCACCGGTATTTCAGAAATTGGCCACGGCCGGATCGGCTTTCGAGACTGTTTCGAATCCTTGCGCAATTATCACACAGAGGCGGTGTTCAGCCGGGAAGACCCGCTGCCAGGAATCGTCGAATGCGGCCTTTTACCCTATCTTTTCCTCAAACGAGGTTTTTAGCCGAGCATCCGTTAACGCCTACAGTGAAGTCTTCGCGATCGGATGTACGCAATGAGATCTTCGTCATGTCAACCTATGCTGGCCAATGGCTGTGTATCATTTTCGTTGAGCTTTACTGGGGTCGAATCCATGATGCGACGGCAAACATCAGATCGAACCTGCAACACCATCGGAAAATCAATACTCAAGAGAGCGCATGAAAGACTGTCGCCAATTTTACATTGATGGGAAATGGGTAGCTCCAGCGCAAGCTCACGATTTCCAGGTCATTAATCCCGCCACCGAAAAACCCATCGCGATCACGTCGCTGGGTACGCCGCTGACGTTGACAAAGCGGTACAAGCAGCCAAGAGAGCTTTCGAATCGTACTCGGAGACGCAGATCGACGAGCGCCTGTCATTCTTGCGGCGAATTATTGAAGTTTATGAGTCAAGAATGAATGAAATGGCGGAAATCATCTCATTGGAAATGGGTGCTCCGATAACGCTGTCACGGGTGGCGCAGGCTCCAGCAGGTTTGCGGCACTTGAAAGAGAGCATTGAACGTGTTGGAGCATTTCAAGTTCGAGGAGATCAAAGGTTCCACGTTGATGCGAAAAGAGCCCGTGGGAGTGTGCGGGCTGATAACGCCGTGGAACTGGCCCATGAATCAAATCGTCTGCAAAGTGGCGCCGGCTCTAGCGACAGGCTGCACCATGGTTCTCAAGCCCAGCGAATTTGCGCCGATGTCAGCGAACCTGTTCGCACAGATTTTGGATCAAGCAGGTCTGCCTCCTGGCGTTTTCAATATGGTGATTGGCGACGGGCCTACGGTCGGAGCCGCTATCTCATCTCATCCCGACATCGCAATGGTCTCTTTCACCGGTTCCACGCGTGCGGGAGTCGCTGTGGCATCAGCGGCAGCACCCAGCGTGAAGCGAGTCGCGCAGGAATTGGGCGGAAAATCGGCTTACATAATCCTCAGCGACGCCGATTTACAAGCCGCGGTAAAAGATTGTGTGCAGAGCGCCTTCCGGAACACAGGTCAATCTTGCAACGCGCCGACGCGAATGCTTGTCCCGGTTTCGAAGAATGCCGACGCGATTGCTGCAGCAAAGGAAGTCGCCGACAACATCAAAGTCGGTGATCCGTCAGCAGGAAAATACAAGCATGGGGCCACTGGCAGGCAAGGCCCAATTCGAAAAAGTTCAAAGTCTGATCAAGAAGGGCATCGAAGAAGGCGCGACTTTGACAACAGGCGGTCTAGGCCGTCCATCTACTCTCGAGACCGGCTACTTTGTAAAACCAACCATATTTGCGAATGTTCGCAACGATATGACGATCGCCCGTGAAGAAATATTTGGGCCCGTTCTTTGCATCATTCCTTATCAGGACGAGGACGAAGCAGTCAGAATAGCGAACGATACGCCCTTACGGTCTTTCCGGCTACGTTTCTTCGGGAGACCTAGAACACGCACGCGACGAGTCGCAAAAGAATTCGATCGGGCAACGTCCACATCAACGGGGCGCGTTTGGATTTTGCAGGATGCTTCGGCGGCTACAAGCAGTCTGGAAACGGCCGCGAATGGGGCGAAGCAGGCCTGGAAGAGTTTTTGGAACTGAAGGCAGTATTCGGCTACTCAGCCTAGAAATATTCCGAAACCGCGTTGCTCGCCGAACGGCCTAGTAGCCGTCTGGGATTTTGATCGCCGTAAAAACCGAATTGGTGATCGCGTCCGCATTTGATTAGACAGTGCACCGGACGCACCTCGCCTCACGATCACGCGGGCAGAGAACTGACGGAAGATGCTAAAATCGCATAGAGAACTCTATCCAGAAACTCCCCAGGGTGCATGCCGGGTAATAAGCGATGCAGAGGGCTGGGCTCGCTGGATGGCCAAGGTGTCGACGAAACTACCGCACGCTGCGAAACGCAGTTGCTTATCTAAGTGGTTGTTTTTTAGAGTGATAGCGCCGAATCGTTAGACAGACGCAAGGAGGATATCCATAAGATGTGCGGAATTGTTGCCATTTTTTCGCGCAACGCTCCAGTTCCGGCCGGGGCGATAGAGAAGGCGGCACAAAGCCTCCATCATCGCGGTCCAGACGGTCAGCGCCACTGGATCTCGCCTGATTCTCGCGTAGCGCTGGGGCACGCCCGTCTCAGCATTATCGACCTGACGACGGGAGATCAGCCGATTGCAAACGAAGACGAGCGGCTTCGAATTATCGTCAATGGTGAATTCTACGGTTACGAGTCGATCCAAAAAGAACTCGAAAACCGGGGCCACCACCTTCGAACCCGATCGGACAGCGAAATTGCCCTCCATCTTTATGAGGAGCTCGGTGCCAATTGTCTGCAGCAATTAAGAGGTGAATTCGCCATCGTAATTTGGGACAGCATCAAGAGACAAATTTTTGCTGCCCGTGACCGGTTCGGAATCAAGCCTCTTTTCTACGCGCTTCACGATGGAAAACTCTATCTCGCCTCGGAGGTTAAGGCCCTGTTCGCAGCCGGGGTGCCGGCTTGTTGGGACGGCGAGATCGTTTATGACTCCATCGATTTCGCAGCCAATCAGATGCGAACGCTGTTCAAGGGCGTTTTTCAAATCCCTCCGGGTCATTACCTGGTCGCCACCGACGAGCGCGTCCATCTCAATCGATATTGGGATTTCGATTATCCGCTGATCACTGATGCTCTTCCCGAGCGCTCCGACGCCGAATATGCCGAGGAATTTCGTCGGACCTTTGACGAAGCTGTTCGATTGCGCCTTCGGGCAGATGTTCCGGTGGGTTGTTACCTCAGTGGTGGCATAGATTCTTGCGCGGTTCTGGGCCTCGCGGCGCGTCACCATCCCGAACCAATTCACGCGTTCACTCTCACTTTCGACCGGCCGGAATACAACGAGGGCGAAATCGCCCGCGAAATGGCGGCGAAGGCGCAAGCTGAATTCATTCCTATTCCCATCAAGCAGGACGATCTTGCGGATAATTTCGGCGACGCTATACACCAGGCGGAGGCGTTCTGTGTCAACGGACACGGCGTAGCGAAATTCCTTCTCAGCCGAGCCGTGCGGGATCTCGGTTATAAAGTCGTGCTGACCGGTGAAGGATCCGACGAAATTCTCGCCGGCTACATGCATTTCCGCCGTGACCTGACTTTACATAAGACGGGCAACTCGGCCATGCATGCTGCAAACGGAAGAGCCCTGGAAGCTGTCAACCAGGTTCTCGGCTTCGTGCCCGGCTGGATAGAAACCGCCATAGCACTATCAGGAAAGATGCATGCGGTGCTATCGAATGAGTTCCTGGAAACATGCAAGGGACGGCAGGGGTTTTGTAACTTCATCAAAGATATCGACGTCCCCGGCCAGCTCACCGGCCGGCATCCGCTACACCAATCGCTATACCTGTGGTCGAAAACAAGACTGCCCCAATATCTCTTGACGTTGCTGGGCGACCGCATGGAAATGGGACATTCGATTGAAGGAAGAGTGCCATTTCTCGACCACCGGCTCGTGGAGGTAATGCGTTCTCAACCCGTCACTCAGAAAATTCATGGCGCGACTCAAAAGTGCGTTCTTAGGGAATCTCTGCGAGATGTCATCACCGACACAGTCTATCGCAGGCACAAACACCCGTTTCTGAGTCCGCCGGCAACTCTAAATCAGCAAAGTCGATTTAATATCTTGCTGCAGGACACGCTTCGAAGCCCTTTACTCGCTTCGATGCCTTTCTTTGACCAGACAAAAGTCATAAATCTGCTCGATAATCTCCATAAGATGGATGAAGCATCGCGTGTCGCCAACGATCAGGTTTTAATGACTCTCCTGAGTGCATGTGTTCTCCACGACCGTTTCCAGCTCTCCGTTTGAAATCATGTATGTGCAGCGAAACTGCGCGCTCTCGACACGAAGACCTCGCGTTCGACTTGCGATTCGAGGCACGTCGCCCTGCGCTCACGGGAGCAGACGCCCGACGCAAAGTGATAACATTCGTTGCCCGATCTTGTAGAAAACCTTCGAGGAGTGCATTTCCGACGATATGAATGGCGCAGAAAGCCTGATTCGCACGCTCGTTGCCGGAGGAGTCGATACCTGCTTCACGAATCCCGGCACCTCGGAGATGCATATCGTCGCTGCGCTGGACAAAGTGAGCGAGATGCGTTGCGTCCTCGCCCTTTTCGAAGGCGTGGTGACCGGCGCCGCGGACGGCTACGCGCGCATGGCCGAAAAACCGGCGTGCACGCTGCTCCATCTGGGACCCGGGTCTGGCCAACGGCGTCGCGAATTTGCACAACGCCAGCCGCGCGCAAGTGCCGATCGTCAACATAATCGGCCAGCACGCAACCTATCATCTGAAGTATGACGCGCCACTAACGTCCGATATCGAAGGCGATCGCACGCCCAATTTCCAAATGGCTGCGCACATCGTCCGCAGCCTCAGAAATAGGCCGCGACGCCGCCGAAGCAATCATCGCCGCGCGCACCGCGCCCGGACAGATTGCCACGCTGATTGTGCCCGCCGACGTGGCATGGACCGATGGCGGCACCGTCGCCAAAATTCCTGCGCCACCTAAACCCGCACTGCCGTCCACCGAATCTGTGAATCGCGCAGCGTCCATGCTGCGGCTCCGGATTGCCCACCGCACTGCTACTTGCCGGAAACGCTTTATACGGCGAAGGACTCAAGGCGGCCGGACGCATCGCCGCTGCCACTGGCGCCAAATTGCTTGCTCCATATCCCATCGCGCGCGTCGAACGCGGTGCGGGCAGACCTCCGGTCCAACGGATTCCCTACGTGCCGGAGCAAGCCTTTGAGCTGCTGAATACTTTTCGCCAGCTAATCCTGGTGGGCGCAGCTGCTCCAGTTTCATACTTCGCTTATCCAGACAAGAGCAGCGTCCTCACATCGTCTGGAATGCGAAATCCACGCATTGGCAAAACCGGGCCAGGATTATTTGGGCGCACTCGACGCGCTCGCGGAAGCCTTATCGCTGCGGGATGGCAAACCTCTGGCGACGCCGAAGGCCGAGCGCCCTCCGCGGCCGACCGGCGAAATCACGTTGCCCGGCCTCGCGACCGCAATCGGAGCGTTGCTGCCGGAAAATTCCATCGTGGCGGACGAAGCCATGACGTCCGGCCGAGGCATCATGGCCGCCACAGCGGGCGCGCCTCCCCACGATTGGCTCGGGAACACGGGCGGCTCGATCGGAATTGCGTTACCGCTGGCCGTGGGCGCAGCCGTCGCATGTCCCGATCGGCGCGTGTTGTGCCTCACCGCAGATGGCAGCGGAATGTACACCGTGCAAGCACTGTGGACGATGGCGCGAGAAGGCCTGAAAGTAACGACAGTAGTTTTTGCCAACCGCACCTACGCCGTGCTGCAGCGCGAATTTCTCGGTCTCGGCGTCGGTGCTCCCGGTCCGCGCGCCGCAGCTTTATTCGACATCGGTCACCCTACGCTCGATTGGGTGCATCTGGCGAAAGGCATGGGCGTGCCGGCCAGTCGCGTCACGTCGCTCGACGAATTCGCAAAAAAAATGAGAGAAGGTTTTGAAAGCGATGGGCCAACGTTGATTGAAGTTCCGCTATAACCGCCTTACGGAGGCTGGGTCGCAGGTGTCGCCATCTTTGCGAGTTCTTCTTTCCTGACCTTTCCCGTCGGAGTCAGCGGCATCTCCGCAACCATCACTATCTGCGACGGCCGTTTGTACGGAGCCAAATTTTTTCCGGCATAGTCCGCGATTTCGGTAACGGTAAGTGCCGAATTTGGCGACGGTTGAACGAAAGCGATAATCTCCTCGCCGCCTTCCACTCCTTGCACCGACCGGCCAATCACAGCTGACCGCACCACGCCTGGATGCTGGTTCAGCACAGCCTCCACTTCCGCCGGATACACATTCATCCCAAAACGAACGATCAGCTCTTTGGTACGTCCAACAATAAACAGATGCCCATCTTCCAACCGCGCCAGATCGCGCGTATTGAACCAACCCTCCGGATCGATGGCGGCAGCAGTTTCCTCAGGAGCCCGGTAGTAACCCTTTGAGATGTTGGGCCCGCGCACTCGTAATTCGCCCACTTCTCCATCGCCCACCGGGCTGCCGTCCAGTCCTACCAATTTGATTTCAACTCCCGGCAGCACGCGGCCCACGGATAAATCAGTGCGTGGTTCGTCGAGCCTGGCCTGAGCGATCGTGGGGGAACACTCCGTCACGCCGTAACCATTGTGGAGCGTCATGCCGAAGAGGTTTTCCACCGCAGACTTGACCGCAGGCTGCAGCGGCGCTCCGGAAGATGAAATGACCCGCAGCGCAGGAAACTTCAATCGCTGCATTCCTTTTGACTTTGCGTACTCGGCCCACAAGGCGAACATGCTCGGCACGCCGAGCACGATTGTAAGCTGGTCCCGTTCCAGTGCAGTCAGTGCTGCGACAGGATCGAAGCGCGGAACCAGATAAAGAGTCGCGCCGCTGAGCAGTGTGCCCAACAAAACCACCGAAAGTCCGACGGCGTGCGACATCGGCAGAACACCGTAAAGCCGGTCATTCGGAGTCAGCGCGCGGATCTTTGCCGAAACAACCGCGATGAACAGCAGGTTCCGGTGGGTCAGCAGAACGCCTTTGGGAAGCCCGGTGGTTCCGGAAGTGTAAATCACAGCGGCGATGCGATTGGCGATAGTCCTTTTCGATCGGCTCAGGCTCAACATTTTCATTCAACGAGCCGAAACCGATTGTATCGATCCCCGCCACTTCTCCGATCACCGCGCCGTGCCGCTTGGCGTGCTGCGTCGCATGTGGCGAGACGCGGGTCGTGTAGATCACGCGGCGGGCGCCGCAGTGATCGCGAATATCGTCAACCTCGCGCGCCGAAAGTCGCGCGTTCGCGAGCACCGGCCATGCATCAATCCGAATCAAGGCCAGGAAAATCGCGACGAGCGCCCGGCAGTTCTCGCACACGATCATGACCCGGTCGCCGGGCCGCACACCGGACTCGACGAGCCAGGCGCTGGCCCGATCGATCGCGTCGTTTAATTGCCCGTACGTCCAACTTCCCGAGGCCTCGACCAAAGCCAGGTGGTCACGAGAGCCTTCCGACCATGATTTCGTAATGTCGTTGATGCTTTCAGGCAGGGATTGCAGTACTTCGGACGCCGGGATTTCAATCATGGGAACTATAATAACAGCACGCTGCGGCGTTTTCGCAATCACCCATGCAGGGCTGGGGTCACGGCGGAATGTGGCAGTGCTTCCGCTTTTTTCGACATCAAATACTGCAACCAATTTCGATACACAGTCGCAGCCGACGCTCGCCATGTCTGTTGCAGCGCACCAGAGATACTGCGCTTCCGGGAACCCAGCCAGGGCTTCCTCGCTCGGATTCGCGACGGCACGTGTCGCGAAAATCAGACAGAAGTTTCGTAGCCGCCGCGTCGAAATATCCGTGCGGCATGGTGGGAAAGGTTTCTCGCTCGCGCCTCAGAAATCTCTTTATGTCTCTTCGATATTCTTTGAGCAGGGTCCGCGTGCCATATTCCGGATGACCCTGAAAATGCACGAACAGGCTGCCTTTTTTCTTCTTCACGAATAAATCGACGCCTGCTTCCGCCGACTGCGTAAGCACTTCGTAACCAGCGGAATTCAACGCATCCGCTCGCACTTCGTTCCACCGGGAATGTGGAATTTGCATCCCGTCCCCGATGCCTTCCGTGAGCGCGTGACTTCGCACTTTTTTGTATTCGAACACGCCGAACTGCTTGTCGGGCAACCGGTGGCGCGGTATTCCGTCGCTGTAGAGAACGCCGGCGTGCGCCGCCAAACAAGACAACACAGTCGAGGCCGTATTGCGTTCAGCCCAATCCAGAACCTCGGTCAGCACAGACCAATACGGTTCGTTGCGCAAGTCCGGTTGGCGTGGTTCAGTGCCAGTGATGATCACACCGTCAAACCGGCTGTTCAGAAGATCACGAATGTCGGAATAGAAATTGTTCAGATGCCGCTGTCCAGACTCGCTTCGCGGAAGTTCGGGCAACGAGTAAAGCTTAAGCGATACAGGAATATCGCCGGCAGCGCCTTCAAGCAGCTCAAAAAATTGCACTTCGGTATCTTCCAAAGCCGCGTCCGGCATGTTGTTGATCAAAGCTATCCGAACGCACGGCGCGTTCCCGTGTGAATTCTCGGTCGGACCCGATGGAACGGGTGCGATTGTTCCGCGACAACAGATTCGGAACTCGCCCTCCGTCAATTACGATCGACATCTACTTCTCCCAAGCCGTTGAGCAATCGTCTCAGCGGATTTAATTCTTCGCCTTGTCGAGTGCCTGCTCCAAGTCGGCGATAATATCGTCGATGTGTTCGATGCCGACGCTCAGCCGAATCATCTCCGGCGTCACGCCCGCCTTCAATTGCTCTTCCGGCGTCAGTTGACGATGCGTAGTCGAAGCAGGATGGCACGCCAGCGATTTCGCGTCGCCCATGTTGACCATTCGCTTGAACAAACGCAGCGCATCGAAACACTTCACGCCCTGCTCGAATCCACCCTTCACGCCAAAGGTCATCAGTGAACAACGATTCGATCCAAGATATCTCTGCGCCATCGGATACAAAGGGCTATCCGGAAATCCCGCATAATTCACCCACGCCACCCGCGGATGACTGCGCAAATAATCCGCAACCTTGCGCGCGTTCTCCACGTGGCGTTCGACGCGCAGCGCCATCGTCTCGACGCCTTGGAGCAGCAAGAAACCGTTGAAAGGCGACATCGTGGCGCCGGTATTTCGCTGAGCGACAGTCCGGCAGCGCGCGACATAAGCGGCGGCTCCGTAATGTTCGACGTAGACCACGCCGTGATAAGCAATTTCCGGCTCATTGAACATGTAGAATTTCTTGGGATGATCGCGCCACGGAAATTTTCCGCTATCAACGATCATTCCGCCCAGAGTCGTGCCGTGCCCTCCCATGAATTTAGTCATGGAATGCACCACGACGTCCGCGCCATATTCGATGGGCCGCAAAAGAATCGGCGTCGCCACAGTGTTGTCGACGATCAAAGGCACGCCGTGCTTGTGCGCCACTCGTGCCAAGTCCCTCGATGTCCGCAACGTTCCCGGCAGGATTGCCGACGCTTTCGCAAAAAACCGCGCGCGTATTTTCGTCGATCAGTTTTTCGACGGCAGCGGGATCATCGCTTTCCGCAAAACGTCCCGCAATTCCCTGCTTGGGCAAAATGTGAGCGAGAAGCGTGTAAGTAGCACCGTAAAGCTGCGGCAATGAAACAACGTTGTGGCCCATCTCGGCGATATTCATCAGCGAATAATGAATCGCCGCCATCCCCGAACTGACGCTCAGGGCCTCAACTCCGCCCTCGAGCGCCGCCACTCGTTTTTCCAGCACGGTATTGGTGGGATTTCCAATCCGCGTGTAAATGTTCCCCTGAACTTCCAGGTTGAATAAAGCCGCTCCATGCGCAGCATCGTCGAATTCAAACGCGACAGTCTGATAGATCGGCACAGCCACGGCCTTAGTCGTGGGATCGCCGTCGTAACCTACATGAATCGCGATGGTCTCAAGCTTCATGCGTTCAATAGCCCCAGCCTCCGGCTCTGAGCCCGGAGGCACGTACACGCTAGCGTCTTGGATTCGACAGAAATAAGAACGGATGTAAAAGCGCGTCCCCCGCGCCGCTCAGTCAGCGATGGTGGCAACCTTCGAAGCTGGCACAGCCGCCGGCTTGCGCGCGAGTGCCTTCACCATCGTCTGCGTCACGCGTTCCGCGGCGAATCCAGCGCCATAAGCGAAGCGCATCAGCGGCCCGAAGCTGTTCGCCGACGCGAGCCCGACGAAATAAAGGCCCGGCACGGACGATTCGAAACTGGTCGACAAAATCGGAGTGCGGTTGACGCACTTCAGTTTCGAACGAATCTCGGGCGCAACGAATGTCAAGCGATCCACGTCGACTTTATAACCAGTAGCCGCGATCACATGATCGGTCGTGATTTCACGCGTCGAACCATCCAAGGCTCGCAAATGTAGACGCACCTTGCCACCCTGGGCTTCGGCGCCCTCCACGGTATGACCTAGCACCAGCGGTACGCGCCCCATTACCTTGTCCTTGACGAACCAACCCGCGGACGGCCCAAGCGTTTTTCGCACTAAATCCAGCCGCAGATTCTCCGGCAAGTAGTAAAACAATCCAGGCGCATCAGAAAAGAACCTTGATCTCATGCTAGGTCCGAGACCTGAATCCGGATGGCGCAATCGCGCCCACAAGGAACGTCGCTTCCCGGGAACCGGAGCGGTATGAAACTTCAAAGAGGTCGCGCGAGCCACCAGCTGCACGTCAGCATCTGCGTCACGCAGCAACCCAGCCATGTCGATTGCTGACGATCCAGCTCCGACGACGACCACGCTGCGTCCCTTGAACGATGAAAGATCGTGATGACGGTAGCTATGCGAAACCGACCCAGTAGGAAGCTGCGCCAAAGTCTCCGGCACGTATTCGAAATGCGTAATTCCCACGGCGAGCACAACGTGTCGTGCCTTCAATTCTTCGCCACTATCTAGCCGCAAAGAAAACCCATCTGCCAGGTGTCCAATCTCGACGACCTGCTTATCTTCAAGCTCGGGCACCATCCGATCCTTGAATGCCAGCCCGTAGTCGCCAAACGTGCTGAGCTTCACCGGAACGCCCATGTGCGCGTATTGGATCCCGCGTTCTGAGCAAAATTTCTCCAAAGTGAACTTGCTGCCCGGATCGTAAATGTTCGACGCGAATCCGTCGGATTTAAGCATCATGCCCTTCGGCATGTGCGCCAGCCAGCTATCCATAGGCCGGCCGAAAATTCGGAAGGGGATACCGCGACTGCGGAAGTGTGCTGCCATCGAGAGCCCGTAAGGACCCGCACCGACAATTGCTGTGTCTATCATAGTGTCAGGAATGTTTCTTTCTCCGTGGATTTGTTGATTGTGAAGGTCAGCACGCCCGAACGCTCAGGCAGTGCATATGAAGATAGTGGCTCGAGTTTGAATATCTGTCCAGTTCGCGAGAGCGGACATGTGCCCTGTTAGGCGACCCTTCCATATGTGAGACTGCAATCTTGTTGCCGACCGAGGCTTAACTAAACCTCGTATAATCAGGTCATTGGCTGTAACTCGGGACGGCAGGGGAAATACTTTTCCCTCCCAAACGGTCATTTTGCTACCGCCACGCTAGGAAGAGACGATTGATCCGTTCATCGGCTAGGTCTCGGATCGACGTCGTTCAGGGACGTTGCCGGACGTCTCCGTGGGACTCTCGATTTCCTGATCAAAGGTACCAGTACTCGGATTCACGAAGCGGTTCTCAAGCATCTGACTATACTCGTCTGTCCCCTTCCTGCTCTCGGGCATTCGTTCGTAAAGAGAAAGATAAAGAGGCTCCTCGGACAGAGCATGGAGCGACGAATTCCTCAACTCGATGCCGTCCGCGGCGTGGCAATCCTGGTGGTGATGGCGCATAACATCAGCCTGAAATATCCCGTGTTTCATTCGCAGCAGATATTCAAGAACGGCTGGATGGGGGTCGATCTTTTTTTTGTGCTCTCCGGATTTCTGATTACCGGCATCCTCGATAGACACAAAATCTTCGGACGGATATTTCAAGAATTTTTACGTCCGTCGTTGTCTCAGAATATGGCCGCTTTATTATTCGCTGATCTTCTTCATGTTCGTGGTTATCCGAATCCTGCAGCCATCGGAATTCCGCACCGTCGTTCAGCAATCAGCTCCCTGGTGGGCCTATCTCTTATTCCTGCAGAACTTCATCATGCCAGTATCAACGAACGCGGCCGGACCGTTAGGTGTTACCTGGTCCCTGGCGATTGAGGAGCAATTTTATTTGGTTTGGCCGCTGGTGGTGAGGTTCTGCTCACTCGCTAATCTGCGGCGCATTGCCCTCGCAGTGATCTGTATCTCGCCTGCGCTGCGGTACTACCTCGCTCTGCACCAAGTTAACCTCTACACCAATGTATTTTGCCGCTTGGACGGCTTGATGGCTGGTGCGCTTCTCGCTTTCCTCGTCCGCTCAGAGAATTTTGTTCCGTCGAGATTTGTCAGGCGAGCCTGGATTTTACTAATCATCGCGGCTCCCGTGGCATTTGTGACCGAGGCCTTCAATGCCAGATGGATTGTCTTCTCGTTTACCGCGCTAGCTTCGGTATCCTTCGTATACCTCGCGTTATTTTCTCAACAGAAATGGCTGCAGATGCTGATGACCAACCGCTTTCTGATATATACCGGGAACATCAGCTACGGCCTATATTTGCTGCATAAAATTCCCTTTGGTATTGTGCAAGTCCTCCATTTGGACCGGAATCCTTTCCTGCCGTTTCCGTTTATTTTGGTCACCAGTTATATTCTCGCGACAATATCCTGGTTCGTTCTCGAGAGGCCGTTCCTGAACCTAAAACGATTCTTCAAATCGAAGCCGGTTGTCCCGGATGCTGCGGAGGGCTCGCCACTCCCGACAATTTAAGGGGCAAAACAGTTTGTGCAGGCTGTTACATCACTACGGGCAGCGTTTTAAGTCCCCTGAAACCAAAGTTCGGTTCCCACTCCGCACGCCGCGACGCTAGCCGCATCTTGGGAAAACGCTGGATGATCCCTAAAATGGCGACTTGGCCTTCCAGTCGCGCCAGTTGGCTTCCGATGCAAAAATGCGGGCCTGCACTGAACGCAAGGTGCTGATTGTTTAACCGCTTCAGGTTCAGAATATCGGGATCCTTAAATTGCTTCGGATCCCGGTTCGCGGCCCCCAGCATGCACAGTAATGGTTGTCGTCTGGGTATCCTGACGCCACAAATCTCAATTTCTTCCTTGGCAATTCGTGAGGTGCATTGAATAGGGCTTTCAAAGCGCAAGAATTCTTCCACGGCCGTTCGAATAAGTTCGGGATTCTCGCGTAATTGAGACATTTTGTCCGGGTGTTGCAGTAGTGAATAAATACCATTTCCAATTAGATTCCGAGTGGTCTCATGCCCGGCGAAAAGCATCATTACGCATTGCGCCCACAGCTCTTCTTCAGTTAATACTTCGCCTTCGGCTTCGATATCAATTAAGAAACTGATTAAGTCATTCCCCTTATTATTACAGCGACGTCCTGCCACTGCCTACCTTTCGCATGCTCGACAGTACGGTGCGGGTTCCCGTTAAATGCCGCGATGGCTGCTGACCACCTAAGGAACGCTTCATGCATCGTCTCGGGTACCCCCAACATTTCCGAAATGACGCGCACCGGCATCGGATAAGCGATTTGAGAGACTAGATCAGCCTCGCTGATGTGCATCCAAAGGCTCCAGAATTCTATCGACAATTGTTTCAACCTGAGGTCGCAACGCCTCGGCAGCTCCCTGCGTGAAACCCTTGTTCATGAGCTTGCGCATTCTAGTGTGTTCGGGCGGATCGATAAAAATCATCCACAAACCCAGCATGCGCACAAGTTCTTTGAACTCAGCTTGTCTCTCAACAGGAAGAGTGAAAAGCATCCGCTCCGTGCGCTTGGCGGAAAGTCTCGGATCTTTCGCGACAGCCGAGCAATCGGAGTGGCTGAAGACAGCCACAGAGAGAGTTTTAGCCTTTCCGGCTACCGCCGGACGGCTCAGAATTTTCCGGAATGAAAAGGGTCAGAATTTTCGGAACCGACACATGCTTTAGGTGTTCTAGAATCAACTAGTTCGAACATCGATTTGCATCGTTCTCTCAATGGAATCTAACGTGGCGGAACCCACAGTTATCAGTATCTCACTACAACATTTACCGGTTGAGGGAGGCCGGCGTGTAAAAATCTCGGGCGGTAGCAATCGCTAAATCATGCGCAAATTGAAGAATTGCTTCTGTTACGCAAGACTACCTCACGGACGAATAAGCCTTTGAGGCTTGAAACTAATTGGCCACAATGAGTAAGCGTTTTCTTTATTATTGTCTTCAGGCGCACCACGTGACAGGGATTACTTGCCTAAGTAACTTATATTCATCACCATAGAACAGGAGTCGCCATACGCAATTTGCCGGGCTTTGGTCCGCCGATTGCCGAGAAAAGTACCGTAATGTCCTCAAAGTAAGAATTACCCCGCACTCAAGGGCCAAATTATCTGCGATCCACCGTATGTCGGAGGTTGAAGCACAGTGAAACCAGTTGTCCTAGTCGCCACAACCATGCGTTGGTTCCCGACCGCACGGCTAGTCGTTGCTCTAGCCAATGCTGGATTTACGGTAGATGCTGTTTGCCCATCCCATCACCCTCTCGATAAAACGAATGCGGTACGCCAGATATACGGTTACCGTGGCTTGGACGCGTTGACTTCGTTTACCCAAGCCATCGCAACCTCAAAACCCGATGTGATCGTCCCCGGTGACGATTTGGCCGCTCAGCACATGCACCTTTTGTATTCCAACGAGCAGCGCGAGGGCGGCACCGGATCGGCGTTCTGCAAGCTGATTGAGCATTCTCTCGGAGCTCCTGAGAATTTTGAGGCGCTATATGCGAGGACAAAATTTATAGAACTAGCTCAAGCCGAGGGCATCCGCGTCCCGAAGACGGAAGTGATCCGGGACAACAGCGACCTCGAGAAATCGATCTCTGATAACTGCTTCCCGACAGTACTGAAAACGGATTGTTCTTCAGGTGGCGATGGCGTCAGAGTAGTACGCACCGTCGCGGACGCCGAACGGGCTTTGAGGGTACTGCAAGGGCCTCCGCTTCTGGCGCGCGCTGCCAAGCGAGCCCTGTTAGACCGAGACCCAACGTTAGTTTGGCCGTCTCTACTTCGTCGGCGTTCCATTGTAAACGCGCAAACTTTCGTCGCGGACGCGAAGCAACCAGCGCTCTGGCTTGCTGGAAAGGAGAGGTTCTCGCGGCTCTCCATTTTGAGGTGATCAATAAGGGAGTCTCCGCCGGGCCGGCAACGGTTTTGCGTTTGATTGAGAACAAAGAAATGTCAGCTGCAGCCGAAAAGATTGCCCGCCGCCTCAATCTTTCAGGATTAAACGGACTTGATTTCATGCTGGAATCGCAGACCGACAACGCTTACCTGATCGAAATAAATCCCAGATCCACACAGGTAGGGCATTTAACACTCGGCCTGGGACGCGACATTCCTGCAGCGCTGTATTCGGCAGTCACGGGACAGACCATACGACCCGCTCGAAAGTGACGGAAGACGTTACCTTTGCCTTATTCCCACACGAATGGATTCGGGATTCTGCCAGCCCATTCCTGCAATCCGCTTATCACGACGTTCCGTGGGATCATCCCGAATTGATTCGCGCCTGCGTTCGCGCGCGTCGGAAACAACATGCTTGGTACTCGCAACAAAATCGGCTGCAGGCCTTTTCCATGGCACGCCTTCCCCGTGCGTGAAGGACCCGCTACAAGATCAATTGGAGCGAACTGAATTGCGGAACAAATTAACCCCCGGAAAAACTGGTGAAGGAGCACTCGCGCAATCTCACGGTCAGCCTTCGCCTCTAGCACTTCCGAATTGCATCCTCTCCACCTCTTGCAACCGCGTATTGTTCGGGAACAGGCCCGAAGAAACGCGAAAAAGCCGCTACGAGTTATGAAATTTGGCGGAACGTCGGTCGGCAACGCATGCAACATTGAGAAAGTCGTTAGCATCGTTCTTTCAGCTGCGCGCGAAAGTAGTGTTGTCGTGGTCGTTTCGGCTATGAGCGGCGTAACCAATAAATTGGTGGAAGTAGCTGATCATTCCGAGGCAGGAAATTCACAACAGGTCGTGGCAATTTTCAGGGAGTTGCACCAGCGTCATCAAACGGCTGCAGCTTCGTTAATCCGTTCAGACCAGACGCGACAGCGCATTACTCGCAAATTCCAACAGCTTTTTGAAGACTGCGAACATCTCTGCCAGGCCGCGATCCGTCGCCGCGAACTGAGGTTGCCTGAACGGGATGCGATTTCAGGCCTCGGTGAGCGTCTGTCAGCTCCACTTGTCGCTGCTGCGCTTGCGGAGGCAGGCCTGGCTAGCGAAGCGGTCGAAGCCACCGAACTGGTCATCACCGATTCCTGCCACGGAGCCGCCGAGCCCTTCATGGATCTCACCCGCGAACGCTGCGAAGCGCGTTTGCATCCGCTCCTGCTGCAAGGCATTGTCCCTGTTGTTACCGGATTCATCGGCGCCACCGTGGATGGTGCGCTGACAACTCTTGGCAGGAACAGTTCCGATTTTTCCGGCACGATCATGGGCGCCGCTCTGGACGCTGACGAAGTCACTCTGTGGACAGACGTTAATGGCGTTTTGACCGCGGATCCAAGATTAGTGCCAGAGGCGCGCTCGATCGACGAAATGTCGTATCGCGAGGCATCCGATCTCGCGGACTTGGGCGCGAAGGTCCTGCACCCAAAAACTCTCCACCCCGTGATGCAACGCGGCATTCCACTCTTGATACGCAACACCTTCGCACCCGAAAACCTGGGAACAAAAATTACGGCAATGGGGTCTTCGAGTAGTGCAGGAGTAAGAGCGCTGACGGCTACAGGGAATGTCGCACTGATTACGCTGCGACGATCGAACGAAATGGAAGTTCAAGAATTCTTGAGTCGCGTAATGCTGGCCGCCGCGAATGTTCCGGCGACGATCCGGTTGATACCACGATCGCTCGCGACTTCGAAAAAATTGGACAATTGCGTTGTGGTCGACGCCGCACTAGCCACGCCGATGGTTGAGGCGCTGCGCCGCGAATTCGCGCATGAGTTGACTACAAAAAATATCGAAAGCATCGAGCTTGATCTGGCAACCGCGATTGTTACGGTCGTTGGCGAAGGCATGCGCAACATGGAAGAACTCATAACGCGCGTGCTGGACGCAATAAATCGCGAGAATCTCAAAGTCCGCGGTAGCGCACAAAGTACTTCAAGATCCAGCGTTTCTTTCGTGGTGGCTTATCGCGACATCCAGGCTACCCTCATCGCACTTCATCGTGAATTCCAACACGAACTTGATCTCCATGCCAAAACTTGCGTCGAATAAAAAACTGCCAGCTAACGAGCCTCTACGACAAGAACAAATACGAACGCGATCGCGAACCCGTGGAAGAGTTCGCTGCGAGGAGCTAAACTATTTTGCCCGAACTAGCCATCTCTGACTTGGTTCCTGCTTATTCCGGCATTCGGGCAAAGTTGATTTCGCCTAGAGAGTGCGCCAAAAACATTTTGCAGATTTTACTATCCAACGAGATCCAGAATTCCCATGTTGGTATCGAATCCCCCGGCTCCGCGCCTTCTATTGCTGAAGATGTTCAGAATCTAGTGGCTGATATTGTCGGCTGAGGAGATCTTAACCGCCGGTTGTGAAAAACATTTTCGGCATAAGGTTGCTGTATCGAACCGCCGAAACTCTTCATTGGCCGGTAAAGACAATCGCCCCCTCTGTGACCTGGAGACATTGAGCACCTATGGTCTAGTTGCGATAAGGGCAAGCGTGGTGCGTTGGGCGTGGAAACAGAGAGTGGATCTGTTACGGTTGTAATTGCTGAGTCAAAGATTTGATTTCACAATCTGGCATTGTTCAGCATGAGGAACATTCCTCTGTTTGCGCATGCGGCCTCTAACAGGGTAGAACTTGAAGATTTCTGTCATCGGAACCGGATATGTAGGACTGGTTACAGGTGGATCCCTGGCAGGCCTGGGCCACGAAGTGATTTGTACCGATAGCGATGCGGAAAAATTGAAGACGCTGGAATCTGGGCGGCTACCGATTTACGAGCCCGGCCTCGATACGGTAATCAGGGAAGCCCGCGAGCAAAAGTGCTTGAGTTTCAGTCCTAATACATCCGAGACAGTCCGAAAAAGTGAAGCGATTTTCATTTGCGTAGGCACACCGCCACTGCCCAATGGCAGCGCAGACCTGAGTGCCATCGATCACGTAGCGCGCCTGGTAGCCACCGAATCGCGCAGCGCGAAACTGGTGATCGAAAAAAGCACGGTCCCGGCGCAAACAGGCCAGGAATTGAAACGCGCCCTTTCCGTGTACGGTCGCAAATCCGGTGTAACGTTCCGCGTTGCATCGAACCCGGAATTCTTGCGCGAGGGCACGGCAGTCGAGGATTTTCTGCACCCCGACCGCATCGTCGTAGGTGTGGAAGACGATACCGCCGAGCGGCAACTGAAGGATATTTACCGCCCGGTGCTGGAGCGAACGTTGGAATGCCCGCTGCACCCATCGGGCTGCCCGGATACGCCGCTGCCCGCATGGCTGGTGACAACAATCAATAGCGCGGAGCTCATCAAGCACGCCTCCAATTCGTTCCTGGCAGTCAAAATTTCATACGCCAACATGGTCGCTGATCTAGCCGAGCGGCTGGGCGCGGACATCGAAGAAGTGATGCGCGCCATAGGCATGGACCCACGCATCGGCGCGAGTTTTTTGCGTCCCGGTCTAGGTTTTGGCGGCTTCTGCCTGCCCAAAGATTTACAGGCATTCGTTTACCTGGCGGAAAAGTCCGGCGTGGATTTTTCGATGCTGAAGGAAGCAGAGAAAATCAATAAAAGGCGCATCGAGTACTTCATGGAAAAAATCCGCAGGGCCTTATGGGTAGTGAAAGGAAAGCAGATCGGGGTTCTAGGTCTTGCATTCAAGCCAAACACTGACGACATCCGCTTCGCGCCAGCCATCGATCTGATCCAGGCACTGCTGGAAGAAAACGCGCGAATCCGCGCGTACGACCCGGAAGCTATGGAAAAAGCGCATCTGGTGCTGCCGCAGATTCATTACGCAAAATCCGCCTACGAAGCAGCCGAGGGCACAGAGGCATTGCTGATCGCAACAGAATGGAAACAATTCCGCGACCTCGACTGGGGCCGCATTCACAATTCCATGACGCGCCCCCTGATCCTGGATGGCCGCAACTTGCTGTCCTCGCGCGAAATGAAAAGCCACGGCTTCGAATACTACTTCAATGGGGCGTCCAGATTAGCATCAATCGCGACCGTCGCCCTCTTGAAAGGCGGCGAAGCCGCTTGCTGCCGTCGGATTGAAAACCGTCCCAGAATTTCTAAGTTTAATGTACCGCCCGCAAGCTACGGGTGATTCCGTTGCGCGCACGAAAGCGGAATGCCTGTCTCCAATAGTAATGAAAATGTTGACGTCGCAGTCTCGCGCTGCTGTTCCTACTTCGATCAAGCACGAAATTGGCCTTACCTAACGTGCTGCGATGTATTGGTGATCGGACTTCAAGAGCACATTGACCGAACAGCATGCGGCTAAGCCCGCAAGGGCTTTGGCGTAGATTACTCATTCAAGCTGTGAGGCTCCGTCCGCAAAGCACAACCTAGTACCAGAACTAATTTCCCACCGCAATTGAATCCCTTGAGCTATGTCTCGCAACTCGAGAAGAAGCGATTCTAGGTGCGTGCAATACGACGCAACCGGTGGGTTAAACGGGACCTGAGTTTTTAGCGTGAATCGGATGCTGAGTGAGTCGCTGAAATGGAGCGATCCAATGGAAGAAGTCCTTCGAAGCCTGCAAGGCGTTGTCGTATCCGGAACACAAGCGCGCTGTCCGATTTAATTCTGTCAGCAAACTTGGCCGACGTCGAACTTGAGACTGGTTCCATCCCTGCGGATAGGATTCTAAGGGCAATCCCCATATCCGAAGTAAGGTACTAGGAAGAAGCCACGATCTTCTTGCGCACATTGTAATCTGGGAATGTGGTGCGGTTAGTTACAGATGGCACTACGACCAGGACGAAGCTTACCTCGTACTCTCCGGTGAGGGCTTCGTGAACGATGAGAAAGGCGTCGAACGTCGACTCGGTCCTGGGGACATAGCGTTCTTTCCCGCCGGCACTGACGCCACATGGCGTCACCCCGATCATTTCAGGAAAATCGCAATCCTAAAGGAATCCGTCTGGCGTCCGTTGGGGTTCGGGCTGAAGTTATGGAACAAGCTTTTCCGGATGATCGGGATAACTGACACCTCCCCGTTGCTGCACGCCGTGCCGCTCGGACGGCGTACAAATTCTAAAGAGCCCACGAACCAGCTGTCTTGAAGCGCAGCTCATGGTCCGGTACAGGTTTCGAAACGCCTTCTCAGCATGATATTGACAGACTCTTATTCGGTCTGATTGAACCCGCGATCCGTTCGCTTCTAATTGCTAAAATAACTCCTGGGCGTTGCTGTTTCTTTCAAAAACACTTCTCCGTTTGCTCTAAGCGTTGATGAATCCCTCGATGGCAGTTAGACGCAGAGCGTGATCAGATTGTCGTCGACGTCAATCGCCAAGCCGGGGGCTACGGAAACAAATGTGATGAATCTGAAGGTGCCGTGAACTCCCGCACTTCTGGCACCGCAGCTATCACATTTTCATACAAATTCGACGATGGGCTGCAGGATCGGGACGTACTCGCCTTGACCCGCCGGTTTTCATCGGTTTTTTCGATCTGCTGGAGAAATTCCGTCTTTTGTGGATCGGCAGCATGAAGCTGAGCCGGCCAGAGCGCGGCCGTCGTCAAGCGTCTGTTCGATCACCGTCAGCTGGCTGTTATAAACTTTAGACACACGCAGATCAGCCCTCAGTCGCAAGCAATGGCCGATTGCGGGTACAAGACCGGACTGCTCTCCTCCTGTTAAGAAGGTTTCAGTTCCGTGGTCGTCGAGGCAGCACTGCGGCGCGCGACTCTTGAATTCGAGCTGAGCGCGCCGAATGACGGAGGAGCGATTGCTGCGCGGATTCGTGCGAAAACAAAAACCTCTTGCGGGAGAAGGTAACCAGTCCAAGATGAGGTCAAGATCCAGCGATGTCGACAGTGCAACGCTGGCTCGGGCTGGCCAGACCTGCGCGAAACTTTTGGAGTGTAAGAACGCAGCCCTCACAGAACGGCTGACAAGAAGGGAACAAATTACGAAACGAATCCATTATCTTCTTTACTGACAGCAGGTTGGGTTTTCGAGGCATCTCATTTTCGACGATTTTGGGGATGGAGTTACCAATATGAAAGTCAGTGCAGGCCTACTAATGTTTCGGAGATGTGCACAAAGACTAGAAGTCTTGTTGGTTCATTCCGGTGGGCCGTTTTGGAAAAACAAAGACCTCGGCAGCTGGTCGATTCCCAAGGGCGAGTACCCCGCGGAAGAAGATGCCTTGGCGGCAGCCAAACGCGAATTCGAGGAAGAAACTGGTTTCAAGCCCAACGGAGAATTCCTGCCGCTTGACCACATTAAACAACCGCGTGGCAAAATTATCATAGCATGGGCCTTCGAAGGCGATTGTTCGCCCGCCGAGATCCGCAGCAACGTGTTCTCAATGGAGTGGCCGCCGAAGTCCGGCAAGACGCACGAATTCCCCGAGGTCGATCGCGCGGAATGGTTTTCTCTGGATGAAGCGAAAGCTCGCATTCTAAAAGGCCAGGCTGGATTTCTCGATCGCCTTGCAGCCCTGATTGATCATCTCCCAGCAGAGAAACCAAACAAATCGTTGAGACCAGACAGTCCAAAGAAATTGGCAGCCCGACTCGATCAAGACTAACATTACCCAGCCGCAAGAGGGCGATCGACTTCATCGCACCAGCATCAACCCACAGCAGACACACCTTGCCGAAATAGCATTTCACAATCTTCGGGTGATTTACGCAAACCCGTTAGGCCGAAGGCTTATCAGGCACCGGTGCGGTAGCAAGGAAATCTTCGCGGAATCTCACAACGTACGAATCGGCCAGTTCGGAAACGCGTTCCGGCTTCAGGGCGCGCAGAACGAATCCGGCGTGATGTTTTTTTGTAATTCGTTGCGCGATTTCGGAGTCCGTATAGGAGCTCGTGTCCGGAATTTCCTGGCGTGCGAGCGAAACCACCACGCCGGCATATTCGCGACGACGCTCAGGCAACTTATAGGGTGTCTTGCCCGAGCCCACTTCAATTTTTGCCCATTCGCGCCAGAGATTGATGCCGGTAGCGGCTTCGACGGCATCTGAAATGTAAGCCCCGCCGACGCGCGCGGCAATTTCAATGAAGTAGAATTTTCCATCTTCATGGCTGCGAAGAAACTCAGCGTGCGTCACTCCGCGTACAAACCCGAGCGCCGCAATCAATTCCCTGTTGAGTTTCTGCAAAGTCTTGAATTCCGCGGAAGTACGCGAAACCGTTCGGGTGGTAAAAACGCCACCCTCGTGCGACACACTGAGAGGCGGCTCTCCGTAGGCGTGGACTTCCGCAAAGATCACCTTATGTTCGGAAACGATGCTATCCACGTGAAAGACGTCGCCGGGCACGAATTGTTCGAGCAAGTAATGCGATTGCGCGTCGCCCAGAGTTTCGAGCAGTGGCCACAAATCGGCGGGCACTGTGAATTTTCTTCATGCCGATGCCGGAAGCTTGCGAGCGCGGCTTCAACAGCCAGGGCGGTTTCACGCGGGACATGAATTCGTTCAAGCTCGCATGATTGAGCACATGAATGAACTCCGGGAACGTTGATGCCCTCTTCCTTCGCGCGGCCGCGCATCGCTAACTTGTCGCGAAAATAACGCACGGTAGGTGAGGCCCATGCCGGGGATGCGCATGTGCTCGCGCAACGCGGCGGCATTTTCCATGTCGAATTCATCGAGGGCGACGATGCGATCGATTGGCTGCCAGCGCGCCATATAGCTGACGGTATTGATGATGGCCCAGGTGGGAAGCTCTTCCGGCATGTAGAAAAATTCATCCACCGATTCGCGCGGCCAATTCCCATCGCGCAGTTTCTCCACCGTCAAAAGCAATACCCGGCAGCCCAGGTTCTTGCAAGTGCGTAGAAACTCCTGCCCTTTCTCGTAAGAGGAAATGCAGAGGATGGTAAGTGGCCGTGTTTCGGTTGTTTCAGGCAACTATAGACTCCTAAATTGTGCGTCGTTCGTTTCGATAAGTGAGCAGGAAGCGCCGCCGCGGGCGCGGTTCCCATAAAAAAAAGCAAATTCGTCAGACCGCTATTGCACAACTACAATTCACAAAACCTTTGCCGATCACTGAGAACAAACCACCTTGGAAATTATTATACTGCGGAGTCCCCGGGCGGAAACAGGAATTGCAAAAAGGGCCCGACGCGCTGGGCCCAAGCGGCCTCGTTATGCTGCGCTCCGGGAAAAATTTCGAAATGCAGATCGTGGTTTTCCTGCCACCCTTTTTGCACCAGAGCATCTCCGCAAAGCTGTAACCTGCGGCACCGTGTGGGCACCCTCGTTCGTTCCGACATCAAGCCAGATACGAGGCCGTGATGGCACCTCCGCGCGTGCAACAGTTTTCAAGATAGCGCGCTGGTTCCACCATACGGAAGGAGACAGCACCGCAAGCTTGCCGAAAACCGGCCAATAACGAATTCCAAGATACATCGTTAAAAGGCCTCCGAGAGATGATCCACCCAGACCGGTGTTCTTGGGACCATCGAGAACGCGGTAGTGGGATTCGATGAACGGTTTCAATTCTTCCACCAAAAGACGTCCGTACTTATCGGCCTTACCCCCGCCATGTTTTTTATCGCGTGTCGGCGTGTATTCACTCAGGCGCTGCTTGCCCGTATTGTAAATTCCAACAATAATCAGCGGTTGTATAAGCCCCTTCGCGATGAATTCGTCAGCAGTCTCGCCCAGGCGCCAATAGATCCCTGGTGTGAACGAAGTAGCAGGATCAAAAAGGTTCTGCCCGTCTTCCAGGTAAAGCGCCGGAAACCTCAGATCGGGGCGCTTGTCGTAGATTCCCGGGACGTAAACGACTAGATCGCGCTTCTTTGCCAGAAAACGAGATGAAAACTTTTCATGCTTATGTAATTGGCCGCTGCCCGCGGCCGCAAGTTCAGCAGTCAATTCCGGTGCAAATGGCAAGAAACAGTTCTCCAGTCTTGTCTTATCTAAAATTGCAAGATTCGGAAAATCCACGGCGCGGGACGAACAGCCGCCGGGACACTTACGCTAGCTGCTGCTAGAATAGCAGAAGTAAATTCTAGTCGAGACACTTCCCATCGCGCCGTCAAGGAAACGCCGTATAATATCGCGCTTTCGAACGAGACGCCGGGCTCAGCGAAAGAAGCCACCATTCAGGAGCAATATGAAGAGGGAATATCATCGTTGGTATTCGCATCGCCTGGGCCTCGATATGGGTGCAGTAGTTTACGGGCATTGGGGCCCCCCGCTAATCGGTTTCCCGACTAGCGCGGGAGACGAATGGGAACTCGAAGGCCAGGGACTAATCGCGGCGCTCGAACCTTTGATCGAAGCCGGGCGAGTAAAATTTTTTAGCATCAATTCGGCGAACTGGGCGGGGCTCTACAACAAGGGCGCGCATCCGTATCACCGCAGCTACATGCAAGCGCAGTTCGACGCATACCTCCGCGAAGAAGTAGTTCCGTTCATCTGGGACAACTGTAAATCACCGGGAATCGCAATTTCAACGATGGGGGCATCGTTCGGCGCGTTCCATGCCGCAAATACTCTGTTCAAGCATCCCGACGTGGTGCGACGGTGCTTTGCTCTCTCAGGCGTATACGACATCAGAGGATTCATGGACGGTATGTATGACGACAACACGTACTTCAACAACCCCGTAGACTATCTTTCGAATTTGTCGGACCCGAATGTCCTGGGCCAATTGGCCCAGTGCGATATACACATCGCGACAGGCTGTGGCCCCTGGGAGCACAGCGGACCTTCCTACCGGTTATCTGGAATCTTGGCGAGCAAAGGAATTCGCCATTCGCTCGACGACTGGGGACCGCAAGGCGGTCACGATTGGCCGTACTGGAAACATCAAATGTGGGAATACATCACCAGACTATTTTAGCGGGCTCGGCTTCGATGCGGGCCTTTGTAAGCTTTTGTCGAGACCG
This sequence comes from uncultured Acidobacteriota bacterium, assembly GCA_963842255.1. Lineage (GTDB taxonomy): Bacteria > Acidobacteriota > Terriglobia > Acidiferrales > UBA7541 > Palsa-295. The sequence goes on along the minus strand of CAWJGI010000047.1, from coordinate 94,992 downwards.
AGGTTATTTGAAACCGTTTCCGTCGAGGCCCAGGCGGGCGAGCATATATCGGCCTTTTTCGATCACCTGTTCGTCATCAATCCATACATTGCAATGCCGCGCCAGAACATCCACATGGGTGCGTGAACTCCATGTCGCATGCGTTTGGCTGCCGTATGGATCGCCGAACGCCAGATGAACCCCTGGCAATTTTTCATCCTGCAGCAGCACGCCAATCATGTCCGATAGGCTGAGGTTGGTCCCAAAGGCCAGCTCCCCAACGCGATCGCTATTTTCATCGGTATGGCAATAACTCCAAAATTCCTGTTCAAGGTCCTTGCGCTCACAGGTGGCTTTCTGCAATCGGCCGGCCTTAATTTCGAGCGCAAGAGGCGTATCGCGCAGGTCGCCATATTTTCCGCAAAAATGATCCCCGGCACTGCCATCGCACACAAACGTGCCGTCGACTTTTGCCGGTGTAGTGAAAACCTCGCCAGCTGGCAGATTCGACCAGTAGCGCCTGCTGATCAGTCCGCTGGTCTTCACCCAATCGAGTTTGGAATCGAAAGTAGCAACAAGCGAAGTCCCAGCATCCGTGCGCACAGTAAGCGAAGTCGCCGAATGCATCCGTTGCAGCAACCGCTCACTGAGCCGGTCGACAAGAGTGTAATCCGCGCGCATCCCCTGTTGCATGATCTCCGGCGTAACGCCAACCATATGCGCGTAACGAATGTGCCGCCGTTCGACCACTCCAACGATGTCCTTGCGCGCACCCAATTCTCCTTCCTGAGGCTGCATGCAGAGAATCCCGGCATCAGCGCGCCCAAGTGCATCGAGAACCTGCTGAGGCGCGCGTTTAAGTGGCCGCGCGGCAAGATCCTCAAGAAGAAATCCTTCGCAGGTAGCACCGCGTTGTTTTAACGCCTCGGCGAGACTGGCAGCAACAGCTTGGCTGGGACGATCGGCGATAAGCGCCACTCGTTCGCCAGGCTGAATTGCCAGGCACACTTCAACAGCATTACGAGCCCCAGGCAGCAACTCTGGTCCTGCCGGTCCGAAGTTCATCGAATTATTGTATGTTCACACGCCGTGATTTGCTACGGGCAACCAGCTTGCAATCCTCAATCCACAACCACGACCAGCATCTCATCAAGTTATGTCCACTCGAAACATCGCGTAATGAACTCAATCGAGCGTTCGTTCTTGCTGCTGGCATGTCCCACAATCGGACAGCAGCGCACGATTCGGCATTACGGTGGCCCAGCTAAGCGGTGCGCCAGCATTCGCTTGGCGGCTAGCTTGGATGGGCGACGAAATGCTCGAAATCCGTCCAAAATGTCGTGGAGGTTCGCCCATGACCTCATTTTGGCAAGACGTGCGCTACAGCCTGCGAATGATCGCGAAGACCCCGGGATTCGCGGTGATCACCATTCTGACCCTCGCACTTGGGATCGGCGCGAACACCACGATCTTCAGTTGGATCAACTCGACGTTGCTGAACCCTATTCCCGGGCTGGCCAGCCCGCGCGAGGTCGTGTCACTGTCACTTGGCCGGGGCGCGGACAACCCCTTTCCGTTTACTTATCCCGATCTGGAGGCCATGCGCGAAGCCCAGCAGAGTTTTACAGGCATCACCGCTTGCAACACGACTCCCATGAGCCTGACGGGCAAAGGTAAACCAGAACGGGTCTGGGGCATGCTAACGTCTGCGAATTATTTCGACGTACTGGGCGTGCGGCCGATCCTTGGGCGCGGCTTTTTGCCCGCAGAGGACCAAAAGCCGGGAGGCGCGCCCGTGGCGGTGATCAGCTACCGTCTGTGGGAAACGCATTTCGGCGCGAATCCGAACATAGTAGGTCAAACAATTGAAATCGACCAGCACCCCTACACCATCGTGGGCGTAACGCCGGCGGTGTTTCAAGGCAGCCAGACGGGATTGCGATCGGAGATTTGGATTCCGATCATGATGCAAGAGCAATTGATGCCGCAGGGCGACCTGATTCACGACCATCACTATTTCTGGCTCTTTGTGTTGGGACGCTTGAAACCCGGGGTCCTGCCAGCCCAAGCGCAGGAAGAAATGACGCTACGGCTGAAGCGCGAGGCAAAAAATTATCCTGAGGAGCACAGAGGCCATGACAGCGTGACCGTGTTTCCGCTCTGGCGCAGCCCGTTTGGTGCGAATCAGTTTCTCTCCATGATGCTGCCGATGTTGATGACCATTGCGGGCCTGGTGCTTCTACTGGCGTGCGCGAACGTAGCAAATCTGATGCTGGTCCGGTCGGTGGGGCGGCGGCGCGAGATTGCCATTCGCACGTCATTAGGTGCGAGCCGCTGGCGGCTGGTGCGGCAGCTGCTTGCCGAAAGCCTGGTATTGGCTCTGGCGGGAGGAGTGGTCGCCTTTGCGATCACGCTCTGGACTTCAGGAGCATTCATGAAATTCGTGCCAGCAACGGATTTCCCGATCTCGCTCAGCATCAAGGCGGACCGCACGGTGTTGCTTGCGACCCTGGTGATTTCGGTCCTCACAGGCGTGATTTTCGGAATTTTGCCCGCGCTGCGGTCTTCAAGCGAAGCGCCGGTGGCCGTGTTGAAAGAAGACGCAGGGAGCGCATCGAGTGGATTGCGCAAGGCACGCCTCGCGAGCGGCTTGGTAGTCGCGCAAATTTCGCTGTCCCTGTTGCTTTTGATCTGCGCTGGATTGTTCATTCGCAGCTTCATGACCGCGCAGCAAATCAACCCGGGATTCAATCCCCATAACCTGTTGATCGCTTCTTACGATCTATTTACCGCGGGATATTCGGAGGCGAGCGGAGCGGAATTCGATCGCCAGCTGGTCGCGAAACTGGAAGCACTTCCTGGCGTCCAGTCGGTGGCCTTGTCGAGCCGCATACCGCTGGGGTTCGGCGGGGGCTCAACCAGCGTCAAGCCTGAAGGGTATGTATTGCAGCCGAATGAATCCATGGAGACCCAGGTTGCCATCATCACGCCGAATTATTTCAAGACCATGCAGATCCCTATTGCCAAGGGGCGCGAGTTCACGCTGCAGGACACGAAGAATTCACAACGCGCGGTGATCGTCAACGAAACGTTTGTAGAGCGCTACTGGCCCCATCAGGAAGCACTCGGCAAGCAACTCAACTCGGACTTGACGAACGAATGGTTCACGGTGGTGGGTGTTGCGCGCGACAGTAAAGTGAACGGCCTCAATGAAAAGCCAACGCCCTTCCTGTATTTACCGCTGTACCAGGTTTACCGCGCCACCATGATTATCAATGCGCGGGTGGCCGGAGATCCACTAGCTTTCGGCCAGACGGCCGAGAAATCGATCCACGAGCTAAATGCCGATCTGGTGGTATTCGATATAACCACGCTTGAATTGCGCGAGCAAATTGCCAGCTTCCCCCAGCGCATCGCCGGAACATTCGTAGGCGCATTCGGGCTGCTTGCCCTGGTGCTCGCTGCCGTAGGAATCTACGGCGTCACGGCCTATAGCACACGTCAGCGCACACATGAGATCGGCATTCGTATGGCGCTGGGTGCGAGTAGAGAAGACATTTTGCGGCTGGTACTGGGGCGTGGGCTTCGATTGACGCTTGTCGGGGTGGGCCTGGGCTTGTTGGCTTCCTTTGCGCTGACGCGCTATCTGGGTAGCCTGCTTTTAGGGGTAACCAGCACCGACGCGCTCACATTTTCGAGCGTGGCGATCCTACTGTGCGCCGTGGCGCTGTTCGCCTGCTTCATTCCCGCGCGCCGCGCGATGCGCGTGGATCCGAACGTGGCGCTGCGCTACGGATAACTTCGAGCTTGTGCCCCTGGGCTGCCGAACTAGAGTTTGGGCTCAACCACGAAAGACGGTACTTGGCCCCCGCCGGAGGTCACATTAGCCAGGCCGGTCGAACTGAGGCGCGTGAGGCAGCCCGCCATTTTGCCGCGGAAAATGTAAGGCGCGAAATCCACCAGCATCTCACGCATCTCGATCCCATTCTCGGTCTGCATCGGGAAGACCTCACGGCGGACCGCAATACGTTCTTGCACAACCCAAGATGCCGAACGATCGGCAAGAGCGCGCTCGAGCCCCGCATCCCACTGCCGCTCGTCGTTTTCCCAACCGAGCTGCACCCCGGTACCCCCATACTCGTCATTGGGCTTCAGAACGAAATTCTCACGCCTCCGCCGAACATGTTCCAGAAGCCCGAACGATTCGCCGTCCCGCGTGGTTTCAGTGTCGGCAAGCAGGCGCGTCCAGGGAATATGCTGCCGAATCAATTCGCGCTCGGTGGAACTAAAGAGCGCTGAATTTTGCTCATCGGTAAGCACAGAAAAGAACGCCTTCTTGTGAGGAATCTTACAGGTAAGCGCATTCGCCACACAAACCGCATTCGACGTGTATGCACTCAGCAGAGCCTTGCACTCAGCAGGCCGGGCGACAATGTCATTGATCAGCACACGGCGGTAAACGAGATCAATTCGCCGGCCCTTGGCGGCCAGCTTGCCACCTTCAAAAACCAGATCGCGAGGATCGGCGACGACAGTGGTCACGCCTTCCTGCTGAAAATAGGCCTGAAGAATTTCAAATTCGCTCCATGTGGGAACTTCTCGCCAATCCACAATAGCGATCACCGGCGGTGACGCTCGACCGCCCCATTCGCGATAGCTCTGAAGCAGCGCAGCGAGCAACTGCTTCATCAAGGGAAATTGACGCACGCTGTACTGCTGCGAGAACCGCTCCATCACAGGCAGCGTGCGAAAAACATTGGCGAGGGTTTCCGCGTACCCGGGACCCGCAGGAGATTCCGCATTGTATTCGGCAAACTGCAGCGAATCAGGAAGCAAGAAAGCGTCAAGGCGCGAAGCCGTGCTGGAAGTGTTATACCCAGGAGTGATGCGCGCGAGACGTTCTTCCTGAGGACTTAGCGCAACCTGCGCGAGCAACTGCGGATTGGCAAGCGACTCCCGAACCACGCGTTCGCCAAGCACCGCGATGTTCTCGGCGACAGCGCGCACCCTCTTCTCATCTTCGGCCGTAAGAAAAAATGGACGCAGAAAGGGGCAGTGAATACGGTCGCCAAACGTCAACCGCTCGGCGCGCATCCGCGCGTTCAATTCCGCGCTGAAAGCGGGTGCAAGTTCGACGTCAGGCCTGAGTAGTTTGTGCCAGACCCCCGCGGGCGTGGACTCACTTTGCGGCGTGTGTGAAGAAGGTGCGGAACCGCTCATGCAATTTTCGCTTCGGCGGTTTTCCCCGCGGGCGCTCCGGTGAAACCCGAAGCGGCGCCAATCCCAAGCATCTCTTCCCAGCGCGGCCAGGGATACGAAGGGTCGCCGTGCAAAGTGCGGTCAATAACCAGCCTCGCCATGCGTTCCACAACTTCCTTGAAATAAAATTCAGTAATGCGGTCGCGCTCAAAATCAGGGGCGGGATTCAGGAAATCGATCGCGTACGGAACTCCATCCTTGATGGCAAATTCAATCGTATTCATTTCGTATCCAAGAGCCTGGTTGATGGTCTGCGCATCGCGCACCACCCGCGCGCCCAGTTCAGCCGACATGTATTGGTGCTCGACCAGGTAGCGCCGCTGCTTGGGATCGTAAACGACGGGCAGAATATCCATTTTGCCGAACGTGAAGCAGCGCACGTATTGCGTGAAATCAATATTCTCCTGCAAAGTCATGCAATGAGGCCCGGTGCCGTCATAAGCGGCAAGAAGCTCCTCGCGATTATGCACTTTGTATACATGCTTCCAGCCACCGCCAGAGTAAGGCTTCAGATACGCAGGCCGCCCAATGTGATCAAGCAACGCATCCCAATCAATCGGAAAGGAAAGGTTGCGCAGCGACTCCGAGTTGATGTCCACATCAGCGGGATACGATTTCTGCGGAAGAAGAACAGTCTTGGGAATAGCGAGACCTAATTTCGCGGCTATGGAGTAATTGAAAAATTTATCGTCGGCAGTCCACCAAAAAGGATTGTTGATAACGTAGGTTCCCTGCAGCACGGCGTGCTTTAAATACGCGCGGTAGTAATCCACTTCATGCGAGATGCGATCGACGATTACCTTGTAGCGGGCGGGCTCGCCCATTGCAGTGCCGCCTAACGTGACGAATTCAGCGGTAATCCCATCCTTCTTGCCGAGTTCGTTGACCTTTTCAATAAAGGCCGGCGGAAAGCTGAATTCGCGTCCGCACAGAAGTCCGATTTTCATCGTGGATGATTCCTTTCACTTGGATGCGACGAAAAGTTCTCTCAAGAACACACGGGCACATCATTCAATCATTGATGCAAAGCTCCGCGAAAACCTATTAACCCTGCGGCGCGCTCGCCGCCGAGCTCGCTCGCAAATCCACCCCTTCGCGGGTCTCGGCCACGATGTGGCGAACTACCTCGTGTAATTCGCCGGTCTCCTTGTAGACACGCAATTGCCGCTCGGCGCCGGTGCCTTCGCGAAAAATCCTATGAATGGGCTCCAGCGCAGCGCGGCTTCCGAGTTCGTCGAGTACATCATCGACGAATTCGAGCAATTCCTCAGCCAGCACTGCCATGGGCACCTCAGCCTGTTTGCCAAAATCGATAAGCTTGCCTTCGATACCCCAACGCGCGGCCCGCCATTTATTTTCCTCAATCAGCGCCCGGTGGTACATGCGGAAGCCCATATTGCGTGTGTACAGCCGATGAAGCTTGACGACGATTGCCTGCGTCAGCGCAGCAATGGCGATCGCCTCATCGACGCGCGTCACAACGTCGAAAATGCGAAATTCCAAAGTTCCAAACGTGGGATGCGGGCGCACGTCCCACCAGATTTTCTTCGCGTTGTCTATGCAATGCAGACGCACAAGAAGCTGAACGTAATCTTCGTATTGATTCCAGGAGTTCAGGTGGTCGGGAATACCAGTGCGCGGAAAACGGCGGAACACAGTGGTGCGGAATGATTTCAGCCCGGTATCGCGCCCCATCCAAAACGGCGAGCTGGTCGAAAGCGCAAGCAGATGTGGCAGGAAATATCGCGCCATGTTCATCAGATCGATCATCGTGGTGCGGTCAGGAACTGCGACGTGCACGTGCATGCCGAATATCAGCAAGGAACGCGCCAGTTGACCCATTTCCTCGACGATATTCTGATAGCGCTCGCCGGGAGAAATAACCTGGTCGATCCATGAAGAAAAAGGGTGCGTACCCGCTGCAGCCACGTGCAATCCGCGGGTTTCGGCAGCGCGCACCAGCTCGCCGCGCGTCCGCCGCATATCGGCATCAAGCTCGGCCACATTGGCACAAATCTTGGTCCCAATTTCAATGATCGACTGATGCATCTCGGCTTTCACTTGTTCGCCGAGTCCAGCGGAGGAAGCTTCCATCAGCTCGCTTACGTGGGAACGCAATTCACCCGAGACGGGATCTACAATCTGAAATTCTTCTTCGACACCAATCGTAAACCGGTGAGTCATAAGAAGCCCCTTCCAGCTGGGGACGCAGGTCAGGAGCCGCTATCATACCTCCAATTGCACCGAATTCCAGCCAAGCTCGCTACTACCTGGACCTAGGACCATTTCGTTGACGAGCCAGTCAGGACGGCAAGGTATGAACACCAAGCATGAATCCCCCTTCCCGCCACTTGCATATGTTGACCGGCATTACGCACTAGATCGTTTGGAAGCTAAGGCGAGGGCAACGGGATGGAATGACTAGAACGGCATGGTAGCCCCTGTCGCACGAGTCGATGACTGATGGCCCAACGGGCTAACTGTCTTTCTTCTGACATATCCGAGCGCGTGCGTGCAGGGCAGTGCGGGAATTCAGCGAACGAATTCGGTCCACCATGTTCAGTGCGCAACCTTTTGCGGCCGCGCCACGCGGTACACACTCGTCGCTTTTCAGTTCTTGGTGACTTCATGTATTCTGCTTCGCCTATGCTCGATCTTGGATACGTACGCGAACATCTTGATGTGATTGAAAAAATGGGGCGGGACCGCGGGATCGTTTTGGATCTTGAGCCGTTTCGCGCGATTGATAGCGAGCGGCGGCAACTTGTTACTTCTGCCGAGCGGTTGAAGGCTGAGCGCAACAAGGCCAGCGAGGAAATTGCGCGCAGGAAGAAGGCTGGGGAAGATGCGTCGGAGATTTTGGCGCTGATGAAGGAAGTTTCTGAACGCGTCAAGCGCGACGATCTGCGCATCGCTGAGCTCGACCAGCAACTTAGCAATTTTTTGCTGACAATTCCGAATATTCCGCATGCTAGCGTGCCCGTGGGAAAGTCACCTGCTGATAACGTCGAGGTGCGGCGGTGGGGTGCGGCGCCGCAATTTGATTTCAAGGCGCGGCCGCATTGGGAAATTGGCGAGGGCGCGGGGATTCTGGATTTTGACGCCGCTATCAAAATGGCCGGGGCGCGGTTTGCGGTTTACAAGGGTTTGGGCGCGCGGCTGGAACGCGCTTTGGCGAATTTTTTTCTGGATATGCATACCCGCGAGCATGGGTATACGGAAATTCTGCCGCCTTTTTTGGTGAATACTGCTTCGCTTACGGGCGTGGGGCAATTGCCTAAGTTTGCCGCGGACATGTTTCATCTGCAAGGCACTGATTTGTGGCTTACGCCTACTTCTGAAGTGGAATTGACCAGTCTGCACCGCGACCAGACGCTGCACGGCGACGAATTACCGATTAAAGTTTGCGCTTGGACGGCTTGTTTTCGGTCTGAGGCTGGGGCTGCTGGGCGGGATACGCGTGGATTGAAGCGTCAGCATCAATTTCAGAAGGTGGAGATGTTTAAATTTACGCGGCCGGAGCAGAGTTATGACGAGCTGGAATCTTTGGTGCGGAATGCGGAGGCGGTTTTGCAGCGGCTTGGGTTGCATTATCGCGTGATGCAGCTTTGTACCGCGGATATGGGGTTTGCGTCGGCGAAGACCTATGACATTGAGGTGTGGCTGCCTTCTGCTGGCGAGTTTATGGAAATTTCGTCTTGCTCGAATACTGAGGCGTTTCAGGCGCGGCGGTCGGGGATTCGTTTTAAGGCTGGCGGGGCGAAGAAGTCGGAGTTTGTGCATACTTTGAATGGGTCGGGGCTTGCTGTGGGAAGGACTTGGATTGCGCTGGTGGAAAATTTTCAGCAGGCTGATGGATCGGTGGTCATTCCTGAGGCTTTGCGGGCGTTTATGGGTGTCGATCGCATTCCTGCTGCGTAGGAAACCTGAAGAAATTCCACGGCAGAGAACTACATGGCTTTAACGGCCAAAAGCCGGCTGATCTCACTCTGCCCACAGCGCGCCTGAGGCCTCGCCCTGCCTAAAAGGCAATGACCGCAGTGATCACTACAAGCTCACCTGCTCCAGGCGCAGCGCTTTCATTCTGATGATGTAAAGCGTCTAGGTTGCCACAGAGGCTCTGAATCGCCGCACTACGAGACTGGGCCGACTAGGACCATTGGGCCTGTTGGCTGCAGCATTCCGCCTGCGGGTTCTAGCGTTACTGCGAAGGCTTTGGCGGCTAGGCCTTCGGGGACTTTCATCATCATGTGGCCCGGCTTATCGGGTCTTTCTGTGAACCATCCGGTGCTGATCGGCGCGCCCTTCATCGGAACCAGCCAGATCTGGTAAACCTTGTCCGTGGGAGCGGGCGGCAAGGTGCCGTCGTACATCATCATTCCCTCGCGGGCGTTGTATACGACGCGCGCACTGCCTTGCGGTTGGCCCTTTTGCGCTGCGAGCGGGACGACGATAGTGTCGCGCGCTGCCATCAGTTCAACCATGTGGCGGGATTCGTCGAGTTGTTTCCGCTGCTGAAGAACGGTCGTGCGCAGATCCGCTAGCTGGCGCGTGAGCTGGTCATTGTGCAGCCAAAGCAGGATCGTTGCTAGCGCGAATGCCGACGCTACCGGAAGCAGCACCGCCCACCAGCGTCCGAACATTCCGGGCGCGGCGGCTTGTTCCCGCTGCGTGCGTGCGAGGCTTCCGCCCGGGCCTTCGGCTGTTGCGTGGAGTTGGCGCATCAGGCGTTCTTTGACTCCGGGCGAAGGCTCGACGCGCGATGCGGCGAACGCCAGAATCGCCATGCGGCCTCGCGCTTCTGCGAGTTTCTGCGCGCATTCGGCACACGTCGCCACGTGCGTTTCGATCGCTTGCTTCTCGTCGGCGTCCAGCGCGCCAAGTGCGTAGAGATCGAAATCTTCCGGCCGAGTTATGTGTTGGCCGCTCATATGTGCAAATTCCGTTTCAGTGTTTCTACTGCTGAGCGCAGGCGCGTTTTTACGGTGCCCAGCGGGTCGCCTGTGCGCTTCGCGATTTCGCTGTGCGTCAGGCCTTCGAAATATGCCAGCTCGATCGCGGCGCGCTGCTCTTGCGGGAGACTTTCTAGCGCGCTTTTTACTTTTACGATCAACTGCTCTTGTGCGACCGAGCTTTCGAGATTCGTCGGGACAATAACAGTGTTTTCGACGAATTCATCGCCGGATGCGGGATTGTGGCGACGTAAGCGCGAGATGGCGCGATTGCGCGCAATTACCACTAGCCAGCCTGGCAACGAGCCGCGGGCCGCATCGAAATGCGGCGCCGTGCGCCACAACTGATAGAAAATATCCTGCAGAATTTCTTCGGCTGCCTGGGTGTCGCGCAAAATACGATTCAAGACGGACGAGAGCATAGCGCCGTAACGGTCGTACAGCGCTGCAAGCGCTGACTCGTCACGCTGGACGATTCTGGCGACGAGCATCGCGTCCGAGGACTTCAACTTCGCTTGCTTCTCTCCAGTCACGAATTACTTGCGGCTCCCTTTGAGTACGCGGGCGAAGGCCTTGCGGATTGGCTGACCGAGCTTGGCCAGCTCGCTGCCGCGCAAGGCGGGTTAAGCTTCGGGAGCGTAGCGTGCTCTAGGAGCTTGGTCAACGGCGTTCTTGGTCGGTTCGAAATGGGGACATGCTGGCGACCGAGCCGGGAAACGGGAGTTACAGTTCGCTGACATGAAGCTCATAAAGTACGGCATTTCAATAACTTAAGTGGCTCGCCCTAGCGTGAGACCTCTCCACTTATTAGGCACAATCCTTTGTTACATTTAATATTTTGGTATTGGTTTCCATTGACATCCTGCGCGGCTCGAATAAACTTCGATTCGCGTATAAACACGGCACCTGCAACTCACTCACCTTGCGACATCAGGAAGGAAGACTGAATGGCTCCGTTGCCAAAGCCGCTAGCGCGCAGCCGATTCCGCGCATCGCGCCGCGCGAGGACCTGAATCCTTACCGCATCTCGCAGATCCAGTTTGATATCGCGGCGGAATATTTGAAGCTCGATCAGGGAATGCGCCAGATTTTGCGCACGCCGAAGCGCGTGCTGGAAGTTTCGATCCCGACGAAGATGGACAACGGGCAGATCAAGGTGTTCACCGGGTTTCGCGTGCAGCACAACGTGGCGCGCGGTCCTGCCAAGGGCGGCATTCGCTATCATCCCGCCGTCACGCTGGACGAAGTGAAAGCGCTGGCGATGTGGATGACCTGGAAAACCGCGACCGTGAATATTCCGTACGGCGGCGCGAAGGGCGGAGTGATCTGCGATCCGAAGCGGATGAGCAAGCCCGAGCTGGAGCGCATGACGCGGCGGTTCGCGGCGGAAATTCTGCCGATCATCGGGCCCGAGCAGGATATTCCGGCGCCGGACGTCTACACCGATTCGCAGACGATGGCCTGGATCATGGATACGTATTCCATGACCGAAGGGCATTCGTCGCTGGGAGTGGTCACGGGCAAGCCGATTTCGATTGGCGGGTCGGAAGGGCGCAACGAAGCGACGGCGCGCGGGTGCGTGATCGTGGTGGAAGAAGCGTGCAAGGTGAAGAAAATGTCGTTGCGCGGCGCGAGCGTCGCGATTCAGGGATTTGGCAACGCCGGCTCGATCGCGGCGAAACTATTTGCGGAGAAAAAAGCGCGGGTGATTGCGATCAGCGATTCGCGCGGCGGCGTTTTCAATTCGCGCGGAATCGATCCGCTGAAGGCGATGCGCTACAAGGAGCGCTCCGGAACCGTGGTGGGCATGCCGGGGACCTCGCGCATTTCGAATGACGATTTGCTGACGATGAAGTGCGACATTCTGGTTCCCGCGGCTCTGGAAAATGCGATCACGCTGAATAACGCGGATCAGATCAAGGCGAAAATTGTCGCGGAAGCGGCGAACGGGCCGACCACTCCGCACGCGGACGAAGTTCTGGCGCGCAAGGGCATCATGGTGATTCCGGATGTTCTGGCGAATGCGGGCGGCGTGACGGTCAGCTACTTCGAATGGGTGCAGGATTTGCAGAGTTTCTTCTGGTCGGAAGCGGAAGTGAACGCCAAGCTGGATTTGGTGATGCGGCGCGCGTTTCACGAAGTGCACGAGATGGCGCGGAAGCATCGCACGCACCTGCGCACCGGCGCGTACGTGCTCGCCGTCGGGCGCGTGGCCGACGCAACGCTGGTGCGCGGACTTTTCCCGTGAGTCGCTCGCAAGTTTCACTAAGATTGCTCTCGCATCATGTCGCTCGTCACTCCTATTTCAAATATTGTTCTTGCGCGATGCGCGAGAACGCGCGTACATTTTTCTTTGCCGGTGCGCCAATGCAAAAATGGCGCGCCGGCATTTGTCTGAGCCCTCGCGCGGAGGGCACTCGAATTGAATAACCACGACAAACGGTCACACACCACCTATTCTTCTGACCATCGCGGGATTCGATCCTTCCTGCGGCGCGGGCGTTGCCGCCGACCTGAAAACTTTTGCGGCGCACAATTGCTACGGCGTCGCGGCGGTGACCGCGCTGACGGTGCAGTCCACGCAGGGCGTGCGTGTCAGTGCACGCCGACTCCTTCGGCGACGTTGCGCGCGCAGCTCGACGCGCTGGCGGAAGATTGACCATTGCCGGCGTGAAAATCGGAATGCTGGCGAACCGCGCGAACGCTTCGGCTGGTGGCCGATTTTCTGGACAAGCATAAATTCGCGCATGTGGTGCTCGATCCTGTTTCGCGTCCGACCGCGGGCAACGCGGAATTGCTCGATGCGGCCGGACTGAAATTCGTGCGCGATGAACTATTGAAGCGCGTGAGCGTGATCACGCCGAACATGCCGGAAGCGGAATTTCTGACCGGCCTGGAAGTGAAAGACCTGACCGGGATGAAAGCGGCGGGGCAGAAGCTGCTGGAAATGGGCGCGCGCGCCGTGATCGTCACCGGCGGACACCTGGAAAAGCCGATCGACGTGCTGTGCGAAGGCGCCGGACGTCGAAATGTTCGGCGGCGACCACGTGAAAAGCCCGAACACGCACGGCTCGGGCTGCACGTTTTCATCCGCGATCGCAGCGCAGCTCGCCGGCGGGCTGCAACTGCGCGAAGCCGTGATTCTGGCGAAGGCGTACGTCACCAAAGCGATCGAAAAGTCCTACCCGATCGGCAAAGGCGCCGGTCCGCTGAATCAGCTTTTCCGTTTCCACCAGGAGCCGCCGCTCGCGCGGCGTCCACGAAGTGCCGCAGCACGGCATGCATCCCGCCGCCGAACCTGCCGCGCACTAGATTTGTCGCGGTTTACGAAAGCCAAGATTTACGCGACGCGGTACCCCGATTTTGCGTTTTCTAGCGGTATTTCTGACCCGGGACCCGAAACCACTCCAAAATCTGCCGGCTCGACAAAAGCATCGAGCCGCCGCTGCAAATGCTCCAGGCCCTTTACCCGTTCGCGAGCGTCACTGTGACGCGGTTGCAGCCGAATCGCGACGATAGACGACGCGGCCGGCGACGATTGTCGCCATCGGCGCGCCGCGGAAAGTGCGGCCGTCGAAGGGCGTGTTGCGCGATTTGCTGGCGGATTCGGAGGCGCGGTAACGTCCAGGCGTGGTCTGCTGGAGAAAATCGTGAGGTCGGCGGGTGCGCCGGCGGCGATTTTGCGTTCGATTCCGAGAACGCGCGCCGGGCCCGTCGTGAAAAGTTCCACGAGCCGCATCAGTGAAATTTTGTTCCTTTGTGCACAAGTTCGCTCAAGCCGAGCGCGAGCGCCGTCTCGAATCCGGTGATGCCGAAAGGCGCGCGATCGAATTCCACGTCTTTGCTCGCGGGATGATGTGGCGCGTGGTCGGTGGCGATTGCGTCGACGCTGCCGTCGGCAAGGCCCTGCATCAGCGCATCGCGGTCTTCGCGCGAAGCGAGCGGCGGATTCATTTTGTAGTTGGTGTCGTAGCGGACGTCCTCGTCGGTGAGCGTGAAATGATGCGGCGTGACTTCGCAGGTGACGCGCAGGCCTTGCTTCTTTGCAAATCGCACGTATTCGAGCGAGCCGAGGTGGACATATGCGCGATGTGCAACCGCGCGCCGGTGTCAAGGCGCTACCTCCACGTCGCGGCCGACGCAAATCGATTCGGATTGCGACGGAATTCCCTTCAGGCCCAGGCGCACCGACGCGGGCCTTCGCGCATCACGCCGCCGGCGAAGAGCGATGGATCCTCGCAGTGGTCGATCACCGGCAGACCGAGCGCGTTGCAGTAGTCCATCACCTGACGCATCAGGCGGGCGGTGGCGATGGGCTTGCCGTCGTCGCTGACGGCCACGATTCCTGCATCTTTCATCGCGGCGATTTCGGCGAGCGCTTCGCCTTTGCTGCCGACCGAGGCCGCGCCGATCGGCCAGACGTGTACGCTTTCCGCCGCCGCGGCGCGATCGACGATTCCGCGCGTGACGGAGGCGTTGTCGTTTACCGGCTGCGTGTTCGGCATGCAGCAGACTGCCGTGAAGCCGCCGCGTGCGGCGGAGCGCGTGCCGGTTTCGATGGTTTCGGACATTTCCTGGCCTGGCTCACGCAGGTGGCAGTGCAGGTCGATGAAGCCGGGGGCGACGATCAGGCCTTGGGCGTCAAAAATTTCGGCATCCGGCGCTGAAAGATTCGTGCCGATTTCGGCGATGCGGGCGCCGTCGAGCAGGACGTCCCGGGTCGACGTCGCTCTTGCTCGCGGGATCCAGCACGCGGCCATTCTTAATCAGCAGCATTCGATCATTCCTTCGCGGGGTGGGGCGCGTCCGACCGGCGCGCCACCGATGAGATGGTAGAGCAGGGCCATGCGAATCGCGAGGCCATTGGTTACTTGTTCGAGCACGCAGGATTGCGGGCCGTCGGCGACGGCATGGTCGATTTCCAGGCCGCGAATCATTGGACCGGGATGCAAGTACCAGCGCATCCGGCCGCGCGAGCTGCAGCCGTTTGTGGCGTTAGCTGATAGCCCAGGATATATTCCTCGGCGGCCAGCGCGGGCTCGTGAAGGCGTTCGGTCTGCACGCGCAGCACGATGATCGCGTCGGCGCCGTCCAGCGCTTCTTCGATGCGCGCAACGCGGCGCATCTTTGGCGCGAGCGTTTCGAGTTCGCGCGGCACCCACATGGCTGGGCCGCACAGCGTGATGCGCACGCCGAATTTGCTGAGCAGGTGAATATTGGAACGCGCCACGCGGCTGTGCAGGATGTCGCCGAGAATTGTGAGGTTCCAGCCCTCGAGCTTGCCCTTGCGATCGCGAATCGTGAGCGCGTCGAGCAGAGCCTGCGTGGGATGTTCGTGCGTGCCGTCGCCGGCGTTCATGACCGGGATGTCGAGGCGCGCGGCGACGAATTCCGGCGCGCCGGACGAACTGTGGCGAATCACGATGCCGTCGGGGCGCATAGCTTCGAGCGTGCGCACGGTGTCCAGCAGCGATTCGCCCTTTTTCAGGCTGGAAGATTCGGCCTGGAGATTCATGGTGTCCGCGCCCAGGCGTGAGGCGGCTGTGGCGAAGCTGATGCGCGTGCGCGTGGAATTCTCGAAGAAGGCGATGGCGACGGTCTTGCCGCGCAGGGTGGCTAATTTTTTCAGGGGATGACGCTGAAATTCCTGGAAAGGCTTGGCCTGATCGAGAATAAAAGAGATTTGCTCGCGCGTAAGGTCTTCGATTCCGAGCAGGTGTTCCAGGCGCTGCAGCACTTTTTCCCTTTGGTTCGGTTGGCTCCGGCCTCCGTTAGGATTGCCAGGTCTTTAGGTGCATTAGGGAACGCGATCGACCAGCACGACGCGTTCGTCGCCATCAATTTCCCTCAGATGAACTTCCACGATTTCGGTGTCGCTGGTCTGCACATGATTGCCGACAAACGTGGCCTCAATCGGAAGTTCGCGATGGCCGCGATCCATCAGCACGCAGAGGCGGATGCGCTTGGGACGCCCGAGATCGAACAGGCCGTTCATGGCAGCGCGAATCGTGCGGCCGGTGTACAGGACATCGTCTACAATCACCAGGTCGCGATCGTCTACTGGGAAGCTGATTTCGTTGGAATGCACCACCGGCTGGGGTCCGACCGTCGAGAGATCGTCGCGGTAGAGCGTGATGTCAATCGTGCCAACAGGGATTTCCACGCCGGAAAAATCGCCCATGGTCTTGGCCAGCCGCTGGGACAGCGGAACGCCGCGGCGGCGTACGCCGATCAGCGCGAAATCCCTTGTTCCGCCACTTTTTTCGACGATTTCATGGGCCAAACGCTGGAGGGTGCGGCTGATTTCTTCCGCGGAGAGCAGCTGTCTTTTTTCCACGACTCGCATTTCTGGCGACTCATCCTAACATAGACCTGCGAGTTCGGCGCCGTCGGAAACTGTTGAATTCGATTCTAGCCGTTGAATGGCGAGCGAGGTTTCGCTCTAGTTTCAGGCTTCTGTTTCCTTCTGGGCGCGTGCTAGACTTCCCGCCGTGACTTCGCCGGCGCCGGCAAGCGTTTCTCAACGGCCCGCTACAGTTGACCTTCGAGTCAGCGTCGGTACAGTTTCACTCAAAAATCCCGTCATCGCAGCCAGCGGCACGTTTGCCTACGGGATCGAGTTTGCCCACTTGGTGGATTTGAACCGTCTGGGCGGAATCGTGGTTAAGGGGCTTTCAGCAGAATCGATGGAGGGAGCCCCAGCGCCGAGGATGTGTGAGACCGCGAGCGGGATGGTAAACGCGATCGGGCTCCAGAACATCGGGGTGCGTGCCTTCGTCGCCGAGAAGCTGCCGCTGGTGCGTCAGTATGAGACAGCCGTTATTGCGAATGTTTTCGGCTACAGCATCGCCGACTACGTTGAAGTCATACGGATTTTGGAAGACGCCGAAGGCGTGACGGCCTACGAGCTGAATATCTCCTGTCCCAATGTGGAACGCGGAGGGGTTGAATTCTGCACAGACCAGGCGCTGACCTCATCAGTGGTCGAGGCTACTCGGAAGGCTGCGAAGCGCCCTCTTTGGGTAAAGTTGTCTCCGAACGTTAACATGATTGGAGTTAGCGCCAAGACCTGCGAAGCCGAGGGTGCCGATGCTCTTGTTCTCACGAATACCTACCCTGCACTGTGTATCGACGCCCACACTCGGAAGTCCCGTTTGGGCAGTACGAGCGGTGGGTTGTCAGGGCCGGCTATAAAACCTATAACTATGAGGCTGGTTTACGAAGCCTGTAGGGCGGTCACGATCCCAGTGGTTGGGCTTGGCGGGATCGAACAGCCAGCAGATGTGGCGGAATACCTTCTCGCCGGAGCTTCAGCTGTGCAGGTGGGAACGGCTCACTTTATAGACCCGCGAGCTTCAGAGCAACTCGTAAGTGGTCTGGAAACATGGTGCAGGGAAGAAAGCATCTTTGAAATCAGCAAGTTACGCGGAACCCTACAGCGATAAACCGATTGCCGACAAGCTGCCGGGACGGTAGACTTAGTTGATTCTAAAAGGGGTTACTTTGAAAATGAGAGCTAAAATCTTCGTGATTCTGCAGACGGTTTTCTTAGGAATGGGTCTCCTCGTTATTACCCCGTCCGTGAACCCAACGGTCGCCGGAAAGCGAGGCAACCCGTTCGATGAAGCAGATCGCGCCGCAGGATCCTCCAAGTACAAAGGCCAACTGAAGCCGCTAGCCGTTTGGGAATGCACCACGAGCTGGTATGGCGAGGATTTCGACGGCCAGCCAACCGCTGACGGTGAGACCTACGATATGTACGCCAACACCGCCGCCCACCCTACCCTCCCCCTTGGGTCAATCGTTCGGGTTGTGAATACAGGAAACCACCGTAGTCAGATCGTCAGGATCAACGACCGGGGGCCCTATGTCCAAGGTCGCGAATTAGATGTTTCCTACGAAGTGGCACGTAAGCTAGGATTCGAGCAGCATGGGATTGCTAAAGTCCGGCTGGAACTCCTAAAGGTGCCAACACGCCCCGCGACAAATCGTTCCGGAAACTGATCGTCGCACTCGACACTGACAAGCTAAGTACTGCTCTTTCCTTGGCGCGGGTACTACGCGGCGTCGCCGGCATGTTTAAAGTTGGCAGCCAGCTATTTACCGCAGAGGGCCCGGCGGCAGTTAAGAAACTCGCGGGCCTTGGTTGCCACATATTCCTGGACCTGAAGTTTCACGACATACCTAATACGGTTGCCCGTGCTGTCGGAGCCGCGGTGAAGCTGCCTGGGGTGAGGCTAATGACCTTGCATGCGGCCGGCGGTTCCGCAGTTTTGCATGCCGCGCGCGAGGCCGCGGGTAATAAGCGCGGACGGCCGATGTTGCTCGGAGTGACAGTTCTCACCAGCTTCGATTCGGCTACCCTGCACGAGATCGGGATGGAGGGGCCCTTAGGATCACGCGTGCTAGCTCTCGCCTTATTGGCCAAGAACGCTGGATTGGACGGGATCGTGGCGTCTGCGCACGAAGTCGCTGCCGTTCGAGCTGAACTCGGCGCGCAGTTCAAAATCTTGGTTCCAGGAGTACGTCCGGCTAGTGCTGCTGCGAATGATCAATCACGCGTCGCAACTCCCGGTGAGGCCGTGCGGGCGGGCGCTGATTATCTTGTGGTTGGACGCCCGATCACAGCGGCGGAGGATCCCCGAGAGGCCGCGCGGTCAATTGTCAGCGAAATCTCCGTAGCTGTTAGGCAACAGGTAACATAGCCCTAAATGTGTCCCGCGGACTGACGTCCGCGCTTTCAAAATTCCGCTGCTACACATGCCTGATGGCCGTTTTTTTGAGATCGATTTCCCAGCCTCAGTTTCCGAGCCTCTCGACGGTAACCGTTTGCGATCACACCTGCCCGCTGCCTCCCGACCGAGCGGTACACAAGCCAATGCCACAGCTTGCGCTCGCGGCCCGTTGCACCCTGCTTCCTATTGACAAACCTCGACCTAGAGTACAAGGTTCTCACGGCAAATTTTTCAATTGGAGGGATTGACGATGCACTTTGCATCGAAATTCGTATCCAGCTGGGTGATCCTGTGTTCCCTCGCTTTTGCGCCGGTAGTTCATGCGCAGGAAACCGGCGCGCCGCCCACGCCGCCTAAGGCTGCAAGCGTTGAAGTTACGCCAACTGGCGTTCAGGCTCAGGTTGGAGAAAAAATTAGGTTCACTGCGGTGGCCAAGAACGCGTCGGGAAAGGCGATCGATGTGAAGCCGACGGTTTGGATCGCGCTTCCGCCGGATATTGCAGGCGCCGATGCTGACGGCAACGTAGTTTTTCGCGCCGCAGGACAGGTGACCGTAGGGGCCGTAGTAGCGGGCAAGCCCGGATTCACAACTGCCACCGTCGCACCTCCTCCTCCGGCGAAGGTCGAAGTTGAACCTTTGACGCAGCCCTTGACGGCAGGCGGATCAACCGTGCTCACTGCGAGCGCGCGCTCGGCAAACGGCGATCCTCGCACTGATGTGGCCATTCGCTGGACTTCGAAATCTCCGGCGATTGCGAAAGTCGATCAGTCCGGCTTGGTGACCGCTGTAGCACCGGGCACCGCCACCCTTATTGCAACGGGCGGCCCGGTGAAAGGCGAATTGACGGTTCGCGTGGTTGCCGACACCGTGCAGAAAATCGCCTTGGAGCCTGCTACCACTACGGCGAAAACTGGCGACGTCGTTCATTTCACGGCAAAGGCCCGGAATGCAAAAGACTCTGATGCCGGTGACGTATTAACGAATTGGAGTGTCAGTGGTCCACGAGCCACGATTTATCCCGATGGCGCTTTCGTCGCGGAATTACCGGGGACCTACCAGGTGATCGCCGCGATCGGACGCCACAGCGCGGTCGCCTCGATCGCAATTGCTCCGCGCAATGCTGGGCGCGAACTCGAAGTTGTATCGCACATTCCTACCAAGAATGCAGACGGCAGTGTGATTCAAACGACCGAAGAATGGGTCGTCGGTAATCATTTGTACGTCGCCACCTTTGGCGACAAAATCTTCGCCTACGATATTTCCGATGCCTCACATCCGAAAGCGCTCGATACTTTGAAAGCCGATGCGCGTTTGTACAACGACGTCAGTACGACGCCCGATGAAAAAGTGGGCGTGTTCACGCGGGAAGGCGCTTCGAGTCGCAAGAACGGAATCGTGCTTTTTGACGCTTCCGATCCATCGCATCTGAAAGTTCTTTCGGAATACACCGAGACTGTCACCGGCGGCGTGCACAGCGCCTTCATCAACACCCATTATGTTTACATTACCGACGACGCGACCGGCTCGCTGCGAATCATCGATTTTCAGGATCCCGTGCATCCGAGGGAAGTGGCGCGCTGGCAGACCGAGAAGTCTCAAGAACAAACGATCGCCTCGCCGATGGGCGAAGGGATGATCACTACCGGACGGTATCTTCACGATCTGCACGTGAAGGATGGACTAGCCTATCTCGCGTACTGGCGTGACGGGCTTGTGATTCTCGATGTCGGTAACGGAATCAAAGGCGGTAGCCCCGAGCATCCGAAACTGGTCGCGCAGTACAAATACAATCATTACGAGTTGTACGGGGATCACTGGCTGGCGGGCACGCACACTGCATTTCGTTACAAGAATTATGTGTTCGTAGGCGATGAAGTTTTTCCCGGCTATTTCGATATTGACAGTAAGGAACGGATTCCTGTGCGCGGAATTCTTCATGTGATGGACGTGTCCGACATCGAGCATCCGCGCGAAGTCGCCACCTATGAGGTGCCGGAAGGCGGAATGCACAACGTCTGGGCCGACAATGACGTTCTCTATCTCGGCGACTACGCAGGTGGGGGACGCGTCGTTGATATTTCCGGTGAAATGCGCGGCAATTTGTATCAACAGGGCCGCGAAATTGCGAGCTTCTGGCCGGCGGATCCCGCGGGATATCGCTCAAATCTGCCGTTTACCTGGGGCGGGCAGCCTGCCAACGGTTTGATTTTCTTTAATGATATAAATACCGGGATTTGGATCGTGAAACTTGGCAAGCCCAAGTTCCAGGGTTCCACGACGGCGCCGCCACTGCGCGATCAGGCGAAAACTGTCGCGAGTCCGTTCTAAGTGCGTCCGCAAGAAATGTTTCGGCAAGCCGCAGGTGTAATGAAATCAATTTGACGGCCCCGAGCCGCTCGAGTTATCAAGTGACGCCGCGATCTGCACGCCGCTTGCCTCTTTACCTTAGGCCTCGCATCTGCAGTGAAGCCGAAGCAATTATCGTTGTGCTGGGTCGCAAGAAAAGCGAGAATCGCGGCGACCTCTGCGAACCATGAACGATACTCTGCTGCAATCCATCCCCAAAGAAGGCACTCAGATCATCCTGGTGCTGTTCCTCTCATTTCTTATCGGGCTAGAACGCGAAGAACAAAAAGCAGTGTCTGAGCAGTATCGTTTTGGCGGAGTCCGCACATTTCCGCTCCTTGGCCTGCTCGGCTATGCGCTCTGTTTGTTTTCAGAAGAAAACCTCGTGCTGGCTGCCGTTGGGTTGGCGGTC
Organism: uncultured Acidobacteriota bacterium; assembly: GCA_963842255.1. Taxonomy (GTDB): domain Bacteria; phylum Acidobacteriota; class Terriglobia; order Acidiferrales; family UBA7541; genus Palsa-295. The sequence goes on along the minus strand of CAWJGI010000047.1, from coordinate 73,308 downwards.
GTCGGAACGTTTCTTTGGCAATCCTACCGGCACAAGCTCGAAGGAGTGGCGCTCGCCGGCATGACCACTGAGCTTTCCGGTCTGATGACCTACGTGATCGGAGCGCTCGTTTCGCGCGAGCGATACTGGGTCGCCGTCACCCTCACCGTGCTTTCTGTGGCGCTACTGCAACTGAAAACGGCGCTCGAAAATCTTGCCAGGCATTTGCCGGGCGATGAAATCCTCACGTTCGCAAAATTCCTGCTGCTGACAGCGGTAATCCTTCCGATCGTGCCGAATCGCACCTATGGCGCCTTTGGATTTAATCCATTCAAGACTTGGCTCGTAGTCGTCGCTGTAAGTGCCATTTCTTACGGCAGCTTTCTGTTGCAAACGTGGACGCAGGGGCGCGGCAGCGTCCTGCTCGCGGCGTTATTGGGGGGAGCATACTCCTCGACATTGACGACGGTTGTCTTGGCTAAGCGTGCTCGCGAGGAGTCGCGACCGCATCTTTATTCTGGTGCTATGCTTCTCGCTTCCGGTGTCATGTACCTGCGGCTGCTCGCGTTGCTGGCGATTTTCAACCGCCAACTTTTGCATCGTCTGGGATTGCCGTTCCTGTTGCTCGCCGCTGCCGCAATACTCGGTGGTTGGCTGTGGATGCGTGTGCCGGATAGCGCCCGCCTTGTCGTAGAGCCGCCTATGCAGCCAAAAAATCCGCTGGAATTGAGCGCCGCATTCCTATTCGCAGGTCTATTTGTCGGAATGTTATACGTTACGCACCTCGCCTTGCTCTACTTGGGACGCCCCGGGCTTTTCGCACTAGCTGGCGTGATGGGAGTTTCCGACGTTGACCCGTTCATTTTAAGTCTTGCGGAGTCCGTCTCGAGCCTGACCCCACTTGCACTGGCTGGGGGCGCGATTATCATTGCGGCGGCAAGCAATAACTTCATCAAAGGTGTTTATGCCTATGGATTTGCAGACCGCCCCACCGGCAAGCAAGGTTTGGTCCTGCTCACTGTTTTGGCCTTGCTCGGGCTATTGCCCCTGCTGATGTAATCCTTCAAGATGGCAGCTCGGCCTCGTACGCAGTCCCTTGGTTCAACTTCGTGCTACCAACCATCGCCTTAAAAAAAAGACCTCGCTTGCGTGACGAGGTCCAGGAACACAATTGCTTTGCGGGGGATTTTCCGCGGTTCAGGCCGGAGCCGGTTTTTCGCCCTTCGCTAAGCCCGGGATTGGGCGCGGCTCAGGGCGCAGCGTCAGCTGTGGTTCCTTGGCCGGAACTGGCGGCGCTGCCGGTGGCGGCGGTGGAATCTTATCTGGCAGTGGCTTCCCCTCCATCAGGAGTTTCAGTTCCACCGCGTCCAACACTTCGCGATCGAGCAGAGCTTGCGCAATGCGCTCCAGCTTATCGCGCTGCGTTTCCAGAATATTTCGAGCTTTGCTGTACCCCTCGGTCACGATGGCGCGAACTTCCGCGTCAATCTTGATCGCCGTATCTTCGGAATAATCACGGTGCTGCGCGATTTCTCGCCCCAGGAAAATCGCTTCTTCCTTCTTTCCGAAGGTCAGCGGCCCCAGAACGCTCATGCCCCACTCGCACACCATTTGCCGCGCGATTTCCGTAGCACGCTCGATGTCGTTCCCAGCGCCGGTGGTGATGTGATGCAGGAAGATCTCTTCGGCCGCGCGGCCACCCATTAGCACGGCCAGCTGCGCTTCCAGGAATTCCTTGGTGTAGGTGTGTTTGTCGTCGATCGGCAACTGCATCGTGACGCCCAGCGCCATGCCACGCGGGATGATCGTCACCTTATGCAGCGGGTCGGCGCCCGGAGTCATGGCCGCGACCAGTGCGTGGCCTGCCTCGTGGTACGCGGTATTCCGCTTTTCTTCGTCCGACAAAATCATCGACTTCCGCTCGACACCCATCAGGACTTTGTCCTTGGACATCTCGAAGTCGACCATAGCTACGAATTTTCGGTTCTGACGCGCGGCCCACAACGCTGACTCGTTCACCAGGTTGGCCAAATCGGCGCCCGAGAAACCAGGTGTACCGCGCGCAATCACAGAAAGATCTACGTCTTCGGACAGAGGAACTTTGCGCGTATGCACGCGCAGAATCTCTTCGCGGCCCTTTACATCCGGACGCGGCACAACGACACGGCGATCGAAGCGTCCCGGACGCAGCAGCGCAGGATCCAACACATCGGGCCGGTTGGTCGCAGCGATCAAAATCACACCTTCGTTCGATTCAAAACCGTCCATTTCAACCAGCAAAGCGTTCAGAGTTTGCTCGCGCTCGTCATGGCCGCCGCCCAATCCGGCTCCGCGATGGCGCCCAACCGCGTCAATTTCGTCTATGAAAATGATGCAAGGAGCATTCTTCTTGCCCTGCTCGAAAAGATCCCGCACGCGGCTAGCGCCCACACCGACGAACATTTCCACGAAATCCGAACCCGAAATCGAGAAGAACGGAACATTGGCCTCGCCTGCGATTGCTCGCGCAAGCAGAGTTTTGCCGGTTCCGGGAGGCCCGACGAGGAGGACGCCCTTGGGAATTCGCCCACCGAGCTTCTGGAACTTCTGGGGGTCCTTCAAAAAGTCGATGATTTCGTAGAGCTCTTCCTTGGGCTCGTCAATTCCCGCCACATCTTTGAAAGTCGCTTTCTTCTGCTGTGCAGTAAGCAAGCGCGCGCGCGACTTTCCAAAGCTGAGCGCCTTGTTCCCGCCCGCCTGCATCTGCTTCATCATGAAAACCCAGAAAAGCACCAGCAGAATGAGCGGAGCGAAATTCACCAGGAAAGTGAGCCAATCGGCATTCTTAACTTCTTTGTAGTTATACGGGACATTGTGATCTTGAAGAGCCTTTGTAACATCGGGGATCGCGGTGTTCGCGATCGTTACGCCGCGGAACTTTCCACCTTCGCGGTATTCACCCTGCAATTCGGCGCTGTTTGGCGAGAGGTAGACGATAACGTCCTTAACGCTTCCGTTTTGCACCTTGACCAAGAAATTCGAATAGTTCGGCTCGTCTTCGTGTGCAGATTGACCTCCGGTCGAGGCCATTCTCCACAGAACCACGGCGAGCAGGATCATGAGAAGCCAAAACAGAATCGTTCGGACTGTTGAGTTCACCTTATTACCTCACCCTAGAAGAGCCCTGCTCAATGACTGTGATAACTGCCTGCGCTTAAGGCACCACCTAAGTTAGATGCCGAAACACGCGGAGTGTATTCAATTCAACAACAAATCCTCAAAAACTTGCTCTTCAATCACGACTCCGCGCTTCGTGCCGGAACGTGCGCGATAATTCGCCGCCGTAGGCATGCCCTGAACCCAAACTACCCGCCCTGCACTTTCCAGCACGGGCCACCCGGCCCGGTCGTCGCTTCGAATTCGCCCAGCCACGAACATCTGTTTCAACTTCTGTTCGCGCCGCCGGCCATGGGGTCGATAAGCGTCGCCGGGACGCCAATTCCGCAAGATTAAAGGAGAATGAAGCAGGTCAGCGTCGATGGCGTTGGCGTCTCCCTTAGTGTCGCTCTCCGCGATAGGCCAGTCAATGACTTTCAGCCGGAAGCATTTTCCTAGTTCCGGAACGGAAACACTGGTTGCATTGCGTAGCGGCAAGTCGACGGAATATTCGTAGACTAACCTGGATTCTACGACTCCCTCACCTAGGGCCGGTCGCCCCACAGCCTCCGTTGAAAAACGCACATCCCGGAAGTTGCGCTGAACGGTGATGCCGCCGGGTAGCTCCGCACGGCCGCCGCTATTTGATTCGCTTGCAAGACGGATTACTTGTTCGACGTGGCGTGAACCGAGTCCCTTGCGGTCTCCGCGGATCTCTTGATACAGACGGCGAATTAACCGTTCGGTGAGCATGCGCAAGTGTGGGGAAGCAGGGAACTTCGCGGTTGTGGGTTGTTGCTCTTTCCGCTCGCAAAGATGGAGTGGTCCTAACAGATCATCCACGCGGATGCGGACCGAATTGGCTTCGCGGGCTGCGAGAGCATGGAAGCGATCCTCCGTCAGTGCTTCCCAGAAGATCTCTTCCTCACGCGCGAATCGGGCCAGCTCGCTCAGATGGTTTGTGATCGCTGGAGAGAAATCGCGTTCCAGCAATGGCAGCAGCTCAGCCCGAATTCGAGCGCGCATGCGGCGAATATCCGTATTCGTAGAATCCTCGCGCCAGGGCTGTCCGATGGAACGCAGATAATCTCGAAGCTCTCCTCGGCGTGCACCTAGCAGTGGACGGACGACGACCCCGGCAACGGGGTAAATACCAGCCAAGCCTGTCAAACCAGTTCCGCGAATTAAGTGGGCAAGGATCGTTTCGGCCTGATCGTCCGCGGTGTGCGCTACGGCAATATGGCTCGCATGTCCGTCTAGAACGACGCGATCGAAGAAGGCGTAACGTAACCTGCGTGCTGTATCTTCCAGGTTTAGGCCTTCACGTTCGGCCTGCGCCCTCACATCAGCGCAATCCACAACGATTTCCAGTCCATGCGCCAGCGCAAGATCTTTGACGAATTCGCAATCGCCTTCGGACTGAGCGCCGCGCAGCGAATGATTAAAATGCGTTACCAGCAGAGCGATTCCGAGGGCGTCACGCAAGGGCTCCAGGAGCCGCAAAAGTGCTACTGAATCTGCGCCCCCGGAAACCGCAACAGCGACGCGACTGCCCGCTGGCAGCATGCGTTCGCGCTGAATCTTCTGCAATAACGCTTGTTCAAGTTTATTTCTCATTGGGCGAACGGTCCAACTTCGCTGACATCGGTGTAATGCCTATAGTAGCAGCCTGAACAACGAGGGTGCCGGCTAGGTTGGGAAATGCCCAATAAAGAAACAAAATTCGGTGAGGGAATGAAATCAGAGCCGGTCGGCTACCTGTTGCGTGAATAGGTCGCGGCTGTAGGAGATGCGCCGGTCGAGTGCGACCGCGGCGAAATACGAGCAGTTTTGTCTTTCGCGTTCGCTCCAAGCGGCTAAGGCCGGCGTCACGGACCGGGCAATAAAGTTCAGGATCGCCAGCAAGCTGTAATAAGCGCCTACTGCACGGATTTCCGAACGGTCATCTCCGCGCTCAGGGCATAGACGCACCAACTGCAAAAGACGCTTAAAGTCGTCCCCCGCAAGTCCGTGACTTGCGATTCCAGTAACCTCGCGGACGCGGTCGGAGAGCTCAAATTTGCGGCTCGAGGCTAGAATCGAACGACAATAGGACACAAAGAATTGCAGGAAGGCCGCAACGGAGATTACACAAATAAGTGCCGCGATCATCGAGCTTTCACCATTAATCGAGCCGGCATCAGCCGTGCGTCGTCGGGGACCTTGGTGAAGGTATAGGACCAGGCTAAAGGCAGCCACACGCCCATCAGCGGGGGAAGCCACCGCAAAATGCTCGGCTGCAAAACGGGAAACAGGTTGCGAAGGGCGTAGATCCCGGCACTTGCGCTGAAGTAAACCCCCAGCGCTAGGACAACTTGAATCAACCGCGCTCGTGTTTCGCGCAGTGTCAAAACAGCGCCCCACAGCAAATATGTAAGTACCAAACCGACAAAATAGAGATTCTGGCCCAGTTCAACGACGAAGCGGCTCGTAAGGTGATCCTTATTTTCGTGGATAACAACATAGGAAAAGAAGCAGGTGGCAATCAGAAGGAAGGCCGCAGCGCGTCGGATGTAACGACTAACCTCCATTTCCGCAAACACTTGCTGATAACACTGAATGATGACCCAAAACAAAAGAATCGTAAGTGAACTCTCGGAGTAGTAATAGATATAGCGGTAACCAATCGACTGAAAGCCGTAATGGCGAACGCTTAGAAACTCACCGAGCGTTACTAGCGCGGCAGCCCCCATATATACGTTTATCCCAAGGTAACGGAGAAAATCTCGGCGGGAAATTGCACACACTATCACGTAGATTTCCAGAAGGAAACCAATCAGCCAAACTCCGTAATCAAAAGGACCAAGCACCGTGTAAACGCCTTGTGGCCTGGCCCTGACCAATCGCCGCTACCGCGGCCCTAAAGCTATCTCCAGGGCGTTGGCGGCATCGGTGAGCTCGTGTTAGCCCACGGTGTGGGCGGCATCGGCGAGCTCGTGTTAGCCAACAACCAAGGCGTTGGCGGCATCGGTGAACTAGTGTTAGCCCATGGTGTGGGCGGCATCGGTGAACTCGTGTTGGCGAGTACCGGTTGGGCCGTAATAGCCTTCAGACCCATCGCACTAGTGAACATCAACAACGCCAAAGCAACTGCAACTGACCACTTACACATGACCCCTCCGGGTACTGGAACTACTACGCGGCGGAGTCTATAAGCAGTTAGTTGCCGTCAAGAGAGGAATTTTCGAGTGTGTGTCTAAACAGTACACACCCCTCCCTCTTCCTGGTTGGCCAGGTCTTTCCCGAATTGTCTCGATCAAATTAGGGTCTGCGAATGCAGCGGTCAATGTTACTTCCGTACTAGTGTTCCGGGACTTTTCCTGCATCCCCACGAGCGCGATTTGCGCTCTCGATGACAGTGTTTTCAAGGCAATAGAGGCGATGGGGGACGGCAAATCGCTTTGGGGTATGCCGATACTCTGATACGATGAAAATTCGATTCTTAATCGAAAACCCTTCTGTCTGGAGCGGGCGACATGGCACTATCTTGTGGACTTTGCGGCAAGAAGCCGAGCTTTGGCAACACAATCAGTCACGCGCATAACGTTACGCGTCGACGCTGGAATCCCAATCTGCGCCGGGTCAAAGCTGTCGTCAAAGGCGCGCACAAACGCCTGCGCGTTTGCACCTCCTGCATCCGTTCGGGTCGTGTAAAAAAGGCCGCTTGAAATCAGTACTCCCCGGAAGGAGTTCCGTTTTGTCGCGATCAGTCTTGATCCTCGCAGCGGTCGTGACGTGTGTTTGTCTGATCGGGTGCAAAACGGAGACTGCGCCGGGGCCGGATGTCTGGGCTGTCGTCAACGGCAAGGAGATTCATCGCGACGAAGTGGAGAAATATTTTCGCACGCGCGTCAACTCAGAAGGTCCCGCGCCGTCTCAGGAAGAGGCTCTCTCGCTTAAGCTGAACATCCTCGACGAACTCATCAATAATGAAATCCTTCTGGAGCGCGCCAGCAAAGCAAATCTGATAGCTAGTGATGCCGAGGTCGAGGATAAATTCACGGAATCCAAAAGTCCTTACACCGAAGAGGAGTTTCAGAAAAAACTGAAGGACTCAAGTCTTACCGTCGATGACCTGAAAGCTGATATACGCCGTCAGCTTTCGGTGCAGAAACTGCTGAATCGCGAAGTTGTGGCCAAGATATCCATCACCGATCAGGATGTCATCGATTTTTACAACAAGAATCGCGCTCAGTTCAACGTGGCCGAACCGCAGTATCACATCGCCCAGATCGTCGTTACCCCCCACCCTGATCCCTCGGTTCACAATCGAAAGAATGACAAAGCTACTTCCGAACCCGAGGCCAAACGAAAGCTCGCGTTGATCGAACAGAGGCTGTCGAGCGGGGCTGATTTTTCGCAGCTGGCGATGGATTATTCTGAGGACTCTACGTCTTCCACGGGCGGTGATCTTGGTTTCGTGCCTGAGTCTGCCTTGAATCAGTCCGACCCGGTTTTGAAGAAGACCGTCGAGGCTATGAAGCCCGGCGACGTGACGCAGCCCATTGGCGTCAAGAGTGGTGGCTACCGCATTCTAAAGTTAATCGCCAAGGAATTCGCGGGACAGCGCGAGCTTTCCGATCCTCAGGTGCAGCAGTCTGTGCGCGACATGCTTCGCAATCGCAAAGAGCAGCTCTTACGCTCGGCTTATATGATTGAAGCGCGGGACGATTCACACGTCACGAATTACCTTGCACGCGAGATTCTTGAATCCGCCGGTAAACTCCCCGCCTCCAAATAACTGAAGACGCGCATGGGCCGGAAATTGCCCGGCACAAACCCAAGACGTTATCGGCGGTCGACGGTTGCGTCCAGCCGCCCGAGTTGGTGTGATTTCTTGCGGGGAACGGCTCGGTCAATAGTTCACCGCTGCGCCGTGAAAGGGTCCGCTCAGGACACGACAGCTACGACCTGTCCTGCATTGACAGTTTGTCCCTCGATCACTGACAGTCGTTCAACTATCCCCGATTTTGGCGCCCGAATCTCGTTTTGCATTTTCATAGCTTCGACAACCAACAGGCCTTGGCCGGCGGGTACTTCGTCGCCTGTCTTCACCAGAATCCGTATAATTTTTCCGGGCATCGGAGCTACGACTTGCTGCCGGCCTTGAGCTTCCGCCGCCCGCCCGCGATTTTTTTTCCATTCGCGCAGGTCAAGGATCGCGACTTGGTATTCCCGGCCCATCGCGATCGCTCGCGATTCTGTGCCCGCCGCCTCTAAGCGGACTTCCATCGATTTTCCCCGCAGCAGGATCAAGTAAGTTCCTGGTGACATTTCCACCGCGTCGGCTTCAATCGGCTGGCCATCGATCAACCATCGCGACTTGTCGTCCGTCTGAACGGATTCGACGCGCCGCTGCTTGCCCGCGATTTCAATATCGAATTTCAATCGGTGATCCGTTGTCGGGCCATTTGCTCAGCGTTGCGGCTCGCGATTACCTTGTTCACGTCGGGTTTCGTTTTTCCAGCGCGACCCGGCCAGCCCCGCAGGATTCGAGGATTCCGCTTTCATTTCGCGCGATCCCTGCCAGATCGCCGCGGCTATCAGGATGGCCTGTTCCGTTTCTTCATCCGCGCCCGAGTGCTCTGCAACCGAGCCAGCTCGGCTCTCGTTGCCGGCTTTCAGAAAATCGTCCAGCCATCGTGTATAAATTTCTGCGTTCTGGAAATCCTTGCTGGCAAGAATACGGCGGAAGAGCGACACGTTCGTTTTGATTCCGCTCGCATAATATTCATCGAGCGCTCGTTTCAGCCGTGCGATCGCTTCCGCGCGATCCTGCCCCCATGCGATCAGTTTGCCGAGCATCGGGTCATATTCATTCGGCACAGTCCAGCCTGGGTAAACTCCTTCGTCCAAGCGCACGCCGGGGCCGCCCGGCGCCATTTGTTCCACAATTTTCCCAGGAGATGGAAAGAAATTATTATCCGGGTCTTCGGCGTAGATCCGGCACTCGATAGCGTGTCCGCGTATTTCAACTTCCTCTTGCGTGAATGGCAGCTTTTCGCCCGCGGCGATGCGCATTTGCAATTTCACCAAGTCTTGCGATGTAACCATCTCGGTGACGGGATGTTCTACCTGCAGCCGCGCATTCATCTCGAGAAAATAAAAATTTCGCTGCGCATCCACGAGAAATTCCACCGTACCGGCATTTGTATAATTGCCCTGACGAGCCAGCTTCACGGCGGCTTGACCCATGGCTTGGCGCAGGTCCGGAGTCATAATCGCGGAAGGCGCTTCCTCAATCACTTTTTGATGCCGCCTTTGCACGGAACATTCGCGTTCGCCCAGATAAACGATGTGGCGATGATGATCCGCCAATATCTGAATCTCGATGTGCCGCGGACGCTCCAGGTATTTCTCGACATACACCCGCTCGTCCCCGAACGCGTTTTGCGCCTCAGACGCAGCATCCCGCCACGCGGATTTCAGATCATTTCCATTCTCAACGACCCGCATGCCTTTTCCGCCGCCGCCAGCCACGGCTTTCAGAACAATCGGGAAGCCGATGCTTCGCGCCGTCTCGGTTAATTCGCCAATGTCCTTGATCGGGTCTAACGTCCCAGCAACGGTTGCTACCGCGACCTCTCTGGCAATATGTCTGGCTGCTGTCTTGGAGCCGAGATGCTCCATGGCCTCGGCAGAAGGCCCTATGAATGTAAGGCCGACATCACCACAGGCTCGCGCCAGCGCCGGATTTTCGGCGAGAAATCCGTAACCCGGATGAATCGCGTCACAACCCGCGTAGCGCGCAACGCCAATAATCTTTTCGATCACCAGGTAGCTTTCCGTCGAAGGCGCCGGACCGATGGGATACGCTTCATCCGCAAGACGCACGTGCAGCGAAGCACGATCCGCATCGCTATATACGGCGACCGGAATGATCCCGAGCTCGCGGCACGCGCGTACGATGCGAACCGCGATCTCACCACGATTTGCAATCAGGACCTTTTTGAACATTGCTATGCCTGCAAAACGCGAATTCTAGCATCTTGCCGGAATTGTGCTGATCTGTCGTTACACCGAGACGCATTTCGGAAGGAAGGTATGTCCTTTTTTCGCGATGAACGTCCACAATGCGCTGGCTGCCGGCGGTAGATCGCGGTCAGAGCAGCGCACTTCAAACCCCCTTCCGGTTTCGGAATTGCCAGGCGCTTGGCCGCAACTTCGGATGCAATCGTGTGGGCCGAGATCAAACACAGTCCAAGTCCCGCCATCACGGCCTGCTTAGTCGTTTCGTTCGATCCCATCTCCACTGTCACTTTTGGCGGCTGGATCATTTGCGCATTCAGAAAGTACTCAAAAATGTTCCGTGTTCCCGAGCCTTCTTCGCGCACGAGGACTTTTGGGGTTCGCCCATTCGTCCTCGGGCACCCGTTCGTTCGCGCCAGCTGATAATCGGCTGAGGCAATCATAACGTAAGGATTGAGGTCCTCAAGGGCTCGCTCTCGGCGGCAAAATCACTCGGTGGACGTCCCATCAAGGCGATATCGTAGCTACGCAACGATTCGTCGGTCTCGGCCCGATTCCCGGCGACAAGTTGCAAATCAATCCCTGCATGTTGTCGCAAGGATGCTGCCATGAGCTCCGCCGCAAAATACTTCGCCGGGAAACCGCGCCGAACCGCACGCGTCCACCATGGAGACCCTTCACCGCCTGTAGTGCGTCGCCGAGATCGGCAGATGGAACGCTCGGTTAGTGGGCTGAGCGGATTCGTGCGGCTAGATTGCGCGCGCGCTGACGGGCAATATCGATGAATTTATCGTCACCTGCGAGTTGGTCGAGCGCTGGAAGGAGGCGCTCTGGTTCGGGGATCAGCTTATTGTTGTAGTCGCTTTCGATCTGCTGTAGCACATCATTGACGCCGAGATGATCGTAACGCATGGTGCGAACGAGATCGGACACGTCCGCGGTTTGCCGCGCCAACCCCTCGAAAATGGTAACGAGCTGACTGGCGGATTCGTCGAGGGTGTAATTGAATTTGGTGGAATACTTCTCAGGCCCTTTTTCGTATTGGAAAGTTTTTTCGCCGAGATTGGCCAGGCGGCGGTGAACATCCAGATCGGCAGTCTGAAAATTATGCAGTCTGGCGGCCAGCGAAAAAATACGCTGCGCCAGTGACGCGCTGATCTCAAATGGCTGAGGATTGGGATCCTCGTCAAGCTGCCGAATATCGTAGGTGCCCGCCCCGGCCTCATTGATCTTGATTTCCACAAACTCCGGATAACTGCTCTTGAAAATTTTGCGGTAGGTTATTTCAGCCCCGGAGGCGGGAACGTTGCCGGAAAGAACGGCCATAGATAACGAAAGACCCGGCGCTTGATAAGCAGCCAGCGGCGCCGAACTTGCCTGAGTTGCTTTCAAGCCAAATAGGAATACTAAAACGAGCGCAATAAACCGCAAAATGGACCACGAGGCTGGGGTCGTGCCGGGACTTAGATGCGTCTGCTGGTGATGCATCACATGCCAGAGATGCGCGAAGCGCGGGTATGGTTTCCGCGAGCCTTTTTCACTTCGCGCGAGTCAGCGGCGCGAACTCGGATCGACGCAGCACGAACAGCCGCCGCGCCGGCTTTCATCGCGAAGGTCACTCGCTCTTTAGCCCGCGACAGGTGCGCGTGACACAGGGCAACGGCCAATGCGTCGGCAGCGTCCGATGGTTCGGGAAATTCCCTCAATCCTAACGCCGAGCTGACCATCTGTTGCATCTGCTGCTTCGAGGCGGCGCCAAAACCTGTGACGCTGCATTTTACTTCGCGTGGTGAATAACTATGCGCCGGAATTGCAGCTTGCGCCGCCGCGAGTAAAATGACGCCTCGCACTTCCGCTAATCTTAACGCCGTTCCCATATTCAACGCGGTGAAAACAGATTCCACCGCAACAGCCTGGGGAGAAAATTCAGACATGAGTTCGCACATCAATAAATGAATCTGGCGCAGGCGTTGCCCGAAGGCGATACGCGGATGGAACTTCAACGCTCCGAACCGGAGCATCCGCGACGTCGGGCCAAGGAATTCGATCACACCATAGCCTGTTGCGCCTGCAGCGGCTGGGTCTACACCAAGCACGCACAATCGTTTGCCATCAGCATTGGAATTTGTGGATGAATCGTGCGGTGTCATAACCGGCACAAGTGTACGTGCGGCGCGGAATCAGATGGTAGTGTTTTTTAGCGCTGGCAGTCCGCGAGGCGAACTGGCCAAAGCGGGGTAGTAACACTAACGGCAGGAGGGTTCGCAGTGCCAGTAGATCGCCGGGGAACGACGCTCTTGCGGAAGCGCTAACTCGCCACGGCGGCCTGCATTTCTTTTTCGTCGATGTCGAAGTTGGCGTACACGTGCTGCACGTCGTCGTGATCTTCCAGGGTTTCGACCATGCGCATCATCTGCTGGGCCTGCGGGCCGCTCAGCTTGACGTAATTCTGCGGGACAAAGCCGATTTCCGCGGTGGCCGGCGTGATCCCGGCTGCGAGAAGCGCCTCACGCACTTTTTCGAAAGCTTCGGGAGGCGTGGTGACTTCCCAAGCCGAGCCATCGTCGCGCAGATCTTCCGCGCCCGCATCCAGCACGATGCTCATCATTTTTTCTTCATCGGCGGCTTCTTTGGGCACGACGATGTCGCCCTTGCGGTGGAACATCCAGCCGACCGCGCCGTTTTCAGCCATGTTGCCGCCGTTTTTCGAGAACATGTGGCGAATTTCGCTGACGATGCGATTGCGATTGTTGGTGACGACTTGCACCAGCACGCCGACGCCGCCGGGGCCGTAGCCCTCGAAGGTCACTTCGTCGAGCGTTTCGCCCTCGAGCGTGCCGGTGCCGCGCTGGATGGCGCGCTCGATGTTGTCGTTGGGCATATTCTCGCTCTTCGCCGAGAGAATGGCGGTGCGCAGCCGCGGATTTGTGACCGGGTCGGCGCCGCCGGTGCGCGCCGCGATCGTCAATTCACGGATGATTTTGGTGAAAATCTTGCCACGCTTCGCGTCCGTAGCCGCCTTCTTATGCTTGATCGTGGCCCATTTAGAGTGTCCAGACATGGATGAACCTTCTTCAGGAAAGTATGGCAGGAGCAGCAGATATAGCTCTTGCCGCGACAGTGTAGCAGCAGCGTAACATTCAGGCAATAGTGGTACCACTCGCGGCGCTGTCCAGCATTTCTGTTGAAACCGAGTATAGGGGTGTCTCGCATGATCGTTTCCTCAGGCATGCATTCGTTCCGCAGCCAGCAAGTAGCAGCCCAAGACTTGTTCACTATGGACGGCATCCACGCAGCCAGGAAAACGGCTGAGATAGCGCCGCAGATGCCGAAAAAAACCTTCCGCTAAGTTGGTCGTACGCAAACGGTGTCGCCAGTACCGCGGGAATCGCAAGTAGGCCAACACCCGCGGCAACTCCTGCTGGAACTTCTCGACCATCTCCTGCAGCCGCTAGAAACGCCAGCGCCGCGCAAAGCTCCCGGCCCATTTCCGCAGCTGAGTCTCCTGCTCGGCTTCAAAGCATCCACCAGAACTCCCGCCGAAACTTCCGCCGCTGCCACCACTGCAGACGCGGCGTCAGTCCTTCCAGATTGCGAAACCAGTGGGCCAAGCACAGCTGGTGCGCCGCTGCCGGATAGACCACCGCCGCCGCACTAGCCGCACCCTCGGCTCCATCGCTGATTACCAGCTCCACCTGTTCGAGTGCCCCCGTCGCCATAGACGCGTGAACAGCTCTTCGTACGCTGCGCTGCTCTCCGCCTCCGCCGCCATCCACTCCAGACTTCGAACCCACCCCCCTCTGCGCACGCCCACCACGACCAGCAGTACTCCTTTCCGTGCGGCGCTTTTGGCCGATCGCCGATACCTTAAATAGATTCCATCCACCGCCAGGGCTCGATAGATCCCAGAACGCAAGCGTTGCTCGCGACGTCCCTGAATCTGTTCTTGCGCTTCGCGCAGCACCGCCCCGATCGTGGCCTGGCGACAGACGTCCACCCAGAAATCGCCGCACCCAACTCACCACCTTGCGTTGGCTCAACCCACCTACGGCCAAGGCGAACAACACTTCCTGCAGCGCGTGCCGCTGGTATTTCTCCAGCAGCCCGATCTCTTCCCGGCCCCGCAGCCGCGGCACGCGCACCTGCTCCAGGGCTCCCCAGGCCGTTTGCCAGCACTTCCGCACCGTGAAACCCCAGCGATAGACCTTCTCCCCTCGCTCCCTGCGTTCCGCCACCCGCCGATCCCGCTCGGCAGCCAGCAACCCTTCGATGGTCTTTTTCAACTGCTCCAAGAAACCACCCTGTAACTGTTTCCAGCCTTGCTCGATCACATCCGCTAATGCTAGTCTGCCGATCTGAGATGACATGGGGTGTCTCCTTTCTGCCCGGCTAGGCAGAGCTGTTGCGAGACACCCTCTTTCTCCTTTATCCCCACTTTCAACAGAAAATCTTACAGACGCACCATCGCTGACCACTCGCGGCTTTCAGGACAGCGCTACAAGTTCGCGTTCGATAATGTTAATTTGATCCGGGTCTCGGGGCTACCGCGCCCCCTGTCTACCGAGTTCGTGAGTTTTTGCAAGCCGGTTAAACGAGAGCCGCTCGTCATCCTGCCCTAACGCAGGAAGGGACCGCGGCGAAGGATCTCTGTTCGCTTTGGCCATGGCCCCCGATTGCTGCCGCAAAGTCGCACAGCAGGTCCAGGCACTTTAACGGGAGTGAAGGGCTGCACGGAGTAAGAGCACTCAAATTCAATGCCAACAACCGTCACAACTGTACTGGAATTCGCCCTACTGGCGATTACCTCCGTGTTTTTCCTCGTAGACCCCTTCGCGGTAATTCCTATATTTTTAGCCGTCACTGCAAATCTGCCGAAGGATGAACGGCGCGCCATGGCGCGGCGGTCCGCCATGACTTGCGCGATTGTGTTGTGTTCTTTCGCGCTTGCAGGAAGCCTGATTTTCAAAATGTTCGGCATCACCCTGCCCGCGTTCAAGATCGCCGGCGGAATCATCCTGATGGGAATTGGGCTGGATATGTTGCAAGCGAAGCAATCCGGAACAAAAGCGACGGTGGAAGAGCAGCAGGAGGGCGCCGAGAAGGCCGATGCCAGCATCATTCCTCTGGGAATGCCGATGCTCGCTGGCCCCGGGGCGATCTCGACAGTAATGGTGCTCGTCGGCGAGTCGCATTCCATCTGGCAGCACATCATAATCTACGCCACGATTCTGCTCACGGCATTCGTTTCATTTCTGGTGCTGGCGGGCGCCGACGGTGTGAGGAAATATCTTGGTGAGACAGGTATTCGCATCTTAATGCGGCTTATGGGATTACTGCTGGTGGCGCTAGCAGTACAATTCGTAGCCAACGGCCTGACGGATTTCGGCTTGCTCAAGCACGTGACGACTCCATAGACTCAGATTGGTTGGGTCTGCTGCTTTGGGCGGCGTTTCCACGAGCGCCGTCTCTGAGCAGCGCCCCCACTAGTATTCGTCGTCTTCGGCTTTCTTCAGGCGGGTCATTTTGAATGCTACGCGAAAATCGCGGGAGCGGGCTTCGGCGAGAATGGCGCGGCGCGTTTCGATGGGCAGTTCGGACGGGCCGAAGACGCCGGCCATATCGCGGGGGAAATGCCGGATGAAGATTGCGGCGAGGTGCGCGGTGGCGTAGGCGATAGGCGTCGAGATCAAGCCGCGCTGGCGAATCTGAAACAGCGTGGGGAAGCTGGCGTCGTAGCGCAGCAGCAGCGGTTGATCGTCCTTCACTCCGCGCACCAGCACGGCCGCGGCGAAGCGCGCATTTTCCAGCACGCCTTTCCGAATCATTCCCGCGACACCCTTGGGCGTTAGAGTTTTCGGGAAGCGTTTGCGCACGATTCCCTGCGAGCGGTTCAGGCGTCCCTTGGCGGTACCAACGGAAGAGGCGATCGAAATCGTTCCCGCCAATTTTGGCGTCCATGTCGCGCATGGGAACCACGTAGGGCAGCATGCAAACTTCATCCTGCGCGGCCAGGTACACGGTGGTCTCGCCGATGGGCGGCGGGAAACGAAATTTTTCGCGGTCGGCGAAGCGCTTGGCGAGCGAAAAGCGGCCGTGGCGATACACGCGCGGGCTGGAAATTGCTTCGTCGTACATCACTTCCGGCGACCAGGTGGAAACCGGATCCTTTGCTCTCGGTGCTTTCGTAGAGGCGAATCTGCACGGATTCCACGGTGTCCAGCAGCTCCGAGCCGCGCTTGGCGAGAAGATTGGTGAGGCCGGGGGCCGCGCCGGTGCAGATCAGCGCCGCGCGATTTTTCGCTTCGAAGCGTTTGCGGAAGCGAAATTGTTCCGGCTTGAATGGATTGCGATTGAGATGCGAATTCAGGTCCAGGTAATGGACGCCCAGACGCAGCGCCGCGCGCAAAATAATTTCGTTGAAGACGGCGGGGGAAGCAGTTGACCAGCAGGTTGCAGCCGCGAGCGGCGCGCACGATGGACCAGAGATTGCGCGCGTTCGCTTCTTTTACTTCAATCGCGCTTTTCTTGCCGAGAAATTTCCGCGCGCGGTCCGGGTCGCGATCGCCGCACCAGACGGTGTGTCCCTGGCGCACGAGCAATTGAGCAAGCAAGGAGCCGGCGCCGCCCACTCCCAGTACGAAGATGCGCATCGGCCCAAACTTTATCACAGCGGCCAAACAGCGCCGTCCGTAGTACGAGCATTCTTTCCGATTGTGCAACTGGCGTCGCCTCACTGCATTTTCGTGACAGAGCAACAGCGGAGTTGCCACCGCTGACCGACCAGCGCTCGCAAGTCCTCGTCCCGGGCCGGCTGCACAATTCTGTTGATTTGCTTTAAAGGCCACAGGGCGTAGAATCGTGCTTATTCTCCGACCTCCTCTGCCTAACGGAGACACAACCTAAGGCGACCGAGGCGAGGCTCCGCTTTTGCGGAGATGAGGGATCAGGTGGAAACCCCCGATCCTCCCGCGTTTGGAAAGGAGTGAATCCCGCAGATCCGGTTTTTGCGCCCGGACTGCCGAATCATTCGCCCGTTTCCGGACCGGAAAATGGGCTTTTTTATTTTGCGGAGCATCAAATTCGCAATGGCGCTCGTAGATAAATTCGGAAGGCAAATCATCGACTTGCGCGTGTCGGTCACCGACCGCTGCAATTTCAGGTGCGTTTATTGCCGTTCCGCGAACCCGGAAAATCACGTTGGCGAACAGGAACTGCTCAAATGGGATGAATATGAGCGTCTGGTTCGCATACTTGTCGGGATGGGAATCCGCAAAGTTCGTGTGACCGGCGGAGAGCCGCTGGTGCGTCCCGGAGTGGAGGATTTCGTCGCGCGACTGAAAGCCCTTGGCGTGCAGGATCTTTCCGTGACGACGAATGGTTTCCTGCTCGCCGAACGCTGCGATCGATTAGTCGCTGCCGGACTCAACCGCATCAATATCAGCCTCGACTCACTGGACGCGAAAAAATTCGAGCAAATCACGCGCACAAAAACGTTCGGCCAAGTTATCGCCGGAATCGAAGCTGCTCAGGCCTCGCGCCTGCGTCCGGTAAAGGTGAATGCGGTTCTGGTCCGCGGACTGAACGACGATGAGATCGAAGCGTTTGCGGAATTTGCGCGCGAACCGAGACATCGTGATGCGGTTCATCGAGTTCATGCCGCTTGATGCGGACCGAACGCTGGACGCGCGACATGGTGGTGCCCGCCGCGGAAGTCTACCAGCGCATCTCGGCGCGCTGGCCGCTGATTCCGGTAGTACACGAACGCAGCGAAACCGCGCGCAAGTACCGTTTCGCAGACGGTCGCGGCGAAATCGGATTGATTGCGCCGGTAACGCAGCCGTTCTGCGGTCATTGTTCGCGTATCCGGCTTGACCGCCGACGGAAAATTGCGCACCTGCCTTTTCAGCAAGGAAGATCACGACTTGAAGGGAATACTGCGCAGCGGCGCAACCGATCGCGAAATCGGCGACGCGATCATCGCAATCGTGCGACAAAAGGAAAAGAGTCACCGCATCAACGATCCCGGTTTTGTTCCGCCTTCGCGTACCATGGTTTATATTGGTGGCTGATTTTGGAGCTACGCGATAGCCTGGCGACGGTTCGAACGACTTCCAGCTCGGGAGCAGGGCAAGATGGCGGACGAAGAATCCAAATATTTCTCGCTGACGGAAGCGGAGCGGCTGCGTTCGCAGCTGGAGCCAATCCTGATCGAAGCCATGGAATCGCGCGCGCAAGATGAATGATGTGGATGGCCAGCTCAGCGCGCTTGCCGAACGCATTCAGCGGTCCGGCGGCATGGCTGTCTCCTATGAAAGCGCGGCCAAGGTACGCCTTGAGCGCAATCGCCTCGAAGAATCGGTCCAGACGGCGCTCGATCAGATTCAGGAAACCGGCTGCGTCGTCAAAGATCTGGAGGTCGGCCTGCTCGATTTCCCTTCGCGTATAGACAATCAGGAAGTGTATCTCTGCTGGAAACTCGGCGAAGATCGAATCCGTTTCTACCACGGCCAGGATGAGGGATTCGCAGGTCGCAAGCCAATCGATCCTCGCGACTCGGGTTACAATAGCACCGTACAGTAAGAGCTGCCCTCCTTCATCGCACGATCATTTCGATTGGCTGCACCTCCCGTTGAATTCTGGCCAGATGCTCGTCCTCGGCAATCTCCAAATCGTATTTGGTCTGAAGGTTCAGCCAAAACTGCGGCGTGGATTTGAAATAACGCCCCATCGCAGCGCGGTGTCGGCCGTGATCCCACGACGTTCCGCGACAATGTCCGCGATACGCGTCACGGGCACGCGCAGTCCATGCCGCTTAAGCGGCGACCTTGCGTGTTTGTGTTAGCCGCGGCTGCTCATAAGCTCGCGGCGTGTGATAGGGTTGACGATGGAGAAAGCAAACTGTGACAAAGGCCACCGAGAACCGCCTGAAGGATTCCGCGAGCCCCTATCTGCGCTCCGCTGCGCACCAGCCCGTCGATTGGCGCGAATGGGGCGAAGCAGCGTTCGAACAGCGCGCGCGCTGCAGGCAAGCCAATCCTGCTGGATATCGGCGCCGTGTGGTGCCACTGGTGCCACGTCATCGATCGCGAGAGCTACGAAAATCCCGAAATAGCCGCGATGATCAATCAATTCTACATCCCCGTGAAAGTCGATCGTGACGAGCGTCCGGACGTTGACTCTCGCTACCAATCGGCAATCAGCGCAATTTCCGGACAGGGTGGCTGGCCGCTCACCGCGTTCCTGACGCCCGATGGCAAGCCATTTTTCGGCGGCACATATTTCCCGCCCGAAGACGCCATGGGCCGCCCGGGCTTTAAACGCATCCTGTTCGGGGTTGCTGATGCTTTCAAATCGCGCCGCGCCGAAGTGGAAAGCTCCGCGAAAGCGCTCGAAGCAGGCCGTGGCGAAAGCGGAAGTGTTCCGCACCGCGCGCGGCGATTTCGATGCAGGCTGTTGTCGACTCGGTGATCGAATCCGCGCTGCACTTGTTCGATGAAGCTCACGGAGGTTTCGGCAACTCGCCGAAGTTCCCTCACGCGAGCGCGACCGATTTGCTGTTGGAACGCTACCAATCCACGCGCGATGAAAAGCTGCTGCAGGTAGTCCGACGGACGCTTGAAGCAATGGCCAAGGGTGGCGTCTACGACCAGCTCGGCGGCGGATTTCATCGCTATTCAGTAGACGAGCGCTGGTGCGTGCCGCACTTTGAGAAAATGACGCTACGATAATTCGGAACTGCTCAAGAATTACCTGCACGGATACCAGATAACTGGCGACCGTCTGTTCCGCGAAGTGAGCGAAGGAATCATCCAGTGGGTCAGCGATGTTCTATCCGATCAAGAGCGCGGCGGTTTTTACGGCAGCCAGGATGCAGATCAGACACTTGACGATGACGGTGATTATTTCACGTGGACGCTGGCAGAAGTTCGCGCCGTGCTCACTCAGGAAGAATCACGCGCCATCGAGATCTATTACGACGTAAAGCCGCGCGGCGAAATGCACCACGACCCAGCGAAAAATGTCCTGTGGGTGACCTGCTCCTTCGCCGAGCTCGCCGCACAACTGGGCTTGGATGAGACGAATGCGCGCCTCTTGATCGCTCGCGCCAAGGGCAAGCAGCTCGCCGCAAGCGTTGCTCCGCCATCCCACCCCGGCGATTGACACGACCATCTACGTCGCTTGGAACGCGATGTTTATTTCGGCCTATCTTGAATCTGCCCGCGTGCTGGGCCGCAATGACTGCCGCGACTTCGCGCTGAAGACGCTCGACCGCATCCTCGCAGAGGCGTGGGACGACTCAAAAGGATTCTGCCATCGTGTTGGGGGCCCGCGCCTCGAAGGCTCGCTCGACGATCAGGTTTTTGCCGCCGCCGCGCTGCTCGATGCTTATGAGACGACGCTTGATCGCCGCTACTTCGACATCGCCGAACGCTCTGTACGCCTCGCCGTCGAACGGTACGGCGACCCCGACGGCGGCGGCTTTTTTGACCGTGCCACGGAGGCTGCGCCAATGGGCGGTCTGGACGTGAGGCGCAAGCCCCTTCAGGATTCGCCGACACCTGGAGCAAATTCCGTCGCGGTGATTGTTCTCGATCGCCTCTACAGTTTCAGTGGCAAAAAACTGTATCGCGAATGGGCGGAGAAGACGCTCGAAGCCTTTATCGGACTCGTTCCGCAGTACGGACTATTTGCCGCAACCTACGGACTTGCCGCGCTCCTTCACGCGCGTCATCCGTTGCAGGTCGTCATACTGGGAGCGGCAAATGACTCGAAAGCCGCTGAACTTGAGAAAACGGCGAACGAAGTTTACCGCTTCGGCAAAGCAGTCCTCCGTGTAACACCCGAAACTATAGCGACTGCTTCGCTGGCTTCATCGTTACGCGAAACCGTGCCGCACCTCGATGCGGCCAAGCCGCAAGCGCTCGTTTGCGTCGAAACCACCTGTCATCCACCGGTATCCGATCCCCTCAAGCTCAAAACTCTTCTAACCGAAGCCGCAACCATGGCCAGTCATCTGCAGGGGTAGCAGCTGCTCTCCGGCGGGCGCTGTTGATTTCCATGCAATCGTGTTCAGCATGAAGCAGCTTTTCTATTTTGCGGCCGCACACAGATGGTGAAGGAAAAGCAGTGGCTTCATCCCTGAGCGCAGCGAAGAACCTCGGTTAGCTTTGCTGCGGTTCGTTTTTATATTCCGCCGGTTTCTTCCCGCAAGTTGCCGCGTGCCGAACGCGGTGCAATAATATTCCGTTCCGGCGAGCTGCCACGCCAGACCAGGTGTTCACGGGGGCCTTATGGCGATGAGAGATGCATGGATTGAAAAGCGCGACTGCGGCGATGAATGGCGGGGCGCGGAACTTTTCGCAGATGCATTATGCGCGCGCGGGCGTCATCACCGAAGAAATGGAGTACGTCGCAAAACGAGAAAGACTGGACACCTGAACTGGTGCGCGGCGAAGTCGCCCGCGGCCGCGCCATCATCCCCGCCAACATTCATCATCGCAATCTCGAGCCGATGGGCATCGGCGTGGCGTTCTTCTGCAAGATCAACGCCAATATCGGCAATTCCGCCACCACTTCCCACGTGGACGAAGAACTCGAAAAGCTGCATCGCTCGGTGCATTACGGCTCGGACACAGTGATGGACCTTTCGACCGGCGGCGACATCCCCATGATTCGCAAGGCCATCATCAACGCGTCGCCTGTGCCGATCGGCACTGTGCCGATTTACGAAGCGCTTTCGCGCGTGCGACGCCCCGAAGATTTGTCGATCGAGTTGATGCTGGAAGTGATCGAAGAGCAAGCCGAGCAGGGCGTCGACTACATGACCATTCACGCCGGCGTTCTGCGCGAATTCCTGCCGCTGGTGCGCAATCGCATCACAGGAATCGTCAGCCGCGGCGGAGCGTTGCTGGCGCAATGGATGAGCTTCCACAAAAAGCAGAATTTCCTCTACGAGAATTTCGACGCCATCTGCAAGATTTTCCGCAAGCACGACGTGAGCTTCTCGCTGGGCGACGGCCTGCGGCCCGGCTGCCTGGCCGATGCCAGTGACGAAGCGCAATTTGCGGAGCTGAAAGTTCTCGGCGAACTTACCAAAAAGGCCTGGGAATACGATGTGCAAGTGATGATCGAAGGGCCCGGTCACATCCCGATGGATCAGATCGAATTGCAGGTGAAGAAAGAAAACGAGATGTGCTACGAAGCGCCCTTCTACACGCTGGGGCCGCTGGTCACCGACATCGCTCCCGGCTACGACCACATCACCAGCGCAATCGGTGCGGCGATGATCGGCTGGCACGGCGCATCGATGCTCTGCTACGTGACGCCCAAGGAGCATCTGGGGCTGCCGAACGCCGACGACGTGCGCCAGGGCGTGATTGCATACAAAATTGCGGCGCACGCGGCGGACGTGGCGCGGCATCGTCCGGGAGCGCGCGATCGCGATGATGCCCTCAGCTACGCGCGTTTCCTCTTCGACTGGAACAAGCAATTCGAGCTATCGCTCGATGCGGAAACCGCGCGCAAGATGCACGACGAAACTTTGCCTGATGATTTCTACAAAGAAGCAAAGTTCTGCTCGATGTGCGGCCCGAAATTCTGCTCGATGAACACCACGCAGATCGCCGAAGCATACCAGGGCCTCGACCAAAAAGAGCGGCGAGCAGAAATTCACTCAGTTGCTCGCGAAAGTGGAAAAGGCCAGGGAACCAGAAGAGCCTTTGAATCGTATCTCTGTGTAGGAATTGACGCGGGTCGTTGTGTCGATCGGGCGTGAAATGGACGAGGTGCGAACATGACGTTTCTTGTTTGTCGCGCTCTTGCTGTATTTTCTGCCCGCGATCGTCGGCCACAGCAAACCTGACGCAGCGGGAGTTTTCATCGTGAATCTGCTGTTTGGCTGGACGGTCATCGGATGGCTTATCGCCCTGCTATGGGCCTGCGCTTCTGAGCCGCGAATGTCCACGTGGTGGTGCCAGCCGGCAGTTCTCGTTACTTCTGCCGATGTGGCGCGCTGGAACCCGTGGGTGCGCATTTTTGTTGGGCTTGCGGCCGGCATCTATAATCTCTAATCGGGAGTGTTTCCCGTGACGAAATCCCCAACAGACGAAAATCTGCGCGAAGAATTCAATCGCTGGGCCGATTCCGGCAAGGGCGAATCGATGGAGCACGAGCACTGGCCTATCACCAAGCCCGTGCTCGGCTTGATGCAGATTGGCCGCACGGACAATATTCTGGACGTCGGATGCGGTGCCGGCTGGCTCTCTCGCATTCTGGCGCAACGGGTTCCACAGGGGCGAGTCGTGGGGATGGATATTTCCGACGAAATGATCCATCGCGCCCGCGAAGCCAGCATTGAAAACGAAAATCTGGTGTTCGTGGTGGGCGCTGTCGAAGAAATCCCGTGGGAAGCGAATTTCTTCGATCGCGTGATTTCCGTCGAATCCTCGTATTATTGGCCCGATCCCGCCGAAGGGATCCGCGAAATTCACCGCGTCCTCGCCGAAAGCGGGTCAGCGTGGATTCTGATCAACTACTACCGCGATAATCCGTACAGCCATCAGTGGGGCGACAAATTGGCAGTCCCCACGCACCTTCTTTCCGCGGACGAATGGAAACAAATGTTTTGCGACGCAGCATTCACGGACGTAGGCGCATCGCCTGATTCCGGACCCAACTCCCAATCCCGAAGTCTACACAGGCCGCTGGTTCCGCGACGCGAAAGAGCTGGCCGAATTCCGCGCGATCGGCGCGCTGCTGGTCTATGGAAATAAGTGAAATAACCAAGGGTCCTCAGCTTCAGCATGCTTTTGTGGTTCTATCCTTTTAGGTCACGCTTCTAGACGGCGGATGGGCGATGTTGAACAGTGCCCGCTTTGCGGAGGGCGGTCGATTACTTACGATTGTGATATTGGCCCTGACGCCACTGACGCCTTCAGGCTGTTTGACTCGCACCACACACCCCGCATATACTCGCCCGTTCGCAGGGTAACGGGAGAACAGATGGGCGTCCTGGATAACCGCTTCGAACGCAGCTACGTTCTTTCCACAGTCGATTACGTTTTTAATTGGGCGCGCAAAAGCGCCATCTGGCCGCTAACCTTCGGACTCGCCTGCTGCGCCATCGAAATGATCGCCTCCACCACTTCGCGTTTTGACATTGCGCGATTTGGCGCCGAAGTCTTTCGCCCCTCGCCTCGGCAGGCCGACCTGATGATCGTCGCCGGCACTGTGACGCTGAAAATGTCCCCGGTCCTGAAGCGCGTATGGGACCAGATGCCAGACCCGAAATGGTGCATTTCGATGGGCGCGTGCTCGAGCGTCGGTGGCCCGTTTAACGTCTATTCCGTGCTGCAAGGGGTAGATCGCATCGTTCCGGTAGACGTTTACGTAATTGGCTGCCCGCCGCGGCCCGAGGGCCTCTTCTATGCGCTCTTGAAGTTGCAGGACAAAATTGACCAGATGTCGCTGGCGAAGCGCCCCACGGCGGTACGGCTGAAGCCGGAAATGGTGGAAGAATTCAAGCGCGGCGTAATGGTGGCACAGTCCCTCGAACCACAATAGGGATCAATTGCCGCAGATCAGGGTCCGCGTTAGAGTGCTCGTGTCGCGATGATTAGGGAGAGTGTCCATAGATGCCCTTTTTGCGGACAACGAAGAACGACGAAGTCCCTCCCGGAACAATCCGCGAATTTCAGGTCGACGGCAAGAACATTGCCTTGGCCAACGTCGCAGGTAAGCTATTTGCAATCAATAATATATGCCTGCATCGAGGCGGCCCGCTTGGCGAAGGCGAACTCGAGGGTCAGATCGTCGTACTGTCCTTGGCACGGTTGGAAATATGACGTAACGACCGGCAAGCTGACGACTAATCCCGCGGTAGGCGTGCAGTGCTACGCGGTCGAAGTCCGTGGTGAAGATGTATTCGTAGATCTAGGTTAATACTAGACTTACCTGCGAGATAGGCTGCTCGCACCCTGAACCGCCATTCCTCGAAAAATTCACCATAAAGTTCGCCATTTTTTGCCTCTTCCGTGTATAGTTCGCCGGACCACTTTTTGACGGATGACGCAACCGCCCCCCAAACCAAGACGCTGGCTGCTCGCCGTAGACCCACGCGTGTACCACTGGGATACCCTGTTCGTAAAGGGCAAGGAAATGTGGCGCCACGCCGGGAATCGTCCGGACGCACTGCGCCAGCTCAAGCAAATCCACAAAGGCGACCGGGCCCTGGCCTATCACGGCAAGCCCGAGCACGCGATCTATGCCCTCGCGGAAGTGAGCCGCGACCCTTACCCCGATCCCCACGAGAACGATACCAAGAAAATGGTGATGGACTTGCGCGCCATCGAGCGCCTGCCGCGGCAGGTGACACTTGACTGAGCTGCGCGAAAACAAGCTGCTGCGCAAAATCAAATTCCTCAAGAACACCCGCATGACGATCTGCCCGCTCACGGACGAAGAGTACGCGGAAATTCTGCGCATGGCTGGCATCGTTGCCTCCCCGGGCATCCCGCTTCCGTAGGAATTTCGGAGGACATTTTGCAGTGTGGCGGCTTGCTTAAGCTTGAGCGCACGCGAAGGCCGCCGCTTTCTTCCGCGAGGCTGGCCTCGCGTGTGCGGGCGAAGAAAAGTCAGCTAAGATAACACCCGCGCTCATTACCACGGAAGCTGCATCGTAAGGGCTCGCGTTGGCTGGAACGCGTGAGGAGGCAATTTTCAATGCAAAGACGTTCATTGACCTTTTTGATCGCGGCGCTAACTGCGGTTTCCCTGATTATCGCTCTTGCGCGTTTGGGCCGGCCAATATCCGCTGCCGCACAGAAAAAAAATGCAGCCTCACCGCAAAGTTGCCTACGCGGAATTTCCGACGGCAGCGCTCGAGTCGTGGACATGACCTATGCGATTAACGACAGGCTTCCCGCGTGGCCAGGGGACGACCGTCACTTTGAAGCGAAAGCAGTGGCTACTGCTGAAAAAGACGGCTACTTCGCACGCAGTTTCTGGATGTTGGAACATTACGGAACGCACCTGGATGCCCCCGCGCACTTTCCCCCGGGGAAACTGTATCTCGATCAGATTCCCCCGGATCATCTATTCGGCCCAGCAGTGGTAATAGACGTGCGTGAAGAAGCGAATAAAGATCCGGACTATCGGCTGCGCGTGATGCGCGTAGAAAAATGGGAAGCGCAGCACGGGCGAATTCCGAAAGGCTCCATCGTCTTGTTGCGCACAGGCTGGTCCTCTCGCTGGCCAGATGAGCCGCGCTATCGCAATATGGACGCGAACGGCGTGATGCATTTCCCGGGATTTTCCGTCGAAGCCGCTAAGCTGCTGATCGAACGCGGCGCCGTGGGGTTGGGCATCGATACGCTCAGCATTGATTACGGTCCATCAAAGGACTTCGAAGTTCACCGCGTCGACTTACCGGCAGGACTCTACAACTTGGAAAATCTCGCGAACCTCGATCAACTACCGGAAGCCGGTGCGTCCGTGATAGCAGCGCCGATAAAACTAGAAGGCGGCTCTGGAGGTCCGGTACGCGTGTTCGCTATTCTTTCCCAGTAAAAGGGTGACAATCGTTGACCCAAGCCGTAACTCAGCATGGAAAGCCGAGCCGTTCTGGTTTCAGCCGCGGATTTTGAAGGCTACCTGGTTGCGCTCGACGAAAAAAGATACCCCGACGGGCGCGAGAAACGTCGCCGTGCAAGCGCGGACTTGGACAACAGCAGCTGATCGAGCTCAGGAATTTCCTAAGGAAGGAAAAGAAGCTGCAGCGTTGTGCCTAGATCGCGCAAGTCGCTTCTGGTGCGCGAAGCGGTAAGCGATCTGCGTTTGATTGCCGAGCCGCTGCGGTCGGAAGTAATCGAGCAATTGAAACTCTTAAGAAGATTTCCGAAAATCGGAAGCGCTGTCCCATCTGAATTCATGTGCGTGCGAGCCTACCACGGTAGGCGTTATTCGCATCTTCTATCGCCTCCCACGCGTGGTGTCGAAGTAATATTTATCTGGCACGGTAAGCGACGCGTTCCAGGCTTAGATAAGAACTAGAACCGCTGTCCCGCAGCGATGCATCTCATTCAAATTGTAAAGGAACGCTCAATGCCGGAACTGCCTGAAGTCGAAACTGTCGCACGCGGCCTGCGAGCTGTCCTCCCGGGCCGCCGCATTGTTGCGGTGCGTCTCGGCAAGACCGACTTCATCGATGATCCTGCGGAGCTTGCACGGCAGTTGCCCGGAACCACTGTTTCTCGCGTGCGACGGTTCGGCAAATTTCTGCTAGTCGATCTGCAGCGCAACGGTAGCAGCGCTCAAGAATTGACGTTGCTGATTCACCTCGGCATGACCGGCCAGATCATCGTGTGCCCGCCTGGGGCCCCCATTCCACCGCACACGCACGTTTTCCTCGCTCTCGACGACGGCCGCGAACTGCGTTACACCGACATCCGCCGCTTCGGCCGTATGGCAATCTTATCGAACGGCGCTCACGAGCGCGTTCTCAGCGGGCTCGGCGTCGAGCCGCTGGAGGTGACGGAAACGGAATTCCGCAAGCGAATTCAATCGCGCAACGCGAATATCAAATCATTGCTGCTGAATCAAAGCGTCCTGCGCGGTATCGGCAATATCTATGCGGATGAAAGCCTCTGGCGCGCGAAAATTCATCCGAAAAAAATCGGCTCAAGATTGGCCAACGAAGAAGTACGCCGGCTGCACCGCGCCGTGCAGTCCGTTTTGCGCGAAGCCATCAAACTGCGCGGATCTTCCATTTCCGATTATGTCGATTCCGCACGGCGAAAGGGCGAATACCAGTTGCGGCATCGCGTATATCAGCGGCACGGTGAAAAATGTTTTCGCTGCCGCACGACCATCCGCCGCATGATTGTGGCAGGACGCAGCAGCCATTTCTGTCCGCGATGTCAGCTCGCCCCTCGCCAACGTGCCCCTAAACCCCTTTCGCGCCTCAAGCCTTAGCCTCGAGGCCTCGCCCGGTATAAAAATAAATCAAAACTGCGCCCAGCAAAGCGAAAAATCCAGCGTAAATAAAACCCGCGTTGGGACTGACGCTAGACCACAGCATGCCGACGCCACGCTCGACATCAAATCTCCGATACCATTCACCGTCGCAAGCACGCCAAACCCGACCCGCGGTTGGCCTTCGGCAGCAACTCCGCGGCGATCGATTTTTCCACCGACTGCTGCACCGCGCCATGAATACCTACCAGGCCGAATAAAAGTCGCGAGCATCGGAATTGTCGGCTGGTTCGAATATGAATCCTGCGAAGGCCACCACCGCGAAAAGATATCCGACCGCCAGAAGGCCGCTCTTGCCGATTCGATCGGCGAGCGCTCCCGCCGGATAAGATGCCGCGGCGTCAACAAAATTGTAAAAAGTGTAGAGCGCGACCGCGATTGTGGAAGCTGCGCGAAACCGAATCGCGGCGTCAGAATCTGTCCAGCGCGAAGAATCAACAGCGTCGGAGCGAAATCGCCGATACCGTGCGCAAAAACTCCTGTCGAGGTAAGTGCCAATATGTTTTCGGAAGCTGCGCGAAAGCTCGACACAAAACTCGGAGCGCGATGACCTTGCGTCCTGACGTCCGGTGGGTGCGAGAACTGCGAACGCCACCGCCGCCGCAAGGCCGGGAAGCAACGTCCAGCGCAACACTCCGCGCGCGCCCAGCCTACCCAGCAGCGCCGTCGCGCACAGGGGCCGAGCACCGCGCCAATCGTATCCATGGCGCGTTCGAATCCAAATGCGCGGCCTTGCTGTTCGGCGCGACGGAGTCGGCCAGCAACGTGTCGCGCGATGGTCCGCGGCTGCCGCGGCCGATCCATCCGAGCGCGCGCATCAGCAGAATCGCCGGCCAGCTTTGCGCGAACGCGTATGCGAACGTCGAAAGCCCCGTTGCGAAATACCCGATGATTCCGGTGGGCTTGCGCAGCTTGGGCCGATCCGCGATCCATCCGCCCGCTAATTTTGCAAAGCTGGAAAGACCGTCTGAGACTCCTTCAATCACGCCCAGCGCGAATGCCGGCGCGCCGAAGGCTAGCGAGAAACGCAGGCAGAATCGCGGTGGCAGCTTCGTGGCCCCAATCGGAGAATAGGCTTGCGAGGCCGATGCCGAGCACGCCGCGAGTGAGCCAACGCTTCGAAACGGGTTCGCTCATTTTCTAGAAATCGAAGAGTTCGAAGCGTTCGAATTATTGCCGTCGACGAGATCGATCAAATTACCGACCGTCCTTGGTCTCTGGCCGTTTTCTTCTATCATCATTGGTCAGCTCGACCAGATCTAGCGAATCACACTGAAAGATTTCGGTTAATCCAGCTTGTCATCCCGGTTAAGCTCGCGGGAATCGAGGGAAGGCCTAAGATTTCCACGACGGCCACGAGGAAAGAGCTCCATGGAATATTTGACCCCCTCAGCCAGGCGCTGTGTTGCTGAGTAGCGAGGCATTCGCAATCAGCGGGATGGCTGCGCTCACGATTTGCTCGGCCCAACCCCGGCGCTGGCCGGCTTCGAGCCACATGATAGGCGCGCGCAAATCCTTGAACGGCGGCGAATCAAGCAATTCGAGCAGCAGATCGTGAATGCGCCACTGGAAAGCGCGATCCTCGGAACGAAATCCGTCTGGCGGAATTTCCGCTTCGACGG
Source organism: uncultured Acidobacteriota bacterium (assembly GCA_963842255.1). Classification (GTDB taxonomy): domain Bacteria; phylum Acidobacteriota; class Terriglobia; order Acidiferrales; family UBA7541; genus Palsa-295. Next base: position 43,534 of record CAWJGI010000047.1, on the reverse strand, counting down.
GAGGCACGCCGACCAGAATCGAGTAGGTATCCATCCACCATGCGAGCCAGGATTCCAGCTGCGGCTGTCGGCCGAATTTATTCACCAGGTAGCAATAATTATCGAGCACCGCGCGGTCGGTGATCACGTGCGGCGCGCGCCGCGCGGCGTCCAGTTCGGCGGCAATCTGCGCGTGCAGAATCCATAACTGGCCTTCGATGGTGGTTGCGGCGTTCACCGGAAACGGCGATTGCCGCGCCACTTCGGTCACCAGCTCGACGTTGTAATGCGCCTTCTTCAGCAGCGAGCAGATTTCATACGCCAGAGTGGTCTTGCCGACTCCATGCGTTCCGATCAATGCAAGTTTCAATGTTTCGCCTTTTACCAGCAGCGCTTTCGTTTCTAACACATTTTCGCGCTGCAAGAAAGCGGCGATGCTGGCAATGCGCGCTTGCCGCGACGTGCCCTTCTTGCCTTGTTTCGAGCGGCAACGTCCCTAGAATTATCCAGTTTTGGTGCCGCAGACGCCGGTCACATATGAGAGCCGTGCTGCAGCGCGTAACTCGCGCGCGAGTGATGGTCGATGGCAAGGTCACGGGCGAAATCGGTCCGGGCCTGGTGGTGCTGATCGCCGTCGGTCGCGAAGACACTGCGGCGACGGCTTCGTCCATGGCCGAGAAAATCGTGAACCTGCGCATTTTCGGCGATGAGCAGGGGAAAATGAATCGCTCGCTGCTCGATGCGGGCGGCGCGGTTCTCGCTGTCTCGCAATTTACGTTCTACGGCGATGCGCGCGGGCAGCGGCGGCCAAGTTTCATTCAGGCAGCGCCGCCGGAGCAGGGTAAGGCGCTCTACGAGGAATTGGTGCGTGCGCTGCGGGCGTTTGGCGTGCGCGTCGCAACTGGCGTTTTTCAGACGCACATGTCGGTCGAGATCGTGAACGACGGCCCGGTCACGATTCTGCTCGACTCCGACAAACTTTTTTGATCGCTGGACCGTGAAACCTCGCTACCCTTCGGTGGGTGTCCTAATTTACGATCAAGACAGTGGCGCGTGCTTCGGAGAACGGCTGAAGGTGCTGCAGATCAAAGACTGAAGCAGCAATTCATCCAGCCGCGGCGTTCCCTCGCCACTCACTCCGGGCAGTGCACTTGGTATCTGTCTTACGCCTTGTGCTCCAAGGCGGATATATTAATGAACGAAATCAATCGCATCCTCGACCAAATGGATCGCGCGTTCGCCGGCGACGCCTGGCACGGGCCTTCGCTGGAATCTCTGCTGGACGGAATTTCTGCGGAAGATGCGTCGAAGCATCCCGTGCGCGGCGCACATTCGATCTGGGAGCTGGTGAATCACATCGCGGCGTGGAATTCGATCGTGCGGCGACGGGCGGAGGGCACTGCAGTGGAAGTGAGCACCGAAATGGATTGGCCTCCTGTGTGGGAAACGACGGAAGTGACATGGCAGCGGTCGCTGGAGCATCTGCGTGACTGCCGCGCGCGTCTTCGTGCCTGCGGTAAAAAATCTGCACGCGGACCAGGTTGGATGAAATCGCTCCGGGCAAGGATCATTCGCTGTACGTCATGTTGCACGGAGCGATTCAGCACGATCTCTACCATGCTGGGCAAATTGCCGTGCTGAAGAAGGCGTTGCAATGACCTCGTGGTGCCACTAATGAAGCCCACGTCCATCGCTTTTGCCGGAACAATTCGCGCGGCGCAAGCGTCCGACTACGCGCGGATGGCCGACCTGGCCGGACAATTGAGCTACCCATCCACGCCGGAAGAAATCGCACGCCGCTTGCAGGGCATCGAGGGCTCGGCGGACGCAGCTGTGTTCGTGGCGGAACTGGAGACTGGCGAGATCGCCGGATGGATCGCCGTCTTTGTGTATCGCACGGTGGAAGCCGACGCGCGAGCCGAGGTCAGCGGCCTGGTGGTGGACGAGCGATTTCGTTCGCAACGGGTGGGTGAACGCTTGCTGGCGCGCGCGGAAGAATGGGCGCGCGAGAATGGCTGCCAGGCCATCGGGCTGCGCTCGAACGTAATCCGCGAGCGGGCGCACGCGTTCTACGAGCGCCACGGTTACACGCACGTAAAAACGCAGAAAGCCTTCCGCAAGCAGCTGTAACGACCGCTCCGCCATGGAACGTCCCCCGCATTTTCACTCTCGCATAAGTATCGTAATACGATATAATGTCAACTCTATGAAGAACGACCGAATTCATGCCGCGCACCAATATGATTACCAGGCGCTTGCGGAATTTCGCTACGAAATCCGTCGCTTCCTGAATTTCAGCGAACGCCTGGTGCGCGCCGCCGGCATCGAGCCGCAGCAGCATCAGGCTCTGCTGGCGATCAAGGGTCTGCCTGCGCATCGCATCGCGACCATCGGCGTGCTGGCGGAGCGGCTGCTGATCCAGCATCACAGCGCGGTAGAACTGGTGAATCGTCTCGAGGCGAACGGCATGCTGCGGCGCGCGCGCGGCGAAGTGGATCGCCGCGAAGCGTCTTGACGCTCTCGCCGCCGCGGCGAAGCGTTGCTCAGACACTTGCGCGGCCGCACCGCGCTGAATTGCAATCGGCGCGGCCCAAACTGCTGGCGGCGCTGGCCAACGTCATCAATCGATTCTGATCTGGCCATCGCCCGCTCGCGTGGAAACGCGCAAGCAACAGGCGCGAAAAAACTCGCGCGCCACCAGAAACAGCCACGCGCAGACGCACACAGCAAACGGGTGCCGCAGCCCGCATCTCGTTCGGAGCAAAAAGTCCATGGAATTTCCCGCGCAAAAGCACCGCGCTAATCCCGCCGGCAGCCAGCGGTCTACCGGCTCGCCGTTATGTCGTTTGCTCGCGGCCGGGATTGGCGTTCTTGCCGGTTCATCGCTTACGGCCTGTACAGTCTGATCGGTCTTTTCACCAATCTCGCGTATTACCACGAATGGTCTTTTCATTTCCGCAGTCCCGCAAAATTCGTCGCTGGGCTGGTGGATGATCCTGACTCCAGTTGTCGGCGGCGTGCTGATCGGTCTGATGGCCAAATATGGCTCGGAAAAAATCAGTGGTCACGGCATTCCCGAAGCGATGGAGGCGGTGCTCACATCGCGCAGCCGCATCGAAGCCAAGGTCGCGTTCCTGAAACCGCTCTCGGCGGCAATCGGCTATTGGCACCGGCGGCCCGTTCGGCGCCGAAGGTCCGATCATCCAAACCGGCGGCGCCTTCGGCTCGCTGGTCGGCCAATTGATTTCCACAACTGCTGCGGAACGTAAAGTGATTCTCGCATGTGGAGCAGGCGCGGGCATGGCGGCCACTTTCAACACTCCCATCGCCGGCGTGATTCTTGCACTTGAGCTGCTGCTTTTTGAATTTCGCTCGCGTTCGTTTATTCCGCTGGTGATCGCGTGCACACTGGCCACCAGCATTCGCGCCATTCTGCTTGGGCAGCGCTCCATGTTCACCATGGGCAACGTGAATTTCGATGTTGTACATGGCTTGCCGTTCTATTTAGTGGTTGGCATTATCAGCGGTATCGCTGCTATTGGATTTACCGAACTTTTGTACTGGGTAGAAGATCAGTTCGACCGGCTTCCCATCGACCGACCTGTGGCATCCGGCGATCGGAGCGCTGGGGCTCGGCGTCATCGGATTTTTCGTTCCGCGTGTCTTGGGCGTTGGTTACGACACGATTGAAGACATTCTGAACAATAATCTGGCATTGAAGCTGCTCATTCTGATTGCGGTGTTCAAGGCGTTCGTGGTGCTGGTGATCTCGCTCGGGTCCGGAACTTCCGGCGGCACGCTGGCGCCGATGTTCATGATCCAGCGCAGCGATCGGCGGCGCTTTTGCCATCGTTGTGAACAGAATTTTCCCGCGCGCGCATCTATCGCCGGAAGCGTTTGCAGTCGTCGCCATGGGCGCGCTACTGGGTGCATCGTCTCGCGCGCAACCTTTCATTCATCTTCTTCGCGTTTGAAACCACTCGCGATTTCAACGCCGTGCTTCCTGTGCTGCTGGTTTGCGTCCTGGCGGACGTGATGGCGTTCACGTTGCCTGCCGAATTCGATCATGACGCAAAAGTTCGCAAGGCGCGGGATGAGAGTGCCCGGCGAATAGCGAAACTGAAGTGCTGAAAGCCGTGCGCGTGATGAAGTGATGCGCAAGGACGTGACAGTTATCCCGCAGGAAATGAAGGTATCGGAATTGGCCGAGCGGATGGCCGCGGCGAACCGGCGTACAACCTAACTCAAGGTTTGCCGATTGTCTCAAGCGACGGCAAGCTAGTGGGCCTAGTAACGCAAGGCGATTTATTGCGCGCTTTAGAACACGATCCGAAAGGGACGAGCACGGTTCTCGAGGCGGGTTCGGACAAACCCATCGTGGCTTACCCGGACGAACTCGTTCACGACGCCATGCATCGCATGTTGCAGCACGATATTGGCCGGCTTGCCCGTCGTCAGCCGCGACAATCCGCAACAGCATGGTCGGTTACTTTAATCGTGCCAGCCTGCTGGGCGCCTGGGCGCGCCAAATCGAAGAGGAAGGGTATTCGCGAGCATGGCTGGATTCGCAAGTGGACAGGCCCTCGCCGCACTGCGAAGCAAACTCCGCAACGACGGAAAAATGAATCTAGAATCCGCCACCACCGCCACCGCCGAATCCGCCGCCCGACCCGCCGCCTCCGCCAAATCCTGAGCCGCCCGAGCTGCGCGGCGACGAAGCCATCACGCTGCCAACGTGGAGGACATCATGTTGAGGTCAGTTCACCAGAAGATATGGCGTGAAAGCCTGCGCCGTACGAGCCCTGGTACCACTGCGGCGGCTGCATGGCAATTCCCGAAAACGCCTGCACCCATTTTTTCTCAACGCGCAGCGCCATTGCGTACGGCAGATATTTCTCGAACAGCTCGGGCGTTTTCTGCAGGCGTTCGATCTGGTCTTTTTCCACGCGGCCGAGGAATTCCTCGAAGCCCAGCACTTTTTCGAGCGCGCGCTCGCCGGTAACCGTTCGCGCGGACATGAACCACCCGAAAATTGCAATCACCGCGCCAGTGGCGATGCCCGCGATGATCCAGTTGCCCGACGCAATTCCCGTGACGTTAGCGAAGAATATCCGGCGCCACCGACCAGCAAGACGCCGATCAGCAATCCCGCGCCGATGTAGCCTTGCTTCACCGTGTCCGGACGATGCAGGTAATAGCCGTCGCTCATCAGCGCGTTGAAGATGCGATCGCGAATCGCCGGCAGGTGCGTGTAGAAATGATTTTGCAAATCGGAAAGCTTCACGTCGGTGATTCGCGCCATCGTCAAACAAGCGCCGAAAGCATTTCCTGTTCGTGCGAACGCGCCGACGCCCATTCCGCCGGCGGCTTCTTCAGGTGAAAAATATATTCCTTGCTGTGCGTCAGGCCGAGCAAATGGCTTTCGTCTTTTTGCTCGATGGTCAGGTAGCCTTTCACGGCCAGATCCACCAGCGTTGCGGTGATGTCGCGCATGGCCGCTTCGTTATCCACCAGCGTGCCGCATTCGCCCGGAGTCAACTTATCCGGCGGCTCGTACTGCACGGAAATCGCCAGCGCGCGCGGGTCGCGGCCGCGCGTCCACCACAGCCAGAGCATCACGAAAAACGCGATCATCGGAATGATGAGCGGCAGGTTACTTTTCAGGAAGCGCATGAATTGAGTGGACGGCTGTCGGCGGATGCACGAATCCTTTGTCGAAGCCGACCACCGCCGTCAGGCCTTCGTGATATCCCAGCCGGCGCATGCTGCGAATTTCCACCACATTGTCTCTAATGGCGACCTGCGCGTCCTGTGCGCGCGAATCTGATCATTCCGGTGTAGGCGATCGCGTGCAGTCCAGTGACGCCGTCGGGCAATTCGATACGCGCCGTTACCAGGTCGATCGGGTTTTCCCACTCGTTGCCGGTCACGTTCCAATACAGCTCGTCGTGATCCTCGAAAAAGCGGATGCGCATCCAGCACGCGGTAATGCAGAAGAATCGTGCGCGTCGCGTCTTCCGCCGCCGGCACATAAATTTTGAATTTGAGGTAACGCCCCTGCGATTTTGTTCCAGCTTCAGCTTCTGGCCGTCGCCGTCCGTCGCGCTGATATCTTCGAGGAACAGCGTGTAGTTCAGTCCCTGCGGATTGGTGTACTCGACGGGAATGGTGCGATAGATGCCGTGCCAGGAGCCGGTGAACTCGGCTTCGATCGTTCGGTGACGTCAATCGTGCCGTCGGCGTGCACCTGAATCTGCGCGTCGAAATGCGTGAACACCAGAGTGCGCGCAGCCGCTGGCAGCGCGGCGAACGAGCAGTCCAAGGAAGGCAAACGCGGAGAAGATTGCGGCGCACAGCGGCATGGCTGCGGTGCGGTTATGCCGCGCTAGCGCTGCGCCGCCGAAACTCACTTTAGGCGCTTCGCGCTCGGCGGGCGCAGTTGATCTCGAAAAATTCGCGCGGCTTGATATTGAACATTCCCGGCGATGATGTTGGAAGGGAACTGCACGATCTTGGTGTTCAGGTCGCGCACCACGGCGTTGTAGTAGCGCCGCGCGTTTTGAATGCTATCTTCAATCTGGCTCAGCGATTGCTGCAGCTGCGTGAAACTTTCCACCGCTTTCAATTGCGGATAAGCCTCCGCCAACGCGAACACCTGGCGCAACGCCGCCGTCAGCATGCCTTCCGCCTGGGCCTTCGCCTCGGGACCTTGCGCGTTCATCGCCGTGTTGCGCGCGGCTACTACGCCTTCGAGTGTGCCCTTTTCATGCGCGGCGTAGCCCTTCACGGTTTCCACCAAGTTGGGAATCAAATCGTAGCGGCGCTTCAATTGCACATCAATGTCGGACCAGGCGTTGTCGCACTGCACCTTCAGACGCACCAACCCGTTGTACATTCCGATGACGAACACGACCAGCAGCACGAAAATCACCGCCAAGGCAAGTATCATCTCGCGCCCTCCGAGGTGTGGACGGGTGCAGGATTGCACCCCGCTTGCGGCCCAGCATACGGTGTGTGTGCGGCGGTGTAAAGAGAATGTCAGGTTGTGCAGGTTGTGTGGCCCAACGCTAGAACGAGCTGGAGATTGATGCTGGAATGCTCACCGGGTCGATTTGTGCAGCAGGGCCCCAGCCAGCCGATTCCTACAGGCCATTGGCCAATGCAAAACGCCACAAGAAAGACGATATCGGGGACGCAGGACTAATACCCAGAACCAGATTCGATTTCTGTTCCCCTATATACATCGAACAGCCACAATACTGCAGCAGCAGTGCCGATGGTTTTAACGTACCGCAAAGTTCCCGCTGATATCAGGATTAACCTCGTTGACACTCACCCTTACTACCGTATAATCAGTTGCTTACCTTCGCGACACGCCCAGCCATCGCGAGCCGAACATAACAATGACGAGCGACGTATTTTGAGAGGTTTCCAGGAGGCCTTGCGGCAGTGACGGGGCTATACAATCTGGCGGTTCAAACAATGTGGTCGGCCCTTAGCTGGGTGCCCGCAGCCGACAATCCGCTATCCGACTACTGGCGCCGCAACACCGATGCTGACCTGAATCCGTTCCGCGGCCTCTACCAACTGAACTCTTTCGATCTCGCCATCATGCTGCCGTACTTCTTCGTCATGGCGATCCTGGCAGCCTACGGCATCCATCGCTACGCGCTGGTCTACAACTATTACAAAAATCGCAAACGCGTAGCTGGCGCGCCGCCGTCAATCAAAAGCTGGCCACGAGTCACCGTCCAGCTTCCGATTTACAACGAGCGTTACGTAATCGAGCGCCTGGTAGAAGCGATCGCGGCCTTTGATTACCCGCGCGATCTACTGGACATTCAGGTGCTTGACGATTCCACCGACGAAACGCAGGAAGTCGCGCGCAATTGCGTGGAACGCTACCAGAGCCTGGGCGTCCCGATCACCTACATTCATCGCGACAATCGCGAAGGCTTCAAGGCGGGTGCGCTGCAGGAAGGTCTGGAAACCGCGAACGGCGAATTCGTCGCCATCTTCGACGCGGATTTCATTCCGCCGCCGGATTTTCTGCGCCGCACCGTGCCGTATTTCGCCGACAGCAAACTGGCCATGGCGCAAACTCGCTGGAGCTACATCAACCGCAATTATTCGGCGCTAACCGAAGTCGAAGCGATCCTGCTCGACGGCCACTTCGTTATCGAACATTCCTCGCGTTTCCGCACCGGCCTGTTTTTCAATTTCAACGGCACTGCAGGCATCTGGCGGCGCGCCGCGATTGAAGACGCAGGCGGCTGGCAGCACGACACGCTGACCGAAGACACCGATCTTTCCTATCGCGCGCAGCTGCGCGGCTGGCATTTCGTTTACTTGCCGGAAATCGAATGCCCGTCCGAGCTGCCGGTGGAAATGAACGCGTTCAAATCGCAGCAAGCGCGCTGGGCCAAGGGCTTGATGCAGACGGCGAAAAAAATTCTGCCGCGCGTGATGCGCTCGAACGTGCCCGCGCGCGTGAAGGCCGAAGCCGTTCTTCCATCTCACCGCGAACATCAGCTACCCGCTGATGGTTTTTATGTCGATCATTTTGCTGCCGGCGATGATCGTGCGCTTTTATCAGGGATGGTTTCAGGTGCTGGTGATCGACTTGCCGTTGTTCCTGGCTTCGACCTGCTCGATTTCATCGTTCTATCTGGCGGCCGAACGCGCGCTTGTATCCGAAAACGTGGAAGCGCACATTCCTCTATTTGCCGTTCGTAATGGCCGTGGGCATCGGGCTTTCCGTGCGCAATGCGATGGCGCGTGATGGAAGCAATCGTCGGCGTGAAATCCGAATTTGTGCGCACACCGAAATACAGCGTGGAAGCAGGCGCCCGTGACAGCGCCCGTGGTCGAAAAAGAAATACCGCAAGAGCATCAGGCTGGATGCCATTCGCGGAAGTAGCACTGGGACTATACTTCGCCTTCGCAGTAGTCTATGCGCTGCAAAACGAAAACTACGCCACAGTTCCATTCCTGCTGCTGTTCGTCTGGGGCTACCTCTACACAGGCCTGATGTCGCTGGCCCAAACCTACATCGAGCGGCTCCGCTTCGGAGTCGAATCCGGCGAAGTCCGCCCAGCCTCCACAGGCGCCCCCGGCTTCTAATTGCGAAGTTGCCGTCATCCTGCTTGCCCTGAGGCCCACTAAAAGAACGGCGGCCGACTAGGCCGCCTTTCTTCGCTTTCGTCTGCAACTTTCAAAATCAAAAACCTTGCTTTGTCTCCGGACGCAGCCGCGTTCTGAAAAACGCCGCGCTGCTCACCGAATTGGGGCCGGTATTACACCTGCGCTTGCAGGATTTCTCCTGGCAGCCGGTCGATGCGTGATTTGGTGTTGGACTGAAAACGTTCCAGCGCGCTCTTCATCGCAGGCGGCTGCTTCTCGCCCGGATCGCCTTCCGCGCGCATGCGCTCCATCTTGATGCCGAGCGTGCGTTCCAGAGCCATCAGCTCGGAGCGTTGCTCACGGCCAAAAAGAGTGGAAGCGACGCCATGTCCACCCGCGCGGCCAGTCCGTCCGACGCGGTGGATGAAATTCTCGGCGATGTCCGGCAAGTCGTAGTTAATCACGTGCGCGATATTTTCGCACGTGAATCCCGCGCGAAGCCAGGTCGGTGGCCACCAGGACGCGATAGCGCCCCTGCTGGAATCCCGTCAAGGCCGCAGTGCGCTGCGACTGCGTGCGCCCGCCGTGAATCGTGGAAGCGGCGAATCCGTCGCGGCTCAAAGTGATGGCCAGCCGCTCAGCTCCACGCTTGGTGCGCGCGAAGATGAAGCAGCGGCCGGTTTCCTTCAGCAGCAAGCGATGCAGCAACGGCAGCTTGCGATCGGTCGCAACTTCGAAAGCCTGCACCCGCACATTCTCGGAAGGCTTCAACACGGAACCGAATGCCAGTCGCACCGGGTTCCTCATGTAGTCCTTCACCAGATGCACGACGGAAGCTTCCAACGTCGCGGAAAAGCACATCGTCTGCCGTTCTTTCGGCAGCACCGAAGCGATCCTGCGAATCGCGGGAAGAAATCCCATGTCCAGCATGCGATCGGCTTCGTCGAGAATCAGCACGCGCAGATCGCGGAAATGCACGAGCTTGCGCGAAAGAAAATCCTCAAGCCGTCCGGGAGTAGCAACCACCAGCCGCGCGCCCTTGCGCAAATTGGTGAGTTGCAGACCTTCGGACAATCCGCCGACGACCAGCGCCGCCGGGCCCAGCTGCTTGCCGCGCAACGCGTTGTACTGATCGACGACCTTGCATGGCCAATTCGCGCGTGGGAACGAGCGCGAGCGCCGCGATTCCCGGCGTCTTTTCCTGCAGCATGCGTTCGATCACCGGGATCAAGAACGCGAGCGTCTTGCCGGTCCCGGTCTGCGCGGTTGCGAGCACATCTTTGCCCGCCAGCGCTTGCGGAATCGCCGCGGACTGCACTGGCGTCGGAATCGAGAACTTGGCGAATGCCAGCCGCTCTTTGGTATAAGCGGAGATCGCCATTTGTGAAAATGTTTCGGTAATACTATCCATCTGGATGTTGCCTTCTATCTGGCGGAAGCCGTCGCGGCGCGCACACACGTACTGCACACATGAGTGCGGGCACAGCAAACTGGTCTTGCCAGTCTTTGTTTTAAATTACGCTGAAGACGTACGGAGAGAACTGAAGGGCGGGTTAATCTCAGATCAACTGCTCACCAGAGGCCGCACAACACAACCGAGGTATTAAGCGCAAAACCATCCTACCACACCTAGCGGAGAAAGACACGGAAAAAGCGAGAATAGCCTTTGCATTTGCGTTGAATTTGTAGCGGCCGATGGCGTCAACAGTAGAATCAGCGACACGACTGCTGCACTGAAGTCTCTACAAGTACCTAAAGCCTTCCGTCATCCACAGACGACACGCCTGCAAAAATGTAGACATAGAATCGGTTGCCCAACCGAAGACCAGTCTGCGGCTGCACATTTACGTCCATCCCTTAGAGAGGAAAACTCGAAAATGCTACGCGAGAGAATTTCCAGCAGTCCAGCAACCGTTTTATCCGCATTAGCGGCAATCATAGTCGCCGCAATCTTTATGCAATCGCCGGTGAACGCCCAGGACTCATCCTTCCACGACGCGCCCGCATCCGCAGCCAAGATGAAGAACCCTTACAAGAGTCAAGCCGCCGCAGCGCAAGCCGGCGCGAATTTATATCAGCAAAAATGCAAAAAGTGCCACGGAGAAGTGGGCAAAGGCACCGGCAACATTCCGGCGCTGGCAAGCGGAGCCGCACAATCCGCGCCCGACGGTGAGTTTTCTGGTTCATCACGCAGGGCGATCCGAGCAACGGCATGCCTTCGTGGGCCGCACTCCCCGAGAAGCAGCGCTGGCAACTTGTCACCTACATAAAAGCGCTTGGCGCAGGACACGCGCCAAAGCCGCAACCAGCGCCTGCCGCGGCTCAGGAAGCCAGCGTCGAATGGCTCGTCAGCAAACAGTTCAGCTGCGAATGCCTCCGGCTCCAACGCGGCCAATCCGAACGCGCCTTTTACCGACTATCGCTACGAAAAACCCGGCACAGTCCGCAAAATCACGGCCAACGATTTGCCACATCCGTACGCAACCAAGTCAGCCGAATAATGGTCCCGACGTCGTCAGTCGACCGAGCAACGCATGGCCCACCGCCCCGCCAGGGTTCACCGTCCAGCTATATGCCAATGGCCTGAATAATCCGCGCTTGATCGTCACCGCACCCAACGGCGATTTTTTCGTAGCTGAAAGCGACGCGGGCGACATAAGAGTTTTTCGCGGAATCACCGCCGACGGCAAGCCGCAACAAGTTGCAACGTTCGCCAAAGGATTCAAGGAGCCATACGGCATCGCTTTTTATCCGCCCGGACCCGACCCGCAATGGATTTACGTCGGCAGCTTAACTTCGGTCGTCCGCATCCCCTATCAAAATGGCGATATGAAAGCGCGCGGCGCCCAGCAACACATCGCAGACTTGCCCGGCCACCCAGGCCACTGGACGCGCTCCGTCCAATTCTCATCCGACGGCAAAACAATGTTCGTAGCCGTAGGCTCCGGCTCGAACGTCGACGATCCCGACACGCACCCCGACGAAAAAAATCGCGCCGACATTCTGGCATTCAATCCCGACGGCTCGAACATGCGCATCTACGCCTACGGCATACGCAACGCGGGCGGCGGGATAGCCATCGATCCCAAAACCGGCGAACTCTGGTGCTCAGTAAACGAACGCGATGGCCTGGGCGATAATCTGGTTCCCGACTACATCACCCACGTCGCAGGAAGGCGGCTTCTACGGCTGGCCGTGGTGGTACATGGGACCCAACCAGGACCCGCGCCACAAAGGCAAGCATCCAGAACTAAAAGACAAAGTCATCACGCCCGACGTCTTGCTGCAACCGCACAACGCATCACTCGAACTGACATTTTACGAAGGCAAACAATTTCCGACGGAATATCAAGGCGATATTTTCGCCTCCGAACACGGCTCCTGGAACAAGTCGCAACGCGCCGGCTACGAAGTGATCCGCATCCCGCGCCACCAGACCGGCAAAGCCAGCGGCGAATACGAAGATTTCGTAACAGGGTTGGTAACTCCGGACGGCAAAGTGTGGGGCCGCCCAGTAGGCATCACAGTAGCTCCCGACGGCTCGCTGCTATTCACGGACGACGGCTCAAACTCGATCTGGCGCGTCGCCTACACCGGAAAGTAACGGTACTCGCAAGACTATTCTGCCGGTCCACACAATCTCACCGTTAACTGCTGCTGACATTCATGGTTGCCTGAGGCGAGGGTCGGATAGCTCTTGCTCGTCTAGGGTGCGGATCTTTTTCGGTTGATAGCCATAAACGGATACAATAAAAACGGCCAGCGAGCGGCCGTTAACTTTTGTACCGCGGAATTCAGCATCCCATGAGCAGAATGCCGGATTGGCTCCCAGCATCGCCTGAAGCCTTTCCGCCGGAATCGCGCGCGGCAGATCCTTCTGGCCAAGTTCACTCATAACGCCCTTGCATCACCCCCCGGCAGTACATTCAAGCGCAAATTACCACGGGTTCGAGGCGAACCCGCTCCGCCCATCCGCGGCAGCGCTGGTACATAACAGCTGCACGTGTCATTCAAAAGACCATAGGCCCGAGGAATCTGTTTCCGTCGCCCGTCTTGCCCGGGTGCGCGACTTTAAAGTGAGATTCGTACCCTTCGAGCTTCCCAGTAATCCTCAAATTTGCCGCTGCGCTGGCAGCAGCGGAGGGCGATGATGGCATTGGCACCGCGCACCGTCCAGAACATACCCGACTGTTTCAGCCTGCCCAGAACGGTCTTGCATCCGGCTTCAATCACTCCGGAGCCTACGAAAAATCCCTGCTCACGAAATTGGGGATAGCGCATTCGTTCTTTATTCCGTTCGAAATAGTTGGCTTCGATCTGCAGGGTCTCCGCCAAACCGGGATGGGAGCTCTGCAGCAAGTGCAGCGAAGCCACCAACTTTTCGATCTTCCCATGGTCCAGTTTGTTTTGCTTCACCATCACCCAACGATTCTGGGCCGGCGAATCGTTGGGATAGAGTTGCGCGGCTAAGTCCCAGAGGTGTTCTCGGGCATGATAGAGATCGACGATTTGCGTGGCGCCGGAGAAATGCAGATCGGCCTGGTTCCAAACCCACTCCGCGCCGTCCCCCAGAACGACCTTTTTCTTCGCACGCCCCCACCCCCGCTGCCAGGCTTCGGCATACAGGCGGCGGCCGAATTCCTCCGCACTCTCGATGGCGCCTACATAGGTGGTCGAGTCTTCATCCCGTAGGGGATACCCTTCTTGGTCCACCGTGGTCTGCGTGAACACGCAACCCAGCTTGGCTTCCCGCGTGTGGGCGGGTTGGCCGTCCTGTTTCCCGGCACGTCCTTCGGTTTCCTTGCCGACGACCGGAAGACCCGTGCCGTCCATCTCCACGTACAGGATGGGAATCCGTGGCCCCCAGGGGATCGGTAAGCTCAGTTGTAGGGCCTGTTCCAGCTCGCGCTGCTGACCAATTTCAATATCTTCTCCGATCGCTTCGGCGGTGCGCTCCACGGCCTTGGTGGTAACGGATAAACCCGCCAGCAGTTCCATCTGCTGACGCCCCTGTTCGAAAGCCGCTTGCTGACCGACCGTGGCCAGCATGCGCCGCACCCCGGGAGACAGCTCCGTGTTCTCGACATCGAGTTCGACATCGACCGGGAACTGCCCGCGATGGCAGCGCTCGCACAGGAAATACGGGCGCAGGCATTCGGCTTTTCCTACGGCGGTCAGCACGGTTTTCGAGCGTAACTCCACATAATGGGCACTGTGGCCGCAGGCACAAGGCAGCTGCCTCTGTTCCGGGCCAGGAGGATCAAACTGCAGCAGTTCGCTCAGCGCAGCCGCTCCGGCCTGGTGCAAGACGGATCGAATCGCCAGCTCGATGGCTTCGAAATCCAGCCGCCCCGTCTTGCCCCGTTCCGAGAATATGAGCTGCAACAGACGTTCTACTTCGCGGGCGACTTCCTGCTGGATGGCTTCTGCGGTTTTTTTTTCTGCGGCGTCAGCTCTTGTTCGACGGGGCGCGCGCGGCAAATCTTCTCATTGACTTCCAACAACTGTTGCGCCAGCCGACGAAAGCGGTGATAGGCCTGCACCTCTCGCTGCGCCTTGAGCCGCTCGGCCGGGGTGGCAAACGTTTCGGTGACGGTCTTTCCGTTCTGCTTGCGGGTTAGGCGAAAGTGGGGGCCGTGTCCGGGATGGCGGGGCTGATGGCAGCGACAGGAAGGCTTGCCGCAAGTGCCGCGCGTGGCGGTGATCGATCCGCTGCGAAAGTCGGGCAGTCGGACGATTTCCTGGAAGATGCTGCTGCGCTGTTGCTCTAGCTCATCGAGCGATTCGGGCATGGGATCTCTCCAGAAGAGGATATTCCGAGTTGTCCTTACGTACTAATACGCTAGGATATTAACTCAAAAAAAGAGAATTCGCAAAGTATCCACTTCTATGTCGCGCACCCGTCTTGCCCGCCCCGTCCTGTCGAGCCATTTAAGAATGTAACCCTAGCGATGATCGTCGAGCCATTTGATATGTAACCGGAGCGCCGCCGTCGTCGCCTTTTCCCCGCCGACTCGTTGCGGTTTCCTGCACCTCTTTCGGGCTCAGGCGCCGATTGGCCAGCCGATAGATCCGATCCAGTTTGCGATCGATGGTTCTGGCCAGCTGAAACGGGTCCAGACGCTTCCTCCGCTCCTCGAGCTGAGCCACGTGTTCCCGATCGGCCTGTGGACAAGCCCGTACCCGTTCGAACGGCGTTCGTGGCCCGTCATAAACCCGCCGCACTTTCGAGCCCACGCGCACCTTCTTGAGCAACTTCACCGAAGGAAGAAACAGGTTCAGCCACAAGCGCAGCTCGTTCCGGTAGAGATCGTGGATGGCTTCGATCGCCTCGGGTGTGTCATAGCGTTCCCAGCCCAGCAGCTTCCGTACATGCGTCCAGTTCTTCTGCTCGATGTGCGCGTTGTCGTCCTTCTTGTAAGGTCGCCCCCGCGTGAGTTGAATCTCCTTCTGCTCGCACCAACGCTTCAGGTGCCAGTTGATGAACTCCGAGCCGTTGTCCGAATCCACTCCTAGCAGGCGGAAAGGCAACTCTCCGGCGATCTCATTTAAAGCCCGCTGCACAGCCTGTTCGCCGCGCCCCAGAACCGCCGCGGATTCGGTCCAGGTGGTATGAATGTCGGTGACGTTGAGCGTGTGCCCGAACTCTCCACTGGCGGAATTCCCCGAATGCGATACCAGATCGACTTCTGTGAAGCCCGGACTCTGCACATCCCAGCGGTCGGTCTTCACCGGAATGTGGTGCTTGAGCAGATAGCCCGGCTTGGTGCGCCCGTAAATGCGTCGCCGCCTCTGGGTCTTGACCGCTTTCAGCCGCCGATCGATCTGTCGCGGACTGATTTTCAGCAACTGCTTGGCGACTTCCGGCCGCAGACGAAAGCGTTTGCGGATCCAGGGCATCCAACCAGGCAACAGCGCCTTCAATCGCACCGACCACGGATAGCCAGCCGCCTCCCACACTTTGGTCAGCACCTCCAGAGTTTCCTGGTCGTAGCTCACTCCGCGTCGCCGGGGAGGTCTGGGCCGCTTCTCGGGCGGCGGCCCGTTCAACAACCGGATCGCATACTTCCGGTGATAACTAGCGTTGGCGCAAAACTCGTTCAAGATCGCTTTCTTGTCCTTTCGTCTTGCCTTCCGATAACGCTCATAGATCGCTCGCAGATACTCCCATCGTCCCTTGCTTCCCAACCTGACCTCCCCTCTCATGGTTTTTTGGTTGGGTTACATTCTAAATGGCGCGACGTTACATCCTTTGGTTACATTCTAGATGGCGCGATACGCCCGTTTGACCCTAACCCGTCCACCCCGCTATAATTCCATGTTTCCGCGCAGCACAATATCTGCGTTGAGAATCCTTACGCCAGTGTGGCGTACTGCTCGGTCGTCCCACGATCCAATAAGTGGAAACTCCGAAGCGGGAAACTTTCCCAAAAGAATTCAGGAGCAAGTAATGCTAAAGGCCACCCAACTGCGCCCCGGAATGATCATCAAGCACGAAGGCGATCTCTGCGTAATCTACAGCGTGGACCATCGCACCCCCGGCAACAAGCGCGGCTCCATGCAAACCAAAATGCGCAACCTGCGCAATGGCGCAATGCTGGACTACCGCTTCCGTGCCGAGGAATTCGTGGAAAAAGTAGTAGTCGACGAAATAGAATTCGAATATCTCTATAGCGACGGCGACACGCACCACTTCATGAACACGCAAAATTACGAACAGCTGGCGCTGCAAAACGACATTGTAGGCGACACCCGCGATTACCTGATCCCGAATCTCCCGGTAAAAATCGAATACTACGACGACAAACCAATAGGCGTGCTTCTACCGGACACAGTCGACCTGACAGTAGTAGAAACCGAGCAAACCATCCAGAAGGCAACAGCCAGCTCAGTAATGAAACCGGCGAAACTAGAAACGGGTCTGGTAGTGAACGTCCCGCCCTTCGTAGGCACAGGCGACAAAATCAAAGTAGACACTTCCGAAGCGCGCTACATCCAGCGCGTCCTATAAGTCCGGAGTCACTGTATTGGAAATATAGTGCGGCCCTGCCGCATGGACAGACTTCCGACGGGCTTAGGCCTATCGGGTGCGCTGAAGCTGCGGAATGCGAAGACAGAGCCTTCGCTGTGCTCAGAGATGACGGCTCGAAAGAAATTTGCGACAGCCGGACCGGGCAGCGCCAGGGTGGGCCAATCCACATGGCGGTGGCCCCCGTCTCCAAACTTTTTACAGCCACCAACCAAATTCTACCTTGCCGGATCAGACTTCGCGCGCTTCACCTTCGGCAATTTAGGAGGCCGCGCCCCACTACGCACGCTCCCAGCCACCGGAACATATTTCAATTCAACCTTCTCGCGTGCGCAACGCAACAACAAACCTCCGCGGCTCAAATCCCCGCGCCCCACAAATTCAGCAGGAAACAAAAGGCGCTCGCCAAAAATACTCAAAAGTGGCTCGATATATTTCGGCGTAGCGACGCTCCCCAAAAGCACAGCATCGCAATCCTTCCCGAGGCATTCGCAAAGCGCGCGCCCATTGCGCACAAGAGGCGAGCGATAAGAAGCCTCAGTCTCGCAAACATTCCCAGTAGTAATCGCGCGCAACTCATCCAAAGTAAGAACGCGGTCAGGGGAAACCAACCCGCCGGCAGCAGTAATAACGAAAACACCCGAAACGCCTTCAGGAGGATTAGCATAAACACGCGAGTAAACCAATTTCCCGCGAAAATAAAGCCCGCTGATAAAACTAAAAATATCCCCCAGCGGCGCGCCCTCACCGCGAATCCGCTTCGCCAATTCCGTACGCGCCGCATCACCCAAAATCACCCGCGCCCGATTCCCCGAAGCATTCGCAGGCGAAAGCAGAAAAACACGCCGCCGCGGGACCCGCGCCGAGAGTGGACTCGGAGGTGCGATACGCGCCGAAACCGACGACACATCGCTGACTGTTATCAAGCTCCATCCCCAATATTTCAGCAGCCCAGCACGCAATATAAAACCGTAGTTTAACCTCTAGGTGTCATCATTCTCAAATCAGTCGCTACGTCCTCGTCTGCTCGACCTTCCACAAGCCGCAAGTGAAGGCAGATCGCAAGGCTCGTGTTACGATGTCCTCAGCGCCTGCCGTGCTGACGTTTCTGTGGATATTTGGCGTCCATGAAACTCAACGCAATCTGCCTTTATTTTGACAACGAGCAATCCGGATATGCAGCACTCGACGCACTGACACGGAAGAAAATGCTTTGAGGAAGCGCCAAGCCTGCCCATTGACACCAAAATAACGCTGGCCGCAATATGCGGACATTCGCCACAACCCAAGGAGGACCATCATGGGAATACGAAAAGCGGTCCGGCCTCTAACGGTCTGCGCCCTCATGCTCTTCCCCGCGGCATTGATCGCCGGCGGAAAATACGATGGCAACTGGACCACAAGTCTGGCCTGCGAAGCCCACGGCGAAACCGCAGCCTACAAATGGCAATTCCCGAGCACCGTCAAGGACAACGTGTACCACGCGCAGCACGGCGAACAAGGCGGCCCCGGCTACTTGGTAATCGACGGGAAAATCGCCGACGACGGCAGTGCCAAACTCCAAGCCAAAGGCACAGTAACCCACAACAACGCCCACGGCGTCTTCGCCATGAAGGGCAATAATTACAGCTACGACATCAAAGCCCAATTCACCGAAAGAACGGGAACAGGCACAAGAAACGAAGGCGCCGGCATTCTGGGTCGCCCCTGCACCTTCGAATTCACAAAACAAACTGACACGCCGCCAACGAACCAGCCTCCAGCAGATACGCCAGCGAATCCACCCGCAAACACGCCACCGTCGGCTCCAGACTAGAGCACAAGGTTCTCAATCGGTGAACGAGCGCGAGATCAATCCAAATCGAAGTTTGATCTGCCTACACTCTCGGCGGTATAGGTGGAGAGCCTCAAGTTGCTATAACTCTGTGTATCCCTTGAATAAACTACTCACACTCCCGGTCCAAATTCTACCCAAAACTTTTGGACCGCTTGCCTCCAGAGCCGCCACGAAGATATCCGGTAACTTTATCCCCCACTTCTCGTCGAACCTTCCATATATGCTTGGCGCCTACAACCCTAAATTCAAGTTTCTCACCGCGGCAATCGCTGAGGGGCGGCTCCCTGATTCCGAACTTACGAGTTCATTTCGGCAAATTCTATTCGGCATTTTTGAGCACCTTTCGCTTGCAGCTCTGCCCGCACTTCTTCTCCTGTTCGCCGCCGCAACCGCATGCTCCGCCCAAACTCCCCAGAAAATCATCAATCAGTACATTCAGGCCGAAGGCGGCGCAGGGGCGCTTGGCAAAATTCAATCCGTAGCGATTTCCGGAAGCTTGCAGGTCGTCTCGCCCACTGGCGATGATTCCGCGCCGCAATTCGGTTCCTACTCGCTCATCACCAAGGCGCCCAACAAGCTTTATTCCGAAATCATTGTCGAGCCGCGCCGCATGATTGCGGCCTACAATGGCAAATCGGCCTGGGGACAGGACTTCTCCACTGCCCCGCACACTCTTACCGGAACCGACGCGGTGCAATGGGAATTCACGGCGCGTTATCTGAATACCCGGTTGCTCAACGCGAAAAAAGATGAAATCGTCGCGCGACTGATCGGGACCGACTCCGTTCGCGGACGCCCGGCCTATCATCTGCAATTCTCTTTCGCACCGGGGATAGCACGCGACATTTTTTTCGACGCGCAGACTCACTTGATCGTCCGCGAGATTGTGGATTCGCCGGCGCAACCCCCGACGCGTGCGGCTGCCTCGTCGGCCGCGGCAGCGTCACTTGCTGCTTTGCCCTCCGGGTCACCCACCGCATCAGGGACGCCTGCCGAACAATATGATTACGACGACTATCAGCCGGTAAAGGGGATTCAGGAGCCGCGCAAGATTGAATTGCGGCGCGGGGATCGCGATTATCTGATTACTGTTACTCGTGTTGAGATCAATTCGCCGGTAAACGATGCCACCTTCGATTTTCCGCGCCTCGATAGCCGGCCGTTGCCCGATATCGCGCAGCTCCTGC
Organism: uncultured Acidobacteriota bacterium; assembly: GCA_963842255.1. GTDB lineage: Bacteria > Acidobacteriota > Terriglobia > Acidiferrales > UBA7541 > Palsa-295. The sequence continues at coordinate 23,379 of CAWJGI010000047.1, read as the reverse complement.
GCGACATCCAGAAAAATCAGAAGACCAACGACGAGATCGTCAGGCAATACACCTGTCATCTGGTGGAGGAAGAGGGAAAAAGCAGGTCGAATGGCGACATCACCCCGCATTCGGTGAAGGAATACGACATCTTCTACGTGGGCGAGGACGAAATTCGCCATCTCCAGGCCAAGGACGGCAAGCCACTCGAAGGCGACGAAAAAAAGAAAGAAGACCAGCGCTTCAACAAGGAATTCGACGAAGCCAGGAAAAAACAGGTCGAGCTGGCTAACGATCCAAAGAAACAGCAGAAAGAAGAAGAACGCGAGGAAGCGCAAATCTCCGATTTCCTGCGCGCCGAACGGTTCACTAACCCGCGCCGCGAACTCTTCCGCGGGCAGGAAGTAATCGTCTTCGATTTCGGGCCGAACCCGGATTACAAGCCAAAAAGCCTGGCGGAAAATCTGGTGCAGAAATTGGTAGGCGTAGTCTGGGTGGACGAGCAAGTCCGCGACGTGGCGCGCCTGGAAGCGCGCATGGGCGACAATTTCAAAGTTGGCGGCGGCTTGCTGGGATCAGTCTCCAAAGGCTCCACGTTTGTCTTCGAGCAGACGATGGTGAACAACGAAGTTTGGCTGCCAAGCTATGACGAGATCCACGCGAACGCGCGCCTGGTCTTCGTGAAAATGAAAGCAAACCTAATCGACCATTACAGCAACTACAAAAAGTTCTCCTCGGAAGTAAGACTTGGCTCATCCACGCCAGCCCCGGACGTTGCCACGCCGGATCCGGCGACCTCGAATGGTGCCACGCCAAATGCCAAGCCCGCCCCGGAGAACGATGCTGCACCAAAGCAGGTTGCGCCCAAAAAATCCGCAGTGAAAAATCTCGCTAACAATTGAAAGGAGAGCACTGGATCTTGCATTCGTAGGGGCGCTGCCGCTCTGCCCCAGTTAGCAGCCAAGAAAAACAATCTGGAAGTGCGCTCAGACGCGCCGATCGAAGATTTCAAACCGCGACTGCGGATTTGGCGCCGAAAACACGCAGGAAAATCGCGTCCACAGCGCGTAGTTGCCGCTGCAAATCGAACGCGTGATTCAACGACTGGTCATTCATGTACTTGCGGATATTCGAATCCGAGCCAACCCGTTCCCGGAAACTCGATTCCGATTCCCACGCAGCCATCGCATGCGCCTGAACCCATTTGTAAGCCTCTTCGCGCGGCGCGCCATGTTCGACCAAATCCTGCAGCAGCTGCCCGGAAAACACCAGCCCTTGCGTGGCGTTCAGGTTGCGCAACATGCGTTCGGGGAACACTTTCATGTTGGCGACGATTTCCGTGGTGCGATGCAGCATGTAGTCCACCAGAATCGTCGAGTCCGGCAGGATCACGCGTTCGACCGAGCTGTGGGAGATGTCGCGCTCGTGCCAGAGCGCGACATTTTCCAGCGCCGCCAGAGAATTCGAGCGCACTACGCGCGCGAGGCCGCAAATCTGTTCGCTCGCGACTGGGATTGCGTTTGTGCGGCATCGCCGAACTGCCGCGCTGTTCGCCGCCGAAGGGCTCTTCGACTTCTCGCACTTCGGTGCGCTGCAGATGGCGAATTTCCTGCGCGATGCGTTCCAGCGATGCGGCCACGATCGCGAGCGTCGTGAGATATTGCGCGTGACGATCGCGTTCGATCACCTGCGAAGTGATGGGCGCAGTCGCGAGTCCCAGACGCTGGCAGATTTTCGTTCGACTTCCGGACCAAGATGCGTGCAGGTGCCCACCGCGCCGGAAATTTTGCCGACTGCGATTTGCTGTGCGGCGACCTGGAAGCGCGCGAGATCGCGGCGATTTTCCGCGTACCAGTTGGCAATCTTCAGGCCGAAGGTGATGGGCTCGGCGTGAATTCCGTGCGTGCGGCCGATTTCCGGCGTGTCCTTGAATTCCCAGGCGCGGCGCTCGAGGACTTCGCCGAGCGCTTCGATTTTTTTCTCGATCAGATGCGAGGCTTCGCGGATCAGCAGCGCCTGCGCGGTGTCCACCACATCATTGGAGGTGAGGCCGTAATGCAGCCAGCGCGCCGCTTCGGGATCGCCAACCGATTCCTGCACCGCGATCGTGAAGGCGATCACGTCGTGGCGGACTTTGGCTTCGATTTCGTTGATGCGCGCGACATCCACGCGCGCGCGCTGCGCGCAGTTGTCGCGGCGGCTTCGCGCGGCACAACGCCAGCTTCAGCGAGTGTTTCGCCGCGGCCAGCTCGACTTCGAGCCACTTCTGAAAGCGATTTTCTTCGCTCCAGACGCGGCCCATTTCCGGGCGCGTGTAACGTGCAATCAAGCCCAGCTCCCTCGGCTTCCGCGCACTTCATGGAAAGTGGCAGCGCGCTAAAAACCACATGGATTCCAACCGACGACAACCGATTCCAACAACGGCGGGGAAATTCCCTAGCCATCATACCCGAATTCACACAGAGGAGCGAAGCGTGAGGCAGGCGAGAAGCGCGAGATACAAAGCGCGAGGCGCTCGGTTGGCGGCCTGAGTGCGAAGGCGGTATGAGCGCACGCCTTTCCGGTTCCGCTATCGCAGAGAGTCAGAAATGCATGCGACGCATCTTCCCTCTCGCGCGCCTGACGGACTGCTAGCGTCTTGGCTTCCATTTCGCAACAAATGACTCATTTTCATGAGTTTGGCGGAAATGCAGGGGTTGAACGACTTAATTCAAAGCAGGGCAAATTCAATACAAGGAGCAAAACGATGAAAGTGAAAGTTTCCTGGTTCAGCGTGAACGATTTCGAAGGCGCAAAGAAGTTCTACGGCCAAGTGCTCGGGCTGAAGAAAACGTTCGAAGCGCAGCAGTGGGCGGAATTCGCGGGCGCCGAGGGCGAAGAGAGCATCGGCGTCGCCGTGAATCCGCATGCCGGCAAAGAGCCGGGCGCAACGGTCGTGCTGCAGGTGGGAGACATCGAGCACGAACGCAAGCGCCTGGAGACGGCTGGGGTGCAAGTTCGAAGGCAAGATCGAGGAAATTCCGGGCATCGTGAGACTGACGACGTTTCGCGATCCTTCGGGCAACCGGCTGCAGCTGGCGCAGCCGCTGATGCAGTCCTAGCTCCGTTGTGGTTGTGGCTCATTCCTTTCTCGTTCGGCAAGTAGAGCCGCGCCGGTTTTGCTTCTCGTTGTAAACTGGCGCGGCTCGATCACTTCTTAGGAGATGAAGCGATGGCGTGCATCCGCTGCCGGAAATCGCGCTGCAGGAAGAAGTGCAGCTGGTGGAAAAAGCGCAGCAAGGAGACAGTGTCGCGTTCGGGTCGCTGGTGGAGCCGTGGCGCAAACCGCTTTTCGGCTACATCTACCGGATGGTGACGCTGCGGCAGGACGCTGAAGACTTGTTGCAGGACGTGCTGGTGCGCGTGCTGGAAGGCATACGAACGTATCGCGGCGAAGCGCGATTCAAGAGCTGGCTCTTCGGCATCGCGACGCATGTGTGTCTGGATCATTTGCGGGCGAAGAAGCGCTGGCGCGTGGAAGCGCAATTGATCGGCGAGACGAGAAGCGCACGGCTGATCCGCAGCAAGTTGAAGGGTCTGAGGAGTATGATGCGGCAGCCCGGATTCAGCTTCGAGATTCGCGAACACATCGCGTTTTGCTTTTCGTGCATTGCGCGGACGTTGCCGCCGGAAGAGCAGGCCGCGTTGATGCTGAAGGAAGTTCTGGGATTTACGAGGACGGAAGCGGCGGCGATTCTGGAGCGTTTCCGAGCCGGTGTTCCGGCACCGGCTTTCGGCGGCGCGCGCAAAGATGATTGGGGATTACGACGGCCTTTGCGCGCTGATCAATAAATCGGGCTTGTGTTATCAGTGCAGCGGCTTGCGGCGAAGCCGCCAGGCGAAGGGCATCGCGGCCCGGACCTGGTGCAGATCGAAGTGGCGCCGGGAGTGGCGATGAATGCCGAGAGCTTGTTCGACGCGCGGCTGGCGATCGTGCGCGACGCGGACCTGGAGACGGGACGAACGCGCGTGGTGCACGATTTGTTCTACAGCAGTTTGGCGAAACGCGAAGAATCGCGCTAGGCGGCGAACCGCAGCAAAGACTAGGATTACAGGTCGAACGGGCCGAGAGGGATGCGTTGCGAAGCGACGTGCAGCGTGCCGCGAAAGGCGAATTCGCCGGGGCGGCGGCCGAGGGCTTCTTCGGCGCAGATGCGCGCGACGTCGGGAGTGTTGTTCTGCTCGGAAACGTGCGCGAGGACCAGTGGCGCGCGCGTCCGTCGAAAACTTCTGAATCCGCCAGAAATTCGCTGACGATCGTGTTCGAAAGATGGCCGGTGCGGCTCATGACGCGCTGCTTGATGTACCAGGGGTACGGGCCGACCTTCAGCATTTCCAGATCGTGATTCGATTCCAGGATCAGGAAATCGGCTTCGCGCAGGTGATGCTTCACCAGCTCCGGCATGTAGCCGAGGTCGGTGACGATGGCGACTTTTTTGCCGTTGGCGCAAAAGGCGTAGCCGACCGGGTCGGCGGCATCATGCGGAATGGTGAACGCGGTGATTTCGATATCGCCGATTACGAACTTGATTCCGGGGCGGATGTATTGACGACGCGCTCGATTTTGGTTTTCGGGCCGTCGCTCGTACATCTTGCGGATTTCGCGGTGCGTCGGCTCGGTCAGGTAGGCCGGGCATTTCCAATCGCGCGCCAGTTGCGCGAGACCGTTCGAGTGATCGCTGTGTTCGTGGGTGACCAGGATGCCGTCAACGTTTTCGGGGCGCGCGCGGCCGAGAGTTTCGAAGCGCCGCAACATTTCTTTTTGTGCCGAGGCCGGCGTCAATCAGGAGAGTGGTGCACCCCGATTCGAGCAACGTGCAATTGCCCGTGCTGCCCGACGCCAGAATGGATACACGAAACGAGATGCGCTTCCCCGCAGTGCCGTCGCATTGCGCACGACCGCAAAGGATGATGGCAAAGTGCCACGCTGGCGTCAACACGAAGTCGCGAGAGTCTAACCGCTGCACGTCATTCCAGCGCGACGATGGGCAGGCCTAACCGCTTTTTTCAATCGTCTGCGGCAGTAATTTGGTCTGAGGTCTGCCGGTGGGAGCTAACACCCCTGAGAACGTCCCCGGCCGCAAGGTGTTGCGAATATCCTCAACGGGCGTCGGACGCTTCACTGCGGAGTCTTAAACACTGGCTTTGAGCAGCCACGGACCGCTCTAGTTTCATTTTATGGAGCATTACTCGCAGTGGATGCGGCCGCACGGCCGTTTGAAATACACGGATATGAATGATGCCTGACACTCAAACGTGGGTGGTGAGAACGGGGCAGGGTCCCAACTGCATCACCCGATAGGTTGTCGAACCAAATACCGCCAGATCCAAGGCACCACGGCCGCGCACTCCCATACTCACCAGGTCGGTTTGCGCTTCCTGGGCGAGTTGAATGATTTCGCGATATGGTTTCCCGATCCGCACCGCCGACTTAATCTTGAGGGTCTTGCGCCTCTCGGGAGGAATCAGGTTTTCGAGTTGCTCGGTGGCGACAGCAACCCCCTCTTTCAGCTTGGACGGACGAGGGACCTTTTCCAGCACGTGCAACAGGGTCATTAACCCCTCTAAACCTAACTTCTCAGTGAGTTGCAATCCAGTTGCCGAGGCAGTCGATGAGTAGCGCTCGGTTAACTTGGTGGTCGTTTGCGAGCGCACGGGGAAGGAAGAAGCGTTGACGTAATACTTTTGAAACGCGCGCAGTCTTCTATCCACTGCGCGCTCAGCTGATTCGCAAACACATTGCGTCCGATCTTGACCGGAAGACGCGCCTTGAACGTCGGCTAGAATAAAGCGTGTCCCTGCGACATTTCTCACAAAGCTTCAACAAAGTAGCAACGTCTTCTGTCGAAATAGCGTCATGCGTCGCTATCTCAAAACGCACCACGAGATTTTCCAGGTGGATAAAAATGTGGTTTCGTGAATCGCGACGATTACAGGCTCGAAATCATTCCGTTCTGCCGGACGGCTGGGCCAACTCAGGCCCGCGCTTCTCCACCATGAGACGGAAATCTAGTGCTCTCGCTTCATTGCCCAGGAATGCTAGAGCAACGGAAAGCACGCGTCAATTTATACATCGGAGAGAATCACGAGTCTTCAGATTGCCAGCTGTGCGCGAGTGAGGTCGAAGCCGTTGAGATTACCTACCACCGAGGCTGCTATGCCACCGTCCTGGAAAAATTCGCGGGCGAGCTGTTGAACGTCATCGACTGTGACGCTTTCGAGCAGCGCGATCAAATCCTGCGCGGTGAAATGGCGGTTGAAGTACATGTGGTAACGCGCCAGGCTGTTCATGCGCTGGCCGCTTCCTTCGAGTGAAAGCAGGGTTGCACCTTTCAGATGATCCTTGGCGCGGCGCAATTCGTCGGTCGTAAGCGGCTCGTCGCGCAGTCGGCGGAATTCATCGAGCACTGAGCGTACCAGCTGCGATGCATTGTCAAGCGAAGTGCCGGCGTAAACGGAAAGCGCGCCGGCATCGCGATAGGAATTCAGCTCGCTGAAAATCGCGTAGGCAAGGCCCTGGCGCTCGCGAATATTCTGAAACAGCCGCGAAGACATGCCGCCGCCGAGAACATTGTTGAGGACCGCGACGGCGAAGCGGCGGCGATCGGTCATCGGCAGCGCCGGAACGCCCATGCAAATGTGAACCTGTTCGAGTTCGTGTTTCGTGCGCAGTGTGACGTGCGGTGCGGGCTGTGGCTTTGGTTCGGAAACCTGGCCGTTCGCGGATGCCAGCTTTAAGAACCGCTCCGTTACCAGGTCCAGCAGTTGCTCATGCGTCAGATGTCCCGCGGCAGTGATCACTATATTATTGGGCGCGTATTTGTGAGTGAACCACTCGCGCAACGTATCTTGCGTGAATGCAGAGACAGTTTCGGGCGTGCCCAGGATAGGTTTGCCCAATGGGTGCGGCGACCAGAAATTCTGAGTGAAAAGTTCGTGGACCAGGTCTTCGGGATTGTCCTGGGTCATGCGAATTTCTTCGAGAATCACCGATTTTTCGCGATCGATTTCATCATCCGCGAATTTTGGGTCGAGGACCATGTCGGCTAGCACATCGAAAGCTTTGGGCAGATGCTCGTCGAGGACGCGCGTGTTGAAGCAAACCATTTCTTTCGATGTGAACGCGTCCAGCATTCCTCCGACGCTGTCCACTTCGCGTGCGATGTCTTCCGCCGTGCGCCGGTTGGTTCCCTTGAAGACCATGTGTTCGATGAAATGCGAAATACCGTTGATGTCCGGAGGTTCGCAGCGCGAACCGGTACGCAGCCAAATTCCCACAGAGACGGAATGGACGTGATCCATGGGCTCGGTGATCACGACCAGGCCGTTGGGAAGCACATCCTGACGCACCTTGGGATTCGTGTCAGTCATGTATGTTGGTATTGTGGCATGGTGCGGCGCTAAAAGTCATATAGACGAAGTGAAAAGTTCTATTGCGGGTTTGCCAGACTGGCGAGCACTGAATTACATCAATTTTTCGTTGGGATCAAGCTTTCCGTACTCGCTGGAGTAATGCAGAGGGACATCGGCGTAGGCGCCTTTGTCCAGCGAATACACTTCGCAGGTGGAATAAGGATAGGAGTAGATATGGACGCTGGTGGCTCGCTGATTGAATTGCGCCAAATTCAAAACTTGATGCACCGGCTCCTCGGGCTGTACGACTGCGGGATGCGTCGCGTCCATCTCATAGGCTTCTGACGAGATTAATTTGCACCTGCCGTGCAACGGATCGCGGCTTTCGACCTGGAAATTCTGGACGCGCAGGCGTCCGATGGGCGTGACCATCCAGCAGTTCTGGTCGCGATGGTTGTGAATGCGGCTGACCTGCCCGATGTCCCAGCAGATCGCGAGGACTTCGAAAAGTTCGCACTTGTGGATCAGATTGCGCGTGTAATGGCTCTTTGCGTAATAAAGATAGGGTGACAGCGTCTGCGGATCGATGGCTTTGCGGGCGGTGAAGTCAAAAACTCGCTGGATGGTGAACTCCTTTTCCGGAATAGCGCAAAGCTGCTTGACCCATTCATCGATGCCCATCAATTCCATTGGGGTTTTATTGTCTAGCGGCGTTCGAGTTGCCATTAACCTGCCTCCTAGCTGCCATTTCGCGTTTGCCGATCGTTGGAACGCCCATTATATCGCTGCGCGGCCGTGCTGGCAGCGGGAAATCATGATGGCGAGTGCATGTTATTATGGTGGCAACATGCATTTTCAGAGCGCATCACGTGATCCCGCTGCCCCTGTGAATCTTCTTGGACAGTCCGTGGAGGAACTTCGCGCTTTGCTGCAGTCGCTCGGCGAGCCTGCCTATCGCGGGGCGCAAATTTACCACGCGCTGTACGCGGAGAGACGATTTGATCTGGCGGCAATGACCAATTTGCCGGCGGCTTTGCGCGAGCGACTGGCAACCAAAAGCTCGATTGTTCTACCGTGCGTTTTGCGGCGATTCCATTCGTCTGACGGGACGGTACGTTACCTGTTGGAGCTGTCTGCGGCTGCGCCGGAGTCCAGCGCGAAGACGGTGAGCGCAACTACCATCGAAACCGTGTTCATGCCAGAAGAAAACCGCCAGACGATTTGCATTTCTACGCAAGCGGGTTGCGCTGTGGATTGCCACTTTTGTCTTACTGCGACGCTTGGTCTGATTCGCCAGTTGACGGCGGGAGAAATCGTCGGGCAAGTGCTTGTCGCTCTGGAAGACAATCGTGCCGTGCTCAAGCCGCAGACTAACATTGTGTTGATGGGTCAGGGCGAGCCTTTGTTAAATTATGAGGCGGTGCTGTCTGCGCTGCGGATCCTTCTCGATCCGAACGGAATGGCTGTTACGCCCAAGCATACGACGCTTTCGACCAGCGGAATCGTTCCGGGAATCGAGCGGCTTGCGCAGGAGAAAGTGCGTCCCAAGCTGGCTATTTCGTTGAATGCATCTTCGGATGAGCAGCGCGATAAAATCATGCCGATCAATCGCAAGTATCCGATTGAGAAATTGCTCGACGCATGCGCGCGATATCCTTTGAGACCTTGGGAGCACCTGACATTCGAATATGTTCTGCTCCGGGGATTTAACGATACGCCTGAGGATGCGCGGCGCGTGGCAAGGTTGCTTGGGAATTTGCGCGCGAAGGTGAATCTGATTCCTTGGAATCCTGGGGAATTGCCTTACAAGCCGCCGGATGCCGCGCACATCGAGGAGTTTCGCACGATTCTGACCGAGAGGAATGTGCGCGCCCTTGTGCGGTATTCGCGCGGGCAGGATGTGATGGCTGCTTGCGGACAGCTTGCGTTGATTGAATCCGGGAGTGCGCATGGCAGCGGGAGTCTGGCGCAGATCTCTCCGGCAATTTGAGGTTTTGACGATTTTGTTTTGGGCCGGGCGGGTCTGAGACCCGCTCTTAGGAAACCATCGCCGTCGCTATGCATCACGCCGCGCTCCATTGCATAAGCCGAAGACCATCGAGCGTCCGCCGCTACAAATCCCCGGTCGTGAATTGCGTTACAGGAGCAAGCGGATGCAATGAGCCGGCCAGACATTGGCGCTACGATTTAGCGGATGCCGATTGCGGCCATCATACGGCCGGTGCTGCGTTCGCGGCGGTAACTGAAGAAGAGATCGCTGCGGCAGGCTGTGCACAAATCCGAAGACAGGATTTTTTCTGACGCGACGCCCGCGCTTGCCAAAATCACGCGGTTCGCTGCCACTAGATCCAGCTTAACTCTTGGGGGCGGCGGGGCGTGTCCCGGGGGGCGCATTGTCAGCCACGGCAGCCAGTTGGAATCGTTGTCACCCTTTTCCAGCCTGTCGAACGGGCCTGCAAACCAATCGCGCGCGTACGGAAATTTCGCGGCGAATTCTTTTACTACTTCGTGGCCTACTTCGTAGCAGCACTGGCCAATGCCTGGGCCAATCGCGGCGACTACGTCTTGCGGCCGCGTGCCGAATTCCATTTGCATCCGCCCGAGAGTTTTTTCCGTGATACGTTGCGCTGTGCCGCGCCAGCCGGAATGGATTGCGGCTATGGCGGGTTGTTTTATGTCCGCGAGCAGAATTGGCAAGCAATCCGCAGCCTGCACGACCAGCAGAACACCTCGTTTGCGAGTAATCAGCGCATCGCCTTGCGGCGCTTGCATCCCCTGCTGCACATCCGCAGCGCCGACGGTATAAACGACATCGGAGTGGATCTGACGCAAGCCCACTACGCGCATTTTTGTTGCGCCGAGTCCTGTCTGGAATTTCTGTCGATTCTTGATAACGTGCTCGCGCGTGTCCCAGTCGGTAAAACCGAGATTCAAGACACTTTCTTTGGTGGCGCGGCCGTTGCGCTTTATTTCAAGTTCACTTGCGCCGCCCGGCCGGGTGCTGAAGCCGTGCGTCAGCCAGTCAATCTCTCCGAGCAGGGATGCTTCGAGGATTTGTAATCCATTGCAGCGCCGCAAAATCCACTCTGCGTCGGGCTTTTCGGATTTTCGGGGCGCTTTTCGCGGCCGCGGCAGTGATTCTGTTTTGGTGACCCGATTTGTCATTTGTGCCGGTGGACGCTTCGCGAACTAGGACGCATCTCAATTATAGGTATAATCGCGCGGCGGCGTGAACGCCGGAATATTTTGGGTTTCGCGAACGAGCACGCAGGAGCACTGTGATCGTCGGACTAGGGCTGGATATTGCGGAAATCGATCGGATTGAGGCGGCGCTCACGCGCCATGGCGCCGCCATCATCGAACGCTTGTACACATCGCGCGAAGCTGCTTACTGCGAGAGTTATCGCAATAAATTTGAGCGCTACGCTGGGCGGTTCGCGGCGAAGGAAGCGGCGATGAAGGCGCTCGGAACTGGCTGGAGGCTCGGGATCCGCTGGCGCGATATTGAAGTGGTGCGCGAACCGGGCGGAAAGCCGACGTTGCACCTGGAAGGCACGGCCGCGCGATTTGCCGAACGGCTCGGGGTGAAGAATATCTCGCTGAGCATTACGCATAGCGGGAATCTCGCGCTTGCTGAAGTGATTTTTGAGAATTAAGCGACAATCTCCGACGTCATTGCGGCGGGTTCTCCGCTGCCACACGGTTCGCCTGCATAAACCTGTGCCTCTTCTGGCTGTACGGTCGCCTGGTACCAGAGATTCGCGGAGTGGCGACCCGCTATGCGTACCTTCAAATAATTGCCGGTCAGCGCTTCTGTCCACGTGTCTCCGCCGCGTTTTAGGGTCAGCGCGCGCAGACTTCGCCCGGCATGAACATCGCGGAATGCTGCCGATTTTTGCAGGCTGAGAGCGCGCAATGCGCCAGTGCGTTGGCGAATGATTTCAGGCCGCACCGGCTCGCCGAGATCGGCGGCCTTTGTGCCCGGGCGCGCGGAAAATGCAAAGACATGCAGATAGGTGAACGGCAGGCGCTCGATAAATTCAACGGTACTCCGGAAATCGTCATTCGTTTCTCCGGGGAAACCGGCAATCACGTCTGCGCCGATTCCGGCGTCAGGGAGGACGTCGCGAATCAGCTGAATGCGTTCCGCGTAGTGCGTCGCGCGATACCAGCGATGCATCGCGCGCAGGATGCGGTCTGAGCCCGACTGCAGTGGGACGTGAAAGTGCCGCGCGATGCGCGGCGACGCTGCAACCAGCGCTATGAAATCTCGGGTGACGTCCTGCGGCTCGATGGAGCTGAAGCGCAGCTGTTCGAGGACAGTCTCATTCAGGATTTGTTGTGTTGTATTCGCCAGGTCCACCCGGGGCGCGAGATCGCGGCCGTACGATCCCAGATTGATGCCACTGAGGACGATTTCTCTTGCGCCGGCTGCGACTAATTTTTTTACTTTGTCGACGACGATATGCGGCGGAAGGCTTCGGCTTCGGCCTCTCACGAACGGAATCACGCAGTAAGAACAGCGGTTGTTGCAGCCATCCTGAATCTTCAGAATCGGCCGCGTGCGGTCTCCTGCTATGCCACCTGCGTTTTCAGCAAGTGCGATCGCCAGTGAGGTCTGCGCAAAAATATCGCCAGTGAGAATTTTCGCTGGCCCACGGGCTAGCGACATCGCTTCGTCATTCAGCCGGACGAGCGGAATGAAGTCCTTTGCGGATTCATCCTCGAATCTGTTCGAAGCGATAGCTTGTGGGGCCGGCGCGTCCGACATAAATGCTTCACGAACGAGCTGCGGAATTTCCGTTTGATGTGAATTACCGACAACCAGGGACACGCCTTCCAAAGCCGCTAGTTCTTCCGGGGCGCGTTGTGCGTAGCAGCCAGTCACGACGATACGCGCGGACGGGTTGGTGCGATGGATTTTGCGAATGGCCTGGCGCGCTTGCGAATCGGCTGCGGCTGTAACCGTGCAGGTGTTTAACACCACCACGTCAGCACCAGCATGCTGGTCGAGCACGCTCAACCCGCTGGCAAGTATCGCTTGTCGCAGCGCGGATGCGTCTGCGTCTGTGGCGCGACAGCCGAAATTTTCAATGTAAAAGGTGACCATTGGACGAGCGTAGACCTTGCAACACCGAGCGGCTTAGCGCGAAAGCAGGTGGGCCCAGGCTCAGCGCTAGAAATCAACGTGCCTGGGCCTAAAAAAGCTGCCAGCCTGGAGGCCGCCGCTCCAATTTCAAATAAACTCTGCGCTGCGCTTTATTATAGCAGTCAAGGCTGAAACCAGTTGGCGGGAGCGCCTGCTGCGAGGGTGCTTGGAGCTTCGATTTAGGTTGGGTTGCCGCGACGCTGGTAACACAGCAGGATTAGATCGGCGCGGCGGCGTACGCCGAATTTGGCTAGCAGGTTGGAGACGTGGAATTTTACGGTGCGTTCTGAAATATGCAGGCGGTCGGCGACTTCTTTATTCGCCAAATTCTCAAGCAGACCGCTTAGAACTTCTTGTTCGCGGCGGCTTAGCTCGGTCGGCGAATCGCTGCGCAGACGGCGTCCCTGAGTCGTGCTCAGAATTGAATCGACGAAGCGCGAAAGGACCTCACGCGGTACCCAGAATCCGCCGGATGCTACCAGCGGCAGGGCGCGGGGGAGCTGTTCGCGAGCCTCTTTATAATTTAGGATTCCTTTTACACCTTGACGCAGCAGCGTGTAGCTATCGGCTTCGTTGAGGTTATCACCGACCACCAAAAGCCTGGCTGCGGCGTTATGGTCAAGAATGTTGCCGAGCAAGGCTCCTGTCGCCTGGCGCGCCGCATGGGCATCGATCACATAGACCGAGGCGCGCGGGACTTCGAGGTTACGCAGGTCCGGAGCCAGCATCGATTCCAATTGACGGCAAACCAGTTGAAAGGTCGAATCCGCGACCAAAAGACGCCGGAACTCCTCTAGAACCATCGGATGGGGCGAAAGCAGGCAGACCTTCAGTTTTGAGTTAGTCGCGGCTGCCTTTACCATAGAAGTTAAGGCTAGCGGAATTGACTTGTGGGGGCAAGACACATAGGCGAGAAGATTTCATACCAGATACGGGTCTACTGTTAACTCAAAGGGACATGCGACGGCGGCGGCAAAAACAGCCGAGTACTGCTGGAATGGCTTTTACAGCGTTACGGCGTTCTGGGCTTTTTCGTCTGGCAATTCTATTCGCTGTAAACGGTGTCCGGGAGAGCGGCTTCACCTGACGGGCCGGCATCACGCCTTGGCCGCTTCGCGGGCAGGCCGGCCTGGCGGACTTTATAGAGCAGCGCGCGATAGCTGATTTTCAGGATCTCCGCTGTTTTGCGACGATTCCAGTGGTTGGCCTGCAGGACCTTCAAAATTACATCGTGTTCCATACGACGCGTGACCTGCTGGGCAATACGCTTCAGCGGAATATTCCCTTCTTCGTTCAGTTCATAGGAAAAGGGGGCCGGCTTTCGGTCCGCGGAGCGGTCGCGATCCAAATGGAACGCTTCTTCCGAGCCCAGAATCACATAACGCGCCATGCAATTCTCGAGTTCGCGAATATTGCCTGGCCAGTCGCTCTGTTGTAGCAGGTGAAGCGCTTCCCGAGAAACCGGCGGGGCGTCCTTCTGAAACCGGCGATTGAATTGGGTGCGGAGATATTCGACGAGATAGGGAATGTCGTCGCGGCGATCGCGTAGCGATGGCAAGGTAATCGTGATTACATTGATGCGATAGAAAAGATCGGCGCGAAATCCGCCCCTGGCAATCTCGCGATGCAGCAGGCGATTAGTCGCGCAGATCACGCGCGCGTCCATGCGCCTTTCTTCGTGATCGCCAATTCGGGTGAAGTGACCATCCTGGAGAACGTGAAGCAATTTCGCTTGCAGGCTGGAATCCAGCTCGGCTATTTCGTCCAGAAACAACGTGCCGCCCAGCGCCATTTCCATGCGACCCGGCTTAGCCGCGTGCGCTCCGGTGAAGGCGCCCTTCTGAAATCCAAACAATTCGCTTTCGATAAGGGTTCCCGGAATCGCGGGACAGTTTACCTTCACGAATGGACCCTGGTTCCACGGCGACCGTTCGTGAATGAAGCGAGCCAGCACTTCCTTGCCCGTGCCGCTCTCGCCTAAGACTAAGATAGGGACGTTGAGACCCGCGGCGCGTTCGACGCGCTGGCGGACCACCTGCATCGCATCCGAGGGCCCGAAGTACACATTCTGCGGCGGCATTTCGGCCGTAACCGATGAAGACGCGAGTCTTGGTTCAGCGGATGCCATTTTTTTCCCAGGTATCGGAGTGAGGCCTTGAAGCGCCTGTCGGCGGTATTGCACCTGGACCACCAAATTGGGGCAGACAACCAGTCACCCAGGCCTTGAACTTTTTGTGCCACAATTGGTGTAATAACTTTCTTCGTCATACAGATAGAACCGTGTGCACAACAATTTACTAGTACTAGAAGCTGGTTCTGAGGGTGGAAAGTGGTACCTAAGTTAGAAAATCCTAAGCACTTTAGGGAATTGCCATTCCCTGACTTCATTGCAGCTTGTCAGCTGCAATCTTGCTAAGCTGGGGGCGCTCCTGCACAGTCATTGTTTATCGGTTTGTTCTGGAGCGCCGGCTGGTTCATACCAGGGCCGTCTCACTACGAGACAATCGCGGCGGAAGCAGCACTAGCAAGGCTAGCGCTGAGGGAAGATCAAGGCTTCCAACATATCCGCCCGCGCTTTTTGGTCGGACGCGAACAGCTGTAACAAGTCTGTTACCGAAATCATGCCGCGATAGCCTTTCGCTGAATCGAACACTACGAGGTGGTAGATGCCGTGCTGTTCCATGAGCCGCAGACAATCTTCGAGCGATGTGTCCAAGGTCGCGCTCACCAATTGCCGCGTCATGATTTCTGAAACGCGCAACCAGGCGGGGCATTTGTTTTCGGCGGCAACCTTATCGGAAACGTCGCTCTGCGAAACGACCCCGACCAGGCTTCCTTGCTCGTCACATACGCCGACGGAGCGCACTTGTTTGTCGCGGAGATAGCGCGCGGCGTCGTGTACGGTTGTGTCTTCGGGTATGGAATAAACTTCCCGGCGCGAAGAAATCAGGTCGGAAACTCTCATCGGAATCTCCTACTTAGTACGTGCGGGCATGGTAGGACGAGTATGGCGCAAAATGCAACCGAATTGCGCGACCAGGGACGGTGGCTGAAAAATCGAATGATTGAACCTCGGACTTTGAGTAAAAACTCCGGAGGCGCAGGAGCTAAATCTGAGAGGCCTCCCCGCGAATAATATCGTAGCGCTCAATCACCGCAGCTACTCCGATAGTTTCAGGCGCTTCATCTTCCTGCTTGTCCACGCGGACCACACGGCCGTGCGCGCGCACGAAGACTTCTGTTCCGCGAGTAATCTCTGCCGGCAGCGTGAGTGTGAAATCGACCTCGGTGCCAGGAACAAGGTCTTTCTGCATTGTAAAGTAAACGCCGCGCGTCGAGATGTCCCGTGTCTGACCGTTGTGCGTTGCGGGTTCTCGATTAATCGGCAGGCGGACGTTTACCGGTAGCGACAGATCATACCGGCGTGCCATGCGACGCTCCGTCATCCCCACTGCTCCTCCGAAACAAGATTGAAATGCAACACGTCCCCGAGAATAAGAGTAGCAATCGCTCTTCCAAAGGCTAGCGACCTTGCGGCAGCGCATTCGCCCCTCAATCGCGAACGCCAATTTCCGGCATCCGTGCTGCGGCGCATTCTTAAGCTGTCGGCAAGGCCTTTGAACACATCGTTCAATCGAGTAGTGGGCTGGGAGCCTAGAACTCGAATCACCCGCGGATGGATTCGCAGGTGCCCCATTTCGAGACGAATACTAGACCAAGCCAAGGACAGAAAGGTAGTGCTATTTCGCTGAATGTGCTCTAGATATGCAACTCTTTGCAACAGCCGAAGGACTAGTACGAAATTGCAATTTGCGGCTATGTTACAAAGCTAAGCACGTGAAGCACGGTTTGGCGGCGTACAGCAACGTATCGTGCTTGCGGCGGGACTCGATCACTATTTAGGAATTCATAGGTTGGTTACGAACCGCGAATCGCAGGCACCGATTCTTTCGCCGCGGCTTGTTTCGCCTCAGCTTCTTTTGCCGCAGCATCTCGCGCTGCTTTTGCGGCCGCAGAACGCGCGCCGCGTCCGGAATCCAAATTGAATTGCCGCATCTTATAGAGCAGCGCTTTGTAACTGATGCCGAGCATGCGCGCGGCGTCTTTGCGACACCAATTTGTTTTTTCCAGGGCATCGGCGATCGCTTCCATCTCCGCTTCGTCTTTCAAGCCGCGAACGAGCGCCTTCAGGCCTTGTTCCTTCGGCGCGGGAGTTTCCTCGCGCGGAGCCGTGCGGTGCTGTTGCCCGGTCATTTCCAGCAGCTCGCGGAAACTGCCTTCGTCATCTTCCAAAATCACGTAGCGCTTCACAAAATTTTCGAGTTCGCGAAGATTTCCCGGCCATGGATAGCGGAGAGCGGCTTCCAGCAGGTGCTTTGAAGGATCAGGCGCGGGTTTGCCATATTTTTCGCTGTATTTTGCAAGGAAATGGTGGAACAGGAGCGGGATTTCGCTAGTGCGTTCGCGAAGCGGCGGAATGTGAATTGAAAGAACATTAAGGCGGTAGTAGAGGTCTTCGCGGAAGCGGCCGGAGCGCATTGCATCCTTCACATCCACGTTGGTAGCTGCCAGCACCCGAACGTCAACATTCACCACCGCACGCGCGCCTAGACGAGAAAACTGCCCATCCTGCAGAACGTGAAGCAATTTGGCCTGAAGATGCGGGCTCATTTCGGCGATTTCGTCTAGGAAAATCGTGCCTTTATTGGCCATTTCGAATTTGCCGGGCTTGGCGCGGACCGCGCCGGTAAAAGCGCCTTGCTCGTAGCCAAACAATTCTGATTCGAGCAGCTCGCCGGGTAATGCAGCGCAGTTCACCTTGATAAAAGGCTGGACTCTGCGCGTCGAACGCAGGTGAATCATTCGAGCCACTACTTCTTTGCCGACGCCGCTTTCACCGCTGATGAAGATGGGAACGTCCACAGGCGCGATCTGCAAGATCTGCTGGCGGATCTTGAGCATTTGCGGGCTGGCCGCGAGAAACGAGAGATCTTCGGTGAGCGCTTCGCAATATTCGCGCAGAGATTTGTTTTCGGAGCGGAGCTGCTGTTTCTGACGGCACTTCAAGAAGGCTGCGTCGAGTTCGGGCTTCTCGAATGGCTTGGTAAGGTAATCCAGGGCGCCGATGCGGATCGCTTCCACTACCGTCGTCACTTCGTTGGAGCAGGACAACATGATGACGTTGAGCGTGCGGTCTACCTGCATCAATTGGCGCAGGGTTTCGAGGCCATCCATCTCCGGCATCAACACGTCCAGAATCACAAAATCCGGACGCTCGCCCGCTCCGATTTTTTCCAGGGCTTCCTTGCCGCTGGTTACCGTTTCTACGGCGAACCCGTCCACTTCTAATAACGTTTGGAGATATTTTCGAATACTTGGTTCGTCGTCAACTACTAGAATCGTTTCTTTCTCTGACATCTTCTATCCTATGGAACCATCCATATGGCTCCGGTGCCCTACCCGATGCTATTCGACGTTGATAGGAAGCAGAAAGGAAAAAGAGCTGCCGCTTCCGACAACACTATCAACCCAAACTTTGCCGCGATGCGCCTGGATCAGCCGCTTGGTGATCGCCAGGCCTAGACCCATGCCTGAAGAAGATGGGTCGACACGCACAAATTCTTCAAAAATCTCCTGGTGAAATTCCGCCGCTATTCCGCTGCCAGTATCGGAAACCGAGACGAGCACGCTATTGGGGCGAATGCCGCGACCCTGCCTGCGGTCCGCTCGAGGCGCTGCTTCAGATACGCGACGTTCCCAAAAGTGCGGCTCGGCCACCAAGGTAACGCAGCCATCGGTGGGCGTATGCTTCAACGCATTATCGATAAAGTTCGCGATGCACTGCTGCACTTTTTGATAATCAAATTTGAAGGGCGTTAGCTCCGGATGAACTTTGACCTCCAACCGCACCTTCACTCTCTGGAAAGCATCCTGCCAGCGGCAGGTTATATCCTGAATACAATCCCGGAGATCATTTTCGCGGAGCTGCAGCACGAGTTTACCGCTTTCCAGCGCCGAATAATTCAGGAACATCGAGACCAGGCGAACAAGCCGGTCACAGCTCTCTTTCGACTCCAGCAAAATTTCGCGCTGACGATCTTCAAGCTTTCCCAGCGATTCCGTCAACAGCAGATCGTAATAGCCCTTCATCACCGCCAGCGGGGTCTTCAACTCGTGCGCGGCCGACGCCAAAAATACGGTCTTCTGTCTGTTCACTTCCTGCAATCGAAGATACGCTGCCAGCAGGTTGCGGTAAGTGATCTCCCGCTCCTGAATCAGCTCCTGAACAGTCTGACGCATTTGCGCTTCGTCGGCGGGAGTTTCTGGAGTTGCAGCCTCCAAGTAAACAACCAGCCAGTCTGGTTCAGGCAGCCAACGGATTCGCGCGCTAGTATTCCCCGGAGACCAATCAATCGCTATAGTCAGTTCCTGTTCTCCACTCTCCAGTTGCTTCAGCACCTCTTTGCGGTCCGTGCCGAGGACGTCGGTAAACAGGTCCACACTTGCTTTTTGCCCAAGACCCTTCCTATTGATAAGATCCTGAGCGTGGAAGTTCGTGAATAAAACCTTCCCCTGCCTATCACTGACGATCAGCGGACGGTCGAAGGCATCGAGGAGGCTCGCAACCAACTGGAATACGTGTTGGTTGTTGGCCTGCTGCTCGACTGAGGCAGTATTTGGCAATCGCAACTCCTGACTGGGCTGGCTCAGCGATAAGGACACAAATCCCGAGCTAAATGAACGCACTTAGAGATGAGCTCGGGAAGGCAATGCTCGCAAAGCCACCGATTGGTGTCAATGGTAAATGCGTCCCGCTTTGCACAATGTCGGAAATAATAGGGAGTTAATATACACTAATGACTGGCCGTCAGTGTTGCGTGTCTCCTGGGCCACGCTATATACCAAAGTGAACAAAGGTCTTATCTCTCGATCAATTGTTGACAGGACTTGCCCTCAAATTGCCATTCACGGTTGTTAGTACTAAAACTGGGGTACCGATGGCCATCCGAGAAACTGCAGCGCACCAGCGCTCCACTGCGTCGCCGTTGTACGATGAGCGCAGGCGTTTTCAACGTATCCGACTGCAAATTCCTCTGTTTGTTCGCGGCAGGGATGCACAAACTGAGCAGTTTCTTGAGCTTGCAAAGACTCTAGATATTAGTGGGATCGGTGCCTTCATAACTTGCCCGCGGCGGTTGGCCGTGAACGATATCGTCACGCTCACAATCCCCGCGCCTTCCATCACCTCTTCAGCACTAGTACCTGCTGGTATGCCCCCGATCCAAGCAAAGGTCCGCCGCCAGCAAGAGGCCGGGGACGTCTACCTGGTCGGCGTCGAGTTTCTGAAACCCATAGGCTAAATTACTTCCATTGCTCAGGAAGCCCTCGAGGCAGGTTTGTAGGCGAAAAGTGAAACGGATTTAACCCGTGTGTCACTTTTGTGCCCTTATAGCAGGAGTCGTACCCGTTTTTATCGACCTAAGCCTCCCAATTACAAAGATCTGCCAACGTGCTGATACCTTGGGCAGAAGCACTTGATTGGACTGTCTCGTGCTAGTACCTTGTTGCCCCGCAGGGTATTCCTGGTTTTACAGGAACGACAATTCCATTACGGAATCTATAGATGCCTCAGCCCGGCGATGCTCTTGAGCCGCAGCCTTCGGGCGAACACTCTTTCTTCGATCTCCTTGCGGAAACACTGGAGGGAGTCGAAGAGTCCGTTCGAGGGATTTTCCTGCGACAGTTTTTTCGTACTATTGCGCAAATAGACCTCACCGACGCGCAGGGTAACGAATATTGGGAGCGCATTCTTGTGCGCCGGCGGGAACTTGCCGAAAATCTGGGACGGCCCGTTTCGTTGAAGACGGCGATGGTGGACGTGTTGGCTTCAACAAGATTTCTTCGCGTGCCCATTTTGGTGGAGTACGAAGATTTCAAGAAGCTGCAGATCAATGCCGCCACCGACGCGCTGACCGGCCTCTACAACCGGCGTCTCTTCGACGAATACTGCGATAAGGAACTGAATCGAGCCAAACGTTACGGCCAACAGCTCGCCGTCGTGATTCTGGACCTGCACAAACTCAAGGAAGTGAACGACCGCTACGGGCATTTGCAGGGCGACCAGGTTCTGCAGCTTGCCGCCGCGACTTTGCGGAAGACGATGCGGGCTTCCGATTTTGCGTTTCGTATCGGCGGCGACGAATTCGCTTTGCTTCTGCCACAAACAGACCCCGAACAGGCGTCTACGCTGTGCCGCCGCATTCGCGCGCAATATGAGACCGACGTCCGCCCCTTAAAAATGGACGTCGGAGTCACGCTTGATTATGGTGTTGCCGTTCATCCGGATGACGGCGATCAGAAGAGCGCCCTGATGGGGCTGGCTGATCAACGCCTTTACGAGCTAAAGAATTCTAGCCGGGTCCCACCGAACGTCATTCCTCTGGAACCGCATCCTCCACGGGAGGGATTTTCGGGAACGCCGCAGCCTGTGCGCGAAGTTCCTTCGCAAGTACACCCGGGAGCTCCTACGGTCGTGCCACAGCCCCCGCGCGGCTTTCCTGAGCGGCAGACCCCCTCGACAGAGACGCGCCCTTCTGCCGAGGCCCGTCGGCCCGCAGGCTACGCCGAGGCTCGCAAATGGGAGCGGGTGTCGCTGGCTGGAACCAAGGCTTATGCGATTGTTGCCGACTTGACCCAGAAAACTGCGACGGTCATTGATCTCAGCTATGGGGGAGTCGCACTTCTTGTCGAAAAGATCGATGACATGCCCGCGCAGTTCAACGCCGTACTTCACGTGCCGATACTGCCTCCGGTGCGCGTGGTGCTGCGCAAGGCTTACAGCCACGATGTCGGCAACGGGCGCTCGCGTATCGGCTGCGCCTTCGTCTCCTAGCTGTCCGAAACCCTGATCCCTTGTGAAAATTCGGGCGAAGGGGCGACTCTGGAGTGCACGTCAAGAAAGTGAAGAGTCATGCGGCCCTGCGTTCTGATCTACGCTCCCAGAAGTCCTGAAAGCGACCACTGAGTTTCGAGCAGCGAAGAGCGATGATGGCGTTCGAGCCTTGCACAGTCCAGTGCATACCGGTGCGTTTGAGGCGCGTACCGATGGCCACCTTGCATCCGGCCTCCACCACGCCGGTGGAAGTGCACAAGCCTTGGGTGTGGAACTCCGGGTAGCGCATCCGCTCGCGGTTAGTCTGGAAATAGTGGAGGCAGCGGCGCGCCTCCTCCGAACGAGGTACCTGGCGCCGGATAGCGGTGAGTAGTGCCGGGAATTTTCCGGTGTCGAGTTCTTCCTTCCGGCGTTCCGCCCATTGCGCAGCCCGTGGAGCGGTGGGACCGTAAAGAGCTTTCCCGAGATCGCTCAAGTGCTGCTTGGCGTGATAGCGGTCAACGATCTGGGTGGCATCCGGAAACTGATCGTCGGCGATGTTCCAAATCCAAACGGCTCCATCCCCGAGCACCACCCTACGTGGCGCTTGGCAGAAGCGCCGGCGCGTGGCCTCCCGCCCAACGCGCTGTGCGAAAGGAGAGCGTTCGGCGGCGGTATCCAATGCCGAAGCACTCTCTAGAGCGGCCGAATAAGTGACCGACCCTTCATCGCGAACAGGGATACCTTCCTCATCCCGCGATTCCGCACTCCATAGGGTGCAGAGTTTCACCTCGCCGGTCTTGGCGGATCCGTCCGCTTGCTTGCCGCTGCGGCCCACCAGTTCCTCGGCGCGCAAAGGAATTCCGGTTCCATCCATACCGAGATATAGAGTCTGCGGCAGAGGAAGAGAATCCAAAGCTTCGGTGTGCACCCGTTCATCTTCGGCGATTTCTTTTCCCAGAGCTTCTGCGGTTCTCTCCATCTGCTTGGCGTCCACGGCCACGCCGGCCAGTTCCGTTAGCAACTCGCTGCCTTCCTGGAAGCTGACCATAGCCCCCACGGTGCCCACCATACGGGTGAGGGCTGGAGAGAGCGAGGTGTTTTCTATGCCCAGATGCCCATCGCGAGGACAGAAGCCGTGGCCGCAGGAAGAGCAGTGATAGTAGGCACGCTCGAGTTGCAGGGGACCGAGGTCGGGTAGGGCGATGGCGCGGACCAGGCTTCGAATGATGCTGACGTTTCCATCGCTCCCCCTGAAATTCCGTAAGGCGGGTTTTCCCCGTTACGGCTTAAAGGTCGGCATATCGGATGAGGCCTTCCCGTCGTCAACGAAACGGTTCGCCACGTGCGGTTTGCATCCACCCTTCGTGCACCTCGCTGCCCTCGCCCTATTCCCGTTCTGAGTCGGGGGACGCGGTGCGCTGAATGCACCACCGTTCAAGCGGCCCTAGCCGCTTTGCCCCAGGGGCCCTCGCTCCGGTCCGGGTTATAGTGTCCCGGTCCATCTTCGCTTATTCGGCCCCATGCGCCCCACTCGCGGGCACAGCACGACTTCGCCGCAGAGCGGCTTATACGCGCTGCCTTCGCTGTGTCCCAACGGGACCTAGGCGACCCGCGAGTGGTTCCGTGCTTTCGCTGCCCATTCTGTCTCGACATGTCGCCCTCTACGACCCGGGAAGTTCGACGACTGCACATACCCAGTTCCTTCGCCGCCGACGCTGGCCTTCGTCAAAGCGTAATGATGGACAGACTCGGCACTTCCGACATCGCCACAATCCGCTTCACGTGGCGGGTGCATTTGGAAGCTTTACTACGGTTCACTTGCGCTACGACCTGTCGAGTTGTTTGCCCCCCTGAACCATGCGATCCCGCCCATCTCTGCTCGACCAACCGGGACTTTTACTTCCGGGCTTCCGGTGAATTGGTCACCCGTTGCATCGCCGGATATAGCTACCGTGGCAACTGGGCAAGTTCCCCGGGTGGGACT
>CAWJGI010000046.1:0-68606 GCA_963842255.1 uncultured Acidobacteriota bacterium | reverse complement strand
GGCCGCTGCTCCGAAGGTGCGAACGAGCGGCCCATTGTGGGCGCGATACCGCCGAGCAGGTCGAAGAAATTCGCTGAAACCTCGCCCGTATGCGGGGAGCCGCTTCGGCTTCGAAGTCGAGATTGAACGTCCGGCATCGTGTTGCGAGCGAATCTCGCAAAAGATTCGAGCTCCAGGCGATGTCGCCGGCGTCGGCCGGGCAATGTTGCGGTTGTCGAACCATGCGTCGAGCCAGGCTGCCAGCAAACGGCACACAATTTGGTCGAGGTCGGAAAATCGGGAGGGATGCAGCAGGAGCGCGTGACACCATGCGAAACATGCGGCGCTTCGCGCCGATGCCGAGGGCCAGAGTCAGGACAGCCGGTCGTGAATCCAGGGCCTCGCAGCATGCGATAACATTTACCAATGTCCTGACGAGCGTTTCAAGGGCCTGCAAATCCGCGATGATCGCGGCTCCATCGGTCTGCACGACCTAGCGAGAGCTTGGCGGCCGACGAGCGGCCTGTGGCGACACGGCCACGCTGATGTTTTGCTCAACGAGCAGGGCGAGGTGCAATTTGCATTCCTCTTCGAGCACCGGTCTTCTGGCGCGTTCCAAGAAATGCTAGGACACGAGACACAATCTGATGCAGCCAGTTCATAACTTCTCAGGCCTCTCCGCGCTGCCGAGCACTCGCGTGATGATCGAGGCCATGCGCTTCCAGCTTTGGGCTTCGACAGTGAAGTGTGTGGCCCTGCCTTGGTGAGCGAGTAGAACCTGGCACGGCGATTGTTGTCCGAGACACCCCATTTCGAGCGAATCCATCCGCGTCGCTCCAGCCGCACAAGTGCCGGATAGAGCGTGCCTTGATCGAGCAACAGGGCATCCTCGGGCGCTTGCCCACTGCGGCGAGCGATGCCGAACCCGTGGAGTGGTCCGACGTGTCGAGAGTCTTCAGAACCAGCAGGTCGAGTGTGCCTTGGAGGACCTCTGCCTTGGGTGCATATTATCGCTCCGCCGTTCCTGCTGACGCCCAACAGGACGATACGCGACCTCATGTCGATGCCCAATAGAATAAAGACGGGGCTCCGGGTATTGGGACCGCTTCAGCTTCGCGATGTTCAGCCGGAAACTATCCAGCGGTTTATCGAAGGTATCGACGGAGTCCGAAAACGGTGCGAAATATCTTCGTCACGCTACAACTGATGGTGGGGAAAGTCAGCCCCAGCTTGGCGGATGTTTCGCACAACCCTCTCGATGGCGTGGTTCTTCCCAAACCGCGTAATGTCTCGGCAGGTTCTTCTACCCGGGAAGAGATCGTAAAAATCCTGGTGTCGCGCCCGAGCCTTACCGCACGTTTAGCGGCTGGCCGCCGAAACCGGAAACGCGCGCCGGCGAGTTGTGCGGTCTTCGAGTGGACGACATCGACTTCAATCGCGGCCTGGTAAACGCCAGACAGAGCGCATGGCACGGAAAGCTTCAGGAGCCAAAGACCGTGAATGCCATTCGAACGTTCGCCCTTCATCCAGGCTGCTCAACGATCTTCGGAGGATCCCTTTCACGTGGCGGCCGAATCCCCAACTGGTATTCGCCGACGCGCAACGGCTACTCCCTGGGATGCAAATCTGCGCGTGAAGAGAAAATTCCGTCCGAATGCTTCGTCAGTTGAATATTCAGGAGTGCGGCCTGCACGCGTTCCGTCACGCCAATGCGAATCGCACTGCGACGAGTTGTCGGTTCCGAATGAAGGTCCGGCAACAGCGTTTAGGACACATTGATCCGTGGCTCACGATGAAGACATACACGCATATGGCGAGCTCGGATGACGAACGAATTGCAGAACAACTGGCGAAATTTTGGACGACAGTTGGACAAAACGCAGTAGAAACCACAAAAACAAAAAGGGCCTGCTTTTCAGCAAGCCCTTGTGAACTAACAACATGACGAAGATGGCGTGGTTGCGGGGGTTGGATTTGAACCAATGACTCCGGGTTATGAGCCCGACGAGCTACCAGGCTGCTCCACCCCGCGCTTCAGATATTACACGACTTACTGCTGCTCCGCAATTTAAGCACGACGACCGCAAAACCAGAACCAGCCCGATCAAGACCGGGAGAGAGATTTGACCAGATCACGATCTTGTTAGCCAAGCTCTTAGCTTAGTCGGTTTCGAGTGTGTATGGGGCGGTCAGACCAAAGCAAACAAATCGCCAATCAACCATACGTTTTGCTAAGAGTCTTTAAATAGATTCTGACTTCTCGGTCAACAAATGATTCGAAGTATTCGTCGGGGCCCTTCTCGGAAAGGAAACACAAATTACCAGGAGCTATACGCAGTGTTGGTAAACGGAGAAGTTTTATCCGAGGCGGAATTCAAATCCGTGATGCCGTAGCAAGTTTGCTCGGGACTCATCGCGATGTCGTCCGACTTCGTGACCCAATCCTTGGCCTGGGTTATCGGGTCTTCAGGGATTGATCGCAGGTAATTCGCTGTGACAAGATCATCCAGTGACGAAGGGCCGCATTCCTTATCCAACGTGTAATCCTGAATCGCTTTCCTCATCACGGCGAGGTCCGACATCAATTTTGTTTCCTTAGCCTTCACAACCGTTTGCTCGTACCGACCCGCAGCCATGCCGGCAAGAATGATGATGATCGCGATGACCAGCATCAGCTCGATCAAAGTAAAACCGCGGTCCGCAGCCCCGCAGGGATCCGTTGTGATTTTCAGTACTCGTCTTGGCATGTTCATCTTCCCAGCCGCGCGGCCGGAGCCAAACGCACGGTCATACCGCTTGCGGAAAAGCGCTTAGACCTTGTCCTCAGAGGCTAAAAGCTTCAGCGTCTTTTTCCGCAATCCGCATAAGCAAATTTCAAAATTTCCTACCAATCCTGATATTTTGTGCCATCGAGCGCCGTGCCCGAAGATTTCGTGAACACGTCAAAGACATCTTGGCCGCCCCACGATGTGGAATCCGGGTCGTCCTGCACGGAACGCATCCCCCAATCCTTATTTTTCGTCATGGGATCCGTGGGAATCTCGCGCAAAAACCGCACACGCTTATCAGGAGCGCCGGTCAGCTGAATCGGTTTGGTGAGCGTTTCCAGATCGACAGGGTAACCTTCCGTTCCCAGTTTCACCTGAATCTGGCCCTTGTCGGACGCGTCCTTGTAACGGTCAATCGCATCGCGCATCTCACGCAAATCGTGCCGCAATTCTTCCTCGCGCGCACGTTTGATCTGATTCCGCGCCAGCGGAACGGAAATCGAAGCCAAAATAACAAGGATCGCACACGCGACGACAAGTTCCAGGAGCGATAAGCCTGCGGAACCATTGCGGCACCGGCGTCGCGCCGAAAAAGGAAATCCAGCCGCCAAAATTGGCCCTCGGTTATTTCGGCGATGATGAAAGAAATACGATTTGGAGCGACTTGAATCCACCGACGTCACTGCACCTGAATCGTGGCTTCTTCGGACACCACCGGAATGGCCTGCTGTTGCGAACTCCGTGCATTGACCTGCAGAATTTGCAGCTTGGCCGTTCCCGGCCCCACGGCACGCACCACGAATCCCAAAACCGTCCCGGTCCCGCTTACGCCCGGCGTATTCGGTTGACGCGTTGCCGAAACCACCACTTCGCCACGCTGCGCATCGATCCGTTGCACGATGGCAATTTCTTGCGTCCCGCCGGAGAGAAATCCGCCGTTGCGAACTTCCTCCACCTGAATGACCGATGGATTGTAATGAATCATCAGGGGAATGGAGTACAGGTCGTTCACGTTGGAAATAGCCAGGCCGAGCGTGGTCTTATCGCCGGGTTTCAGCGTCGTCGTACTGGGTTCGAAATGAAGCTGCACAGCCGCTCCAGCAGGTGGTGGCTGCGTCTGTGGTGTCACCGCAGTTTGCGGCATTGTCGCCGTAGTTTGCGACTGCGAGTGCACCGGCGCTGCGCCTTGCGGCACAGATTGCGACAGCGAAGCGGGAGCTAATCCCGCCGCTGTCAGAGGCGGAAGCTCACGCGATGATGGCTCAGCCGAAGCCTGCGGCGGAATCGAAATTGCCGGCCCGGGTTGGCCGGTACCCGGCACCTCCACGGAGGCGCTTTCGCGATACACGCGCACATTCGAATCCGAACCCGCGGCCATAGGTTTCAGATTCTGAGCCGAAAGCGCAGGCATACGCAGAATATGCGGCGTCAGCACGATCAAGGTCTCATCTTCCTCAATTTCGTGGCTATTATCGGAAAATAAATAACGTATCAGCGGCGCCTCACCGATCCCCGGTATTCCATTAATGTTCCTGGTGTCGGTACGTTCAATCAATCCACCCAGAATATTGACTTCGCCCTCTTTCAACCGGACATCATGCTCAACCTTCTTCTGGCCAATAACAGGCTGGTTGATGCCGCCAATGTTGCTGGTTCCCGTAATCTGCGAGACATCCACGGTGAGTTTCATACTCACTTCGCCATCCGGATGAACGCGGGGAGTAACCTCGATATTCACGCCCACATCGATGTACTGAAATTGAGTATTGACTAGTGGGTTTACCACGCCCGAACTGCCTGTGACACCGACGCCGACGCCCGCCTGAAAGCTTCCAGTGGCAACCGGCACGCGCGATCCGATTTTCAACGTGGCTTTTTGCCCGTCCGTCACGCGCAACTCTGGATCCTGAATGATCTTGGTGCGGTCATCCGTGAGGATGGCGTTGGCCTGCGCGCCCGGAAGCGTGATAGCCCAATCCTGAAGGCCGAGGTGTTTCAAATTATTGAGCGAAACCTGATTGGTGGTCGTGGTTGACGTTGTAGATGTCGTCGAGGTGGTGCTCGTTGTCGAGGTAGTGCTCGTGGTCGAAGTCGTCGAAGTAGTTGAACCGTTAGGATTCAGCGCGGAGCGGGGCTGGAATGCGACAGACACGGTCTGGCCAGGCAAGATTCCCAGATCACGCAGCCGGTCCATGCTCGCGGTCAAAACCTGCACGTGAATCAAAACCTCGGGCTTGGCCTTGTCGATATCACGTATGATTTTTGCCGCCAGCGCCAGTTTATCCGGCGTGTCACGAATAACGATCGCATTCTGCGCGTTAACCTGCGACAAGCGATGCAGGTCGAGCAGCTGTCGCAAGCCGTTGACCATTTCGGTCAGGTCTTGCGGCGTGAGCGTATTGGAAAGATAGAACGTCTGCACCAATTCGTCTTCGAGGTCCTTGCGCTTCTGCGGCTGGTCCGGCGCCACAAAAATGACGCTGGGCGTAACAGGCTTCCAGAAGGCCTTGCTCTCGAGTGACACCGAATCGAGGGCTTGCTCTAAGGTAACGTTAGGGAGCTCCGCAGTAATTCGCTTCGAAGTGAAATCCGGATCGAAAATCACGCTCAGGCCCGCAAGTTTTGCAATTGTTTCATATACGACTCGCGCGTCATTGGTCATCTTCAGGTTGATGGGCTCGCGAGACAGCGGCTTAAGCTCAGGCGGCTGTGAAAGTATCTGCTCATCCTGCTGAGGAGCCAGGTTTTTCGGGGCTTGGCCGTTTTGAGCTGCCATCAAATCCGTCGTACGCTTCACTTCCTGTTCGGCAGCCACATTGGAAGGATCAATCAGCGACGCCTTCTGGAACTCGGCCAGAGCAAGTTGCAAATCGCCATTTTTCAGCGCTTTTTGGCCCTGATGGACGTGGAAATTGCCGGCATCGTAGCGCGCCTGGGAAGCACGCAACTTGTATTCCGCATTGGTTGGATCGCTGCGCAGCGCGCGTTCGTAGTGAACCAGAGCTGTATCATAATCCTGGAGAGCGTTGGCTTTTTGCGCTGCAGCGAAATCTTCATTACCCTTGCCCCGGGGGCAGCCCGTGATCAAAAATGCGGCAGCCACCAGCATTGAAAGGAACCCTAAACGACGCAAAAGTATGCCTCCACCCTTGTGCTGAATCCTATCAAGTCTAGCATTCGAATTGGGATGCGGCAACAAATCCGCAAGTAATGTTAGACGTATGCGATACTGAATTACTTCAAAGATTTGTATTAAGTTTAAGAACGGCAATGACTCTTCGGGCTGCCTGCTCGGAAACCGTTTAGTTCTCTCAGTTGCGGCGGATCACCGACCACGAATAGGATGGATAGCGTGAAATCGAACTCACAGAAATCACAACACGAGGGTGTGCGGATTGTTGCGCAGAATCGAGCCGCCTCCTATAACTATCATCTTTTAGACAACCTGGAAACTGGACTAGTACTGGTGGGAACCGAAGTGAAGAGCCTGCGAGAGGGCAAAGGGACCCTCCGCGAGGCCTATGCCGAGATTCGCCAGGGGCAGGCTTGGCTGGTAAACTGCCATATTCCTGAGTACCAGCCCGGCGGCTTCAGGAATCACGATCCTCTTCGCAAACGGAAACTGCTCCTTCACCGCCGCGAAATTGACCGCCTGTTGGTCCAGACCCAGCAGAAAGGAATGACCATCGTTCCGACCAAGATTTACTTCCGGGACGGTATTGCGAAATGTGAGGTCGCCATAGCGAAAGGCAAGAAATTCCACGATCGGCGCGAAGCCGAACGGCAAAAAGAGGCGAAGCGGGAAGCTAACGAGGCCATGTTTCGCTCTCGCCGGCGCTAAACTGAGAATTGAAAAAACGAAAAGTGAAAGGGAGACATGCAGATACAAATTGAGACCAAACCGTTTACTTCGATACCTGCCGAGGCGTTGGTAACCTATGTTTTCGACCAGGACAAAAAGATTGAGGGAGTATTAAGCGACATCGATCAAGCGATGGATGGCCGTTTGGCCGCGCTTGCAGCTGGTGGTGAGCTAACCGGGAAGACTCTTGAAACCGTTCTAGTTCACTTTCCGGAGGGGCTGGACGCAAAGCGATTGCTGCTTGTCGGAGCAGGGAAGCCCGGCAAATTCTCGTCTTCGGATTTGCGCAAGATTGCCGGGACGGCGCTGCGATATTTGAAATTGCGGGGCGTGAAGAAATTCATCTTCCTTGCGCGCGAAAGCGAACGCGGTGCGGCTGACCTCGAAGCGGTGGTTGAGGGTCTCATTGTTGGCGATTTCGAATCCGACAAATACCGCACCGAAAAGAAGCCGAATCGCGAAATCCAATCCGTTTCGCTGGCGGGATTTGATGCGAACCAGGCGGAAGCTCTGGCGCAAGCTCTTGAAAATGGGCGGGTGATCGCCGAATCGCAGAATTTTGCCCGCGACTTGATCAATGAACCTTCCAACCTTTTGACCCCGCGCATGCTCGCTGAGCGCGCACAAATAATGGCGAAAGAAGTGGGCCTCGGAGTTGAGATCCTGGACGAACGGAAAATTTCCGAGCTGAAAATGGGAGCGTTGATCGGCGTGGCGCAGGGGAGCATCGAGCCGCCGCGCGTGATCGTTCTGCGCTATACGCCGGAAAATCCTCGTCCCGACTCGCCGGTGCTCGGATTGGTGGGAAAAGCCGTCACCTTTGACACTGGCGGCATTTCCATCAAGCCGGCCGAGAACATGGAGAAGATGAAATACGACATGGGCGGCGGCGCGACCATGCTGGGCGCGATGCGAGCCATTGCCTACCTGAAGCCGTCGGTACCGGTGATCGCGGTAATTCCCGCGACGGAAAATATGCCCGGGGGCCGCGCGCAAAAGCCCGGCGACGTGCAGGTGGCCATGTCCGGCAAAACCATCGAGGTGATTAACACGGATGCGGAAGGCCGCATGGTGCTCGCTGACGGCGTTTTTTACGCGCGCAAACTGGGCTGCACGCACCTAATCGACGCGGCTACGTTAACAGGTGCGATTCAGGTGGCGCTTGCAAACGTGCACGTGGGGGCGTTTGGCACGCCGCGAGAATATCTCGATCATTTTCTGCTGAGTGCGAAAGCGGCAGGTGAAAAAATGTGGCCGATGCCCATGGATGACGAATATCAGGAAATGATCAAGAGCAACATCGCCGACATTCGCAACACCGGCAGCGGCAAGGGTGGCGGCGCAATCACCGGTGCATGGTTCATAAAGGAGTTCGCCGAAGACACACCGTGGATCCATCTGGACATAGCGGCCACATGCTGGGTAGACGACGGCAAACCGTGGCTAGCGAAAGGCCCTACAGGAGTGGCAATCCGCTCGATTGTGGATTTCGCTTTGAAGCTGTAGTCATCAATTAGTTTTGGATTGGCTCGTTCGAGCCCCTCCTGAGCAAAAGGCGAACAGAGATCCTTCGCGCAGGACGAAGCCGGGGAAATGACAGAAAACTCGTCAATCGATACGGAGTGCGGTGGCTTGCAACGCTTTTGTCACAGCGAGGCTCGCCTCACGAATCGGGTCCGAGCAACAGGCTGCCGCGCACGGGGTTCAACAATCACATCTTGTCCGGCGCGGTAATCCCTAACAACCCCAATGTCGTAACCAGCTGCTCGCGCACTTGCGCACTCACCAGCAGTAAAAACGCCCGCTTCTGAGCGTCTTGCTCTTTCAAAATGTGATGCTTGTGGTAAAACACGTTGAAAACCTGCGCCAACTCAAACGCAAATCGCGCCAAAAACGCAGGCTCCTGTGATGCCACCGCAAGGTCCAGCCGGGCATCGAACGATCCCGCCAGGAGCACAAGGTCCCAAATATCATCGTGGAGGGAAGGACTCAGAAATCGCCCGGCATCAATCTCGCCGCTCTTTAATTTCGCCGTGTTCGCCGCATCCTCTACACCCACGTGAGGATCGAGCTCCGCGCCCTTCCGCAAAATCCCATTTACACGAACGACGGCATATTGAACGTAAGGACCGGTCTCACCATCAAAACTGAGTGCGTCCTTGAAATCAAACGCGATCACAGTCGAACGCGTGAACTTTAACAAGAAATAACGCAAAGCCCCGATTGCCACAGCGTGCGCAATCGCGGCGCGTTCACTTTCCGGCGAATCCGTGTGGCGTGCATCCACTTCCTTGCGCGCGCTAGCCTCGAGCTGATCGATCAGATCGTCGGCTTTTACACCCTGTCCCTTGCGGCCGCTGACTTCGATATAAGCGCGCTTCGCGTCCTCGGGCGGAATTTCGTAGCCCATCTCTAAGGCGCAACGAGGACTCAGCGCGACAACGTTGTAGGCAAAATGTTTCAGATGGCCGGCTTCGTCGCTGTAACCAAGTGCGCGCAATGCCGCCACGACAACCTGCTGCGGATAGGCTTGCCGCGAATCGATCACGTTGAAAACTTCGCGCGCGTGCCCAAATGTAGGCGCGCCCGGATCGTCGCCGTCGCTTGCTGTGACCCATGCCTGATGGCCATCAGGATGTTTGTAGAACTTGCGGTAATGAAAATCGCGCGAAAGCAGGCCGAATTTCCAAAGATGCAGCGCGATATCTTTGCCCACGTAGGTTACCGTTCCGGTAGAACGCACAATGATTTTGGCTTCGGCCTCTTCGGCGGGTTCCTCGACGGCCGTGCCCTCGGCCGTTGCCGCCATTTCTGAAGCTTCCTTATCGGACGGCAGCTGCATTACCCAGCAGCCAGCGTTCTTGCCCGACGTCGCCAACTGCACGGCGCCGCGCTGTTTCAACATTTCAAACGCAGCATCCCAAAATTTCAGATGGAGAATATCGCTCTCTTGGGTGAGCAAATCGAAATCGATTCCAAGGCGATCAAGCGTATGAAGGTGGCAATAATTGATCGCGGTCGAAACAATTTCACCCATCCTGGCGGCGTCGCCGTGCCCTTCTTCGATGTCTTTCAGGGTTTGGTTCCGCAATTCCAGGCGGGATTTGTCTTCGGCCAAAAATTGCGTCACTCGCGTGTACAGATCCCAGCATACATAATCGAACTTGGGCAGCGAGGCGAGAGCTTTCACTTCATCTGGTGACTTCTTTTCAAGGTGAACGAAGCCGAGCACAACGTCGGCGACCTGCACGCCAGTGTTGTCAATGTAATTTTGAATCTCAACGCGGCGTCCTGTGTGTCGCAACAGTCGTCCAAAAGTGTCGCCAAGAACCGCATTGCGCAAATGTCCAATGTGCGCTGCTTTGTTGGGATTAATGCTGGTATGTTCTACGACAGTCTTCGTGGCATTCAGACCAGGCACAGCGGCCTCGTGCCCAGCCTCTTCGCATGCAGCCCGGAAAAAAGCGGCCCGGTCGAAGAACGCATTCAAGTAGCCGCCGCCAGCGACCTCCACGCGCGCAATGCCCTCGATCGGCTTGAGTGAGTTTGCAATTTCCTGAGCCAAAGCCCGCGGAGGTTTCTTCAGCCGCTTGGCAAGTTCGAAGCAAACAGGCGACGCGGCCTCGCCCATAGCCAGCTTGGGAGGGCGCTCAACAACAATAGGCACATCAGTCTTATAGCGCTCATGAATATAATGGCGCAGCGCCTTGCGGAACCGTTCTTCGACGGCTTTATACACGAGTCTCCTCGAGCTTTATGAATCCGGCGATTATAGAGAAACGCCGTCAGTCGGTCAAAACCCGTGATGGGATCGGGGATAGACTAGAGCGAAACTGCCGCTTTTGCTTCAATTGCAGTGCCTGCGTATGGCTTTGACAATTCAAGTCGAGGAGTCTCGATTTTTCGTCACCGTCCCGGCGCTGACGGCCCGAAAGTGGGTAGACGAAACGGAATTAAATTTCGGGAGAGATATTTTACGACTGCGGCTTTTTCTGGCCGTGAGTTCTTTTAAACCCGCGCCCCAAGTGATTGGCAAGTACTGCGTGGTGAAAAACGAACCAAAAACACGGAAGTATTCAATTGTGGCAGATTTGGAAGCAGACGCTTGCGCTTGAATCATTAATTGCCACTCGCTAATCACCACTCACTCCTCGCGAATTTGACAGCCAAAGATGCCCAGACTACTATCATTTTTTCGCATCCGTCCGCGAAAAGTCCTGGAAACGGATGACAACCCTGCGTTACGCCTACTTCGATTGCTTTTCGGGCATCAGCGGCGACATGGTTTTAGGAGCGCTGGTCGATGCCGGCGCGAACCTGCGAGCTATTGAATCGGAATTGCGTAGGCTGGAGCTGGAAGGATGGTCGATTTCGGCCGAACGCGTCAAGCGGGGGCAGATTTTTGCAACGCACCTAAAAGTGGAAACCAGCGAGGGCCATCATCACCGTGGACTCTCAATCATTCTTGAAAGGATCAAGCGTGCGCAGCTTGCGCCTCGAGTCGCAGAAAGGGCGTGCAGAATTTTTACGCGACTCGCCGAGGCGGAAGCGAAAGTTCATCAGATTCCGGTCGATCAGGTACATTTTCATGAAGTGGGCGCCGTGGATTCGATTGTGGATATCGTGGGCGCGGCGATCGGATTCGAACTGCTTGGCATTGACGGTTTTGCTTGCTCGCCGTTAGATGTGGGCTCAGGACAGGTAAGTACGGCGCATGGACTACTGCCGGTACCTGCCCCGGCGACGGCGGAGCTGCTGAAGGGTGCGCCGGTTTACACCAGTGGAATCGTGAAAGAACTGGTGACGCCTACGGGAGCCGCGATTGCGACGACTCTGGCCACGCGCTATTCCGAAATTCCGGGGATGACGCTGAGCGCGATTGGTTATGGAGCAGGTTCGGCGGATTTGCCTGAAAAGGCAAATGTGCTGCGCATTTTAATTGGTGAGGACGTCGCGCGTGAGCCTGACGCGTATGGGGACGCTCCCGTCACTGTGATCGAGACTAATATTGACGACATGAGCCCGCAGATCTACGGGTATTTTGCGGAGCGCGTGCTTGCTGCCGGGGCTTTGGATGTGTTTTCCGCGCCGGTGCAGATGAAGAAGAACCGGCCGGGGCTGCTCATCACGATTTTGGCGGAAGAGGGCAACGTTGCCACTTTGATCGATTTGCTGTTTCGCGAGACGACTACCATCGGCTTGCGCACCCATGAGGTAAGGCGCAAGACGCTCGATCGTGAATTGGTGCCGGTGATGACTACTTTTGGCGAAGTGAAAATGAAGGTGTCGCGGATGAATGGCACGGTGCTGAATGCCGCGCCGGAATATGAGGACTGTCGACGAATCGCGGCAGAGAAAGGCGTTCCACTGAAGGAGGTAATGGCGACCGCGTCCTTTGAATTTCAAAAGCTAGCTGGGAAACGGGGCGACTCACACTAACGGTTCATGGACAATCCCAAGAAGTATTACCTGACCACTCCCATTTACTACGCGAATTCGCGGCCGCACGTTGGTTCGGCGTACACGACCATCGTGTGCGACGTGATCGCTCGCTACAAACGGATGTGCGGCTACCAGGTTGCCTATCTCACCGGCACCGACGAGCATGGTGTGAACATTGAGCGGGCCGCCGAGAAAGCTGGAATCACACCGCAGCAGCTTGTCGATAAAAATGAGGCGATTTTCCGCGATTTGTGGAAGCTGCTTGGCATTCAGTACACCGATTTTGTGCGCACGACCTCGCCGGAACACGCGCGCAGCGTGCAGCAATTGGTGCTGCGCACTCTCGAAAAATCGCCGAAGGCCATTGAGAAAAGAAAATACGAGGGACGCTACTGCATTTACGACAATTTGTATGTCAGCGATACGGCCGAGCCAGCCGATTGCCCGATCTGCGGGCGGCATGCCGAACTGATTTCCGAAGAGAATTATTTTTTCCGGCTGAGCGATTACCAGGAGCAGCTGCTGAAGTTCTACGATCAGCACCGAGATTTCGTGCAACCTGATTTTCGTTTCAACGAAGTGAAAAGTTTTGTGCAGGCTGGATTGAAGGATGTGTCCATCAGCCGCCGGACGATTAAGTGGGGAATTCCGTGGCCGGGCGATCCTGAGCAGGTGTTTTACGTCTGGTACGACGCGCTAACCAGCTACATGAGCGGCATTGGCTATGCCAGCGAAGACCCGCGGCGCGCGGCGCGGTTCGCAAGGTTCTGGCCCGCGGACGTTCACATGATCGGCAAGGAAATTATCCGGTTTCATGCGGTGTACTGGCCGGCGTTTCTGATGGCTGCGGAGTTGCCGCTGCCGAAGAGGATTGAAGCGCATGGTTGGTTGCTCTTCGAGCAGGAAAAGATGAGCAAGTCGAAGGGCAATGTGGCTTACGCCGAGCCGATTGTGAAAGTTCTTGGCAACGATGCTTTGCGCTATTACTTGCTGCGTGAAGTTGTGTTCGGGCAGGACGGAAACTTCAGCAAGGATGCGCTGATTACGAGGTACAACGCGGATTTGGCCAATGGGCTGGGGAATTTAGCCAGCCGGACGCTTACGATGATCGGGAGCTATTTTGACGGCCTCATTCCCGAGCGAGGGGCTACAGATACCGACCTTGAGACCCGTGCAACCTCCTTAAAGAATTCGGCTCGAAGATATTATGACGATTTGAGATTTTCGGATTGCTTGCAGGAAATTTGGCAGATCATATCTTTGGTCGATTTTTTGCTTGTGAATGAGAAGCCTTGGAAGCGGATTGCCGCTGCTGAGGAGCGTTCCAGCGTCGGTGCAGTACTTTATTTAGCAGCGGAGGCAATTCGGCTGGTCTCAGCGCTAGCGCATCCGGTCATACCGGAAGCTACGCAGAAAATTTGGGAGCAGCTTGGTCAGCCAGGAGACTTGGCCGATCAAAGGATCGATCAGTTGCAGTGGGGAACACTGAGGCCTGGAACGCGGATCGGGAAGCCGGAAGGCGTGTTCCCGCGTGCCGACAAAAAGGAACTCTTGGAGAGGATTGAAATTATGGAAAATGAAATACGGAATCTAAGCAGCACACAGACAGAGGTGGGGACTGCTACGACAAAGCGGCCGGCCGAAGGCACGACTTCTGGGACTTCTGCCCCGGTAACGTCAGCGATACCTGCGGGAGGTTCTGGCACAGGCGCTGCCGTCCCTACGAAAATTGCGATCGAGGATTTTACGAAGGTGGAGTTGCGTGTCGGAGTGGTGAAATCAGCGGAACGGATTCAGGGCGCGGACAAGCTGCTTAAGCTGCTCGTGGATATTGGCGACGAAGTGCGGCAGGTTCTGGCGGGGATCGCTTTGTCGTACGCACCAGAGGAGCTGGTCGGGCGAAAAGTGGTAATTGTGGCAAATCTTGCTCCACGTAAAATGCGCGGGTTGGAGTCGAATGGAATGCTGCTGGCTGCATCTGTGGGGCCGGACGGCAAGCCGGTGCTGTGTACGTTCGCCGAAGATGTGCCGGCGGGTGCGAAAGTTAAGTGACAACCGGCGCCAAGGTGAAATGATGCCATTCATCCTAAAGGCGGCGGCTTTTGTTTCTCGCCGACTCAAGGATCTCAGTTAGTCTTTCGATCGCCGGCACAGGAGAGAAAACGAAGCGAGGTCCTGCGCTGCGCTCCCTTCGCTAGAAGCACTCAGGTTAAACCGGATGACGAATTGAAAGCAGCGGCTTAGACACAACCCAAAAACAGAAGCAGCCCGAAAACAGCAGTTTGAGTATAAGTGTACCTCCGAGGGTTCATTGGAAATAATTGATTCACATGCGCATCTGGAGTCTGAGGACTTCGACCTTGATCGTGCGGAGATGCTCGAACGCGCGCAGGCTGCGGGGGTGCGGGCGATTTTGGCTATCGGGAGCGGCGGGTCTGGGCCCGACCGTCCGGACGCCGCGGTCTGGCTGGCTGAGGAATACGACTGGATTTATGCGACCGTCGGAATTCATCCGCATCATGCCGGGATTGCGGCGGAAGAGCACTACGGACAA
The DNA here is from genome assembly GCA_963842255.1 of uncultured Acidobacteriota bacterium. Lineage (GTDB taxonomy): Bacteria > Acidobacteriota > Terriglobia > Acidiferrales > UBA7541 > Palsa-295. Next base: position 54,001 of record CAWJGI010000046.1, on the reverse strand, counting down.
TTGAGCGATTTGGCGGCGCACTCGAAAGTGATTGCCTGGGGCGAGATCGGCCTCGATTATCACTACGAGGACCCGCCGCCCGAGGTGCAGCAGACCGTTTTGCGGAGGCAGCTGCAGCTGGCTCGCGCGGCAAAATTGCCGATCGTGATTCATTGTCGCGATGCCTGGGATGATTGTCTGGCGATTCTGGAAAGGGAATGGAAGCCTGCCGGGCTTGGTGGGATTTTTCATTGCTTTACCGGGACTCTGCGCGAAGCACAACAGGGACTTGAGATGGGATTTATGGTTTCGTTCGCGGGCAACGTAACTTATCCGAAGATGCAGAATTTGCGCGATATCGCTGCGGCAATGCCGCTAGGCTCAATTTTGACTGAGACGGACTCGCCTTTTTTACCGCCGCAGGGGCGGCGCGGCAAGCGAAATGAGCCCGCTTTTGTTGTGGAGGTAGCGCAGACGCTTGCTAGTGTGAGAAACTTGGGCGGCGAGGAAGTTGCGGCTGCTACGACTGCAAATTTTAAGCGTTTTTTCCGGCTGGGCGCATAGAGGCGTTGCGCCGTGGCCAAGGTGACCCTCAGGGATGGCATTCGCTGTCCAAATCGCAAAGGGTATTTTTGATCTGATTCGCGACGATTTGGCGCTCGTCGAACGGGAAATTGCCGCGCAAAATGGCGCGGCCATCGAACCGGTGTGTGAAATTTCCACCTATTTGCGTGAGGGTGGCGGGAAGAGGTTGCGTCCTGCGCTGCTTTTGCTGGCTGCCGGGGCCTCGGGGTATCGCGGCGAGAGCGCGATACGGCTGGGCGCCGTAGTGGAGATGATCCATAGCGCTACTTTGATTCATGACGATGTGATTGATGGAGCCAATACGCGGCGCGGGCGTCCCAGCGCGAATGCGCGCTGGGGCAACCATATGAGCGTGCTCGCGGGCGATTGGCTCTATATGCAATCGTTTGAGATGGCTTTGCGCGAGCGGAATTTTACGGTGCTGGATATTTTGATCGATCTTACGCAGAACATGGTCGAGGGGGAGTTGCTGCAGCTTACCCGGCTGGGGCAGATGGATTTGAATGAGGCTGAAGCTACTGAGCTCGCCTATCGCAAGACAGCTTGCTTGTTTAGCGGGTGTGCGCAGCTGGGCGCTGTGCTCGGGCGGCAGAGGAAGGAAGTGGAAGACGCGCTCGCGGAATACGGGCGTAACGCCGGACTGGCGTTTCAGCTGGTCGACGATTTGCTGGATTTTACGGCGTCGCCCGAGAAGTTGGGCAAGCCCGTGCTCAGCGATTTGAAGGAAGGCAAAGTTACGCTGCCCTTGATTTTTGCATTGCAGGCGCAGGCGTTCAGGTGCGGTGCGGCTCACGACGGATCGCGCGCGAACGCACATGAGTTGTCGCATGTGAAGGTGCATGGCGACGGTGACGGGCGCGCGGCCGAGCGTGATGGCAACGGGCAGGCTAGCGCGGACGGGAACGGCCGTCGGCTCGTGTCCAAGGTTCTGGAGGAGCATGATTTTCAGAGTGTGCGGCCTGAGGAAATCACTTCCCTGGTGCAGGAGACGGGTGCGCTTGAGCGCGCGTCGAAACTTGCCACTGAATATGTGAGGCGCGCGAAGGCCAGCCTTGAGATTCTGCCTGATACCGAGTACCGGCGGGCGCTGCTCGCTGTCCCCGATTTTATCCTCGAACGCGAGAATTAGTTGCGTGGCGCGCGGTGGCGAATCGATCAGAAACCGGGCGCAGCTGAGCAGCGGCCCTGCAAATTCAACCCAATGTGTTGCGGGACGTTGTAGTCATAATCCTCAAGAAGGTCACTCACTTTTCGTTGCTGGCGGGGTTTTTCCGAAGCGGACCTCGTGCGCGATTAGGTCGTTTCCCATTGGCTTCGCGTGAATTACGACGCGGTCGCCTACTTTCAATTCCTTCAGACTGGAATTAGCCCCGCTCTTCACGAAAGACGTGTCTGGAGCAATCTTGACTACCTGTGTTTGATTGTCTGGCGTTTGCACGGTGATTTCAGTAGCAGTGATTTTGCTGACCGTCCCTAGGACATGCTTATCGGTGCCGTGGGCGAACGCCGACAAGGCTAGCGTCAAGATTGCGAACATCGAAAATATCGATCTTAGTGCCGTTCTTCTCATATTGCTTTCTCCCTAGTGATGATGATTGGATGAGTTGTGCTGTTCGGGTTGCTCGTTCAAGAAATCATTCTCTAGTTGCTGTTCTTTCATCTCGGCTGGACTCTGCGGGTTGTGTTCTTTCATGTCCGACATGTCTTCTGGCGTGAGGTGCGGCAGCTGGCGGATGAACAGGATCAGATGCCAGGTGTCGTGATCTTCCCTGCCACCTGTGCCCCAGGCTGGCATGCCTGTGAAACGCACGCCGTTTTCTATTATGTAATAAAGCTCGCCGTCGGTGAGGCTTTGCGTTTCTGCTGAGCGCATGTCCGGGACGCGTGGGTACATTTTCTGGCCCATTTCTGTTTTGCCGCTGCCGTCGTTGGCGTGGCAGCTCGCGCAATGGTCGGCGAAGTGGCGGCGTGCGTCGACTAGGAGCTCGGGGCTTGCCTGCATTGGGTTTGTGAGCTTTGCAATGCTGCTGGGAATCGCAAGACGTTGGGCGATTCGCGCTATGCGCATTTCCAGTGCGCCAGGTTCGGTGCGAGCGCTTAGACCTGTCGAGATGAGCCAGACAAACCCAGCGACGAGCATAAATGCCGGGACCGCTAGCAGCAGAATTAGTCGGGTCCAGAATGCTTTCACGTTTTACTGGCCGCCTGGTTTTTAAGGGATTTGTAAATTGCCATTTCGTTTGCAGTCAACAGCTGGGCTTAATCTAAACCGGGCGCAGCAAGCAGCGCCCCTTACGGAGGCACCTGAAGCTTCGCGCCGATCGACCAATCCCGGCGGCAAACTGCTTGATTCGGTTATCGCTATCATACTGGTGTTTTGATTTAGTAGTGAAATCTGTAGCGGAACTCGACGTAGATTTGGCGCGGATCGTTGTAATGAAAGCCGCCAAAAGTGAGACTGTTGTCAAGCAAAGCGCGACGATTAGCCACGTTCAGGGCCGTTACTCCCACCGTGTATTTCTCGTGGAAGCTTTTGCCCAGAGACAGGTCAAAGGTGGTGTGCTGCGGCAGATAGTTGCCGGGATATGGATTGCCGGGCGTGCCGTTGGTGAATCCCGAGCCGTAATAAACATTGGTTGAGGCGAACGAGTGCCAAGGAAGATTCCCGGTGAAGCCCACATTCAGCGTGTTTCTCTGATCGTGGTCTACCGGTGCGTATCCGGGCAGAATATATAGCGGGCAGGTCGTGCTCAGCGGGACGGGACAGATCAAGCCTCCAGTGATGGGTGCGCTCGCCTGCGCGATTTGATTCGAATAGGCCAGATGGAATTGACCGCGGTTCCAGATTCGCGGGGAGCGCAGAGTCAGTTCCCAGGCTTGAATGAGGGCTTTATCCCAAGTGATTGGCCAGAAGATGTTTGATTCGCCGATATTGTTGTGGTCCAGCCAATTCCGTGCGGAGGTCTGGAATGTGTCCGCGTCCAGAGTCCAGCCTCGGTAGGGGATGGTGACGCCGAATTGATACTCGGTATCACGCTCGCCATGAAGTGCCGAAAAGGTGAAGCTCTGAGTGGTGGCCAAATCAAGTAAGGGGCCCGTGGCAGTCAAGAGCGGCGGCGGTTGGTAGAAGCGGCCCCAAAAGGCGTGGAAGACCCAGTTCACGCGCGGGACTCTGATGGCGATACCGAAACGGGGATCGACATAATTTTCGACGATGTCCGCCGTGAAGTGCGATTGGCGGAAGCCTGCGATTAAAGTGAGCCAGGATGTGACTTTGAATTTGTCGTTGACAAAGATTTCCTCGAGCCCACCGGTGATGGCAGTCGAAGACGGGCCGAAGTTCTGGCAGCTCGTGCCGCAGTCCGTGAAAACGTTATTGAAGTATTCGCTCTGGTGTTGAGCGAATCCATACAATCCGATCTGCGCGTCGTTTTTCCAGAAGTGGGCGTTGAGGGATGTTTGCAACCCTCCGTAATTGGCGGTCTGGTCCACCGTTGAAATCACCGGAAAATCAGTCGGCGCACCGTTATAGCTGGCTTTGTTGTAATGGTAAAAGGGTGAGACGGTCAGAAGCAGATCCGGGTTAAATGTGTGGACCCAGGAAAGAGTGACGTAGCCGTCGGGTTCGCGTTCGCTATCGCGCAGGCCGTAGCTGGGGTAAGCCAGATTTCCGTATGAATTGGGATTAGGATCGTAGGGAATCTGGTAATAGTCCTGGCGCAACGATCCGACCAGACGGAATTGGTTGTTGGAATTTGGGTTGAATATGAGCGACGCAAATCCCCCGTAGCCGTTCTCCGCGTCGTGGAAAACCTGGCCGATGGGCGGCTGCAGGCCGTAATTGCTGCGATTTGCATTGACGCTGAAATAGTAGGCCAAGCGCTGGGTGTGGCCGCCAAAATTAAGCTGGTCGTTTGTCTGAAACCAGTTGCCGACAGTCATCACAAGCTCTGCTTCATTGTTCCTCTCAAACCCTGTCCGCGGCACGATATTGAAGATGCCGTAGGTGCGATCGCCGTAATCGGCTTCGTAGCTGCCTCTCTGGATTTCGAGATAGTCGATATCTTTGGGGTCGATTTGCGGGCCTAGGTTTGTGGCGATGTTTGTGTTGGGGATGGGTACGCCGTCAATCAGCCAATTCACCTGGTGGCCGCCCCGCATGTGCAGCATGTCGTGAGTAACATACGTGCCGGGCACGTAATCCGTGATCATTTCCAAACCGTTGGTGCGATCAGCGCCCGGTGTTTGCGCTACATCCAGGCGATCGACCAAGGTCGTGGGAGTCACTGAGTCCATGTTGACTGCCGGCGCTTCGCCCGTCACCACGGCCGTTTGATTCACGCTCTCGATCGCCAATTGAAAATGAAGGACTGGCGTGGAAGCGGACTCAACGGTGACGGTCTGCTCAGCAGTTCTGAATTTAGGCTGGGTCACGGTGATTTTGTAATCGCCGACGGGTACGGCCGTGAATAGAAACTCACCGTTATCGTCCGTGTGCGTGGTCTGTGACCAATCGGAGGTGACGGCCTCCAGTTTTACCGATGCTCCCGAGACCGGCCGGTGCTGCGCATCGTGTACCACGCCTTGTATTTTTCCAAAAATCGTGGCCTGGACGAAGCGGGCCACAAAGTAGAAAGACCACGGCACAAAAGCAAAATAAGCGCTTGCGCATGTATTTCTCCGTCCTGAAGTTTTATGAATTTAAGATTTGCGGACGAAGTTAACTGCGAGGCGGTTGAAAAGGATTGAGATCGAACCCTGCGGATAGATTCTCAATGGTAAAGAGCAAAGCAGCGATCCTGGGCGCACCGAGGGCTGCGATCGATGCAAGCGCTGATGGTTTGGTTGGTGCGATGGGGGAGAGCAAACCGTAATCCGCGCCCTGGTGGCCGCTATGCATGGTGCATTCGAAGGCGTGTCCGAGAGAACCGTGTTCGCAGGTTGTGGCATTGTGCGGCGAGGGCTGCGTAAGATGATGATGACCAGCGTGAGGCAAGCAGCACATTCCGCCGCAATCCATCGAGCCTGCTGCGGTGGCGCGGGCGAGCAATGCCAGCGGAGTTGCCAGCAGTGCCACGATCACCAGAAGCGCTTGCATGCGACGCATCGCAAAGAGCGTACCACAGTTCGGCTGATTTGGAGTTGGCCTGACCATCCGATTTGTGATCAGCCGAGTTTGCGTTGAAAAACGTGCGGAGTTAGTCTGGGCTCATTATGCTGCCTTTTAAGATGATTTACAGCGACGGTTACGATCTGAATCTTGGCGCGCACGTCTTTCCGTCGCGCAAATACCGCATGATCCACGACAAATTGCTGGCGGACGGAATCGCGGACCCCGGTGATTTCCTTGCGCCACGCCAGCAAGCGATGAAGACGTCCTGCGCGTTCATTCCCAGGAGTATGTGCGGAAACTCAAGACAGGATCGCTTTCGTATGCCGAAATTTTGCAGCTGGAAGTGCCTTACTCGAAGAAGTTGATTGACGCGTTCTGGCTCGCGGCCGGCGGATCGATTCTGGCTGGGCAACGGGCGCTCAAGGACTCGCTGGTCAGCGAATATTGGCGGCGGATTCCATCACGCCTGCCCGGATCATGGTGAAGGATTTTGCGTGATTAACGATGTAGCCGTGGCGATTCGCCGGCTGCAGTTCGATGGTGCCATTGAGCGGGCTATGGTGGTCGATACCGACGTGCACCAGGGCAACGGGACTGCGGCGATTTTCGGCGGTGACGGCGATGTGTTCACGCTGTCGATTCACCAGGAACACAATTATCCGTACCCGAAGCCTGCTTCCACTGTGGACATCAATTTGCCCGACGGCGTTGGTGACGAGGACTATCTCGCGATTCTCGAGAAGCATTTGCATCAGGCATTTCACGATTTCGAGCCGCAAATTATTTTCTACGTTGCAGGCGCTGATCCTTACCGCGAGGACCAGCTGGGCGGCTTGGCGTTAACCATGGGCGGGCTGGCGCAGCGCGATGCCTTGGTGATGGACTACGCGCGGCGGAATCATTGCCCGCTGGCCATAACGCTCGCAGGCGGGTACGCACGTCGCGTGGAAGATACCGTTGCGATTCATGTGGCGACGATTAAAGCGGCGCGAGATGCGGCTGGAATCGGCGTGAGCGGAGAATGGATCACTACCCGTCGCGAACGATTTTCAATGCGACTGTTGAGTGAGAATTTTCGCAGCAGTCGGCTGATTGGATTGCGGCTGTCAAATCTTCCGTGAAACCTTCCGGCGGGTATCCGTTCACGCGATATGTGACTTTGCCGGTCCGATCCAAGATCACAACCGTAGGCAGGGAATTCACCTTCATAAAATCATCGAGGCCGTCCGCATAGACAATCGGAACATTCCACTTCTCGTGCGCGATAAATCGCGGAACGAGCGATTGATCTTCATCTGTGTTGACGGCGTAGAAAACGATGTCGCTCGTTGCCAGCATAGTTTTTTGCGACATGCGCGAATTCCGGTTCGAGTTCTTTGCAGGGTCCGCACCATGTGGCCCAGAAACTGAGGACTAGCGTTTTTCCTTTGGCGGCTGCGAGCGGAGCGGGAGTGCCGTCGAGGTTGCGCAGGACGAAAGCATAGGTGTCCTTTGCATCCTTATTGCGGGCAACCGGATTGGCCGCCGCGAGCGGCGTCGCTAGTGAATCGTAAGCTGCAAGAACGGCTTGGCCCAAGCCTCTCGTCATTTCCGTGCACCTGACGCCACACATTTCCCAGCTTTTTGCGAATTTCGCGGCGGTCTACTTTTCCGGCTGGACCACTCTCTGGCAGAACGAAGGCAAGGATGTATTGGTCCATTGCGCTTGCGGAGTCGTGATGCATTTCCGCGAGTTCGCCGAGTTGTTCAGCGGCCACGGCGCTGGGCAGGATTGAATAGCTGGTGCGCAGGTCTTTCCCCGCGGCGTCGTAATCGTGCTGCGATTTTTCGATCTGTCCGCGCAAATTGTAAAGAGCCGCGCGGATTTCATCCTGATGTTCGCGCCAGTCCTCCAGAGACATGCGCGGAGACTTTTCGTCTGGCGCGGATTTCTCGATGCGGTCGAGGACACGAGTGACGTATCCGGCGGCGCGGGTGAGGCTGGCTTCGTCTGCTTGCTGCTGTAACAGGCCTACGGCTAGCATCATCATTTCAGAATCGTCTGGGCGTATGGCGATGAGCCGCTCGGAATAGTCGAGCGCGCAGGCTTCGTCTTGAACCTGTTCGCAGGATTCCACCAGAGCGCGATAGACGGAGGCTTTTCTGGGCGCGTCCGGAAAACGCTCCAGATAATTTTTTAGGTTGCGGACGAGCGCGCTACGGTCATTGCTTGCGCTGGCGATTGCTTTTTGCAATTCGGTTTCGGGGTCGGCGTCTTTCTTTGAGATCGACCCTGGGGTTGATTTTGAGTCGGGCGATTTAGGTTCGGCCGCAGGCTTGTCCGTTTCAGAATTCTGCGCACCTGTCACGGTCCCCAGCGAGAGAGTGATACCGATAACCAGGACGGCTGGCAAAAATGCGAAGGGCGGATTTAGTTCGCCAATCGTGGCATGTTTGCCACCTTGATCTGTCTGTAGTTGCAGTGTTGTGCATCCGCTCTTAATTCTAACGCGAAAGGGCGCTCGCACGTGCATGACTACAGAACGCTGCGAAGGGGATTGCTGATGGACGGAAGATGACTTCACTTCAAGGAAATGTCGCCGGAGGAGGTTTCCACCTCGACGCGCGCCTTACCATCGCCTATGCGGGCTCGCAGTTCGTGCTTGCCTGCGGTGCCCTCCATGACGATGGGGATAGCCGCGTCAATGTCACCTGAACTGGAACGAGCGTAGAGGCGGAAACTGGCTGTGGGAGGCACCTGCAGGACGACCTCGCCGGAACTGGTGTTAAAATCCCAATAATTTGAGGCGCCGGGATTGCCTTCTACGTTGACGTCCCCTGAAGAAGTCGCGCACGCGAATGTCCGGGGATGCGCCCTTAATATTAATATTGCCGCTGACCGTATTGATTTCCACGGCGTCGCCTGGATTGGTGATTCCCAGGTCTCCCGAGCCGGTGTGCAGGCGCGCCAGACCATGTACGTCCTCGAGCGTGAGGTCGCCAGAACCTGCTGCGGCTTGTACTTGGCCTTGGATATTCGACAGCTTAATGTCGCCGCTTCCGGCCGTGGCGTGAACGTCGCCGGCGATATTCGAGGCTGAAATGGCGCCTGAGCCGGTGGTGAAATTTGCCGGGCCTTTGACGCCAGTAACTTCGACATCTCCTGAGCCTGTGGTGATGTGAATTTCTGAATCGGCTGGCAGCACGATGGTGTAGTCGATCGAGACGCTCCCGCCGTGCTGGCTCCCACCGCCAACGCGGATCAGGTTGCTTTCTTGCGAGACCGGCGGGTTGGACTCAGCTTCTTGAACGTGGCGCTTGCCGCTTTCCTCTGACCAGGAGTTGGCTTGGATTTCACCGTGCACGCGAACTTGGCCTGGCGGGCCAGTTGTGACGCGAGAGTCTCCGCTGCCGGTGCTGAGTTCCAGGCGAACCGGGCCGTCTACAGCAAAAGTTTTGTCGAAGGTGCCTTCAGCGCTTGCATGTCCACGGCATCCGGCGAAGAGTGTGGAAGCAAATGCTGCCAGGAGTATGTATCCGCGCCCGTGAGTGAGGCGTTTTGTCGTGGTGGTTTTGTTTGGCTGCATGGCGATTGGCGGTTGCGTCCGGGCATCCTTCCTATCAGAGATATACGAAGAAGTACAACCGGAAGTTCAATGCGTGGGATTGGCAGGTAACAGGGGCGCAGCATGCAGCGCCCCTGCGCGGGAAAATGGCTGACCGATTCGATAGGGCCGAACCGGTTGCTGCAAACGCAATGCGATTTATTTTACTTTCAGCAGAGAATTTAGTGAGCCCTGGCGATAGCCTTCTAGATCGAGTGAGACCAAGGAGAAGCCTGCGGCTTTGATACCTTCTGCGATTTTGCTGGCTGTCTTGGGATCTAACCCGCGAGCGAGCTCGTCTTGAGCTAATTCTATGCGCGCCAAGTCGCCGTGGGCGCGGACCCGGAATTGGCGGAAATTCATGTCGCGCAGAACCGCTTCCGCGCGATCGACCTTTTCCAGCAGCTCGGGAGTTACCGCTGTGCCGTACGGCACGCGAGAAGAGAGGCACGCGGAAGCGGGCCTGTCCCATGTGGACAGGCCCGCGCGTTGCGAGAGGAAGCGAATCTCAGGCTTATGAAGCTGCGCGTCGAGAAGAGGCGTCAGGACATGATGTTCGTGGGCCGCGCGATGGCCTGGTCGGAAATCATCAGTGTCGTCGGCGTTGATTCCGTAGGCGATCGTCCGGAATTGCCGCGATTTGGCTAGCGCGTCCATTTGATCGAAGAGCTCGTCCTTGCAGTGATAGCAACGGTCGGCATTGTTGGCGATGTACAGCGGGTTTTTGAATTCATGTGTTTCGATGAATTCGTGGCGCAGGCCGTTCCCGGCGATGAACTTCTCGGCTTGCTGGCGATCGTGTTTTGAAAAGCTGGCGGAGAGCGCGGTGACTGCGAGCGCACGCTCATTCAGGATCTGGTGTGCTGCCCAGGCGAGATACGCGGAATCGGCGCCGCCTGAGAATGCTACGAGCACGGAATCAAGCTTGCCCAGCGCGCGAAACAGGTTCTCTTGCTTGGCGAACGCGGTTGCGGTATCGATCGCTGCAGCGGCGGCGATGGCGATTCCTGCTTGAGCTAGTTCGGGCATGTCGTCACCAGTATAGCTGACCTTGGCCTACTGAAAATCCAGTAAAACGTCTACTTTGGCGTTGTCTTTGTCTTCCTGCAGGAAGTGCCCCGTTTTAGAGTAGTGGACCGGCAGGCCCGCAAATGCGGTCTTGATGCCAGAACTCAGGAACAGTTCGTATGCTTCTTGATCGAATATCGTGCCCATAGCGATTGGAAAATATGTGCGGATGCGGCGTTCTCCTTCGACGGAGAGCCCGGTGAGTACGAGTTTGCCCATGTGATATTGCCGGCCCTCCGAGACGGTGACGATGTAGATGACTTTGCCGTTCTGATCGTCGAATTGCGGGAGCGGATCGAGAGTGGCATCGAGAAAACCAGCCCTGCCGTAGGCTGCGCGAGCGTGATCCCAGGTGGCTTCGATCTTATTGCCGTCCGCAGGATCGCCTGGCTTCAAGTCGACGAGGCCGTCGAGATTTTGTGATCGTGATCGAGAGGTTGCCCCGCCATTGCACGCCGCCCCAGTGATAAGCCGGGCCGGTATCAATCGTCGCCGAAACAATCACCGGACCTTTGAGGGGCTTGGATGGATCGGCGGCCAGGCGCGCCTGGGGTGGTGGGAATTTCACGCGCAGATAGGAGTGGGCGAGGTAAATCGGCCGGACCTGCTCGAATTCAAAAAGCTCGACGGCATCGCGGGAATAGGGCTTGCCTATGAGTTCCGCCAGGCGCTCCTGGATGCCGTCGATCGTTTTTTGCCAGCGAATCGGAAAGCTCGATCGATTGCACTGTCAGGTCCGCATCATCGACGCGAAATTGCTGCACGGTTTGCTCTTTGATGGGCAGCGTCACGACTTGATGCGTCACGCGCGCGTGGATTCCACGTGAATCGAGCAGATTCGTGAGCGTCTGCGACATCTCGTCGATGATGGTTCCTTTGGCGGGTGCGGTGCCGTCGAAGAGAATTCCTGAAGCTTTCAATCCAGCTGACAGCTCGTCGTCTGAAAGCCAGGGGAAGTTATCGAAGGTGACCGCGAGCAAGGGCGCATCGGCGACCTGGTAGGTGACTCTCACGCCCGTTCCGATTGTTGAGAAACGGTATTGAATGTCCTGGAATAATCCGAGTACTGCCAATTTGTCGGCTGCGTCTTGCAGAGTCTCGCGTCTTACCGTCTGGCCCGTATGCAGGCCGATTGCCGAGGCGATTTGTTCGGATGTGAATCGCGTCGAGCCGGTAACCTGCACAGAATCCAGGCGCGCTGTTCCCGGTTGAGAATTTTGCGGTTTGGCTTGAAGCGAGACAGCCCACCCCAAGCCCACGAGGAGAAAATAAAGAAGAACATGGTGGAGTCTAGCAGGAGAACTTGAAGTGTCACGATGGCTCATTCCGTAATTCTAGAACACAGGATAAGGAAGAGAAACCCGCAATCGTACGGCCCCCAGGCCTGAGCCCGGCGAACATGTCAGAACAGGTGGTGTTATTCCACGGTGACGGATTTGGCTAGATTACGCGGTTGATCTACGTCGCAGCCGCGGCGGACGGCTATGTGGTAGGCCAGCAGTTGCAACGGAACGATTTCGAGGATGGGCGATAGGATTTCCGGGGCCGCGGGAATCGATACGACGTGATCGGCGATCTCGCGAGCTTGTTGATCGCCTTCGGTGACGATCGCTACTACGATTCCGTCGCGGGCTTTCACTTCCTGCATGTTGGAGACTGTTTTTTCGTAGCGAGTCATGGAGGCGGGGTCGGATTCGTCGCGCGTGGCGATGACGACTACCGGCAGATTTTCGTCGATCAGCGCGTTCGGGCCGTGCTTCATTTCGCCGGCGGGATAGCCTTCGGCGTGGATGTAGGAAATTTCTTTCAGCTTCAGCGCGCCTTCGAGAGCGATGGGGTAGTGGATGCCGCGTCCGAGATACAGAAAATCGGTGTGGCGGAAGAGCAGGCGGCCTAGTTCTTCGAGTTCCGCATCGTGCTGGAGGATGGTTTCGATTTTGTGGGGGATGCGCGTGAGCTCTTGCATCAATCTCGTGGCCGACCGCGGGAGTGTGCTTGCCGCGGACTTGCGCGAGGTAGAGCGCGGTGAGCATCAGCGCGGTCAACTGGCCGGTGAAGGCTTTGGTGGAGGCGACGCCGATTTCCGGGCCGGCGTGCGTGTAGATCGTGCCGTTGGCTTCGCGCGTGAGCATCGCGCCGACGACATTGCAGATTCCCAGAACTTTTGCGCCTTTGTGGCGCGCTTCGCGCACGGCCGCGAGGGTGTCCGCGGTTTCGCCGGACTGGCTGATGGCGATGACCAGATTTTCTCTTGCCGACGATGGGATCGCGATAGCGGAATTCGCTGCCGTAATCCACTTCGACTGGAATGTGGGCCAGGCGCTCGATCATGAACTTTCCGGCGAGGGCGGCATGCCAACTGGTGCCGCAGGCGATTATTTTTACCGACTCGAAATTCTGAAATTCCGCCTCGCTGATGTCCATCTGGTCGAGAAAGACTTGGCCGGTTTCCTGCGAAATTCGGCCGAGCAGCGTGTCGCGCACGGCGCGGGGCTGCTCGAAAATTTCCTTCTGCATGAAATGCTTGAAGCCGCCCTTTTCCGCCATGATGGGGTCCCAGGCGACGTGCTGCGCGGGACGATTGATGGGATGGCTCTGAAAATCCATCAGGCGGACGCCTTGCGGCGAGAGGACTGCGACTTCGCCATCGCCCAGGAAAAAGACGCTGCGGGTGTGCTGCAGGATCGCGGGGATGTCGCTGGCGACGAAGAATTCGTTTTCGCCGAGGCCGACTACGATGGGCGGGCCGAGGCGCGCTGCGACGATTTTTTGCGGATCGCGCGTGGAGAGCGCTACCAGCGCGTAGGCGCCGCTCATCACTTTTACGGTCTTCAGGACGGCTTCTTCCAGCGATATGCCTTTGGAAAATTTTTCGATCAAGTGCGCGATGATTTCGGTGTCCGTCTCGGTGACGAATTTGTGGCCTTCGGCGATGAGCTGGTGTTTCAACTCGAGATAATTTTCGATGATGCCGTTGTGGACGACTACGATTTCACCGGTGCAGTCGCGATGAGGATGCGCGTTTTCTTCGGTGGGGCGGCCGTGCGTGGCCCAGCGCGTGTGGCCGATGCCGTAGATGCCGTCGAGCGGCGTGATGCGGATGGATTCTTCGAGATTTTGCAGCTTGCCGGGGGCGCGGCGGATTTCGAGTTTGCCGTCTGCTTGCACGACGGCGATGCCGGCGGAATCGTAGCCGCGATATTCGAGGCGCTTGAGGCCGTCGAGGATTACCGGGCACGACGTGCTTGGGGCCGATGTAGCCGACAATGCCGCACACGTGGTTTCTGCTCCTCGAGTCTGCCTTGCAATTAATCTGCCAGCCGCAGCCTGCATTTAGGTTAGCACAACTGAAGAATTGGGAGACGTGGACGCGATGCTGTGCAGAACCGAGCACGCCTGGCGTCAGTATTGCATTGCCCCGGTATTTAGGACTTCGCTTTTCGCGCTTGCTGCGCTCGATAGATCGGGTGATTTGGCCGCGGCGATGACAGACCCTCCAAGTCTGGCTCCGGCGCGACACGTCAACATCGTCGCCTGAAGGCCGCCGCTACAAAACCTTGGCAGCCTCTTCTGGCGAGCTTGCTATTCGACGATTTCGAAGCGGAATTCTTCGATGATGGGGTTGGTTAGGACGTCTTTGGCGATGCGTTCGACTTGAGTTTTGGCGTCTTCGCGGCTTAGGCCGTCGAGCGCGAGGACGAAAAACTTGCCCTGGCGGACGTCCTGGACTTTCGGAATATCCCAGCGACGACAGCGCTCGCTGGATCGTTTGACCCTGCGGATCAAGAACCGTGGATTTCGGCATGACCCACACGTGTGCTTTCATCGCTGCAATTATACCAGCCCGGCGGATTTCGCCGCGGCACGAAAATCAACGAGCAATTTGCGTTTGTCGTCGGGCGTGAGAAAAGCCGCGTGAAAACTTTGTTCCGCGAGCTGCACCAGTTCCTGAGTCGGAGAGGCCGAGGGAGGCGACTTTGGAATACTCCGTCAGCAGATCGGTGTGAAACATGCCTGGGTCGTCGGTGGAGAGCGTGACGCAAAGGCCGCGACGGATAAAGGCCGGGAAGAGGATGATCTTGTAGGGCGGCATCGAGTTTTTCGGTCTGCCTCGCCAGTGCGCCGGTACACAAATTGCTGGTCGGGCAATTTTCCAGGACGACGCGCCGGGTGGCGAGCGATTCGGCGAGCGCGGGATCGCGCATCACGGCGATGCCGTGTCCGATTCGTTCGGCGCCGAGCAAGTCAATGCGCTTCGGTCACGGACTCTGGGCCGCCAACTTCGCCGGCGTGGCAGACGATGCGCAGGCCTTCGCGGCGCGCGTAGTCGAACGACGGCGCGAAAATTGATCGTGGGGATAGGCCAGTTCGTCGCCGCCCATGCCGAACGCTACGACACCCAGACGTTGCAGCTTCGACGCCCAGCGAGCAACTTCCATGGCCGGCTCGGGACCGAATTGGCGAGTGGCATCCAAGATGAACGCAGTACGCAAGCGGCTGAAAGGAACCGACTGCGCAACGTCGCGGATGGCCGTCATGTTCGCTTCCAAATTCTGCATTCGGCGGAGCATGACGCCAGCGGAGATGGTGACTTCGGCGTAGACGACATTCTGGCGCAGCAATTCCTCGCAGAGCTGGCGGGTGATGAGCGCGTAGTCGTCGGGCGTGCGCAGGAAGGACGTTACCCATTTAAAAGTTTCGAGGAACCCGTTGAAGTTCGAGTAGCTGTAGCGGCGAGTGACTTCCTCGAGGGTCAGCGTGACGCCGTGACGCGCCGCAAGTTTCGACCGCCGACGGCCGGTCGAATCGAACCTTCGAGATGCAAGTGCAGTTCGGCCTTCGGGAGCTGCGTCAACCACCGTCGGCGTTCTGGTCTGGTTGTGTTTCTGCGCTCATTTTATTGCGACGGCAATTGCGGTCGGCCGGCGATTGATCCACGCGGACATCCAATAGGAGCCGACGTCGGTGGAAGCGTCGGAAAGTTGGCGAACCAAAATCACGCCGGCGAGAGCGTAAAAGCGATCGTAATAATCTTCCTTGTAATCGGTGAGTCCTTCGTGAGCGCGGCGGTCGGCAAGCAGCACGTTTTCGAGCAGGGAGTGCGCGGTCAAGCAATCTTCGAACGCGTGGTCAGTGGGATCGTGAATCAAGGCGGCTTCATTGGGCTTCACGAAGAAGAAGAGCTGGTAGCGATCGACCAGGCCACTGGAGAATCGTTCGTTGACGCCTGGCTGCGCGGATAAGTTTTCCGTCCATGTTTATCGTGGTGTTGAACGGATCATGAGCTGCGTTTACGTAATGGGCCAGAATCGCGGCGGAAAGCCTTACTTGTCCCCAATCGTTGTCGCGGAATGCGTCGGTCAGTTTCTTGCTGTATACGCCGATTTGCCATGGAAGCAAGCCATATTGCTCAAGAGTGCGGCGATTGAATTTTGCGATCGCGGCATTGTATTCGCGGGGCAAGGCTGAGAAGGGGAATTGCCCGTAATGATCAAGCTGAAGGAAATCAGTACGATGGCCCGGAGTGCTGGCAGCTTTCAATTCGTCGGTCGCGGCAACGTGTTGAACCAGGAATCGGCGGCTGGCGTAAAAGAAAGGCTGCATTTCCTCGGGAAGTGTGTCGACGGCTTTATTGGTTACCAAACGATCGGCCGTTTCTCCCCATCCAAAGGCTGACAGCACACTGAAGGCCAGGATTCCAAGGGACAAGACTGCCGCACTTTCAAGCCGTACACGCATTAAGGCATTTTCCTCTTGGCGGCCTCCGCTTGCAAATTCGCATTTGAAAGTTGGCTGTGTTTGCGGCCGTAAAAATAGTAGAAGCACAGGCCGATCAGGAGCCAGACAAAGAAGCGAATCCAGTTGGTGATTGGCAGGCCTGCCATTAGGAGAAGGCAGGTCAGGATTGTGATGATCGGCGCTATGAGACCGCCCGGGGCTTTGAACGCGCGCGGGCGGTCTGGTTCGCGGAAGCGCAGGATTAGGACACCGGCTGCGACCAAGGCGAACGCAAAAAGTGTGCCGATGTTAGAGAGGTCCGCCAGAGTGCCGATGTCTAGAAGTCCTGCAGGAATACCAACCAGGAAGCCTGCGACGATGGTGGAAAAATCGGGGGTGCGGAAGCGCTTGTGGACGCGGCTAAAAACCCCGGGGAGCAAGCCATCTCGCGACATCGCAAACCACACGCGGGCCTGGCCCAGCTGAAATACGAGCAGTGATGAGATCATGCCCATTAGCGCGCCGAGCAGAACGATCAGCTGCACATCTCCAAAGTGCAGACGCTTCAGGGTGTTTACGACCGGTGCGGCGTCGTCCAGTAGAGACTGCCACGGAACTAAGCCAGTGAGAACCACGACCACGGCAATGTATAGAAGTGTGCAAACTACCAGTGTGGCGATAATGCCAATGGGCAAATCGCGTCTGGGATCCTTGCACTCCTCCGCGGCTGTTGAGACCGAATCAAAGCCGATGTAGGTGAAGAAAATAATCGAGCCGCCGGTGAGGATGCCGGGCCAGCCGTTGGGCGCGAATGGATGCCAGTTCGCGGGGTGCACGTGGCGCGAGGCAAAGACCACGAAGACCATGATTGCGGTGATTTTCAGCATCACCATGATGTTGTTGGCATTCGCAGACTCCCGGATGCCGCGCACGAGAATGATGGTGAGCAGCATCACGATTATGAACGCGGGCCAGTTGAAACCGAAGTGCCAGCCTGGATCGTAGAGAGTGTTTCCTTGCAAGTCGGCGAGACCGGAGGGAAGGTATGCGGGCGTGATCCAGCGTAGATTCGGATGAACACCAAACCAATCCAGCAGATTGACGACGTGAGCGGAGAATCCGACGCTGACCGCCATGTTTGAGACTGCGTATTCGAGGATTAAATCCCAGCCGATAATCCAGGCGATTAATTCGCCCATAGTGGCGTAGGTGTAGGTGTAGGCGCTGCCGGCGATGGGAATCATCGCGGCTAGCTCAGCGTAGCAAAGAGCTGCGAACGCGCAGACGATTCCTACGAGCACGAACGACAATGCGATAGCCGGACCTGCACCGGGCCTGCCGAACGACGCGGAGCGATAGATCAGATATTCAAGCAGCGGGGCATTGAGGATCGACTGAAATTGGAGTTTTTGGCCGGCGATCGCAGTGCCGATGATGGTAAAGATGCCCGAGCCGATTACTGCGCCGATGCCCAGGGAGGTTAAGCTCAACCAGCCTAGCGATTTTTTTAGACGCTTTTCGGGGTTCTCCGAGTCGGAGATGAGTCGGTCGATATTCTTTCTGCGGAAAAGCTGTGCACTCAATCGCCACCTTCCTCATGCGAAAGCGACAAACTGTACCTCGCGACAAGCTTCTGCGCAACGTCTGCTGATGGATTTTGACTGTTAGTTGCACATTGTTGTTCTACTGCGGCCCGTTTAATTTGATCTTGCCAAGCGGGGCACAAAGCAGCCCCCTACGTTCCGCGATCCACTGAAGCTCGGTGACGGCATCATGAGCGCTCAGCGGCTCACTAGGCCAGCTGCAGGTTCGCATATCTTTCGATTAGTTTTTTTGCGCCGTAATCCTGGAAGCTGACTGTCAACTTGCGATCTTCCCCCTCGCCCTCGACACCTATGATTGTGCCGATGCCGTACCTGGAGTGGCGTACGCGGGTGCCCACCAAGGCGTCTTTGCTGGGAGCGCGAGATGGTCGCGCGGGCCGGCCGTATGACGGGCGGTGCCTCTGCGGATATCGATAGTTTTCCGAAAATTCCGGATCGGGCTCGTATCGCCGCGTTTCGCCCGGAGCTGACTGCGAGCCCATGGTGGCTTCGATCAAATCGCCGGGGATTTCGGCAAGGAAACGCGACGGCAGGGAAGCGCGAAGACGTTCTTCGCCATAGGTGCGTCGATAGACTGACCGCGACAATAGCAGGGACTGCTTGGCGCGGGTCATGCCGACGTAGAAAAGGCGGCGCTCTTCTTCGACTTCGGCGTTCGTACCCAGCGCGCGATTGTGAGGCAGGAGGCCCTCTTCGAGACCTGCGAGATAAACGGCGTCGAATTCGAGACCTTTGGCGCTATGCAGAGTCATCAGCGAAACTGCGATGGTGTCGTCGTATTGGTCGGTATCGCTTGCAAGGGCTGCACTATCAAGTATCTCTTCGAGGGTTTGGCCCTGCTCGGTGGCTTCGGCCATGGCGTTTGCGAGTTCGCGCAGATTATCGGCGCGCGATGTGTGTTCGAGATTGTCCTGTTGCTCGATCCAGTCCAGGTAACCTGTGCTGCCGAGGACGCGTTCGATCAGCTGAGCCGGCGGCAGGTCCTTCGACTGGTTTTGGAGATCCTCGATTAATTTGCCGAAGGAACGAAGAGCGCCGCTAAATTTTTTGCCGGTTAGGAATTCAGCGTCGCGGATCACGTCCCACAATGATTGCGTGTTTCCCCGGCACGGGCTTCGAGAGCGGCGACCGTAACAGCGCCAATTCCGCGTGGCGGGACGTTGAGCACGCGGAGAAGAGCGACATCGTCTTCGGGATGGAAAATCAGGCGCACGTAGGCTAGCGCGTTGCGTACCTCGGCGCGTTCGTAGAAGCTGAAGCCGCCGACTACCCGGTAGCGGATTCCGAGGCGTCGCAGGACCTCTTCAAATGATCTGGATTGGGAGCCGGTGCGATATAGGACCGCGACACGAGTGTCGGGATCGTCGCGCAGATGCGCTGATAGCTGGGCGCAAATGTATTCCGCTTCGGCCGCAGCGTCTGGCGCTTCGTAGAAAAGCAGGCGGCCGCCGGCGCCCAGCGTTCCTTGCAGAGTTTTTCCCAGGCGATCGGAATTGTTTTTTACGACGGCTGCTGCCGCATCGAGAATTGTTTGTGTCGAGCGGTAATTTTCTTCCAGGCGAATAATTTTGGCATCGGGAAAATCGTGGGTGAAGCGTTTCAGGTTCCCGACGCGCGCGCCTCGCCAGGCATAGATGGACTGGTCTTCGTCGCCGACCACGCAGACATTTTTGCGTGATCCGGCCAGCAGGCGGACGAGTTCTTCCTGCGAGCGGTTGGTATCCTGAAACTCGTCCACCATGATGTAGTGGAAGCGCGAATTCCAGGCGGCGCGGACGTCGGCGTGATCGCGAAGCAGGTCGACGGCGCGCAGCAGGAGATCGTCGAAATCGAGCGCGCTGGCTTTGCGCAAGATTTCGTTGTACGCGCGGAAGACGGCGGCGGTTTGTTGGCGCGATTCGTCGCGGGCGTGTGCGGCGCTGGCTTCCATGTCGTCGGGAGTGAGGCCGTGATTTTTTGCGTAGCTGATTTGGGCGCGCATGGCGCGCGGCGGATAATCGTCGGTCGAGAGGTCGAGTTGTGCGAGGGCGCGTTTTACCGCGCCGGTTTGGTCGTCGTCATCGTAAATTGCAAAATCGCGCGGCAGACCGAGGTGACGCGCTTCGCGGCGGATCAGACGCGCGCAGAAGGAATGGAAGGTCGAGACCCAGACGTCGGAGGCGTCGCGTCCAGTCGACGCGCAGAAGGTCGACGATGCGATCTTTCATCACGGCGGCGGCTTTGTTGGTGAATGTGACGGCCAGAATAGCGCCGCCGGGGACGCCCAGTTCGATCAGATGAGCGACGCGATAGGTGATGACGCGTGTCTTGCCGGTGCCGGCGCCGGCCAAGACGAGCAGCGGGCCTTCGGTTGCGAGAACAGCTTCACGCTGGCGCTCGTTGAGTTTGTCGAGAAGAGTTGTGGATGACGTGGAATTGTTCAAGTGCAAATTCTAACTGAGCCGATGCGATTGAGCAATTTTCGATTCGCGCGCGATTTTTCTGGCCGCCAAGTTGCGTTGCGAAACTCTGTTACAATCGTGTGATTTTGTGGGTCCATTTTTAAATTATGAATAAACGGCATTTGTTTGCGTGGTTGCAGGGGCTTGTCGCGACCATGGGTGGCGGCGGGCTTTTTATGGTTACGTTCTTTGATTCGTCGATTCTTGCTTTTCCCTTCTTTCCTGATGCCGTCGTGATTGAACTTTGTATTTCCAAGCCCACTCGGATGCCTTACTACGCTGCCATGGCGGCTTTGGGCTCATTGTGCGGCTGCATTCTTCTTTATGCTTTGGCGAGAAAAGGCGGGGAGGCGTTCTTTCACCGGCACGCTGGGGGGAAGGCGGACAAGATTAAGCAGTGGGTGGATAACAATGGCTTTTTAAGTGCCTTTATTCCTGCGATTCTGCCACCGCCTTTTCCGTTCAAGCCATTCGTTCTGGCGGAGGGGGTTTTTCAGGTACCGGCGCGGACGTTTATCCTGGCAATTCTATTAGGACGAGGATTGCGCTATGGGGCCGAAGGGATTTTGGCTGTGCGCTACGGGGAGGCCACGTTGGGTTTTCTAAAAGTGCACGGCGGCGCTTTCGTGCTGGCCGTTCTGGGGATCGTCTTTTTGCTATACATTGCTACTCATTTTGTGTTCCGCGGATCTTCTGCGCAATCGTAGTCGGCCTTACGCGAACCGCAGGTCTCGGTTTCGCCATGACCGCTGCGTCTGGTTTTGAATAGAGAGGCAGTGATCAGTGGTTTGCGTGATTTGGCGGTACGGTGGGTCTTGCCAGCGGCAATTTCAACTCGAACTCAGGCGCTAACGATTCAACGTATTGGCGTAAAGCAGCTCTTGCTGCGTTTCAGCAAGCGTCGTGCTTAATTCCACGACGGCGACGACATTGTCTGGTCTTGTGTCATTCAGCGGAAAGCGAAGATCACGCAGCACGAAACGATAACCGTTATGTTCCGCCCCCCCAGTGGCGACAGGAAAACGCGCATAGGTCAGAAACTTCTTAGCTGTTTCGGTCATCTGCGCGGCGTCCAGTGCCGCCGACGCTTGCGGTTTGTAGTGCGTGACCATTCGATCGGGATCGAATGGTGAGCCAGGAGCAAGCGAGATTTCCTTTTCTTCAATGGTGTTGTCCGTCGACACCACAGCTCTCCACCTGAATGGTGATAACGCCGTTGGAAACGCTCCTGTGGCCAGCGGAGGCAATCCGTGGTATTCGCGAGAATTGAGCAAGGCGATTGTGCTGCGATGAAGTTCTGCGCGCGTGCCGAAGTAGGCGAGAAAGATGAGCAAGAAGACCAGCGCTGTTCTTTGGCCGCGTGCGCCGTGTTTGCGATCTCCAATTTCCTCGCTCACCAGCCGAACGAGCTCCGGCAGGAGGATACCCAGCGCGAGAATCAACAAAATCCAGGGATCCAAGTTGGCGGCTAGGTCATACGCGGTCCATGCATGCCGAAATGGCCAGATCAATCTGACGCCGACTTCGCCGGCGAGATCGAGTGCCAGATGTGCGGCGATGCCAAAGGCGCAGACTGCGAATGCCGGCAAGAATCGTATTTCGGAGTCAACGTACTCTCGGCCGATCATGAAGAAGATGATTGCTACGATGCACGCCAACAGCACCGCACCCGGAAGGGAATGCAGAAGTGTGCGGTGAAAATGAAGAAAGGCGCTCGGGCCGCCGAAATAACTCAAGTAATCCAAGTCGGGGGCGACGCCGGCGATAACCAGCATCACCGTGCCCGTCGCTGGGAGATATTTTTGGCCGGCTCGCGCCAGCATAAGTGACGTCAGCGCATGAGTAACTGGCTCCACTCTAGAGTCCTCTTCGGCTTGAGCCTATTTCCAGAGATTGAGCGCTGATAGAAATGATGGCTTCAGGGCCAAAAGCCCAAGAGAAAGGCGCGCCTTTAGCTGGGTGGTGAAGCCCCGCGCTTCAGAGATTATTGCATCACCCGGACCGGCGCCCATCGGCTACTTCAAAGTTGCGGGAGTTACCAGCGACAGCGCAGCCGGCACTATGCGAAACGATATGGGGAGCTTGCCGACCGGTTCGCCGTCGACCTGCGCGAAGACTGCGGCGCCATTGGCCGACTCGCAGATCGCTTCCGTGTGTTTCCACGCGTCGATGCCGCTCATGCTGCGCAGTTTGCCTAGCCACAGGGCGGGCAAGCACGCCAAATAGCACAGCCTGCTGCGCGTGGAATGGGTGAGGAATTCGAACGAATCCTCGTACAAGCTTGCACCCGTCGTGATCTTAAATGGACCGCCGTAATTCACTGTTCTGCCTACGACGATAATCGACGCGCGTCGCACCTCGCCATTGCAGTGCACACGCATCTCGGGGAAATCGTAACTGACCAACTGGCGAGCGCCTTCAGCCCAATATGCCAGGACGCCTGCGCGTTTTTTTAATTCCGCGTTTACCGCATTGACGATCGCACCGTCAGGTCCCGCGCCTGCCACGCTCAGAAAGTAGCGGCCTTCGGGCGGCATCTGTGGCGAATGAGAGCCGTTCGTTGATGTTGCAAGGCCCAGAGCGATCCTGCGGATTACGCCTTTCTTAATCAGGCGCGCAGCGTGGGGAATATCCCACGGAATTCCGAGTTCTTTTGCGAGGATATTTGCTGTTCCGGCCGGAAGGAGCGCCATCGGCACATGACTGCCCGCAAGACCGTTGACGATTTCGTTGATGGTGCCGTCGCCGCCGCATGCAATCACCATACCGCGGCGCTGACTGACGGCTTGGCGCGCAATCCCCTGTGCCGTGCCAGTAGCTGTCGTCGAGGCCAGTTCCACGGCGATTCCGTTGTCCTTGAGAATACGGACAGCTTGCTCGATTTCTGAAAACCGGCGGTGACGCCGGGTACCGCTTGTCGGGTTATAGATCAACAACGCGTCTTTGATGGCGTGGGACATAGTCTCGTTCAATCCTGTAGGGATAAACTCGCATTGTATAATAATTATGCGGATTGCTGCCCGCATTGCTTCGAGGTTTCCATGTCCAAAACCGCTAGGTCAGACAAAGATGTCGAGCGTCTGCGCGAAAAAATCCGGCATCACGAGTACTTATATTTTGTATTGGACGATCCGCAGATTTCCGACGCCGAATTCGATCGGCTGATGAACCAGCTGAAGAAGATCGAAGCCGACCGTCCGGAACTAATTACCACCGATTCTCCCACGCAGCGCATCGGCGGGGTGCCGCGCGAAGGATTTCAGACCCTCCGGCACCGGACGCCGATGATCAGCCTGGACAACGCTTTTTCGTTCGAGGAACTGGCAAATTTCGATCGCCGAGTGCGCGACCGAACCGGCCGGCGGGAAATCGACTACATCACAGAGCACAAATTCGATGGGTTGAGCATGTCACTTATTTACGAGAAAGGCACACTGGTTCGCGCTGTGACTCGTGGCGATGGCACAACTGGCGAGGATGTGACCCCCAATGTGCGGACGATTCGATCGATTCCGCTCCGTATTGCTGCGGGCGATCTGAAGAAGGCGGGGATTGCGGATTCGTTCGAGGTGCGTGGCGAAGCGATTATGACGCGCAAAGCGTTCGAGTCTATGAATGAGCAGCAGGACGCGATGGGATTGAAGCGCTACGCCAATCCGCGGAATGCGGCCGCGGGATCGGTTCGAGTGCTCGATCCTAACATTACAAAATCGCGCAACCTGGGATTTTTTGCCTACTATTTGCTCGTCGATGGACGCGCGCCAAAGAAACGACACTCCGAGGTGTTGGAGGCTTTAACCGCGTTGCGATTCAAAGTCAGCGCCGACTGGGAATTGCTGAAGGGAATTAAGCAGGTGGAGGATTACATCACCCGATGGGATTCTCAGCGCGAAAAACTCGGATTCGAGATCGACGGAATCGTGGTGAAGGTGGATGAGATCGGGCTGCAGAATGAACTTGGTTTCACTTCGCGAGCGCCGCGCTGGGCGCTTGCTTATAAATATCAGGCGCATCAAGAGGTCACGTTGTTGAGGGAAATTATGGTAAGCGTCGGGCGAACGGGCGTGCTGACTCCCTTTGCCGTGTTCGAGCCGGTGCAGATCGGCGGCGTCACCGTAGTGAAATCAACTTTGCACAACATGGACGAGGTCGCGCGGCTCAATGTGCACGCTGGCGATATGGTGTTGGTCGAGCGCGCGGGCGAGGTTATCCCGCACGTGCTGAAGGTGGTGAAGCACGGAACTGAAGAGAAAGAATTCAAGATGCCGGATAAGTGCCCGGTTTGCGGGATGCGCGTGCATCGCGCCGAGGGCGAGGTCGCGTATCGCTGCGTGAATGTTTCCTGCCCGGCCCGGAGGCGCGAATCGTTTTTGCATTTCGCCGGACGTCACGCCATGAATATCGACGGGCTGGGCGAAAAAGTGGTCGAGCAGATGATGGAAAAAGATCTGGTGAAGGATTTTGCCGATCTTTACAAGCTCGATTTGCATACGGTGGCCGCGCTGGACCGCATGGGCGAAAAATCGGCGCGAAATTTGTTGGACGAGGTTGCGGCCAGCAAGAAAAATAGCCTGGCGCGTTTGTTGTATGCGATCAGTATTCCGTTTGTAGGTGAGCGCACTGCGCAGTTGTTGGCTGCGCATTTCGGCTCGATGGACAAAATTGCCTCCGCGAGCGAGGAGGAGCTCGTAGAAGTGGGTGAAATTGGGCCGAAGATTGCGGAGGGAGTGAGGGAGTTTTTTTCGGAATCGGCCAATCGCAAATTGATCGAGCGGCTGCGCGACGTCGGCGTGAACATGAAAGAAGCGCGCCGCGACTTGAAAGACAGGCGCTTTGCGGGCATGACTTTTGTGTTTACCGGGACGCTGGAACGCAGATCGCGCGAAGACGCGGAAGCGCTGGTGGCCGATCACGGCGGAAAGGCCGGATCTTCGGTCAGCAAGAAGACGAACTACGTTGTAGTCGGCAGCGATCCCGGATCAAAACTCGACAAGGCGAAGTCCCTGGGTGTGCCAATTCTCGACGAAGTGGGATTTGAAAAGCTGCTGAAGGCGAGTTGAAGCAGGAAACACAGGCGCGAATTTTCGGAAAAGCATAGCCGTCCAAAATGAAGATGCAAGAATCAGCCATGCCGAGGGTGCGTTGCTTTCGATAACGACCCCTCGGCAGAAATTAAAGCTGACGAGTTAAAAAAGCATACGAAAAATCGGGGCTGGTTCACCAGCTGCTGTGAGGCTGAACACTGAGCACAGATGTATACACAAGGATTCGCTGCGTTTTGGATACTTAAACAGATTTTATTTGGGGAGAATCAACGCAGGCGACGTCGAGAATGTGATCCTCGGTGACGAGACAGTCGTGGTGAAAGGTGCCCGGGTGCTCAGAAGTAGCGGAGGTAGCCCGCGAAATAAAATTTAGAAAATTCGATTTGGAATAGATGCGAAGTTTCTGGCCGACGAGAATCTCCTGCTCTGGCGTCGTTCCGCAATAGGATTCATCTCGAACGCAGTAAGCGATGTATGTCTTCCACACGATTTCGAAACAAGTGGCCTGGGCGTTTACAGGGTGGCCAGCAAATTTGAGCTTCCCCAAAATCGCGCGTAACGGCTTCAGGACTGGCGCGTCCTCGGTCGACTATCGAGCGAAGAATCCCTGAATCAGTTTTTTTTGCTTCGCTGAGGAATAGGGTAATCACACGCGTTAATGGCAGTTGATGGAGCAGTTAGGGACACGTTTCGATTGGCGATCGTAACACACCACTCCGCGACTGTCTTACAGTCAGGTATAATCCTCTGAGCGGGTGAGCTGGATGATCGCTGGTTCGCTTCTCGCAATGGAAGCGGGCGGGAGGAAAGTCTGGACTCCAGTCGCTGCGCGCTCGTGAGAGCCGACGGCGACAGGGCGACGCGCCTGGTAACGCCAGGGGGATGCGCTCCATGGGAAGCTTCGCCGGTGAAAGCTGGCAGTGGAGTGGCGTTTACGGAAAGTGCCACAGAAAATTAAACCGCCGGTGATGCTTAGACCTCGGCGGCAGGCCTGAGGCAAAACCAAGGGCATGCCTGTTTCGGTCGGCGCATTTGGCAAGGGTGAAAAGGTGGGGTAAGAGCCCACCGCCCGGATGGCAACATCCGGGGCACGGAAAACCCCGCGTGGAGCAAGGCCAAATAGGAGGGAAGGGCTGGCCCAGCCCGTATGCAGCGAGCTCGAAGGAGCGGACTGCTGCGACCCTCGGGTAGGCTGCTGGAGTCCCGAAGCGATTCGGGACCTAGAGGAATGATCATCGCGCAGCGCGAGGAGTGTAACCTGACGCTCGTCAGGCATACGAGTCGCGCGGCCACAGAATCCGGCTTACAGGCTCACCCGCCATAAACTCTTTTGTTAACGTTCCTTAGCGCTCAGGGAGTGCCCAAATCGTGCCAGAAGCCGTCGCATCTCTTTGGGTGCGCGGTCGGTAAACGAGAGGCACCCGCCAATGTTGTGCCGGCGTAATCGCGCCAAGGAATTCTTGCTCGTTCACTCCTGTGCTAAAGAATGTCAAGGAATCTTTGCAGTAAGGGGATCGGTTGTCTTTTCGCCAGATCAGAGAAAAGGACACCAGCACTTTCAGATCTACGATAGGTAACAATGCAACACCTCTTGGGCAATGCCATCTTGCCGAATCGCTGACCAAAGCGACGCCCAACCTGCAGGACGACCAAACTCAGAATCGTGGCATGGTCATCGGCTTCTTGCACAATCCGCGGCGACTTCAAGCCCCCTCGGAAACACGCCTCCATCAAACGGTCATAGGCGGCAGGGTTTGCCCGGCGGGGAAAGCAAACAAAGGGTACGTCATTCAGGTCGCGCAGTCGGAGCCTCGTCTGCCTGGTCAGGGGATGCCCCTTCGGCGCGGCGAGTACTATCTTGTGTTGTGCCACCGGCTGCTGATCCAATTCTTTGCCCAATGTGGTCGATGCTAACGACGAAACCCGCATCAAGCCTGCCCGACCGTATGGCTTCCACCTGCGCGAGGGACAGCATGGGAACGGGTGTCAGTTCAGCGTCCGGCTGTTTCTGCCTGAATCGGCGAAAAGACTCCGGAACGACGCCATGCCACGAAATGCTCTCCACAAATCCCACCCGAAGGGTACCGGCCTTGCCGCTCGCCACGCGCTCGGCGCGCCGGATGGCCTCCTGAACTTCCTGTAGAATTCGTCGCGCATCCTCCAAAAATAGCTTTCCTGCCACGCTCAATTTAACGCCGCGAGGGAGGCGCTCAAACAGGGGAAACCCGATTTCTCTCTCCAAATCCTGTATTTGGCGGGAGAGCGCCGGCTGTGCGATGTGGAGTCGCTCGGCTGCCCGCCCGAAATGCTGCTCTTCCCCGACTCCAACAAAGTAACGCAAATGCCGCAACTCCATATTGATACCTCCAAGGCATCGAAATTATAGCAACGATGTCTTGGACATATGAACCTTTACCTCGGACGATAACGTCGAGGAGTTCCGATAGCTCCTGCTGTAAAGAGGTCACACATGAAGGCACTCGTCATTAACGCACTCGGCCGCGGGTTCGACCTCGAAGATGTGGAGATTGCCACGCCGATTGAGCGCGAAGCCCTCGTCGACGTGCAAACCGCAGGCCTGTGCCACACCGACCTGCTTTTCGCCACTCACGATATCGTTCCAATGCCGGCGGTGCAGTCACGAGATTGCGGGAATAGTGGCCGCAGTAGGCCCGGACGTCGCGCAACTCCGTCTCGGAGATCACGTCGTAGGTTCTCTAGCGCAGTCGTGCGGAGCGTGCACTCGATGTCTATCGGGCCGGCCCTTCCAGTGTATACACCCGGAGTCTACGCTGCGCCGACCCGCCGACGAACCGCGCCTGAGCCGCAATGGGACTGCCTTGTTCCAGGGTTTTGGGCTGGGGCTGGGCGGCTTCGCCGAACGCGAAGCACGACATTCCGATGGTACGCAGGCCTATACCTGCAAGGCCGCATGAATCTGGACGACCTGGTTTCGAAAAAAATCTGGCTGCGCGACGTGAATGACGGCTACGCGGCGTCAAAAGACGGGGCGCTCACCCGCGTC
Source organism: uncultured Acidobacteriota bacterium (assembly GCA_963842255.1). GTDB lineage: Bacteria > Acidobacteriota > Terriglobia > Acidiferrales > UBA7541 > Palsa-295. Next base: position 25,839 of record CAWJGI010000046.1, on the reverse strand, counting down.
GTTGTTGCTTCTTTCTGACCGTAGAAACTCATTTAAGGAGACGCACCATGGCGACGAGAGAAGCACTCACCGGGGGAGATAGGATTAAAACCATCACCGCCCACTACATCGACGGAGCATTCGTCGAATCCCACGGAGGCGAGGTCATGGACATCATCAAGCCGACGAACGGCCAGCTGATAGGCCGCGTCACGCTAGGCGATGAGGAAGATACGCGTCGCGCCATCGCCGCGGCCAAGCGCGCATTCGAGACGTTCGGCCGAACGACGAAGGAAGAGCGCGCGAGCTATTTGGGGCAACTGCACGCAGCAGTCTCGGCGCGCATCGACGATTTGACGGCCGCGATGGTTGAGGAGTATGGCGGCGTGGTTCAGTTCGTCAAGCCCCTCGTGGAGTCGGGAGCCGCTGCTTTCCTCGCCTCCCAGAAAGCGGTACATAGAGATACCGTGGACACAAAGCTGGGGCAAGACGACGGTTACTCTGGAACCAGTGGGCGTGGCGGGCCTAATTACCGCTTGGAACGCGAATGCGCTGTTCATTTGCCTCAAGCTTGCATCGGCCGTAGGCGCCGGTTGTACGGTTGTCCTCAAGCCCAGTGAACTCAGCTCGATCCAGACGCAGGTGATGCTCGAATGTCTGCACGCGGCCAAACTCCCCAAGGGCGTCTGTAACGTCGTGACCGGCCGCGGAGATGTGGTGGGCGCCGAGCTCGTCCGGAATCCTGACGTGGCGAAGATTTCGTTCACGGGTTCGGTTGCCGTCGGCCAGGGGATTATGCGCGATGGCGCAGCAACCATGAAGCGGGTCACGCTCGAACTTGGAGGCAAGTCGCCGACCATTTTGCTGGACGATGCCGCTCTCGACAAAGCGATTCCGGCGGCGCTGGTCTTGGCTTTTATGAACAGCGGACAAGCCTGCGCCACGGGGACGCGCCTCCTGGTGCCGAAAAGCCAGCTCGAAGAAGTGAAGCGGGGTATACGAACTGCGATGCGAGCATTTCCTGTTGGCGACCCCGCAAACCCTAAGACCGCCATTGGCCCCATGGTGTCGCAGAAACAGTACGAGCGTGTGCAGTCTTATATCCGCAAGGGCATCGAAGCAGGCGCGGAGGTTCTCGTCGGCGGGGAGGGGCATCCGGCAGGTTTCGAAGCGGGTTACTTCGTGAAGCCCACGGTCTTCGTTAACGTAAAAAACGATATGACGATTGCCCTGGAAGAGATTTTTGGCCCCGTGCTTTGTGTCATCGCCTATGACTCCGAGGATGAGGCGATCCGGATCGCCAACGACTCCAGGTATGGATTGCACGCGGCCGTGCTCGGGACCGATCTCGATCGAGCGCGTCGCGTGGCCTCACAAATACGCTCCGGTCGGGTCGTGATCAATGGCATGATCGATGATCCGCAGGCGCCCTGGGGAGGATTTAAATTCTCCGGCGTCGGCCGTGAATACGGCCGATACGGAATCGAGGCGTTTCTCGAAACCCGGGCCATCCTTGAGTCCTAGTGAGACCAACTCATGAGCAAACACGTCACCATCTCACCGGAAGAAGCTGCGGATCGACTCGCAATCCGCGAACTCGTCGAGGCCTATGCGCACTGCGCCGATCGTCGCGATGCGAAAGGTCAGATGGCGCTCTTTACCCCAGACACCCACTTCGTGGTGTACATGAACGCCAAGGATCCAAAGCCCTCACAGGAGCTGCACTCGCGCGAGGCGCTCGCTCCAGTGTTCGCGGACCTGAACCAGTATGCCGCGACCATGCACTTCCTCGGACAGACCACGATCCTCACGCTGACCCGCGACCGAGGCACAGGGGAAACTTATTGCATGCCCCATCACCTCACGATCGACGGTGGAAAGCGACGCCTGATGATTGCCGCTCTCCGCTATACGGACACGTTCGTGAAGATGGACGGCGCGTGGCTGTTTGCGGAGCGCCAGCTCTACGTGGACTGGATTGAGGAGCGCGCACTGTCATGACAGCGACTCGACTCAGGCGGCGGTTCTGCGGGCCAAAAGCGCCTTGTAATCGTGGGCGCGACGGGAATGGTCGGCGGATACGCCCTTCGCTACGCGCTCGAGCACTCCGCCGTCGGAAGTGTGACGTCGATCGGGCGCAGGAAGCTCGGCATCTCGCATCCCAAGCTGACAGAGGTTCTGCATCGAGACTTCGCGGACTGCTCTGCACTCGCGGAGACGCTCTCGGGTCAGGACGCAGCGGTCTTTTGCCTGGGCGCGTATACCGGAGCGGTGTCGGACGCGGAACTCCGCACGATAACCGTGGACTATACGGTCGAGTTCGCGCGAGTTCTCCACGGCAGTAGCCCCGGCGCGGCGTTCTCATTCTTGAGCGGGAATGGCGCGGACCCGACGGGACGAAGTCGGATACCCTTCGCACGCTACAAGGGAGAGGCCGAGAACGCGCTACTCGCGGCGGGATTCCCGCACGTTTACATCTTCCGGCCCGCGTACATCTACCCCGTGGAGCCGCGGAAGGAACCGAATTTCAGCTACCGCCTGTTGCGCGCGATCTACCCCGCGTTTCGGGTGCTGTTCCCCAACCAGGTGATTCGGGCCGACGACTTGGCACGGGTCATGGTGGATGTCGCCGTCCAAGCGAAACGGGCAGCGCGGAGGCCCGGTTTTCGAGAACCGCGACATCCGAGCCATGGTCAAACGAATCCATCCCTCCACAGGGTGACGCAGTACCTCGGTCGCTGGAACAGAGTAAATTGGGAGGCAGGAACGCATGAATCTAAATAGACTTGAAGCGAGAGAGAACTGGTGCCGCATTTATAGTAAGCCGAATCTCGCGAGAGTAAGAACCCACAAGTTACCGCTGGCCGTTCTGTGTCTGGCTGTGTTTTGCGCTTTTCCGTCGGCAAACCGTGCCCAAATTCCGGTCTATGAAGTCACGCCTGTAGAAAGTACTATCAGGTTTGGTGTCGACTCTTCCGTTCCGATCAAAGGTACTTTCGACAAATGGAGCGCGAGCATGAAGTTTTCCTCCACGGATGTGGGGAGCGGCGTATTGGACATCGAGATTCAAGCGGACAGTGTGAACACCGGTAGTGGTCTGAAAAACGACAAATTGAAGAGCAAAGATTTCTTCAACGCGAAGGACTCTCCCATCATCACCTTCAAATCAACGAAAGTCGTTCAGACAGGTCCAAACACCTTCGACCTCGAAGGAGAATTTACGATTCGCGGAGTCACAAAAACCGAAAAACTCACTCTCACAGATAACGGCAAGGGATCAACCTCTGGAAGCATCGACGGCACAATGGCCTTCGATCGCAAGGACTACGGGATGAACAGGAATATTCCCTTCATCAAGATCGCCAACCGTGTCGAAGTAAATGTTTCGCTGAAATGGAAGCGGGTCAGCGGGCCTCCTCTGGTTTTCCAACAGTGATTCGAAATTCGACAAAATGGGAAGCGCACTATCACCGACGTACGGGCTGAGGAGTGCGGTCGGGCAGTGAATGCGGCGTCACATCCTCCGCGCTGATGAATTCGCAGGGAACGGGAAACTGGGTTGGGCGGTTGCGGCGGCGGATTGTTGAAGAAGTCGGGAAACGACAGTCCGGGATATGGGGTCCTTAAATGGCGCCACTGGCTATTGCACTCCGTCACCTACAAAATCCACCCATTCCAAAAAGTGAGCGATCTCGTCTCCGCCGTTACACAGCGTGATTTTCAGCACGGTGGCGGCCGCCGACGAGCAATACTTCGAATACTACAACTGCCACCCTAAGACCGGTATGTTGCGCAGCGCGGCCACGATTAGATAGCGGGCAGAGCAGTATTCTTCGCCTACTCCCAATACACTCAGCTGTATGGGGCACAGTCGCCCAACTCCCGGATCAGCGGGACGCGAGAGTGTAAGTTACGGCAGCGGCAGCAATCCCGAAAAGAACGGCAACAGCCGTCAAGGCAAGAGGTTTTTTCGGTAGAGGCCCTGCTTTTGCAGTGAGGAAAACGATTGCAAGAACCACTTCAAGTGTCCAACGAACGACATCGATCCAGCCCCAAACGGAAGGATGATGGTCCAGATACCAGACGCCCATCAGATCTCTAACGCCGTTCACGCCTCCCTCCTCCTGCGCAGAAATCTGATACATCGCCTGCTGATACTCAAACGACTTCACATCCATGCTCTTAATCTCTTCCATGCGAGACTGTAGGGACTTCAAAGTCGCCATGTTCTGTTCGTAGCTGTTGTCCGGCGTTTTGAGTATCAGAGCGTTATTCCCGGAGAGATGAGCGGCTTCCAGGTTAGCCACAAATTTGTCCAAATATAGAGACTTCTGTTTCAGAGTGGAAGCTTTTGCGGAAAGCTTCCAGTAGGAGAGAAGATCTCGATTGCACTCATAGTTCGTATAGATCTCTTGAATGGCGTGAAATCCCAACAAGCCCAAAAACAGCCACATCACGATTGTGATGAATTTCCGTGCAGCTTGTGGCGTGTTAAAAGTAGAAGAATGCGACACAGGGCACCGGCAGTAGAGCAATCTTAACCGGAACAGACCCTGACGGCAAAGTGCGTTGATTGGACAGCTAAGCCTCGCCCCTTTCATCGCCCGGCTCGAGAGCGCAGCTGTGCCAGTTTTCGTCTTCGGCACTCTCTACCGCCAGGCCACGAACTTTAGCCAACCTTCCCTCTCAGGCGCTGATCCACACGGAATATCGCCGCAGAATTAGCGTCAGCTTAGACCTGCTCAGCGCAGACAACGACCGTGGATGGAAAACCGCCGTAGTTTGTCAATCGCGCGCGACAAATTTTCGCAACCCCACTCAACACCCCCAACTCCTCGGCGGCGCGAAATGGCACAGCGACAGAAATATCTTACCTCGAGCAGGAAAAGTCCTATTGATAATTCAGGAGGGGTCCTCAAAGGGCCAAAGAGTCCAAAACACAAAAATCCAAAGCCATTAATGGAAGAGTTCGGCTGAAGAGAGGATGGTGTCGACGAGCTGATTGCGAGGACCGAGGGTGGAATTCGCACCGCCCACGATGAGAATCTTGCTGCCGTCGCCAAGCAAAGTCGCGGTGTGCCCGCGCCGTGCGATATTCATGGAGACTTCGGGAAAGAAATCCAGGTCAAAACTGCTGAACCCTTCCGCGGAAGACAGAGATTGAGGCACCCAGGTCACGCAGTTGTTGCCGCAATTTGCTAAGACGAATTTGGCTCCGCCGGTGAGAACGAAAATGCCGGTGCCAAGTGAGGTGATGGTGTACTGAGCGCGAGGTTCGACCATGTTGGTAAGCAGGGGAGTGAATGAGGAATTGTAGCTTTGTCCAGACGCAAGAGCGGTGACGGTCTGAGCGTCGCTGCTATATCCGCCAGCGACCAAGACTGAGCCGAGTCCTATCGCTATGGCAGAGTGTTGCGCGCGACTATCGGACATCGAATCGGTTGGCGTGAAGTTGCCGGTGGTGGGATCGTAGATTTCCGCGGTGGCAGTGGTAAAGCCGGTCGCATCGACGCCGCCGGTGAGGAGGACTGCGCCAGCGTCGAGGATGGTGGCGGTGTGTTGGAAGCGGGCGGCGGTCATTTTGCCGGCGGTAGCAGTGAACGTTTGCGTGGCGGGATGGTAGATTTCAGCGGTGTCGAGCGCGTTGCCGGAGGCGTCTACGCCGCCAGCGATAAGCACCGTACCGTCGTTGAGCAGAGTATCCGTGTGCTGCGAGCGAGCTGTGGTCATCGTTCCGGCCGTGCTCGAGAAAGTCCCAGCACCGGGATCGTAAATCTCTGCGGATGAAAGAGAAGCACTCGTGAGACCCGTGCCGCCCGCAAACAGGACGTTGCCATCATTGAGCAGAGTTGCGGTATGGGAGAAGCGCGCGTAAGTGAGAGTGTTTGCGGCTGCAGAGAAGGTGCCGGTACCGGGATCGTAAAGCTCGGCGGTGGCGGTGGCGTTGCCGGTGTCATCTTTTCCGCCTGCGACGAGAACATGGCCCGAGGAGAGGAGCGTAGCCGTGTGAAGGAAGCGCGGAGTGGCCATGCTGCCGGTAAAAGAAAAGCGGAACGAGGGCGCGGAATCAATTTCAATAGAGAAATCCTTTGTGGCAGTTTGCGAGGCGGAGTCCTCCACTTTTACGGTGATAGGAAAGGAGCCGGACGCGGTGGGGGTGCCGGAGAGTTTGCCGTTCGAGGCAAGCGTGAGTCCGGCAGGAAGAGCGCCAGTTTCAGACCAGCTGAATGGAGCTTGGCCACCGCTCGAAACCGCGAAGATGAACGAGTAGGCCGAATTGACGATGCCAGATGGAGGCATAGTGGCAGCTATGATGGGCGCGCCCTGCTGCGAACCGCCCCCACTATTGTTGCCTCCGTTGTAGCTCCCGCCGCAAGCGGACAGGAGCGCGAGGTTGGCAAAAAGGAATGAGTACAGGACGAGAGAGTGCTTTTGCGGGCGGATCGAAATGAGCATGGCTGCCTCCGGGAGGCGAGAGGAATCAGCCCCTGCCGGAGCTTTTGTGTTTGTAGCGAACCTAGCAGAGATGGGGAAGAAAAGGCGGTGTCAAGATTTCTGTGTAAACGGTTTCAGTTTTTGTTGTTCTAAGCCCTCTGTCGATAAGTAAAAAACAACCGCCGCCGGAGCTGTGAAAATGTGGGAATCTCCGGTTTGGGGAGATTTCCAAGGAGCGGTGGAAAGCCGGGTGTTGTCTCCAGGCTTTCCACCGCTCCGCCATTTTCACAGCTCTCTTCGGAGTTCTGCCGTGCAAGTCTGGCCCGGGTTTTCACACACGCTCTCCCGCCGGCATACGATCCGGCCACAGAATACTGAATCGGTTCATCGCCGCATTCCAATTCTGTATCGGCATCGTCCATTTCTTCGCGGCGTTCCGGAGCGCCAGGTATAACAATTTCAGAGCGGCCTCATCGTTCGGAAACGAACCCCGCATTTTGATGATCTTGCGCAGCGACATGTGCAGCGATTCCACCGCGTTGGTCGTGTAAATCACCTTCCGGATCTCCGCCGGATAGGCAAAAAACGGTGTGATCCGTTCCCAGTGCCGGCGCCAGGTCTGACTCACCATGGGGCACACCACATCCCACTTCTGCGCAAACGCATCCAGTTCCAAAGCTGCCTCTGGCGCGCTGGCCGCTTGATAGATCTTCCGTAAGTCCGCCGCCACTTGCTTGCGCTGTTTCCAGCCCACATAGTTCAGCGAGGCTCGCACCATATGCACGATACACGTCTGCACCTCGGCCTTCGGATACACCGATTCAATCACCTCCGGGAACCCTTTCAGCCCGTCCACGCAGGCGATGAGGATGTCTTTCACCCCGCGGTTCTGTAATTCCGTCAGCACTTGCAGCCAGAATTTCGCCCCTTCGTTCTGCGCCGTCCATAATCCTAAAATGTCCTTTTTCCCCTCCAGGTTCACTCCCATAGCCACGTGGATCGCTCGGTTTTGGATGTGTCCGCCATCCCGCACCTTCACCCGCAGCGCATCCATGTACAGGATCGGGTACACCTCATCCAGAGGCCGGTCCTGCCACATCTTCACCTCCTCCATCACCGCATCGGTGACGTTGGAGATCAGTGTGGGTGAAACCTCCACCCCGTAGATTTCCTTCAGATGCCCTTCGATTTCTCGCGTCGTCATCCCCCGCGAGTACATCGAGATGATTTTGTTGTCAAAACCGCTGAACCGGCTTTGCCCTTTGCTCACGATAGCCGGCTCAAAGCTCCCGTTGCGGTCTCGCGGCGTCTCCAAATCGATCTCGCCGAACTCGCCCTTCAACTTCTTCGTTGTCGTCCCGTTTCTCGAGTTCCCGCTATTGTGCCCGGCTGGATCATGCTTTTCGTAGCCTACGTGATCGGTCAGTTCCGCCTTCAGTGCTCGTTCCAAAATAGCCTTGGTGAGCTGTTTCAACAGTCCGTTCTCGCCGATTATGTCTTCCGGCTTCTTGTAGTCGGTCAAAAGTTCGTCAATTAGTTTCGGATCTATGGTCATCGGTCTCCTTGTTTGAGTCTGCACTACATGCGATGACCGTTTACACAGTTGTTTTTACACCCTCGGAGAAAAAGCCAGAGGAGGTGAAGATGCTAAGTCGCTGATGTCCTTCACGGCTACACAAGTCTCTTTTATCAGCGGCTATTCAACGTGCCTTCGAATTCAATCCACTCGTGATTGTTGACGAGCCGCTCCTTCAGCTTTCGATGATGGACTCGCCAACGGCCTACTTCGACTCGGCCATGGATAGACTTGGAGCGGTTGCGCCAGTAACAGTCTTGGCTCTAGCCGTGAGAAACTCTTTAGGGCTCGCGTGTATTTCAGTTATCTTCCACGGCGCGAATCTTTAGAATCGCCATCTGTCTGAAACCAGCGCCTCATAGGCACGCTCGAAAGTGAACGAGCGGAAATGACCGGAAAGACTTTAGCGAATCCCAAAATCGGGCATCGAAATTGCAAGTGTGATTGGACCGCGACCTAAATCGCGTCCTTAGTTCAAGTTACTTGCACAAAACACTCTCAAGGTGGCATTTTGAGTGCTGTACAACACCCCTGAATCGCAACGATAGATCGGCCGAATTGAACTGATCGCGATGTTGAGTTTGGGGGCGTAAATGGAAACACTTCTTCAGGATTTTCGCTTTGCGCTGCGGCAGTTGCGCAACTCGCCGGGATTCGCCGCTTTGGCGGTTCTGACGCTTGCTTTTGGAATCGGCGCGAACACCGCGATGTTCACCATCGTCGAAAGCGTGCTGATTCGTCCCTTGCCTTACGCACAGGCGGACCGCCTGGTGCGCATAGGCCCGGAAACCCGTGGCGCCTTGAGCACCACTTCCTGGCTGAACTACCGCGACATTCGGGATCAAAGCAAAAATATGGAATCGGTGGCCGCCTATTCCGAAGATGTTGGCGTCGTGCGCGGCAAGAATGGCTCAGTGAGCATCGTGGCGCCCGGTGTGACGCCCAACATATTCCAAATGCTCGGAGTGCGCCCGCTGATGGGCCGCACGTTCACCGAAGAAGAAGGACAGCCCGGCGGACCCAAAGTCGCTTTGATCTCCGAGGGTATGTGGCGCAACGAGTTCAATTCCGACGCGGAAATATTGAATCACACCATTGTCGTGAATGGTGAATCACGCGTAGTTGTTGGAGTGATGCCGCGCGGTTTTCGATTTCCTGAGTCGATTGGGCACGATATAGCAAAGGGTTTGTGGCTTCCTCTGCAGCCCAACCAGGAAATGCAAACCAGGCGTGGGGAGAGCGTCTTCCTGGTCGTTGGCAAGCTCAAGTCCGGCGTGACCGTGGTCCAGGAGCGCGCCGAATTGAGCGCGATCTCGCAGCGCATTCGCGAGCTCGATCCTAAGACCCATAGCGACCTCTCATTTCGAGTGATCCCTTACCAGGAAACTTTGACCGGACCCGTTGCCCCGGTTTTTATGGCTCTTATGGCGGCGGTCGGATTGGTGCTCTTAATCGCGTGCGCCAATGTGGCCAATCTGCTGATAGCGCGCTGCCTGGTGCGCCAGCAGGAGTTTGCGGTGCGCGTGGCGCTGGGCGCGGGGCAGTGGCGGTTAATGCGCCAACTGATCGTCGAAGGAGGTTTGCTGAGCGCGGTTGGTTGTGCTTTTGGATTTGGATTAGCTTCCCTGGTCATCACGCTGGTGCATGAGCTGCCGCCGGATACGATTCCGCGCGTTGAAAATATCGGAATACGCTGGACCGTGGTGCTGGTGTTGGCGACAATTGCAACTGTCACAACTGTGCTTTCCGCATTCTTACCAGCGTTGCTTGTTTCGCGGTCCGATCCTCAGCATGTATTGCAAGGCGCTACTCGGGGCGTGGGAACGCGATCGGTGCGGCGGCGCATCAGTGGCGCGGTGGTCGCCGGAGAAGTGGCGCTTTCTGCTCTGCTGTTGGTCGGCACTGGCCTTTTGTTCCACACGTTATGGAACCTGGAACACGTGCATTTGGGTTTCGATGTGACGCGCGTGACCATCTTTACCGCGATGCCTTCGGATGCCTCTGGCTTTGCGAACATGGCTGTGTCTTCTGACGCGACTCATGCTCCCACTTCGGTTGCGACACTGGTGTATCAGCCGGCGTTGGAACGGATGCGAAATTCTCCCGGCGTGCAGGAAGCAGCCATGGTTACCGCTCCTCCATTTTCTGGAATCGACATGCATACAGGCTTCGATATCGTCAGCGAGCCGGAAAGCAGGGACAGAGAGAAAAACGCACGAATTACGGCTGTCAGCGGAGAATATGCACGGTTGATGCAGACGCCGGTGATTCGCGGGCGCATGATCAGCGAAGATGATACGGAAAGTTCCCCGTACGTGATCGCCATCAATGAGGCGTTGGCGCAGAAGTATTTTTCTGGCAAGGATCCGCTGGGACAGCAGCTCGATTTGGGCGGCAAAGATACGGGAATGATCAAGCCGTACACGATTGTGGGTGTCATCGGAGATCAGGTGGATACCAATGCGGCTGTGCCGCCGCAGCCGGTGTTGATGATTCCCTACCAGCAAGTGCCGACCACATCGCTTTTCTATCAAGCGCTGCTAAAAACAATTGTGAATTTCGTGGTGAAAACGCGAGGTGATATAGCAATCGCGCCGGAGATGCGTTCGGTTTTTCACAAAGTCGCGCCCGATTATGCTCTCGATAATTTCCAAACCATGCGCGAAGCTGTGGACCAGAGCAATTTCAGTTCGCGCATGGGGCTTTACCTCACCGGCGCTTTCGCGGGGATGGCTGTATTGATGGTAATTGCAGGTTTGTACGGCGTTCTCGCGCAGCTGGTGAGTTATCGCCGCCGGGAATTCGGCATACGGCTTGCGCTGGGAGCTACGCCCGCAGGGATTTTGCGCATGGTGCTGCGCCAGGGCCTGGTGTTCGTTGGCGCCGGCCTGGCGATTGGAATCCTGATCGCGGTATTCGCCGGGAATCTGGTGCAGAGTTTTCTTTATCAAGTGAAGCCAGAGGATGCTTGGACGTATTGCGGTGTCGCGCTGCTTCTGCTGATTGTCGGAAGCGTTGCAGCGCTCGTTCCGGCTCGGCGTGCTGCATCCGTGGAACCTATGGCTGCCCTGCGAGACGAATAGGCTGCGGCCGGCCTATTCCTGTCGCGCACAAGCGCCCATACAGCAGCGCTTTGGAAAGTCTAGACACCCTCTGGAAAGACGATCCGCGCCCTAGGTCAGGTTACCGCTGGGTAGTGTTAAGGCGCCGTTCGGAACAGTGCAGTATCGGCTGACCCACAGCGTCCTGACACTCGAGAAGCTCGAAAACCCGTAATGTGGGGACGCGCCGCTTTTTTAGCTTACTCACTGCTGTGTGTCTAGCGTTAAGCTACGAGCCGATATTCAGGCTATAGCTCAGTGGGGCGTTGCACTGGCCTTTTGAGAGGAAAGGTCGGCACCCCGAGTACCGGAGGCGAGGACCGCAGCTCTGCCTGCTGCTGCGTAGAGGTTAAGGCGGGAATACAGTCCGAAGGATGATCCATCATCCAGGAATCCGCCGCCCGGCCCTTCGGTTTCGGTTAGGATTTGGTCGGCTTGTTCTAAAGTCAGCGATGGGAAAGCGATGGTTAGCAGATATCCAGCCTCTGGAGCAAGCTTGCCTACTTCTTCGGCCCTGCCTGCATTCTTCTGATAAACCACCGGCAAGTTATAAGTCTGTGTGACTGCATAGAAGGTCTCGTTTGCGCTGGGGTTACTCAAACGGCCGATGTCTTCATGTGCGCAAACTTCAATCGTGTTACCGCATGCTGTTTGAAGTGCCGCGATCGCCTCGTCACGAGCCGCTTTTATCGAGATCTGAAAGTCCTCAATCATAGGAGTGCCGTTCAACTTGTGGCCCACGTAAGCCGGATCATTGGCGAGAAGATGCGCTAGATCGTACAGGGCGAGCGTCCGGCCGGCGATTACATCCATAGCATAATGTGCTCCCATAAGGATGCGGTCATTTCCGTATTCAGCTCCGCGCGCGATCATCTGCTGGAATCGCTCTGGCACCAAGACTGCCAAGACCAACGAACCCATGTAGCCATAGGTCGTATGACCGCTTGGATATGACGGGCTATTGGCGAGATTCGTAATTGGCCCGCGGTTGTAAACCACGTTGTCGGCTGGAACATTGAAATAATCCAGACCAACGATTCGCGAAATGTTCGGCTCAGTCTGGAACGGGCGTGAGTTGCCGTAAGCGTCGGCTCCGGCGGCCCCAGCTGGAAGACCGTAGCTCGTGCCGAACATATCGGGATGGCCACCAATTTCCTTGAGGATTGCCATCGCATCAGCCGAGACAGTCGTTTTCCCGTCGGTCGTCGCGTTCGCGAAGAAATATTTGCCAGAATTTGAATTCGCTGAGGTGGTCGCATTCGCATAGGCAATCACGTCGGCGATCTTTTGGGACAGATTAGTCGCATGTCTGCGATCAATGTAATGGGCACGCGCCAAATAGGCAGAACCGAGTGTTGTACCCAGTCCGTCCGTTAGGTCGGCGAGGTTGCCCTCTGTGATAAAAGCATCTCGAAGGGCCTGCTGCTGTTGTTCCATGAAAGGTAGCAGCGTGGGTTGCCTGATCTCGCCAGTCTGGATGCCCCCCGTAACCGTGTAATTCGCTGCAAGGGTCGCTCTGCCTTCGGGAGTATTCGACAGCACGGTTACCGGCGCCAGACCCTTTAGGACGGCCATGTCGGTGACCGATTGCGCTTTGGCCTGGAACGGCACCAGCGTGCAGAACACTCCGATCAATAGAGGCAGGGTAGACCGACAAACAGCGGGATAGACCATGGGATGTGTTCGGGTCTTTTTCATGGCCGAATATTACATACACAGATGCGTGTTTGTCACAGCGTTTCCCGTGACAGTCCGGCCGTTTGCTGGCATGTTGCATTCCCCTCTTGGCGCCGTTCTCCGTCCACAGTGCTGGGAATCTGTTTGGTATCAACGCGATGAAGCTCATTCCGAATTTTGGGATGTTTTGTTCTTCTGGACCGACGGCGCGAAGACGAAACTCTCATTAGAGGTGGATTATGACGTGTCGCACCAGCAACTAACTCATTTTGCCGGCGAATCGGTGGTGCAAAAAATGAATCAAAATACAACTCGCGAATTCGTTTCGCACATCAAAACACTCTTGGAGCCTTAGTTAGGAATTTTAACTGCCCGAACAGCAAAAGGGCTTGGACAGAACGATGTTCTTGCCATCGAACGTGTTGTCCATCTGGCGGATCGAGATGGTCGTCTGGCGCGAGTCGATACAAGGGCGTTTTTTGTCGGGACTGATTTCGACCTGCGTCAGATCGATTCGGGGGTAGCGGTTGTTATCGCCTCACTTGGCGGCCGCCGAAGCGCGAAACACGAAATCCTGGCCCGGGGTTCCCGCGACCTTATGGACGGCGTCGAGCGGACTGTAGACCCCCACGAGCCTGCCGCTGCCATCAGCTGCAACCACCGGCATCGTGTCCATGTCGTTGCGAAGAAACTCTAAACCAGCAGCAAGCACGGCGTCGGTCTCCCTAACGCTAGGCGGAGCTTGCCGCATGAATTCGCGAACGGGCGTGTCAAACCGCAGACCTCGGCTCAGCGCGGCGAAAAGCTCCCGACGGCCGCAATAGCCCTTCAAGATTTCACCTTCCGCGATTGGGAAGGCTGCATACCCAGCTTGAAACTTGGCCACGGTATCGACCAAGGAGAGCTCCGGCGGTAAGGCCTGGACGGAATGAGTCATGACGTCGGCCACGGTGAGAGCGCCTAGGGCAGGATTTGTGGCTGCCAGTGTCGTAAAGTGTTCGTAGGCCCGGCGCGCAAACATCGCAAATTCTAGGTCTTTCTGCAGCGCTCCAAGCGACTCAGCGAGGCGGGTGAAATCCGCCGACCCGAGAACGATCAGGTCCAGGGGGGTTTCCGCCTTCACCGACGCTGAGTATGTCGGGTGCCCCGCGCCTTCCTGAAGGGCCGCGTCCCCGAAATGGTCGCCCTTCGTCCACGTCACCAGGGGAGTTGCTGAAGCTTCATCCAAGTAAAGCCCAGCGCTGCCCGCCTTGACCACAAAGAAGGCACCGCCCGGATCACCTTTGCGAAAAACAAAGTCGCCCGCAGCGAAGTGGGCCTGCTTGAATCGCCGCTGTTGCGCTACGCGCACTTCCACGATGTTGGGTTTGAAGAAAATATCCCAGATCCAGTCCACGACCACATGGAGCTTGCGGCTGAAAGTCGGGATCTTCAGAAGGTAGACAGCTCTCCACAGGAACCAGGCAAGCAGACCGGAGAATTTCAGTCGGTAAATTTCAGCCACCCCGTTGTGGTGGCCGATGGTGGCCAGAAGTCCCTGCGGACGAAAGCGGAACGGCCTGGTTGCCTCTCCGCGTCGGACCCGAACCAGGTTGGCAGCCAGTTGCTTCGCCTGTCGCAGTGCAAACTGCGCGGTAGGGGGAGATATCTGCGCATTCCAGGCGTTCGGAACCGCGGCACAGTCACCAAACGCCCACACGTTGGCCGCGTCTGTCACCCGCATGTCCGGGTCGGTCTTCAACCTGCCGCGTTCGACGGGCAAGCCGATTTTCTTAATGAGGGTAACCGGTGCCGTGCCGATCGCACACAGAATGAGGCCCGTATCAATCCGCTCTCCCGTCCCCACCCGGACGTATCGCGCCGTAACCTCCTGCACATCCGTATTCAGCCTGACCTCGAGGCCGTTTTGCCCGAGCTTTCGCAGAGCAAACTCCGAGAGCGAATCGTGCTGAAATTCGGGGACAATTCGTGGGCCCCGTTGCAGAAGCACTATCCGAGGCCGGTTGCGGCTTAGCTGCGGATAAAACGGGTGGATATTCCGCATCAGGTCGAACAGATGACCCGCGGCTTCGACGCCGGTGAAACCGCCTCCGACCACCACGACCGTCAGCAGCCGTTGTCGCTCGGCGTCTTCGGGCTCGACGGCCGCCTGCTCATAACGTGCGATGACTTCGTTGCCCAGGACTAGGCCGTCGCCGACGGTCCTGAGCGTGTAGGCATGAGCTGCCATGCCGGGAACCACATCGAGGTTGACCCCCGAGCCGCAGGCGAGAACCAGGTGAGCGTAGGAAAGCGTGGCAGTCGTCCCGTCCGGGCGGGTGTACTCGACCTCGTTCTTCTTTACATCGACATTGGTTACTGTGGCCGTTAACCAGGTGCTCCGGCGCGCGAGCTGCCGGCCCGGCACCACCACGTCGTCACCGGAAAGAGAACGGCCCGCCACTTCCGCAAGCATCGGAGTAAAAAGCAAGTGGTTTTCACTGCTGATGACCACCACTTCAACGTCAGGCCCAACGCGGCGATTGAGGTCCTCTGCCAGGGTCACGCCAGCGAAACCACCACCCACGATGATGATTCTGGCCGCTTCCATTGTCATAGCCTCCTCTGTTTTTTATTCGCAGCCATCCCGGGCACTGCCTTGTCCCTCAAGCCACAAATAGCAGCTTAACTTCGAGCGAACGCAGCCTTTGATCGCCCCAGAGCTTGTCGGGCGGGAAATTCGACGACGCCGAGCCTGTCGCCTTCTTTTCAGATGTTAGGCGGTTCTCCTCCGACGTGTAAGTTGAGGAGGTTAATTGATAAGCGGGCTGGGCACGCGGATATTTGACTCCCATCCGAAGCGTCACGTCAAGACGCGTATCACGAGCAATACGGAACTTGTTGACACAGTGGAGATCTCGCGTTCTATGCTCAGTGCGTTTTGAGCTCGCCAGATGCGCGAAGTAGGATTGCTATATTCATTTTTGGGTCGGCATAGCGAAAATCACACCTTCCGTTGCGAAAGGTGCGGCGCTCAAGAAGGATCTGGAGGACTCGATGGCCAAGAAGGGATATTGGGTGGTGTGCTACAAGTCGGTGTCGAATCCGGCGGCTCTTTCTGAATATATGAAGCTTGCAGCGACCGCGCTGGAAGACTTGGGAGGCCGCGTGATCGCTGGAGGCAAGCCTGCCAAGACCCACGAGGCGGGAGTAGATCAGTCGGTTGTGGTCGTCGAGTTCGAGAACCTGGAGAAGGCAATCGCCGCGTATGAAAGTGACCTGTACAGGCCAGCGCTCAAAGTGCTCGGTAATGCCGCGGAAAGGGATTTACGTATCGTCGAAGGACGATGACTGTTGAATTTTGAATTAAGCCACAGGTTCGGCGCGAAAGGCCAGTGCATTCGACCAGAGCTAGACTATTCGATTGCGGGCAAATAGCAGTGAACTCGGAAGCGTTTTCGTACCTCTCGGTTAGTTGGTTGACCAGACATGTCCGATACGATGCGTTGAAAACTGGGCCGGAACGTTGAATTCTGACTTTGTCAGTTGTATGGTTGCCGGTGAAGCCAAAACGGAAATCCCGTCTCACTCTATAAGGTTGCCACGGCAAAACTGGGCTTCGTGACAGAGGCTAGATTCGACCGCGCGGTCGTTCCGTTGGGCACCAGGAGAAACACTATGACAATACCTAATCTCTCCGCGAACCATCCTGATGTCATTCTTGTCGGTGCGGGCATCATGAGCGCTACGCTCGCAGTATTTTTAAAAGAACTTGATCCGAGCCTGAAAATAGAGCTCTACGAAGTGCTGGGCAGCGCGGCACAGGAAAGCTCGAATGCATGGAACAATGCCGGTACCGGCCATGCAGCGCTCTGTGAGTTGAACTACACTCCGCAGCAAGCTGACGGCAGTATCGACATTTCCAAGGCTCTGCTGGTGAACACCGAGTTTGATCTTTCCCGTCAATTCTGGGGCTATTTGGTGAAGAAGGGAGCGATCAAAGACCCTCAATCCTTTATTCATCCCGTACCTCACTTCAGTTTCGTACGCGGACAAGAGAATCGCACCTTCCTTAAGAAACGCTTCGAGGCGCTCACTGCCCACCCTCTTTATTACGGGATGGAATATTCCGAAGACAAAAAGCAAATCGAGAATTGGATCCCGCTGGTCATGGAAGGGCGTGATCCGAGCGAGGTAGTGACGGCGACACGAATGGTGACCGGGACGGATGTGGATTATGGGGCGCTCACTGAGGATCTTCTCGACTCTTTGCGCGATAAGCAAGGATTCTCAATTCACTTTTTTAGTCGAGTGCAAGATCTGCGTCGTGATGGCGACCTGTGGAGCGCGCGAATCAGGGACGAAAAAACTGGACAGAACCGCGACGTCCAAGCCAAATTCGTTTTCATCGGTGCCGGTGGTGGATCGCTGCCACTTTTGCAAAAATCCGGGATTCCCGAGGGGCGGGGCTATGCCGGCTTTCCGGTGAGCGGAATCTGGCTTCGTTGTGATCGAGCCCGAAATTTCTTCACGTCACAATGCCAAGGTCTACGGCAAAGCCGCGGAGGGATCGCCTCCGATGTCCGTGCCCCACCTTGACACTCGCCACATCCAAGGAAAAGTTTCTTTGCTTTTCGGACCTTACGCGGGCTTTTCGACAAAGTTTCTCAAGCATGGATCCTATCTCGATCTCTTCGGCTCCATCGATCCGGAAAATCTGCTGCCGATATTGGCTGTTGGCAGGGACAACTTTGCCCTGGAGGAATATCTGATAGGCCAGCTTCTGGAGTCCTCGAAGGAGCGCTTCGCCGCACTCCGAGAGTTCTTTCCGAATGCAAAGCAAGAGGACTGGAGGGTCGAAGTAGCAGGACAGCGTGTGCAGATCATCAAGAAGGACCGAGCGCACGGAGGCATCCTCGAATTTGGCACAGAACTCGTCGTCGCATCCGATAATTCCATCGTTGCGATGCTGGGTGCCTCGCCGGGTGCTTCGACTGCAGTCTGGATCATGCTGCACGTCATTGAACGCAGCTTCGCGGAAAAATTGAAGACCGGAGGATGGCCGGCCAAACTGAAGGAAATGATTCCCTCCTACGGTCAATCTCTCGCCGAAAATCCGGCCTTGTGCCGTCGCCTGCGAGCCGATACGGCGGCCGTGCTGCACATCAACAATATCCAGGAAATTGAACAAATTAAGGAGATGGGACAATGATCCGAGCCTATCGTCTGTACACTGGGCCCGACGGAAATTCGCACGTGGTGCGCGGTAGCATCACTGAAAATAAGCTGGTCGAAGCGCAGTCCATCCTTTTCAAAGAAACGCCGGCACATTCTTCCTTTGACTGGCACAACGATCCGATCCCTCAATACGGCCTTACCTTGGCCGGTGTGCTCGAATTTTCAACCGTAGGCGGAGAGACATTCACGATCCATCCCGGTGAAGTCCTGTTGGCCGTCGATCACACCGGCTCCGGACATAAGTGGCGTTTGATCAACGACCAACCGTGGAAGCGGGCTTACGTGGTCTTCAAGCAAGGCGCGGATACTCACTTCGTACCGGATCCCACCTGAGGTTGCTTTACGGTTCGAACCTTCTCCTTGCGTTTGTCAGAATCGCGAGCGTGGCCCCGAGGGTAGGTGACCTATATGCGATTACGATTTCGGGCAAATGATAGCGGCCCGAAGCGTAGGCACTCTCCGAGGATCAGGCTTGCAGTGGAACCAGGCAGAGGGCAGCTACACAGCGATAGGAACGAGACGTGAGAATAGCAACATTTTTGATGGATATCACCCGAGCGCAAACAAGAGAACCGTAAACCGAGTCATCGTTTCGGGCAGTGCTGACCGCATCGATCGATAGGAGAGCAGCGACCGCAAGCTGCGCACTTACGATAGAATTGTGCAATCCGTCGGAAAAACGATTAGGGCAACGCCTAAACAGTTGAGTTTCCGGCAGCGTAGCAGTATAAGGTTACCTGATGGTTCTGGGGCGTCAAACACGCAGCACTATACACTTCGCGGTGATGGCTGGGCTTTTGCTCACCTGCCTGGCGCTGGCTGAATTTCCTGAACTACTGCAACTTCGAGACGACACGTCAAATGACTTCACTGTGTCGGCAGCGATGCGGGAGGCTTTGTCAGCCCCGTCGACCGCGAAGTCTGTTGCCAAGACAAGCGCAATGTTTGCTCAACACGGGCAACCGGCCCTCCCGGCACTGGCTGTATTTTCATCTTCGGATTTCGCAACTCAATCCTCAGTCGAATATCTGCACTTGCTTTGTGTTCATAGGACGTAAACCTCTGTTCCTTTTCTGAAACAGCACGCATTTCCGCATTTCAAAACCAAACAAAAACATTCCCGCGAATCCTTCGCTGACTGGAAGGTTTTGGTTTTGTGCTTAATCAAAAAGGAGCAGTGCGATGAAACTTTTCCGGATAGATGTTGATCGAGAGAATCTTGAAAAGTATTTGCAAGAGCTGATATGCGACGTCACTACCCCGCAAGAGGTGGGCCTGCTAGTCGAAGTGCTGCATACGGTGCAATACCAGGCTCGTTTAGCTTCCGAGGCAGAGCTGGAGAAGCAGAAGCTACAGTTTCCATTGTGGCAAAAACTCTTCGCGAAGCGCAGTTAGAAACAGACCCCGTGTCAGTCCGCCAGAAAGTCATGGAGGCGGCGAGCTGGGTGCGTCGAATGGCTACAGGGAATGCTTGCAATGGAGCGGGCTTGTCAGGAGTTGCTGACCATTAAAACTGAGAAGCTGGGCTGGGCCGCCCGTCAACCCCACCATCCTTTTTGGGGCTGGCATTCTTTACCGGAGAAGTAAGCAGTTGAAGACGAAATGCACACACTGACCGTCATAGCGATTCTGCTGCTTGCGGCAGCTGCTTGGCTCGCCCGTGCACACGGAAGAACGCGCGCCTCCGCTTTGCCGATCGATAGTCCGCTGTATGCGGCAGAGAAGCGTAGCCTGCCGCGTTCGTACGATTGCGGTCGATGAGACGCACGATCTCGCAATCTTGAAGGTTGCCGGTTTCAATTTCGTTTAAATCCCGCTGGGAGATTCAGGCGCCGCGAGCGTTGGGCGATGTTTGGTTTGGGGGCGCGTTGTATACCCGTCGGGTGCCTTAGATCGACCGGAAAAGGTTCACACGCTAAAGGCTACTTATTGCCGCTTGCGGAAGGCTCATTGAGTGGCCTGAGCCCACGCAGAGTTATTCCAAAAACGCTGTTGTTGTGCTTACGCCCGAGTGAGACCAGAGTGAGATTGCCGTTCGTTGACTTGCTGCCAGGCGCGGCCTAATATCCCGCGGTATGGCTGATGCTGATCCTCTTATCGGCCGAACGATTTCCCACTACCGCATTTTGGAAAAACTTGGTGGCGGCGGAATGGGTGTGGTGTACAAAGCCGAGGACACCCGACTACGTCGCACCGTAGCCCTCAAGTTTCTCCCTCCCGACATGGCCCACGACCCTGCCTCAGTGCAACGTTTCCGGCGCGAGGCGGAAGCCGCGTCGGCACTGAGCCACCCGAATATCTGCACAGTTCACGACATCGATGAACAAGACGGCCAGCAATTCATTGCCATGGAGTTTCTCCAGGGCCAGACGCTAAAGCATCGTATTTCCGGCAAGCCGCTGACGCTTGAATCCGTGCTGGAGCTAGGGATAGAGATTGCCGATGCGCTCGACGCCGCGCACGCCAAAGGAATTGTCCATCGCGACATCAAGCACGCCAACATATTTGTCACCGAGCGCGGGAATGCAAAGATTTTGGATTTTGGTCTGGCGAAGCTAACACTTTTGGCCAGTGGTGCCAATCTCTCCGCCATGCCCACAGCCAGCGAGCTCGAAGAACTCACTCGACTCGGCACCGCGGTTGGTACACTCACGTATATGTCCCCCGAGCAGGTGCGGGGCGGCGAACTGGATGGGCGCACGGATTTGTTTTCCTTTGGTGTTGTGCTCTACGAGATGGCGACAGGAGTTTTGCCCTTCCGAGGCGAAACCAGCGGTGTGATTGCGGAAGCAATTTTGAATCGCAGCCCCGTTGCGCCGGTGCGACTGAACCCCGACATTTCCCCAAAGCTAGCAGAAATCATCACCAAGGCGCTGGAGAAGGACCGTAAGCTGCGCTATCAGAGCGCAATGGATATGCGCACTGATTTGCAGCGGCTAAAACGAGATTCGGATTCGAGCCGTGCAGCAGCCGCGACGCCACTGGACGAACCGAAGCCCGCCGTGAAATGCACTTGGTTTCAGTGGGCTACGGTCACTGGCGGAGCAATGGTACTTATCGGACTGGTTGTGGGCGGCTGGTTGTTTTTTTCTCGCAAGGCGCATGCCCTAACGGACAAAGACACCGTGGTTTTGGCGGACTTCACCAACACAACGGGTGATCCCGTCTTTGATGGTGCGTTGCGGCAGGGTTTGTCGGTGCAACTTCAACAATCGCCGTTCGTGAGTCTCATTTCAGAAGATAGTATTCAGCGAACTCTGCGGCAGATGGGTCAGCCAGCCGATGCGAAGATCACTCCGCAGACCGCGCGCGAGATTTGTCAGCGCACCGCAAGCGCCGCCGTGCTCCAGGGGACCATCGCGAAATTGGGAAGCCAGTACGTCATCGGATTGATCGCCCTGAATTGCCAGAACGGAGAGACCCTAGCGCAAGTGCAAGTGAAAGCAGCCTCCAAGGAGGAGGTGCTCAACGGGCTAGACCGCGGAGCTGCCAGATTGCGCGAGCGACTGGGCGAATCCCTCAATTCCATTCAGAAGTTTGATATCCCGATAGCGCAGGCCACAACTTCTTCCTTCGAAGCCCTGCAAGCCTTTTCGTTGGCCAGCCGGGTGCAATCGGAAAAAGGTGATGCCGCAGCCATCCCGATATTGAAGCGCGCCGTCGCACTGGACCCTACATTCGCTGCCGCCTACGCCGGTATTGGAGTTTCCTACGCCAATATAGGTGAGACCGGCTTAGCCACAGAGTACCTGCAAAAGGCCTATGACCTGCGTGACCATGCCAGCGAGCTGGAAAAGATTCGCATCACATCTTTCTATCACGACACCGTAACCGGGAATCTTTCTGAAGTGCTCGAAGCGAATGAATTGTTGACGCAGGAGTACCCGCGTAAGGCCAGCTCGCACACGAACCTGGGAGCCGCCTACTTTGAGATCGGGCAATATGAGCAGGCTTTGGCGGAACATCGCAAAGCGGTCGAGTTGCTTCCGAACGACGGCGTGCTTCTTGGCAATCTCATAGCTGATTACACAACTCTCGATCGACTGGATGAAGCGAAGGCAACATACGAAAAAGCCTTGGCGCGAAAGCTCGATAACGCGGAGGTACGCGTGAGTGAGTATGGAGTGGCGTTCCTCCAACAGGATCGAGCGGAGATGGAGCGCCAGGTAGCCTGGGCTAGCGCTAAACCCGGGATTGAAGACGCCTTGCTTTCCGCACAATCTGATACCGAGGCCTTCTATGGTCGAATCAAAAATGCGAGGGAATTTTCATTGCGCGCGGTTGAGTCCGCACAGCGAAATGAGGATAGAGAAATTGCCGCTGAGTGGAGTCTGGTTGCGTCTCTGCGGGAAGCCGCTTTCGGCAATCGTGCAGAAGCCCGGCGGCAAGCAGCAGCGGCGCTGTCTTTAGCTTCGACCCGCGACGTGCATGTTCTCGCAGGTCTCGCATTGGCAACAGCCGGCAATACAGCATACGCGCAGAAACTAGCCGATGACCTCGCACTACAGTTTCCAGAGAACACCATGATTAAAGCCTATTGGCTTCCGACTATTCGCGCCAGCATCGAGGTCCAACACAACAATCCTTCTCAGGCAATTGAGCTGCTTCACGCGGCGTCCCCTTATGAGCTGGCCAGCCCGGCGCCCGGAGTGGGCGGCCTGCTTCATCCAGTCTTTGTTCGCGGTCAAGCTTATTTGCTGCTGCATCAGGGCGAGAGGGCAGCTGCGGAGTTTCAAAAATTCTTCGACCATCGCGGACTCGTCGGAAACTGCCCGCTTGGCGCCTTAGCCTACCTCGGATTAGCACGTGC
The DNA here is from genome assembly GCA_963842255.1 of uncultured Acidobacteriota bacterium. Taxonomy (GTDB): domain Bacteria; phylum Acidobacteriota; class Terriglobia; order Acidiferrales; family UBA7541; genus Palsa-295. The sequence continues at coordinate 3,044 of CAWJGI010000046.1, read as the reverse complement.
CTTGGCCCTACAGGGCGATGCCGCCAAGACGCGCTCGGCCTACAAGGATTTCCTGGCCCTCTGGAAAGACGCCGACCCAGACATCCCCGTCCTGAGAGAGGCCGAGGCCGAGTACGCGAAGCAGCAGATCACTCCCTAGAAGTTTTGCGCGAAGCGAGATTCAAATGCATGGTTTCCGTTCTTATTTCCCAGAACGTTTGTGGCCGGTGATGCCGCCCTGCCGCGTTGACTTGTATTTGATCCCAGTCTAACTAGGTATGGGCCGCCACCGAGCCCCTCGCACCATGATTGGCCAGACAATCTTGCCTTACCGCATCAAGAGCCGTTTAGGCGAAACGGCCTGCCATGCTTCGGATGTGTACGCCGATAAGTTCGAACGTCTCGATCGCAAGAAGCGACGATAATTCCGGTCACGAATTTATGATCGATCATCCCCAGGAGCTGGCTGAATTTCTGCGGGAATACGCTCCAACCGAGTGATCCAGAGTGCTTGAGGAGTTCTCCAAAGGCCTCAAGGGAAGTAGAGCTTTCAAAGGGCTCTACACGATTACGGTTGTCCCGTGGGGAAGAATCCTCAGTTGCAGAGGGCTATGGCCATGCGTGACGGTCGACGCTGACCGTTTCAAGACCTGGTGGTTACATCGGACTTTAGCGTATTCTCTGTCGGCCCCACCCCGCGCTACACTCACGAACATATGACCATCGCCCTTCAATTGGCAAAGGAAGACGACCTGCCGGCCATCGTTGCCATCATGAACGCTGCTTTTCGGGGTACCGAGTCTGAACGGGGCTGGAGTACTGAGGGTGGCTATATAAAGGGACTCGCTAGCGAATCGCTACTCGGTGAAGAGATTGCCGAGGGCGCGCACTATCTGCTGGCGAAGGATCAGGTGACATCGGCCCTCCAGGGATGTGTAAGTCTGCAGGCGCTATCACCTGAGAAGTGGCACTTGGGTTCACTCACCGTTGATCCTGCGTTGCAGAACACAGGGTTCGGCCGTAAGCTCCTTGGCGCTGCGGAAGAGTATGCCGCCATGCGCGGAGCTGGCACTATTGAAATGACCGTCGTCAATATTCGCGATGCCCTCATCTGCTGGTACGAGCGCAGAGGCTATCGGCTAACGGGCGAGACCCGTCCCTTCCCATACGGGGACCATCGCTATGGAACGCCGACGCGGAGTGATCTGAAGTTTGTCGTCCTCGAAAAACATTTGCGCGAGTAGGAGGCCGTCAGATCGTGAACGTTTCGCACTGTCTATCTCCTTCGAGCGTCGAGCTGCACCCGCTTCCACATCGTCGCAGAACCGAACCTGAGACCTCTCGTTACCGGCGAAAAATGGGCCATGGCTAATGCTCGAATCGGTATACCAAATGGACCACTTCTAGTGAAAACGGCTCTATCTGGATAGCTTAGCTGTTGCTTTCTAATGAGCCGCCTGGCGCATAGCCTCGCGAAGCCAACTGTGACGCGCGTCAGTGTCCAGCCGGGGGTGCCAGACCATCAAGAAATGAAATGGCTGTAACTCCCGTGGGGCACGTACCAGCCTCAGGGCGGAATTTCTCTCTACCATTTCGCCTCATACCACTGGTCAACGTGAGGACGAGTTCGGTGCCAGGAAGGCAACTAAGGGCCGCGCCAAAATAGGGCATACGGACCGCAGATCGGCGCTTAGCGCCCAACCCAGCAAGTTGCTTGTCTGGGATGTTCTGCACGCTGGGAAGAGTTGTGACAATGAGGTGCTCCGCAGCCAGGTACTGCCTCAGCGTCAGGCGATCGCCAAAATTGCTCTCACGGGCAACGGCGCAAACCCAGTCTTCGCGGTAAAGCTTTTCCGAGCTGAAATGAGAGGGCAGCAGGCCGTCGTCAATGTGGAGAACGAGGTCAAGCTTCCCACGCTCAAGCATGTCCGCCGCATCAGCCTGCCAGGGAAGGAAATCAAAGTTCACCTTATAACGTTCGGTCCTATAGCGGCGACACAAATGCGGTAGCAGTGCGATACACGCATTGTCCGGGCCGGAAATACGGAAATTGCTCCGCTCTCTCTTCGGGTCGAAGACGCTTGGCATGACCACGCCTTCCAGTTTGGGAAGTAGTTCCTCAAGTTCTTGGAGAATCTTGCGCCCTCGCAAGGTCAGTTCAAACCCCGAGGGCGAACGAACTACCAGATCATCCTGAAACATAGATCGCGCGCGCTGAAGAGCGCGACTGACAGCCGGTTGACTGAGCAGCAGTCGGGCTGCTGCCTTGGTCACGCTTCTCTCCTCGGCGATCATCGCAAAGATGATCAAAAGGTTCAAATCGACTTGGCGCAGTTTCTCTAGACGCATAAAGACTATGACCATTATGCATGAGCCGTATAGCAGATAGAAGCCATCTATTCCACTGTGGCAAGAATTCGGAGACACAGAAGAGGGAGGAGAATCGTATGACCCAGAAGAACCAACAAGTAGTGAATCACGCGGGACTGTCCAATGAGCGGGTTGTGGTGCTCGGTGGATCGTCAGGCATTGGTCTAGCGGTGGCGCAGCAGATCGTGTCACAAGAGGCGACGGCAATCATCGCATCGAGCAATCCGGAGCGAGTTAAACAGGCGGTGGCAACGCTCGGTGGAAAAGCGGAAGGACACACGCTCGATCTCTGCGATGAGCATGACATTCAAAACTTTTTTCAGAAGATCGGTGATTTCGACCACTTGGTGTTCACCGCTGGCGATACGCTGCAATTGAATGATCTAGTAGCGACGGACCTTAACCATGCTCGGCACGCTTTTGAGCTGCGTTATTGGGCCGCACTAGCCGCCGTTAAATATGCGAGCCCACATATTCGAAAGGGTGGCTCGATCGTACTGACAACCGGTATCGCCAGCGAACGTCCGCGCAAAGGATGGACACTGGCGGCTAGCGTGTGCGGCGCGATTGTGTCGCTAACGCGCGCGCTCGCGGTTGAGCTTGCCCCCATCCGCGTGAACGCGGTATCACCGGGAGTGGTGCGAACGAACCTTTGGAAGAACATGCAAGAGCAAGAACGGGATGGCATGTACGAG
>CAWJGI010000045.1:0-95532 GCA_963842255.1 uncultured Acidobacteriota bacterium | reverse complement strand
CGCAGTGCTCGAGTAAGCCAGCTTTCTCATTCAGTTCTCGGGACTTGCTAAAGCCGCGAGGCAGCAAAAGGCAGCTTAGCCGGTTTTATCCATCCGGCGCCGCTTCTCATCGGTTGTGTTTCGCGAACAGGAAGCATCCTTCGCAAGGATTCGTTTGTTAGCCACGGGAATTCGGCAAGACCCTACATGCGGTCGCTTCCGGCACCTTGGCAATTGCTCCCGACTGACGGGCAACCCTTCCGTAATCCGGTAAGGTAGGGGTTGTCGACAAGGACTAAGCCGTCCAGAACCACACTCTGGAGTCAATTCGAAATCAAATGCTACTGTTCACAGCGAAGTTTCATTGAATAGTATCGATATAATCAGAGGGAAGTCCTAGCCGGAGTGCGAGGTCACGTAACTTGGATGCGTATTCTGCGTTGGCCTCGTCAGCGCGTGGCGGCTCAAGGAGATTGAAGCACAAAGCGGGAATACGTGAACCGTCGTTAAGCTCACATAGCACCGCCTCCGGACGATAAGCGCGAACGCTGGGTTCTGAATACAGTTGCTCGACCTCCGTGTGAGTGAGTTCCATCAGGATGCCGTGCGCGAGGCGATTGGGATTCCGCAGCAGAGTTGCACGTTGGCCAATCCGCAGCGCGAAGCCGGGAAGGGAGGCAGGGCGAATGTTGGCAGGATTGACCCCTTTCGTCCTCAGGAGGTCGGCGTCCATGAATAACCCGTAGAAGAAGACCTCAATGCGGCGAGAGGCCATGAGCAGTGAAAGGTATAATCCCTCCAGAGGCTACTGTCAACCAGCTCAGCGCCAGCTCAGCGCCTGTCCCCATTTGAGACGAAACACAATTTGGCAATTTGAATTGCTCTCCGAAACGCTGTCGTGGGATGCAAAAACTCACTTGGTGCTCGCCGCCGATTGTGGGCGAGCCACTCGGAAGTAACCCACACACCGGATTATCAGCACACCCACAGGCAAGATGGTATTCACCGTTCTGGCTGCAGTAGCTGAGCTAGAGCGTTCACTGACAGCCGAACGCGTTCGAGCCGGTCTACGTAATGCGAAAGCTGAAGGCACGCGTCTTGGCAGACCGCGAGCCCGTGTGGATGCTGCTGAGATTGACCGTCTACGTGCCCGAGGCCGCACCATACGCGAGATCGCCGAAGCAATTGGCGTGTCCCGCAGCCTTGACCACAAAACTCTTGCGAATCGCGGTCAGATCGGCGCGGCAATTACAGAGGGTTAGAGTGATGCGTCGGCTGTCCACAAATCAGATGATTTTCGAACCCTGCCCGCTCGGGTCTGAACTCGGAAGCTTTCAAAGATTAGGTGGGTTTGCGTGCTGAGGGGCCGCACTGGGAGCGCAACTACTGCAGCTTGGCGTACTCGGATTTGGCAGCGATGAGGATTGGAATGTCTGGGTCGGCGTCTTTCCACAGGGCGAAGAAATCATTGTATCCGGCGCGGGTTTTCGCGGTGTCGCCCTGCAAGGCGTAGGCACGGGCGAGGCCAAGATGGGCGAGTGCGCCGAGTGGAGAGTTCAACACAATGCCACGGTGGTCGAGAATCTTCTGAAATTCGGTGGCAGCAGCATCTCCGTTGTGCGCCATTAGCTGGGCTTGGCCTCGAATGTAAGCGGGATACAAGTTTCCGAATGATGGCGCAGAGCCGAGTTCGTAAGGCGCAGCCGCTTCGAGAGACACCACAGCCTGCGTGGGGGTGTTGGCGTCCAGTTCTATCGCTGCCTTGAGGGTCGGCAGGCAATAGACCTTCAGCATCGTATCCGACGGATAGTTCTTTTCGAGTTCTTCTACGATTGTCTTTGCGCGAGCGGTTTCGCCAACTCGCGCCAGTGCGAGGGCAGCAAATACTTTCACGTCCCGCCCGGGAGCCAACGCCAGTGCTGCCGCAACATCCTCCTTCGCGACCGCAATGTTGCCGAATTCCGCTTCCCGCAAAGCAGCATTCAACTGCCACAGCGCAGCAGTTTCCTTTGAGTCGTTTCGGACAGCCGCATCCACGGCGCGGCGGGAGAAGTCCCGCGCTTTCACGAGATGCCCGTAGTATGCCTCGGTATCGGATTGGTACGAGAGCAGGACGTCTTCGACTCCCGGCTTCCCTGCGGCCCAAGCGACCTGTCGTTCCATCTCTGCTGCGTCGCCTTCGACGAATGCCAAGTAATAAGTCGCTCGGTGCAAATTATAACCCTCGAGCTTGCGCTCTTGAGGCTGCTGAATTGTTTTCTTGGCGTCATCCAGTCGGTTGAGCGCAAGGTAGTTAGTTGCGAGGTTGCCATAACTAGTTACAGCGTTTGGTTCCAATCGAAGGGCCTCTTGCGTTTCAGTCACAGCCTTCTCGTACTGTCCAAGCTCGTTATAAATGACCCCCAAGTTGCCGGGAGGCACCATATCCTGCGGATAGCTCTTGGCCCAAAGTTCGTAGACTTGAATCGCCTGCTCTTCGTCGCCGAGGACGATGTCGTAATACAAGGATTCAATACGGTACTTCTCATGTTCACTGATGCGGTCGCGCAGGGCATAAGCCTTCTTGATATTCTCCGCAGCCAAACTGGCTTGTCCGAGATTGGAGTAGTTGACCCCTAAAGCAGCGTAGGCCATGGCGAAATTCGGGTCGAGTTCGAGTGCGCGTTTCAGGAACGGAATTGCCGCGGCGTCTCCTTTGGTGCGGGAGGTTGTTATGCCCATGCTGTAGGCTTTCAGTGCCTCAAGCGATGGTGTCGTGGCCTCAACCGGAACATCGAACTTCTGGACGGAGGTAAGAGATTCGCCCAGTTTGCCCCGCAGGCTGGCCGCCGCCTTGCTGAGTGCTTTCAGAACATCCGGCTTCGTGGCAGCCTCTTCCTGTTCAGTGGCCAGCGTGTCACCGCTGCTGCAACCGACTGCATTGATGCCAACCACGTATTGACCGCCAAGATTGGAAATCGACCCTAAGAGAATCGCCTTGCTGCCCGTCCGTACACAGAGCTCTCTGGCCATGTCGCGTGTGACGCGCCCGCCCGCTGGGCGTCCCATCAGGCGCAGCGTGTCCTCCACCTTGCGGTCGGAGAGAATGTTGAGAAAAGGAGATTGGCCAAGTTGCACGGCCAGTGCCTGTTTCAAAGCATCATCGAAGACGGAGTCTCCGGTCTTGTTGTCGAAATCAGCCAGCACGATGGTGTCTTTTTCCGTTAGAGGCGTCGGCGCTGGGGGATGCGGGCGGAGATAGAAAACACTAGCGACCGCAGCGGCAATCACAACTACGGCAGCGGGAACCAGAATCTTCCAGAGTTTTTTCCCTCCGGTGACCGGAACTTCAGCGACTCTCACGGCAGCCGATGAAGCCGCAGCCGGAACAGAAACTGATGACGGCATGGGCTGCTGGACGACGGGCTGAGAGCCTGTATCCGGTACCGCCGCCACCGTCCCCGAACTCGTTGCTGACACTTGGCCTGAACTCGCGTCTCGCTTCAGGCGCATCAGCTCGGAACGCATTTCCGACGCGTGCTGATAACGCAGCTCCCGGTCTTTCTCGAGCGCCCGGTTGATGACATCTTCGAGCTTTGCCGGAACATCAGGATTCAACCTGACAGGAGCCACCGGTGTGTTATGCAGAATCGCATCCGTAATCAATCCCGAGCTTTCTCCGCGAAAGGGTAACGTCCCCGTGGCCATCTCGTAAAGCACCACGCCAAATGAGAACAAATCAGTCCGTGCGTCCAGTTCCTTCGCCCGTATCTGTTCCGGTGACATGTAGGCCACCGTTCCGACGGCAGTTCCCGGACTGGTGAGGTGCTCCGCGCTCACTCCCCCCATCGCATCCGTGGCGAGGGTGGCCCCCGAGGCCACAGCTTCCCGGTTCGGTGCCAGTTTGGCCAAACCGAAATCCAATACTTTCGCGTGCCCTCGTTTTGTTACGAAGATGTTGGCAGGCTTGATGTCGCGGTGAACGATGCCTTCTGTATGGGCGGCGTCCAGTGCATCGGCAATCTCGATGGCCAGCGACAGAATCAACTCAGTTTCCATAGGTCGGCCAGCAATGCGATGCTTCAGCGTTAGACCGTCCAGAAATTCCATGACGATAAACGCTTCGCTGCGCTGGTCGTCAATTTCGTAGATGGTGCAGATGTTCGGATGATTCAGTCCAGAAGCGGCCTGCGCTTCACGCTGAAAACGGCTGAGGGCTTGCGGGTCTTTGGCGACCTCGTCGGGTAGAAACTTCAGGGCCACGAAGCGGTGGAGTTTCACATCTTCGGCCTTGTAAACCACACCCATGCCGCCGCCACCGAGCTTCTCAATGATGCGGTAATGGGAGATCGTGCGGCCAAGCATTGGCGAGGAATCAGTCATTGCTGACGCATCTTAGGCCGCGCCTCATTGCAAGTCAACGCGATGGGAGATAATTACGTTTGGAAGGATTCGAGAATTTGTGCCGTACTTTGTGTCATAACCCTGGTTGGGCAACCCTGGAAAGTGCTGTCTTTTCGTGTCCGCTGCTGGCCGCGACCATGCCTTGAAAATCATTACAACTTGCTCGGATATTTGCACTTGTGGCTATTCGTGGCCTCCGCTGTCATCATCGCCGTCTGAATTGACACGGTGGAGGTCTGCGGTTCGAGCCCGCACGGGCCTACCATATCCCCTTGATTCTATTGGACTCGTCGATCCCGACGGTCGGATTCCAGTCGATTGGGATGGTGGGGAAATGCTTTTAACTGGCTTTACTGGTGGCAGCTATTGAAGGGGACTTACGTTGGTTATTCTGCGAGGTTTATTGTTTGGAATGTCACGGCTCAGAGTTACCACAGTCCTTAGATCAATCTCAGGGAAACGGCGCCGGGTACACACAGAACACGTTGAATCAACTGAATATGGGTACTAATGATCCTGAAGTTAACCAGTTCAGGCTCTGCGAATCTGCTGCGGCAGGTATCTGGGCTGGGGCACCACGCAGAGGTGGTGCCCCAACCTATTGGGATGCTTTTTGAGCGAAAAGCACATTCCCCAACTTCAAACTCATTGTAACGCCGACTGACACTCCACTTCTCTGCAGTCGTTGACGCCACTTTTCCCTTCATTTGATCTCGGATTTCATCGAAGTGCCACGGACGAAAATCATTGGTGTCCACGCCAACATCCATCGAAAGGGAGGCAGCGAGACTGGGCAGTCTTCCGTGGGCGTGTCCGTACAAGTGCCAGGCACCGCCGGACGAATGATTCCAGATGCGCATTGCGTAGTGGCAGAGCACGATTCGCTGGCCGTTGATTGAGACCTCGGTTAGATCGCCAAGCCAAGAAAATTCCTGATTCAGGTTGCGCGTGTCCTTGTCGTGGTTGCCAGGTACCGCCAATATCTTCTTGCACCGAATCTCGCGTCGCAGTTCGACCGCACGAGCTTTTGGACCGATGCAGAAGTCTCCGAGAAAGTAGAGCACGTCGTTCGCTTTTACTGCGCTGTTCAGACGTTCGAGAATTTCACAATTCATCGCCTCGACAGAGTCGAAGGGACGATTACAATATCGGATGATGTTTTTATGGCAGAGATAAAAATCGGCAGTGAACCAAATGTTTGGCATAAGCCTCTCCCCAGTCAGGGGCGCGTTATGAGTATCGTACGGGAGGAGGCGCGACGGGCAAGACAATACGCATGGAGCCGCCGAGCCCGAGTGTGCTTCCGGGCGACGAACGTCCCTGGACGGTGCGGGAGGCCGCCGCGTTCCTTGGAGTAAGTCAGCAAACTGTATACCTGTGGGTTGAAGAGAAGAAAATTCCCCATCTCCGCGTGATGGGGCGCAACATCCGATTTTTGAGAACAGACTAGGAAACCTTCAGAGCGTCGTTTAAGCAGGAAGTCCAGAAGCACTGAAATTCTACTTCTTGGGAGGCAAAAGATTCCTGAAAACGGACGCTAGTTGCCCGGCGAGACGGCCCGTTTTGGCGACGGATTCGAGTTGTCTGTAGATATCCTCGGCATCGCCCTGCTTTCGAACGCCGACGCTGCATACGACTACCACGCGATGCTGCGGATAAATTCGGTAGACGACGCGGTGGTTGGCGAACTGGTGCTTCCAATAGCCAGCTAGCGAGCCGCGCAAAGGCAGTCCGTACCCTTCAGGGTCAACGGCGAGTTTTTTCTCCAAGACTTTTCGTAGTTGATTGCGCACACTGCCGTCGAGAGCCTTGATGTCTGTCGCGGCGTCTGGCGTGTATCTAAGCTCAAAGGGGGATGTGGAGCGCGCCTCCTCCGACACCGGAACAGCGGGCGAATGCTGTTTTCGCCCTTTGCTCATTTGTCAAAGACATGAGCGGTGCTGAGCAGCCGGCCAGCGGCAACGTCCCGGTCGATAGTCTTGGACAAGCTGAGCAAGCGATCCGTCAGTTCGCGGTCGGCCAGAATCTCCAGAGTGGCGAGAATTGACTCACGCTCGCTCACGAGGGAATCCAAGAAATCTTTGTCCACGAGGTACTTTGATGGCTGGCGGCGGTTCTCGACAAGCACGACTCGATTTGCCGTCGCCTCTTTCAAGTAAGTCTTGAGCTTGTCTCGAAGGTCGGTCGCTGTTACTTTCTTAACCGCGATGGACGCCCTGGTCATTTGGATTCCCTCTAACGTACGTTAAACACGTACAAATGTACATAACATAAGAATGGCTGTCAAGAGGCACTATTCAGCGCCGTCCAGGCGGCCAAAGAGTCCATATAGTCTCTCCAATGCACTATTTTTCGATTCTCAATCGTGATGACCGAGATGAGCCTGTTGTCGTAGGGCGCGCCGCTGGAGAGAATCCTGCCGTGCACTTCGTATTCGAGGATCACGACGCGATTATCCCGAGAACGATGCACGACTAGTGCGTCGCCTGAGTGAAGCTTGATCGTCTTGCCGTACCCGGAGAGGCTGGCCATCAGATTGGCACGACCTCGTATGGTCACGGGCCAGCCCGGGAAGTGATAACGGGATTCGAAGATCGCGTCATCGGCGAACGTGTCAAAATAGTGCTCACCATCGACCAGGCCACGCAGACCTCTTAGGACAATTTTGAAGAAGGGATTCAGTGCATCAAAAACTGCATAGTCGGCTTTTGTCATAACCACTCCGTGGTGCACGACAATGGGCGCTCTCACGTCAATGTAACGCGAAGGGTGGGAAAAGACGGCAAAAAGTGAACAAGAGGCGAAAAATTGTGGGGAAGTTGGCTCGCTGCATTTCACTCGCACTTGCTGATTCTCTTCGGTTAGCCTGTCGGCCGGCAAAGTTTGATTAAATTAATTTTCCGCCTGTTAACCGAAGGGTTAGGCACGGCCTCCGAGTCGCGATCCGAGGAAGTCGCGCCAGTTGAAACTCGTCACCAATTCGTCACCAAAGCCAATTTCAGCCCCTTTTGGGCATGGTCAGAACCGGAAAAGCAAGACAGGCAAAGGGATTTAGTTTTCTGACCTCATTATTGACACGGTGGAGGTCTGCGGTTCGAGCCCGCACGGGCCTACCATAAGTTTCAATAAGTTAGCTCCGCTTACTCCACACCCCAACGTTGAGTTCAACATCGATTTCAACACAGACAAGTTAATTTACCCGATGAGCGCTCGAGGCTAGCTCGGGTTGAGTAGTCATTATCGGCGTAAGGCCCTCCAGAGCAATGCGTTTCGCTTCCATCCGAATGTGACTGTAATGTTCCATCATCTTGCGGGACACGTGGCCAGCGATGCTCAAGACCGCGGCCTCGACTGCGCCAGACTCAAGCAATTCCGTTATGCACTGATGTCGCAGATCGTGGAACCGGAGTCCTTTCAATCCAGCAGCCCGTGTGAGATTGATCTGCTGCCCGACGATGCTTTGAATGTCGTCCGGCACGCCGAGGAGGTGCTCGATCAGATTACGTCCGAACGATTTTTTGAAGTTGTCGGCTATTCAGATTGCTACCAGAATCGATGGGGCCATGCGTCGCGAATTGCAGAGCCAAGAGCCGCAGCGTGACCTGCATCACGACATGAGAAATCTCATCGAAGTTGGCAACTCGCTGATGAAACTGGAAATGCTGCAAGGTCGTTGTAGTCTTAGGCCAGCAACACCCGAAAACGCCATGGACCCATCGGACGAAGCTGCACACTTGCACCAATATGACGATGTAGATAGGAACCTGATTCGCAGTGCGACCATGAAAGTCATCAACATGATTCGCGGAGAAACAAATCGCCAATATGAAGCTGCCGGACTGGTCGAAAACACCAACCGAGAAGCTGGAACGGACCACGGTGGAAACCCAGAGCGTGATGGAACGGAACCCCACCCCCTACGAAATGCTTAAAGACGTTTCTGATGCGCCAGCGGCGTGGTGGGCGGGCTGGAAACTGGATTCGCCAACGGGGCGACCAGTTTCACGATCCGCCAATGTTCAAACGAACCACCCGCTTCGCGTGCGGCAGGAGTTGCGCGTGGACGCGAGAGTTGGCGCCATCCGCACCGATGAGAACATCTCCTGTCGCTATCGAGCCATCCTCAAAATGGGCCATGGCAGCTCCGCGACGACACGACTTCTGAGGAGACGGTAAGCGTTAGGCTCGTTAGCGTGTTAATCAAGCGTTCGAGGTTGATTTGCGGGGTGGGCGCACGACGGTGCGCCGTGGCTGCCCAGATCAACTGGCTTTCCAGCCCTCGGGCAGCATATCGAATGCCAGCGTGTCACGGTAGGCGTACTGGTTGCCTTCCAGTACTGCTACCGGCGTCAACATATGCCAGATCTGATCATCGTCGAAAACGTAGCACTCACCCGATTCGCGCATCGTGAAGCGATCTATTTCATGTTGGTCATTGTTGGTTATGATGACTTGGCCACCCTGCGCACCGCAGCGGCCCAGTAGATGCGTGGCGATATACTTTTCTCCGTCTTTATGCAACCCCGGTGGGCTTGTGTCACACGGCCGACCCGGCGTAGCCGTAAATCTGATCACATGCATGTTGACCAAATACTTGGTACCTACCTTCGAGAGCGGGAGGTATCGAAGGTGGTAAGCAATCATCTTGCGGATGCCCTCGGCGCCGGCGATCGCCAGTGGTAGTGGAGCGTACTCTCGCTGCTGGCCGCCTAGTGTTGTGTTGTACTTTTCTAATTGTACATAGGGTGCGCTCTCATCGGTCGACCAAACTCTTACGCCGCCCTCAACAATTTCGGCCCGTGAACGATTTAAGGAACGATATCTATCTCCTCCTTCATAGTACTTGTCTCTCGGAATGGACCAAGCAGCATGCGCTAACGCTTCCAGTGCGCGTGCTACGTCTACGTCGACTCTGAGGGGCTGACGACTAAACCCGCGCTCGACGAGGTCGTTTCGCGACTTAGCATTTAATTCAACTGGAATGAAGCTATCTTGACTCACGATCCCTCCTGACAAGGACCTGGGAGCCGCGTGATCTTGCGCAGGGCCTCCTTGGAGCTCGTACGGGAAGAGTTTACTCCGGATGCCGCGTGGCAGGGTTCAGTAAAACTAATTCGCAAAACTTCCGGATAGTCTGAGTGCTTTATTTGACTTGCAGAACAATAAGCTCCAACGCATCCGGCGCCAGCGCGGTGGAGAACTGGAAGCGGCCTCCCGCGCCCGTTTTTTCCTCCACCAAATCAAGATTGTGCGCGTCGCTGAGGCGGTAGCGCTTGATGCCATACGCTTTGTTGCCCCACGGCAAATGATCGATCGCGAGGATGTAGCCCGTGTTGTCGCGGTAGACGATGTCCGTGCGCTTGGGCAGAAATTTGAACTTGGAGAAATCGGGCACGGGAGCAGATTTAGCTACGTCTGTCGGCATCTTCATGTCGTCGGCTTTGAAACCGGCGGGTATGGCGTAGTTACTGATCAAGATTTGGATCCTATTCCCATCCGCGGTGCGCCCGGCAAGAGCGGCAAACCCGAATGTGTCGGTGCCATGCACGGCGAGGCGTTGCGGCGTGTCCAGCATTTTGCCCATGGCCTCAAAGGCGTAGGCGGTTTTGAATGGGCGCCCCTGCAGATCGAACAAGCCCATCCAGGCGGCATCGCCGCGATAAAAATGCGCGCGATCGATGGGCGCGTCCTGTAGGTAAGTCAGCACAGCGCCGATGAAGGCGGCGTTCTCCATGCCCTGCAGTCTGAGCTTCTGACCCTCCGTGAAGTCAGGCGTCAGATTCCATTCCGAGAGAATGCTTTCTGCCTTCGGATAGCCATCGTTATCGAGCAGAGCGCGAATTTCGCGGCCAAGGCGGACGGCGTCGTAGGGGTCGGCGGAGGAATTCGCGTAGGTGTGCCAGGAGTAAAAATCAAGCGGCAGATGATGCGCGGCGCAGTAATCGATAAATCCTTCGCGATACGCATCTGGATTTGAAGCGATGGCCTTGGCGTCGCCTCCGATTTTCAGGTTGGGGTCCACGGACTTCAGTGCCAGCGCGGTTTTCTCATAAAGAGAGTAAAACTGTTCGGGCGTGCCGGACCAGAAAAGAGCCTCGGGTTCATTCCAGAATTCCCAGTAACGGATGTTGTAATGAAATCCATTTGCCCATCCCTGGTTATAGTGCATGGCGACGTGCTTCACGATGTTGGCGTACTTGTCGAAGTCAGGCGGCGGGTCCACGTTGTTTGCGCCCCAACTGCGGCCGATGCGGTAGTACACCTCCGCGCCCGTATCATGAATCGCAGCTAGCACTTTGTCAGTGGGACCGAAGTTGTAGCTCGCGAGCTCTTCTGGATGGGCGTTCCAGTCGGGGAAGATGACGCTAGCGTTTCCATTTTTCGCCACTCCGGCGCGCTGGCCTGCATCAGGAATAAGCCATGCGAGCATTGGATCGTTCTGCGTGAATCGCGCATCGATATCGGTCGGCCCCATGTAATCGTGGGTGCGAACCTGATCGATGCGAAGATCTTTGTATTGTTGAACAAGATTCGGGAGTCCGTCCATTATGGGAAAGGGAGGGCCGTTCAGACCTTGCAACGAACGAATCTGGCCGATCGTCTCGCTTGCATCCACTTGCAAGCTGCGGAATCCGTCACTCTTGTTTTGTGGAGCCCCGAAACCGCAAAGCAACAGCACGAAAATTGAAGAATAGAGGATGCGCTTCATAGAATCAGCCTCTCTCGATTATAACCGGCGTCAGTGATTCGTCAGCGGGAGTATCCGAGTGGTCCCGTCGGCAGCTCGAGTGCGCGATCGCAGGGCAAATGAATCGTCGGAAGTCCACACGCTGCTGCCTTGCATAACTCACGGATGGCGTTGAGTTGACTTGAAACATGGCAGGCGGGTTTGCGATTCTTGCTTTGTCGAAAAGACCTGATATTGAAATTGTGTTTTTAACGTCAGTCAAGTTTTGGGGTGCACCATGCAAAGTTTTTGCAGGATTTGCGCTATGGCTGATATCCGTTAGTAGGGTTATCGCCAGTAATACCAATTTGAAATAGCTGGTGCTAACCGGATTTATTAACACCAATCGAGCCAGGGTAAAGCCGAGAGGGAGCATGAAACCACGGAATGGAGAGAATAGCCGCAAGCGTATTAATGTCGGCCTATCCTGGACCATAGTACCTGTACCTATGCTATTCATCCTCGCCGGAGTATGTTGCCCACTTGTCGTTTGGCTGATATTCCTGATCCTGTTTGCCGATTTCAGGCCGGCATCGTAGGAGGGCTCATCCTAACGGTCATGTTCTTTACGACCAGCACTATGATCATAACTACCCCCGGCGGGATTATTTCCGTACCTGGGATTCGCGGGATGAGATACATGAGCAATTTGGGCCTGTTCCTTTTCAAGGATGTCATATCCTTCGGAGTCGCCTTTTACCTGATCAGCTATTTCGGCAAGAAAGCAATCCTTTCCGAAAACAAATGCTGATAGCCGCAACAGACGACACTTTGACTATTTTCCACCTCGGCTTCGAGTGTCCCTCGCTTGTGTTTGCATCAGTTGTTCTTCAATCTTGTTGTGCCCCCTGCCCCAGAGAGGATACGCTAACCGGTTGAGACTCGGAGAATCGCTCGAAAGCCTGCGCACACCTTCACTTTCCGTGCCCGCGAAACAAAGCGGCTGATTCAAGCGATCAACTGCACTACTGAGGCGCGCCTCGTAATCATCACCACTAACACAGTCAGCAACAATTTTTCGCCGTATTCGCCTTTCACGGCGCCACCCAGTTATCGGGCAGGACTTTACCGCAAGATGTACAGCGAAAACGCGACAGCGAATGCAATAGCCACGGTGCAAAGCACATAAAACGCAATGCGTATGCCGCATTCTTGGTCCCAATGATGTAGTTTACTCTCCATACGGAACCTCCCAACAGCGCCGATCTGTGCTGTTTCATCTTGCCCTGCGAAAGCACATGGCCAGTGAGATCGCCGCTGTTACAACCAGGATTACTACGAATATCACAAATACATTCATGGAGTTTCACCGCAAGATGTATAGCGAAAACGCAAAGCCGAGCATCATAATTACGTTGCAGATACCATAAATCACGAGCTGTATTCCGCTGGCTTGGTCCCAATGATGTGTAGTTTACTTTCCATATGAAACCTCCGACCTATAAGCAGGGCGCGAAAGATCCCGCGCGTACGGTTTTCAGACTTCCTTTGAGTGTCGGTAGCGTATCGCGTAGATGACCCATGCTGCGAAGCCGGCAGCTAGGCCGTAAAACCCGAAGAGAAAACTAACCAATAGATTCGTTGCGAGGGTATCGTAGCGCGCTGATCCCACAAAGAGACCACCAACAGCGACTAACGCATAGCCTACTGCCATGAACTGCGTGAGGCGTCTTAGCAAGCGGCACCTCCAGAGTTGTGCCGCACTACTTCACACAATTTGGCAACTTCTTGAAAGACATCGCAATACTGCCAACTGTGTACTAGCTCCTTCGCAGGGAATAAAGGACTTAAGTCACCTCCTGAATTTAATTTGACTTTCCACGGATGTTTTAACAGTTTTTAACTAGTTTGGTAGCACTTTAACAAACCTATCGCACGCGCGGTGGGTGTCCGTGTTGGCGGCCCGTAGGGAGGCCAGCATGAAAATCACAAGGCCCTATCCCGTAGTCTTGATCCCAACGATGTAATTGGCTTTCCACGTGCAGTCCTGTTGAGTCTCGTTGTCAGGCAATATATCGTAGTACGATATAACAAACAGAAGATTCAGAAGGCAGGACGTTATGAATCAGCGTTACGACATCTTTAGAACCTAACCTATGCACGGATTTTGTGGGGAGGCTGAAAGTCTGAGGAGAGAAACATTTCGGGGACCCTGAGAATCCCGGTGTAAAACCAGTGAGGTCG
Source organism: uncultured Acidobacteriota bacterium (assembly GCA_963842255.1). GTDB lineage: Bacteria > Acidobacteriota > Terriglobia > Acidiferrales > UBA7541 > Palsa-295. The sequence continues at coordinate 82,259 of CAWJGI010000045.1, read as the reverse complement.
TGAAGTATCCGCTTCACGACCCAATTCTCAGGAGGTCACCCAAATGGTGTTTAGCGCCAACGAGCGTAGCTCGAAAAAGCCCGCCAAACAAGAGATCGCAGAGGATACCCCCAAGCCTATAAAAATCAACGGATCCACACACTATGACTTCGAGGCCAGGAATTTAACGGCTTACGGTGGCCTGTTACCGGTGGCGGCCATGTTGGAGAAGCTGAAGTTTCAACAGCTGGTCGAGGAGACCCTGACGGTGAAGCGCGGAACCCGCGCGATGCCCTGGTATCAATTCGTGCTGAGCATGGTGCTGGCTCTGTACGTCGGATTTTCTCGGCTCCATCATCTGCGATTTCTGGCTCGCGAGCCGATGTTGACAGGAATCTTAAAGGTGCTGGAGTTGCCGCCGCAGTGTACGTTCTGGCGATTCTTGGCCTCGCTCCACTTGACGGTTGCGCAGCAGTTGCTGGAAGTGCAGCGACAGATGCGACAGAGAGTATGGGAAGCGGCCCATGTCCGACTGAGGTCGGTGACTTTGGATACGGATACGACGGTGCATACGGTCTATGGAAAGCAGATGGGAGCCAGAAGGGGTTACAACCCGAAGAACAAAGGGAAGAAAAGTTTTCAACCTATTCTGACTTTTCTGGCGGAGACCAGAGAGTTCGTAGGCGGAGAGTTGCACAACGGAGATCGTCCCAGCGGGATGCAGATCGCCAAGCATTTGGAATACGTGATGACCACTGTGCCCAACGGCGTGCAGGTGATTTACGGGCGAGCCGACTGTGGTTTTTATTGCTGGGAAGCGATCCAGGCTTACCAGACATACGGCTGCCAGTTCATCGTGGTCGCGCAAAAAACACCGCGATTACTGGAAGAGCTGAAAGCGGCGCACTGGAAGCGGTCTCCGCGCACCGATGCCGACCAGCAGTGCGAATTCTGGTATAAGCCGCAAGGGTGGGGCCGGGCGTATCGGTTCATCGCCCTGCGCTACGAGCAGAAACCAGACCCCCAAAAGAAGGAAGAGGAGCAATACCAGTTGTTCGAGACCTCGGAATACACCTATCGGGTCTTTGTGACCTGCATGCACGATCCCATCGACGTATTGGTATGGTTTTACCGTCAGCGAGCCACCGCGGAGAACCTGATCAAGGAGGCCAACAACGATGCGGGGTCGGCCGCGCATCCCTCCAGTCGCTGGGCCATGAACTGCGTGCACTTTCAACTGGCCATGTTGGCCTACAACCTGAACTGCTGGTTGCTCCTCTTCAATCGGGAAAAGACGGCCGACGCAGCCGCAATGAAACACGTACAACTGTCGACGACGCGACTGCGTTTTCTATTTCTGGCCGCCAAGATCTCGGTGCCATGCCGGCCGCATAGGTGTCAGCTACAGTGACCATTATGAGGAGAAAGGAACCTTTCAGCGGCTGATGGATCGCTTACGGTCCATCACCGAGGGTGCCAACGGATTCGCACCTGTGGTACCCACAGCTCTTCGTTGCTGACGGAGCATCGTGCATAGGTTTTTATGCACAGCAAACGAAGCAGCTCTAACAACTTACAACATCGGGAGAACACTGACGGCGACCATCAAGCGGAAACTAAAAAACGATTTGTGGCAGCCGAAGCTCACTGCACCGCCACAAGGCCGATTTGTGTGCATTATTTAGGTAGAACAGCATCAAGCGGTGCAAAGATTTGGATTGAAACTGTTGCTGATATAACTGAAGGCAAAGGACGACTATTGTATTTGGAACTCACTCAGCCGGGTCGGGAGTATTTGCTTTTTGATTCGGAGCGGCATTCATTTGTGGAGCCTGATGTCGCTGATTTTCGCCGCTGGAAGCTCCGCTAGGCGCGTCGGCCTCTTCCAAGTTAGGCCGTACCGCTGCGAGGATTACGATCAATAACTGGACTAATGCCGCAAAACAAAGAACACGCAAGACGCTGCAACCATCAGCGCCAACGTGATCAGTAGTAATTTTTCGCCGTATTCGCCGTCCACGGCATCACCTTTCCTGGGTCTTACTGGATGTGTCACGAACCATGACAAGCCTTTTCGCCGCGCGGGCGGCATACAAATTCTTTGCGCTTACAGCATCGTGTAGACAACCGCAACTACGAGTGAGACCCCGCCGCAAATTTGTACCTTTGACGATGCAATGGCGACCACACTTGCATACACACTCCCAAAGGGCCCTTTTCCACTTATCAAAATGACTTAACCTGATCACAACGAGCCTATCGTAGCGATGTCCAGCTTCCTCAACGACTCTCCAGCGCCGGATGTATTTCTTGCTTCGAGCTGCCATTTTCCGTCTGCCTTACTTGGTCTGTTAGGGACGAAACAGGTAGTAGCGAAATAGCGCGGCGATGACCATTACGAACAGCGTAAGCATCAACGCCAAGCCTTCTCCACTCAAGGCGTGACCTCTAAATGAGTCAAGCGGACGAGAGCTTACTAACGGCGGACAACTACTACTACAAGCAGTAGATCGGAGGATTTTCTGCGGAATCCCAGGCGCGCTTCCGTTTTGTCGTGCGGGCGATTCGAGTCGCGCTATTTCGCAGGTGTTATCGGTTTTTCTGATTTTCTGCTATCTTGCCGATTTGCTCAGGTGCACGCTGGGTGCAGGCCCATCGGGCACGTGTAAACGTTTACGTCAGGTGATAGGCTGCATCTGAGTCTGCTAGAACAAAGGTTTTCTGTCCTCTCGTCGCGCCTCTTGTTGGTTTCTGAATCTGTCTCGTGCCCTCACGCAATGGCGCTTCCCCTTGGCACGAAGCTAGCCGCTTATGAGATCGTTGCGCCACCCGAGTCGCCTGGTGTCCCGATCACGCGCAAGATGATCTCGGTGCCACCGTCTAGTTTGACGTTCTTTTTGGAGGACATGACCATCGAGCCGCTCGCAGCGTCGGACGATTCCGTGAGCGTCAGATCGGGCAGTCCAATAACGCCGTGGCTGCTGGTATCGAGGATGGGGCGCTGCGCGCTTTGCGAATCGGCATCCGGACGAGCTGGTTGCGGCGGGTCGGCCGGCTGAGGAGGCGGCGGCAAACCTGGCTGTCGACGTGTTGAAGCCGCTGCTCCCGGAATCCCAGGAGTTGTTGCCACATTCGGATTGTAGGGCTCCTGATTCGCGATCTCAGCGGCGGACGGCACGGTTCTCCCAATAGCCTGGACGGTCAGAGATAGAGGCAATTCGCTGCCGTCCTTGAGCACAGCGCGATCAAAAAGTATTCCAATCTGTGATTCATTGCTATCGCGCGAGCGAGTCTTCACCAGGGTGACATGGCCCGTAATCTTGGCGTCGTTTGGAATTATCACCTTGCCGTGAGACAAAACAGGGAGGGTGACTCTCGCCGTGATTGCGTCACCTGGCTTGGCTTTCTTGGCATCAATCGAATTCGCGAGCGCGACACATATCGTTGTGCCGGCAGCCAAAACTGTGGCCGAAGAAGTGGCGAGTGAAGCCGAAGATTTCGACCGTCCTGGCAACGCGTGGGCAAATCCGACGCAGGCGAGCACGGCCAGGGCGGCCAGCGATAGCCCAATCGCTCTCATGATCTCTCCGGCTTGGAATCCCTTGCTTGAATTCTACACCCATGTGACGGTCGGCCGCGGAATCTGGCATGACTCAGAATCTCGGGCCAGCAAGGCTACTGTTTGCCTCGAACCTTTTCGGCCGGTCGCAAATATAACTCCCAGTCCTTATCCTGGGACTTAGACCTTCGGGCGGGCAGTTCCTTTTTGCCCCAGTCGGAAGCCGTAACTCCACGCTCAATCATCCCAACATTTGCACCGTTCACGACATCGGCGAGGAAAACGGTCAAGCGTATATCATGATGGAGTTTCTGGACGGTGTGACGTTGAAGCACCGCATCTCCGGGCGACCCACCGAATGTGGTGCTTACCGCGGTCAAGAAGGCCGAGGATACTGACGCCCTGATTTTTCGATTTTTGATGGAGCGACCTGAGGGATCAGCGCTACCTCTTAGCAAAGACCGGATTGTGTGCCGGTGCATCCGTTCGAGATTGTTTCCGTTCGGGTGGACGATTCACACGGACCAAAGCAGTAAAAGTGGACTGCACCGAAACGAGACCCTATAAGTGAGTCCCAACCTGCGAACTGAGAAAGGCGAGGACCGCGTGGTGAACGGCTTCCGGCTGATCGGTGGTCAAGACGTGACTGGCCTTTGGGACCGTCACGAGCTTTGCGTTAGGGATGCGGCCGGCGATTAATCCGGCGTTCGCCGCTGGAACGAGCTTATCGCATTCACCATGAATCACCAGGGTGGGGGCCGCGATCTGCGATAGGCGACTGTAGGATTCCCACGCCATGATTCCTTGCAACTGAGCTAAATAACCCTTAGCGGTTGGAAACCACTTTCGGCGAAGGGTCAGATCCTCGTCGAGCCGCTCGGGTGGTGTGGCCGGATCGTAGATGAACGGCGCGATAGCTTTTGCGCCTTCCTCCGGGTCCTCAGCTTTTTGCATCAAAATTTGGAGCACTTCGGGCTCCGCCCTCACTGCGTTCGGGCCGCCAGCAGCGGTACAGCCGAGAATCAAGGATCGAACGCGTTTCGGATATTGCAGCGCGAATTGCTGCGCGATCATGCCCCCCATAGACACGCCGAACACATGCGCGCTGTCGACGCCGGCCGCATCGAGCACTGTGGCAGCGTCGGACGCCATCTGCGCAATGGGGTATGGTCCTTCCGGAACATCACTGCGTCCTACGCCACGATTATCGAAGGCGATCGTTCGATATCGCGGTGACAGCACCGGGCGCGTGCGATGCCACAGATCGGACGTCCAGCCAAGTCCCATGATTAACAGGACGGGCGCGCCATGACCCTGTTCATCCCAGTAGATTTTAATTCCCTGATTTTCAGCGAAGGGCATCGGAAATTCCCATGCAAGCTACCGCTCGAGTGGTCGCTTCGGGCGGTTCGTGCGTGAAGAGCCTTTCATTACGTGTCTGCTACCTTCAGGATGAGCTTTCCTGTGTTTTCTCCGTTAAATAGCTTCAGCAGCGCATCTGGAAATGTTTCGAGACCCTCGACAATGTATTCGCGCGATTTAAGTTTGCCGGCAGCCATCCAGCTTGCGATTTCGCGGGCTGCTTCGTGATAGCGGTCGGCGTAGTCGAAGACCACCATGCCTTTCATGCTCGCGCGATTGACGAGCAGCGAAAGGTAGTTGGAGGGTCCTTTTATTGGTGTCGTGTTGTTGTACTGCGAGATAGCGCCGCAGATGACGATACGCGCTCCACGCGCAAGCTGCGAGAGTACGGCACTGAGAATGTCACCGCCCACGTTATCGAAGTAAACGTCAACTCCCTTCGGGCAGTGCTTCTGGAGGGCCTTGCGGACCTCTTCGGTCTTGTAGTCAATGGCGGCGTGGAAACCGAGATCCTTCACGATGTAGTTGCACTTTGCGGCGCCGCCCGCGATGCCAAGCACGTTGCATCCTTTTATCCTGGCGATCTGGCCGACCACGCTTCCTACGGCACCGGCAGCACCGGAGACGACAACGGTTTCTCCTGCTTTCGGCTGGCCGATATCGAGAAGGCCGAAGTAGGCTGTCATGCCGGGCATTCCGAGCGTGCCGAGATAAACCGGCAAAGGTATCTCGCCGGGGTTTACTTTCGTGAGGCCGGCACCATTGGATAAAGCGTACTCCTGTACGCCCAACACTCCGTAGACGTAATCGCCGACGAAAAACTTTACATTCTTTGACGCAATCACGCGGCCGAGTGCCAGCGCCCGCATCACTTCGCCGATGCCGACGGGCGGTACATACGATTTTCCCTCATTCATCCAGCCGCGCATGGCGGGATCGAGCGAAATGTAAAGGATTCTTACGAGCAGCTCGTCTTCCCCCGGATCACGGACCGGCTCTTCCTTGTAAGCCCAATCGGTGCGCTTCGGCATGCCGAAGGGACGGGCGGCAAGTTCGAATTTATGATTCAAGGTGGCCATGGTTCATACTCCGTTCGTTCAATCCCACTTTGCCAGAAGGTTTCAGAATATTGCTGATAGTCGCTTACAGATGACAGTGACTAACGCGGCGGGCATTGTATATAATCGCGCCCACGATGCCAAGCGAAGAGACCCTTTACAACGTGTCCAACCGGGTGGCTACGATTACGCTCAATCGTCCGGAGAAGCTGAACGCCTGGACCGCTGTGATGGAACGAGAGGTCCGAGCGGCGATTGAGGAAGCCGAGCGAGACGATAACGTCCGCGTGATCGTGATCACGGGCGCCGGAAGAGGATTTTGCGCGGGCGCGGACATGTCTCTGTTAAGCACCGTTGCTGAACAAGGTCTCGACGAGAAACGCCGCGCCCAGGCACTGCAAAGGGATGCCGGCGCACGCGAAGGTGTGCGGCCCGATTTTCAGCGGAAATATTCGTATTTTCCGGCAATCGGGAAACCGGTGATTGCCGCGATCAATGGCCCGGTCGTCGGATTGGGTCTGGTCATCACGCTTTACTGCGATCTGAGATTCGCGTCGGATGCCGCGCGATTCAGCACCGCCTTTGCCCGGCGTGGACTGATCGCGGAGTACGGAATGGCTTGGATGTTGCCGCGCCTGGTGGGAGTGCCGAATGCGCTCGATCTGCTGTTTTCCGCGCGGATGATCGACGCGGCAGAGGCACTGCGAATGGGGCTGGTGAACCAGGTGTATCCTCACGATGTCTTTGCTGAGAAGGTACGGGAGTACGCGTCCGACTTGGCTTCCGGAGTCAGTCCGCGCTCGCTGCGAGTGATCAAGCGGCAGGTCTACGACGCCATGTTTTCCAGTCTGGAAGTGGCGTTTGAAGTTTCCGAGCGCGAGATGCTTGCCAGTTTGCAGACCGAAGACTTCAAGGAAGGAGTCGCACACTTCCTTGAAAAACGCACGCCGAATTTCCGTGGGAAATAAGAGACTCAGATGAGCTTTGAATTCGGCGACAAGGTGAAGGATTTGCAGCGGCGGTTGCAGGCCTTCATGGATGAGCACATCTATGCGAACGAGCGCCGCGTCCAGGAGGATATCGAACGCGAGCGCTGGACGCCTTCCCCTACGATTGAAAAGCTAAAGCCAAAGGCCCGCGCCGCGGGTCTTTGGAATTTGTTCCTGCCGGATGGCGACCATGGCGCCGGACTGACAAATCTGGAATATGCCCCGCTGTGCGAGATTATGGGCCGAAGCATGATCGCGCCCGAGGTGTTCAATTGCTCCGCGCCCGACACGGGCAATATGGAAGTGATCGCCAGATACGGCACGCCGGAACAGAAGGACCAATGGCTCAAACCGCTGCTTGCCGGCGAAATCCGATCCTGCTTTGCAATGACGGAGCCGGCAGTGGCGTCATCGGATGCGACGAACATTGAAGCGAGCATTGTCGGCGACGGCGACGAATATGTTATCAACGCGCGGAAATGGTGGACCTCTGGCGCGGGCGATCCGCGCTGCAAAATCATCATTTTTCTGGGCAAGACCGATCCGTCGGCTGCGCCCTACAAGCAGCAGTCCATGCTGCTGGTCCCAATGGAAACGGCGGGCGTAAAACTGGTGCGCATGCTTTCGGTGTACGGCTACGACCACGCGCCGCACGGGCACGGCGAAGTGACATTTGAAAATGTTCGCGTGCCGGTCTCGAATATCCTTCTGGGCGAAGGCCGAGGATTTGAAATCGCGCAAAGCCGGTTGGGTCCGGGGCGCATCCATCATTGTATGCGGTGCATCGGAGTGGCCGAGCGCGCGCTGGAATCAATGTGCAAACGCGTGCAAACACGCGTCGCGTTTGGAAAGCCGCTCGCCGAACAAGGCACCATTCGCGCTGACATTGCGAAGTCGCGCATGGAAATCGAGCAGGCGCGTCTTTTGACGCTCAAGGCCGCGCACATGATGGACACAGTTGGAAACAAGAAGGCACGCGCCGAAATCGCAATGATCAAAGTGATCGCACCTAACATGGCGCTGCGGGTTCTCGATCGGGCCATTCAAGCGCACGGCGGGGCTGGCGTTTCGCAGGACACATTTCTCGCGGCCGCCTGGGCAGGTGTGCGAGCACTGCGATTGGCCGACGGACCGGATGAAGTTCACATAGAAGCGATTGCCAGGCAAGAGCTGGCGAAATGGGACAAGGACCGGCCGCAATCAGCGCAGAAGTAAATCCGACATCGCCGTGAAGGAGGACAAAATGGCAGGAATGGTCACAGGAGCACGCGCAAGCGCACTCACCGGGCTTCAGCTTCCCACTTTTGCCAGCGCCGGGGAAGAACGTTTGCATCGCAAGCGGATGCTGGCGGCCGCGTTCCGCCTTTTTTCGCGATTCGGATTCGATGAAGGAGTCGCGGGACACATCACTGCTCGCGATCCGGAACGCCTCGATCACTTTTGGGTGAATCCGTTTGGAATGCACTTCGGCCAGATACGCGCGTCCGACCTGATACTGGTGAATCATCGCGGTGAAGTGGTGGAGGGGAAATATGCTGTGAACGGCGCCGCATTTGCCATCCATTCGCAGGTCCATGCCGCGCGTCCGGATGTGGTTGCTGCGGCGCACGCGCACTCGATGCATGGCAAAGCTTGGGCGTCGCTCGGCCGGTTGCTCGATCCGATCACGCAGGACGCTTGCGCGTTCTATGAGGACCACGGACTTTTCGCAGATTTTACGGGCGTGGTATATGAAACCTCCGAAGGAGAGCGAATTGCAAGAGCTCTCGGACAATTCAAAGCTGCGATCTTGCGCAATCACGGCCTGCTCACTGTTGGCCAATGCGTGGAAGAAGCGGTTTGGTGGTTCATAGCAATGGATCGCAGCTGCCAGGCACAGCTTCTTGCTGAAGCAGCCGGCGTGCCGGTAAAAATCGAGCACGCCTCCGCCCTGGCGACAAGGGAACAGGTGGGAAGCCATCTCGCGGGTTGGTTTCAGTTTCAACCGTTGCTCGCGCGCATCACTTGCGACGAACCCGATTTGCTTGGGTAGGCTGCTGCAATCTACAATCCGACAACTTCCATGGCACCGCTTGTAATCGAAACGCCGCATTCTCTCAAGGAATTCGCAGGACGCGAGATCGCCGTGACGAATTGGTTCCCGGTCACGCAAGAACGCATTCAGCAGTTTGCCGAAGCTACTGAAGATCGCCAGTGGATTCACGTTGACCCCGAGCGCGCTGAGCGGGAATCGCCTTATAAGGCGACGATTGCACATGGCTTTCTGACACTTTCTTTACTGAGCCACTTCATGAAGCAGGCTCTTCAGATTCGCAGCGGTGTGCGCATGGCGATCAACTATGGCGCGAACCGAGTCCGCTTTCCGTCTCCGGTTCGCGCCGGATCAAAGATTCGCGCCCGCGTGAGTCTTCAGTCCTGGAAAGAGTTAGCCGGTTGCGTGGAGACGGTTTTCGCGGTCTCGGTGGAAGCGGAGGGCGGTGAAAAACCCTGCTGCATCGCGGAATGGATTGTCCGCTACTATTTGTAGGCGTTCTTAAATTGCTCCGCTTTCAATTCCTCGGAGCGAAGCTCGCAGCAACGCGCTAACGACCTCAGGCATCATTGCAAACCGCGCGTCTTTCGTCAGTCCTTGGTCGTATCGGAAGTAAATCTGCTGGACAATCACGGCAAGCTTAAACCGCGCGAACGCTAGATAAAAGACTATGTTTGAAACATCGCGACCCGTGGTGCGCGCGTACCGATCGACGAGTTGAGCGCGGGTCAGACTGCCGGGGTCGTTCGATGGACACCAGCGTATTCGCAGCAGTTCTTCGGGATCCTGGGCATCAACCCAGTAGGAAAGCGTGGTACCAAGGTCGGTGAGTGGATCGCCGATTGTAGCCATCTCCCAGTCAAGCACACCTGCAATTTTTGTGATGTTGCCAGGATCGAGCACCAGATTGTCGTACTTATAGTCGTTGTGAATCAGAGTGGCTGCGCCTGATGCAGGCATGTGCCCGTTCAGCCATGTGGAAATTCGCGTCACTTCCGGCAGGTCGTGAGTCTTGGAGTTCCAATAACGGTCGATCCAACCACGCACCTGGCGGTCAAGATAGCCAGCAGGTTTGCCGAGATCGCCTAGACCGATCGCCGCGTAATCGAGCGAGTGCAGATGCACAAGATTGTCGATGAAGGATTCACTCAGACGGCAAGCTGTTTGCTCAGTGAAAGGCAGGCCCTGTGGCAGATTTCTGCGGATGATAATCCCACTAATCCGTTCCATGAGATAAAATGGGGCACCCAGCACGGATTCGTCATCGCAATACAGCAGTACTTTTGGCGCCGACGGATACGCAGAGTGCAGTTTCGAGAGCACGCGAAACTCACGGCCCATATCGTGAGCTGATTTAACTTTGCTGCCAAAGGGCGGGCGGCGTAGGACGAAAGTGCGATTGCCTAACCGTACAAGGTACGTCAGGTTGGAATGGCCGTTCGGAAATTGCTCGACGCTAAGGGTTCCCGCGCGGTCTCCAAAATGGCGCAGCAGGAATGGCTCGAGCCTGCCGACATCAAGCTCTTCGCCATGCCGCACTGGGCTCGGATAATCTCGCGGGTCGTTGTTTCGCGGATCACTGTCTCGCAGATCAGGCACGGTGTTGCGCGTCTCCTTCAGCGATAGGTGAGCATGGATGGATCGTCGAGATGAGGGAAGGCATTGAAAGAACTCAGAGTAAAGCGCTCGCGTGAAAATATAAATTCGCTGTAGGAGCAATTGCGCGACATCCAGGTGACGCCGAGCGTGTCTTGCTGCGAGAGGTGCAAGGCGCGCTGCATGGCAACCGCGATCGGCCCTCCGGAAGTGAAGATTACCGCTTGTTCGCCGTGACCCGCCTGGGATATGAATCGCGAAATTCCCCTGTTCACGCGTGAGCAGAACTCCGGCCAGGTTTCAACGCCGGGCACCGAGAGGTCGCCCTTGACCCACTGGCAGATGACAACCTCGAAGAGTTTCTGAAAGCTTCGGTGACGCTCTCTAGGGCCGGGCGAGCTTCGGAACGTGTCGTACAGTTTCTGGATTTTGCCGTCTTTTTTCAACAAATCCGGGAGACTTTTCTCGATGACAGCCTCGCCCTGATATTCGTCAAATTCCTGCATAACGAGTGGTTCAGGAAACGAAACACCGAATTTGGGATAAACCTCGCCCACGATTCGGGCAGTTTCTTTCTGGCGGATCCGCGGACCCGAGCAAACACGCTGAAATATCAGTTTTCGCCGAGCCCAATACTCTCCAAGTTGCCGTGCCTGCGCTTCGCCAACCGGAGACAGCTTGTCGTAGTTCGCTTCGAGAAACGAAGCCTGCGCGTGACGCGTCAAAAGAACACGACTCACGGCACTCTCAGCGCGCTAGGCATTTGCAACCTGTTCCTTCTTATAGTCAGCAAACGATTTGCCTTGCTCGGCGAGCTGCTTTAGCAACGGAGCTGGCTCCCAGAGTTCACCGTGCTGCTTGTGAAATTCGCAGACGCGTTCGTAGACTTTTTTCAGCCCGATGGTATCGGCATACCACATGGGACCGCCGCGATAGGCAGGGAAGCCGTAGCCGTTGATATAAATGATGTCAATATCCACGGCGCGCAGCGCATAACCCTCTTCAAGAATTCGCGCGCCTTCGTTCACCAGCGAATACACGCAGCGATCGACAATTTCGTCCGCAGAAATCGCGCGCTGTTTGACGCCGGCCTCAGTAGCCCACTGGCGCACCATCGCGCCCACTTCCGAATCCGGGATGGCGCGGCGATTTTCGTCGTACTTATACCAGCCGGCATTTGTTTTCTGGCCGTAGCGCCCCATTTCGCATAGACGATCACCCGCGAATGCCTGCCGTACGCCGGGCTTTTCCAGATGACGATATTCCTTTCGAATACGCCAGCCGACGTCGAGTCCCGCGAGATCTCCTACCGCAAGTGGACCCATGGCCATGCCGAACTCGTACAGGGCGCTGTCCACAGTCTCGACTGTTGCGCCTTCTTCCACCAGAAATACGGACTCACGAACGTAAGGGTGAAACATTCGGTTGCCGACAAAGCCGCGGCAATTGCCCACCAGCACGCCAATCTTCCCAAGCTTCTTCGAAAGTTGCATGCAGGTGGCCATCACTTCCTTACTGGTGACTTTGCCTCGAACAATCTCAAGCAACCGCATCACGTTGGCAGGACTGAAGAAGTGCGTTCCGATTACAAACTGCGGCCGCGATGTTGTTGCCGCAATTTCGTCGATGCTTAGCGTGGAAGTATTGCTCGCCAGAATCGCGCCGGGCTTGCAGACACGGTCGAGCTCGCTGAAAACTTGCTTCTTGAGCGCCATACCTTCGAACACAGCTTCCACTACCATGTCTACGTTCGAGAAGCTTTTGTAATCGAGCGTCGGCTGAATGAGCTTGAGACGTTCTTCCACGAATTGTTGGGTGAAGCGGCCGCGCTTCACGGAACTCGCATAATTTTTTTGAATGTTGGCGAGACCGCGATCGAGTGCCGGTTGGTCCACTTCTTTGAGCAGCACCGGGAAACCGGCATTGGCAAAGACCATCGCGATGCCACTCCCCATCGTTCCGGCACCGACGACTGCAACGCTGTTCACCGGAACTGCAGGCGTCTCCTTCGGAACGTCCGGTATCTTGGACACTTCGCGTTCGCCGAAGAAAACGTGAATGAGAGATTTCGACTGATCCGAGAAAAGACAATCCATAAAGAGATTGCGTTCAAACTGGCAGCCTTCGTCGAAGGAAAGTTTGATCGAAGCTTCGATGGCGTCGATAGCCGCGAGCGGCGCCTTCAAGTTGCGCTGTTTCTTGCGCGCCGTATCGCGCGCAGCCGCGAAGATGGGAGCGTTTTGCTCGGATGTGCCGAGCTTTTCGTTGCGTTCCCGAGTCTTACGCGCGGGCTTTGCGGCAATCTCATTGGCGAATGCGATAGCTCCACCGAGCAGATCGCCATCAATCATGCGGTCAACGACGCCAAACTTCAGCGCGTCCTCCGCTGATATGGGATTGCCTTCTGTACACATTTCGACAGCTTTGGCGACGCCGGCAACTCTCGGAAGACGCTGTGTTCCCGCGGCGCCTGGAATGAGACCGAGCTTCACTTCGGGTTGGCCGACCTGCGCCCCAGGGACGATTACGCGATAATGCCCGGCCATGGCCAGTTCCAAACCACCGCCGAACGCGGTGCCATGGATGGCAACGACAATCGGCTTCGAGCAATCTTCAATCCGCAGCAGCAGCGCCGGCAATTCCATAACGCCGCCACGTTTGCCGGAAGTAATCTTGCCGAACTCCTTGATGTCCGCGCCGGCAACGAAAGTGCGCCCGCTGCCGATGAGCACGGCTGCTTTGATGCTGTCGTCCTTTTCGATCTGCTCGATCGCTTCAGCAATGCCCTCGGGCACGCCGGGGCTGAGGGCATTAACGGGCGGGTTGTTGATCGTGATTACGGCAATATCGTCGTGTTTTGTAAGTTGAATCAGGTCGCTCATGCCTAGTGGCTCTCTTTTTTGGCGATTTCACGCACTCTTGGCTACGTTTGCGGAGTCGATCACCTGCTGCGCGATGCGTTCGCGGTGAAAGGTTGCATCGCCAAACATGGTCTCAGACGCTTTGGCACGACGGTAATATAGATGAAGATCATTTTCCCAGGTGAAGCCCATTCCTCCATGAACCTGGATTCCGCGATTGCCTACGGTGCGGGACGCGTCGCTTGCATACATTTTGGCGATGGAGACGGCGAGGGACGCATCCGGCGCGTTTTCTTCGAGCGCCCACGCGGCGTAATAGGCTGCCGAACGCGAACTTTCGGTCTCCAGGTACATGTCGGCGCACTGATGCTGCACGGCCTGAAACATTCCGATCGGTTTCCCGAACTGCTTCCGCATCTTCGCGTATTCAACAGTGATGTCGAGCGAGCGCTGCATGCCGCCTACCATCTCGCCGACGAGCGCGGTGGTGGCGATGTCGAACGCGCGAGACAATGGTGCCGTGTCGCCCAGCTTTTCGACCGGAGTGTTATGGAGTTGGACCGTGTACAGCTTGCGGCCTAAATCCATGCCCTCCATCGGGGTAATAAGCATACCGGCAGCTTGGGCCTGAACGACGAAGATGCCGTCTCGAGCCACCACGATGATGAAGTCTGCAACTGCGGCATCGGGAACGAATAGCTTTTCGCCGTTGAGTTTTCCGTTGGCGCTGGCGATCTGCACCGCGGCGGGATTCCAGCTTGCGCTGGCTTCGAGCATCGCGACAGTGGACCGGGCTTCTCCGTGGCAGATTGGCGCGAGGTATTTCTTCTTTTTTTCGGGGCTGGCGACCGTGTCGATCACGGTACCGGCCAGTGCGACGGTGGAGAAAAATGGTCCGGGCAAGAGTGCGCGGCCTGCCTCTTCCATCAGCAGAATGAGTTCGACTTTGCCGAGTCCCACGCCACCGTATTCTTCAGGGAAAATAATGCCAGTGTAATCCTGATCGACGAGTTTCGACCAGAGTTTCGCGTCGTAGGCCGTTGCAGTCTCCATTAAGTTGCGGACCTCGGCCATCGGGCATTCGCCTGCAAAAAATTTGCGGGCGCCGTCTCTTAGAAACTCCTGGCTTTCACTCAATCCAAATTGCACGGCGTGTCCCCTCAGTAGCTTCTGGGCAATCCAAGAACGAAATGCCCTACGATATTGCGTTGCACTTCCGAGGTGCCTGCCTCGATCGTGTTTCCGCGAGTGCGCAGATAGTTGTAGGACCAGAAACCCTTGTCCACGGCGTGACTATCGCCGGCGAGTAACTGCCCGTACGGACCCATCAGCTCCTGGGCAATTTGCTGCATGCGTTGATTCAATTCGCTCCAGAAAATTTTCTGGATAGAGCCCTCCGGTCCCGGAATTCCCGTGGCGCTAATTCGGCTGAAAGCGCGCATTTGGTTGAGGCGCATGATTTCGATTTCGGCATAGCACTGCGCAAGTTTCTGGCGCGTAACCGGATCCTCGGCAGCGCTATGCTCGTTCTTTCGGAAATTGCGGGAGAGCTCGATGAGCCGGTTGATGTTGCGTTTGAAAAGAAGATGAAGGCGCGCTCCGTACGAGCCACGCTCGTGCATCAGCGTGCTCACGGCCACATTCCAGCCATCGTTGACTTTGCCGAGAACATTGGCCACTGGCACGCGCACATCACGGAAGAACAGCTCGTTAAATTCGCTCTCACCCGTCATCTGGCGCAGGGGGCGCACTTCCACACCCCTCGATTTCATATCAACCAGCAGAACCGTGAGGCCCTTGTGCTTGGGAACGTTTGCATCGGTGCGCACGACGAGCTCGCACCAATTTCCCACCCAGCCGTAGCTGGTCCAAACTTTCTGCCCGTTAACAATGTAGTGGTCACCGTCGAGGCGCGCTTCAGTTTGTAGAGCCGCGAGGTCGGAGCCAGCATTCGGTTCGGAGAAACCCTGGCACCAGATTTCCTCGGCGCTGAGAATCTTTGGAATGTACCGTTCCCTTTGCGCTTCGGTGCCGTAAGCGATGATGGTCGGACCGATCAGTCCGAGACCCAGAGAGTTGGCCATCGGTGGAGCTTCGACGCGCGCCATTTCCTCCCAGAAAATCGCTTGTTGCATCAAGCTCGCGCTGCGTCCTCCATATTCCTTGGGCCAGGAAACCGCGGCCCAGCCGCCTTCGTACAATTTGCGTTGCCAGGCACGCAAGTAGGGAAAGGATTCTTCGAGAGGCTTCTCACGCCACTGATCCCAATCTTTGGGTGAATTGGCTTCGAGCCATGCACGCAATTCATCGCGGAACTGTCGTTCTGCGGCGCTGAGATTGAGATCCAATTAGGACGCTCCTTACTTTTGCATGCCGGGTTGTTTAATCCGTTTCTGGCGCAGCCTTTTGTTGCCGTCACGCTGGAGGAACCTTTTCTTTCTGTCTGCCAAGATCCGGCCGAATTGTCTCCCGACCTTGCCAGTACTTCTTGCGTAGATCTTTTTTCAGTACTTTCCCCGTGCCGGTTTTTGGCAAGCTGTCCACGAATTCAAACCATCGCGGACATTTGTAGTGCGCGATTCGTGAGCGGCAAAAATCGAGTAACTCAGCGTTAGTGGCGCTGGCATTTGGCTTCAATACGACGAGAGCTATCGGCACCTCTCCCCATTTTTCGTCCAGCACCGGGATCACTCCAACCTCGAGTACAGCGGGATGGGCCAGAATTACCTTTTCCAGGTCCAACGAAGAAATGTTCTCTCCTCCGCTGACGATGATGTCTTTCTTGCGGTCGACGATGAGGATGTAGCCATCTTCATCCCAGGTCGCCATATCTCCCGTGTGGAACCAACCTCCACGTAGCGCTTCAGCTGAATCGGCCGGTTGATTCCAATAGCCTTCCATCACGCCGTCGCCGCGAGCGATGATTTCGCCGATAGATTTCCCGTCGCGTGGCACATCGTTGTCCGACGGATCGACAACACGAAGCTCCACGCCCAGGATCGCGTATCCGCTCATAGCTTGACCGGCATAGCGCTGCTCGCCCTGCCATTGGATTCCGCTCTTCATCGGAGAAACAGAGAGCGTCGGGGAAGTTTCCGTCAGACCGTACCCGGAAAAACATGTGCATCCCAGTTTTTGCTCCACTTCACGAATCAGAGTGGGAGACGACGCGGCGCCGCCGATGATCACGCGCTTGAGACTGCTGAGGTCATACTTCGTGCGTTCAGGGCAATTCACCAAAACCGTAGCCATTATTGGAACCAAACTGCAAGATTGAGCGCGCTCGTTCTGAATCAATCGGAAGACTTCAACCGGATCAAAACGGTGAATCATGACGTGCTTTCCGCCAAGAAATGTGAGCGAGTGCGCCACGCCCCATCCATTTGCGTGAAATAGCGGAATCGTGTGCAACTCAACCGGTTCTTCTCTGTCCTTGTGTACGGAAATGCAAGCGCAGAGAGCGTGCAGGTACACGTTCCGGTGGGTCAGGACCACGCCTTTCGGGTTAGCGCTGGTCCCGCTGGTATAAAAAAGCTCGGCGGGCGCGTTTTCATCCACTTCCATTATGTCGGCTCGATAGGGTTCGGCGGCGGCGACGATTTCCTCATAATTTTTTGGAGCTAGCCAGCTTTGCTGCGGCGAAGCATCGAGGAGATAGAATTCTTTGACTGTCGGAACATTCGAACGAAAGGAATCGACGATCGGGAGAAAATGCTTTTCCAGGAACAAGAACTTTGCTCCCGCGTCATCCAGGATGAAACCAAGTTCTTGCGGTGAAAGCCGAATGTTAAGCGGAAGTAAAATGCCGCCTGCTTCCAAGACCCCGTAATACGCTTCGAGTAATCGATGACAATTGGTGCTCAAAAATGCGACTCGGTCTCCCGCTTTTACTCCGGCATCGCGCAAGGCGCCGCCCAGTCGGCTGGCACGCTCGGCAAATTGCGCGTAGGTGAACCGGTAGTCGCCACACACGACGGCTGAATTCCGGCTGAACTGCTGCTCGGCATAACGCAGAAAACGAATTGGCGTGAGAGGAACATTCATAGGCGGATCAGCTCAGGGCTTTCTGAAACCTCAGGTTATTACAGCGCATGTGCCATAACAAATCCGATGCAAGGAGACCACGAACACCGCTATTGATTTCAATTGATCTAGGCGTCACAAAAACTAGTAGCAGCCGAAACCGAACCAGCATCCCCTGTTGAGCGCATCAAACGGCCGCAGATACGGGCCCGGCTGCAGGTGAATAAAGGCCGGCGGAGTGGCGACGATGCTGCCTTCACTCGTCTCAAAAATATTGAACTGAGGCCCAAGCGCTGCAGCCGCGGCGTTGAGCTCACTCACATCTCCGTGCCATTTTCCAGTTTCCACGCGATCAAGGAGCTTTCCGGCAGCTGCAATCGTCTCCGCGGGAGTGAAAGCGCAGTGTCCTGCGCGATCAATAAAATCGCGCCGCAGGAAAGCGCCATGGCCTGTCTCGTCCACAACATCTTTGTAGGCGGTTTCGTTTTCGACTACCACGAGGCCATCGCCTTTGGTGTGCAAGGTGAGGACCGGGATATGGATTTGGCCGTTGTAGATGATATTGCGTTCCAGGTACTCGACGGCTTTGGGATCAGCCTTGATTCGAGTCGCAGCATTCAGAGTGTTGAGGTCCGCCTCGAGGTCGAGACCGGCTGCAAGGTACAGGGCGCGTACTTCATCGCGGTCGATCGAGCGTTCTAACTGCTGCTTGAAATCCACGCCCGTGGTCCAGGAAACATTGCCGCCGGCGCGAGCCTCGAGTTCAGCGCGGAAAGCAAAAACAAAAGGAAAGTCTACTTGCTGATCCCATAAGAACTGGTTGGCTTCCTGATCGGCGTAATCGGTCGGTGCCGGTTCGGGAGACGTAGGTTCGAACCAGCCCGGTGTGTTGGCCAATGCCGCGCCTAGAGCAATTCGCGCCCGGCCCTGAGGCGTGGTCTGGGCGGCAGCTAGAGCCTCTTCCGCAAGAGTGAGATTTGCGTCCGAGTTGGTGATGTTGACCAGCTGGAGATGCCTTGATGGCGCGATCAGGGTGCTGAAGGCGAGCTCGGCGTCCAGTGCGGTGTTCCACGTGGCCACGCCACCCGACAGCACTCCGCACATTGGTTGCGCCGCCGTGAATCGTTCAGGATTTCTTTGGATCAAACCAGCGGTGATCATGCCGCCCAGAGAATGTCCCCACGCGATCGTGGCAGCTGGGTGACCGAAAATACCGTCAAAAATGTCGAGCACAGCAATCTGATCAGTAAGCGCTTCTTTCACCGCCCACCCGCTGGATGCGTACGAGGAGCCTGCGAGGGCAAAACCGCTCGCCAGCATGAACGCGCCAGTATCCGGATCCCCTACATCCTCGGCGGGATTGGCGCTTCCCGGTTCTACATAGCCGTGACTGTAAAGAAACAGAGTTCCGTTCCAATTCGACGGAACCTGAATCAGGTAGGTGGCGCCATCCTGTAATGACCCAGTCTTTGTCGTGACACTTGGCTGCGCGTATGAACTTGCAGTGACCGCAAAAATAACGATGGTAGTTATGGAGATGAAGAAGAGAAGCCGTTTGATTGTTCGTGACATGACAACCCTCCTATTCTTAATTGCTCGTTGCTCGAATACGCAAGCGCCGCCGCGATAACTTCATCCGCGGTATTCCGGAGACAGTGCTGCCGCCTGAAACGGAAGCTGCGAAATTCAGATCAGCTTAATCTTGCAACTAGAAATTAAATCGCGCGCCAAGCTGAATTTCGCGCTTCGGAAACGCCGAAGTAAAACCGAGCGGCGTGCTCGGTGTGACAACCTGCCCGCCGGGCAAGACAGTGCCGGGCCGGAAGCCGTGCACATTAAATGTGGTGTTTCCGCCTCCACCAACCGAGGTTGGAAGGCCAAAAAGCGGGCTCACCTCGTTGTTCACGCTGGCAAAGTTGGTGTGATTGGCGATGTTGAATCCTTCCGCCGTAAGCACTATGTTGGTCTTCTCGCCCAATTTGTGAGTCCAACTCAAGCGCATATCGAAATCCGTGAAACTTGGTCCGAGACCAGTGTCGCGCGGAGATCCGATAGGACGCTGATTGGTGATGTGGTTATCACCGTTAACCGCGCCGCCCGCGAGCAGGTTAAATGGCAATCCGCTGTGGTAGGTGAAAATCGGGGAGAGCTGGAAGCCCGAAAGGATCGCGTTTTTCCAGGGACTGTCGAAGACGCCCGCGATTACCACCTTGTGCCGCTGATCAAACTCTGAAAGGGCCCGATCTGCTGCGAGATCTGTCGGATCCTGCGGGCTGTAGTCCGTGTTGAAGTCCGTGGAGGTATCGAAAGCTTTGCTGAACGTGTAATTTCCGAACAAAGTGAAATGGTCGCTGAAGCGCTTGTGGGCTTCTACAAGCAGACCCTCATAAAGCGCGGATGAAGCGGACGTGTATTGATTGTTTTGCGTAATCAGCGGATTCACGAAGCAGTTGAACGGCTGATTCGGATTCGCCATTGTGGCTGCGCAAGGGAGGCCCTCCTGGCCGAGGAGAGGGTCCGTCGCCGGAACCAGGTTCCAGTTCTTGTAAGTAAACGGCTTGCCATTGGCCAGAAGAACCGTGCTTGTCGGGGTGGTTGGCAACAGATTCGTGTCGATTGCTACCGGCAGCCGCGTTGTGTGCGAATAAATTCCGCTGACGGAAATCGAGAACCCCGGCGTAATTTCCCGTTCAATTCCCAGCGAAACCTGTTGAGAGTAAGGAGGCTTGTAGTTGGGAGGGTTGCTGAACAGAACGGTCAGCGGCGAAACTAGACGTTGGTTCTGCACAAAAATACCGAACGGCGCGATGTCAGCCGGCGTGATGCAGGCATTATTGCCCGGCGTTGGCGTAGTGCATGCGATCAGATTCGTGCCTGACGGATTGCCCGTGGGGTTGAACAATCCCTGGAACAACATGCTGGCGGGCTGAATGAAGGGCAGAACGCTGAACCCGGGATCTACATAGATGGATATAAAACGGTTGCAAGGGCTGCCGCCGTTCCCTGGAAAACCGAGCGGGATTGGAGGGGTTGCGACTCCAATTCCGCACGTCGCCACAACGTTATTGACCTGATCGGGAACCTGCGATTTGTTGTGCTGATTCTCGACCGTCGTGCGGTTCTTGTTCAGAACTCCCAGGCTTAAATCCACCTGGGGAATCTGGGCATCAATCGGCCCATAAAAGATTCCATAGCCTCCGCGGACCACGGTCTTGTGGTCTTTGAACGGGTCCCACGCAAACGAAACACGCGGGCCGACATCGCCATAATAGGTATTCAACGGGTTATACTGCGAATCGATTTCGTAGCGGATTCCGTAGTTCAGGGTGAAACTCGGCGTAACAGCCCAGGAGTCCTGCAGGTAAATTCCTGTCAGCGGCCGCGTGTACGCGGGATAATCTGCATCGCCAAAGCCCTGCTGATACACCTGCGGCGTTCCCAGCGAGGCCGCCTGAAGCGAATCGATGTTGGCTCCGCTGGTTGTTACGCCACACGGATTCAAGGGACTGGGGAGGAAACAATCGGTCACGGCTCCCCCTGGGAGCGTCCCAAACACAAATCGGCCCGGCATGAACGTGTGCGATTCCGTGTGATTTCCGCGCAGTATCTCGTCACCGCCAAACTTGATTGTGTGACGGCCGCGAATCATGGTGAAGTTGTCGGCAAATTCCCAGCGGCGCAGAATCGTGTAATTGGGCAAGAAAATGTTGGTCCCTAGATTGTTTATGTAACCGAGGATTTGCAGTCCCACTTGCGCTGGTTCATTCGGAATCACGTTAAAGCTGTTGTAGTCGTACTGGGCACGAAGCTCATTTTGCGCCGTGGGGCTGAACTGGTGGAACCAGGCGGCCTGAAGGTTGTCGTCATAAATGTGAATCGAGCTGCCCGCGGAAAAGCCCGTAAGAGATTGCACGTCCGGATTTTGTTCCAGGTCGTGGGCAAACCTGTAGCTCACAAAAACTTGGTCCGCGTCGTTGACGCGGTGATCGAGGCGCGCGGACGCCAGATAATCCCGCGAGTTGTAGTCGAAGAGCCCGCCATTCGTCTCGAATTGGTTGATGAGGTAGCTATTCAACGCAGTTTGACCCGGCGTCAATCCCGTCGACTGGCTCACGGTGAGCAAGCTTCCCAGCGCGTTCGCGCAAACTGCCGCAGGAAGCCTTCTAACCGTGCCATTCGGATTGTTGATGCAAGGCACGAATGTCGCATTCCCCTCCGCGGTGAGCTGCGCAAGAATCGGATCTTGTTGCGAGGTCGTCCGGAAAATATTCGTGTTCGTCAACAGCGGAACGGCATTCTGCGCATCCTGTCGCAATCCCTCGAACGCAACGAACAAAAATGTTTTGTCCTTCTGAATGGGCATCCCCGCATTGGCTCCAAACTGATATCTTCCTAACGAATTTTTTATAGGCGCCCCCGACGAATCAGGCAGTGCGGGATTGAACGCCCCGCCGGGCGCAAGCGCCTGGCTGAAAGCAAACGGATCGCGGGCATCCAAAGCGTCGTTACGGAAAAAGCCGAACACAGACCCGTGAAGATTGTTGGTACCGGATTTAGAGACGATGTTGATGGAAGCGCCCTGCGCTCCGCCCAAGTCCGCGTTGTAGTTGCTGCGATTTACCTGAAACTCTTGCACCGCGTCCTGGCTGATTGTTGGCCGCACCCCGCCTGCATCGTCCTGAGTCTCTCCGCCATCGACCAGGATGCTGTTCCCTCGTCCGTTGCTTCCGTAAAAGGAAAGGCCGCTTTGCGGCGTTTGCTTGACGCGAAAATCCTGGTCATCAGCCAACCGGGTGGCGTTCGTGACTCCCGGCAGCAGCAACGTAAACGTGAGGTAGTCGCGGCGGTCAATGGGAAGGTCCTCGATATATTGCTGAGTCAGGGTATTTGACTGGCTTCCTCTATCCGTTTCCACCACCGGTGGCTCCGCAGTCACTTGAATTTCGGAAGCGGTGGTCGCAACCTTCAAGTGAAAATCGAGAATCACCGTCTCGCCTACATGCACTACGACGCCTTTCTGAGTCACGGTCTGAAAACCGTTGCTATGGGCAGTAACATCATAAACAGCAGGGAGCAGTCCGGTGAGGTGATACTCGCCGCTGTCGTTGACGATGGCGGAGTATCGAGCGCCTGTAGCTGTTTCCACGGCAGAAACGCTCGTCTTCGGGATAACGGCGCCGGACGGATCGGTCACCGTTCCGTTAATGTTCCCAGAGGTGCCCACACCCTGCGCGTTGGCGGTTGGATTGGTCGACAGCAGTGATATGAAGACCGCGAAAAGTATCCCCAGCACCTTTGACTTCATAAATCCTCCCGGTCCAACTCACCACCCTACAAGCAGGCTTCGTTGCACAGCACAGGAAAACCAACGTTGGGATCCATGAGGTCCGGACACCCCCCAACTCCAGCCAATTGTGATAGTCGGTATCACATAATAGGAACTAACGTCAAGAATTTTGCAATCCAAGGCGGGTATAAGGATAGCGGCGTTAGAAGTTCGGTAAACACAAAGCGAAGTGCGAGGCAGCGCTGCAGCCGCGGAAGTACCGTAAAATGTCAAATATCTTCCGCAGCGCCGTAGGCGCGACACGCACAGGCGAGCACATGTCCTTGGTCGGATGCCGCTTTCGGTTTCGGGCTAGCAAGCGATGCAGCGAGCTTCTAAGCCGTTTGTCCGCCGTCCACAACCAGCACATGTCCAGTGACGAAATCGGAGGCGTCGGAAGCCAGGTAAACGGCGGCTCCCTTCAAATCATGGTCGTTTCCAAAACGGTTTAACGGGATGCTCTTCCGCAGCACCTCTTTGTTCCGCTCGATTACGGCTCCGGACATGTCCGTCGGAAACCAGCCGGGAGCAATGGCGTTTACCTGGATGTTATGCTGCGCCCACTTACGCGCCAGATCTTTGGTAAAAATAATCACCCCACCCTTGCTCGCATGATAACCGATCGCTTGAAATTCCGGCGGAGCGCCGCGCAGTCCCGCAACGGAGGCGATGTTAATTATTTTTCCGCGCCGCTGTCCGATCATGACTTTGCCGACAGCCTGCGAGAACAAAAATGTCCCGGTCAGGTTAGTTTCGATCACTTTGTTCCAGTGCTCGAGGCGCAGGTTCTCAACGGGCGCGCCCCAGGAGGTTCCGGCATTATTAATCAAGATATCGATGCGCCCGAAGTGCGACATCGTGCTATCGACGACCGCCTGAATGCTCTCCGGGTTCCTGACATCGCATCCAAGCGCGATGACTTTCACGCCGAGTTGCTTCAATTTCTCCGCAGCTTCTTCGCAGCGCTCTTTCTTGCGCGCGCAGACCACAAGGTTGGCGCCCATTTCCGCAAGGCTTTCAGCCATTTGACGCCCCAGGCCGACCGAGCCTCCGGTAACGATCGCAACGCGATCGGTGAGATCAAAAAGCTGTTTGACGTTCATGGAGTGATGCGAGAGCCAGACCGTGCGTTCCAGTCCGACCCCAATTCGCACTCCCTTATTGCCAGTTCAAATTGACAGATCGGCCGAGCCAGGACATTCATTGGCAAGTGAGCACCACTCGGCCTGCAACGCGCCCCTGGCGCAATTCATCCAGAACTTCATTGGCTTCTGCGAGCGGACGCGAGGTCGTAAAGCAGCGAACTTTGCCGGCCGCCGCCATCGCCAGGATCTCGCGCAAATCCTGCCGGGTGCCCACAGCAGTTGCCTGAATGCGAATTTCGGCAGCCGCCATTGAAATGGGGGCAAAGCAGATGCTTTCAGCGGGCAAACCGACGGCGAGAAGAGTGCCGGTCGGACGGACACAACCGAAGGCCAGGTCGTAGGCTGCCTTTGCCGCGGAAGTTACGAGCGCAACGTGGACGCCTCCTTTGCCGCGCAGTTCTTTTACCACGTCGGTTGAAATAGAATTGAATGTATGTGAGGCGCCAAGTGACTTGGCGAGAGCGAGCTTTTCCTCAGAAATGTCAATCGCGACAATCTCTGCTCCCATCGCGCGCCCGATCTGGACTGCCAGGTGCCCGAGGCCGCCCACGCCGAAAATTGCTAGACGCTGACCGTGCAAAATCTTTGCCTGCCGCAGCGCGCGGTGCACGGTTACACCGGCGCAAAAAAGAGGCGCGACTTCTACGGAAGAAAGATCGTCCGAAATTTTCAGCGCGTGACTTGCCGGCGCTTTGAAGTATTCGGCAAAGCCTCCATCCACGGTCACACCTGTAATCTTCTGCTTTGGGCAGAGATTTTCATTTCCTTCCAGGCAGGATTCACATTCACCGCATGTCCAGTGGATCCAGGGAACTCCCACGCGATCACCCACCTGAAGGTCAGGCACTGCCGCACCTTTCTCGACGATGCGGCCGACGATTTCGTGGCCGAGTACAAGTGGCATCTTTACGATTCTAGCCAGTTGTTTCCAGTCGCCGTCCGCCACATGCAAATCGGAATGGCACACACCGCAAGCTTCGACTGCAATCAAAACTTCGTTTTCTCGAATCTTCGGAGAGTCTATTTCTTCGAGTCTGAGAGGTTTCTTGAATTCACGCAGGACAGCAGCCCTCATTCGTCACACCTCCGAGTGCAATCACACGAAACGAAAGCCACGGCGTTCAGAACATAGGGAAGGCGACGCGCTACGGTTTCGCGCCGTGCAGAAAAAACTCGACGGCGTTCTTTACCCGGTCCGCGAGTGTGTGCGGGCCGTGAAGATCCACGGCCCATTGGCGCACGACCGTATTAAAAAGCCCCTCCATGAACTCCGCAAGATGAACTACCGGGAAGGCGCGAGTGATATCGCCTCGCTTCTGGCCCTGTGAAAGAATGCTGCGAAGCAGGCTAATGGTTGTTTCCTCAGGCCCACGCAATTGCGGCGAACGAACAGGATCCATTGCACCGGTGAGAATCACAGCTTGCCACAGGGGGCGTCCTTCCTCGGTTATCTTGGTAAGATGTTCGTAAAACCGACGCAAGCGCTCGCCGGTGGTGGCTTTACTCGATAGCTCGGACCGGAGGTACTCTGCCTGGCGGATGAAAGCACGACGCCCCACTTCGCGCAATACGGCGTCTTTACTAGGGAAATACCTAAAGAAAGTTGGCTGGCTAATCTCGAGGGCTTGTACGATATCGTCGATGCGGGTCTTGTCGTACCCTCGGTCGTGAAACATCCGCAACGAGGTTTCGATAATCTGCTGGCGCTGGCGGGCTTTTTTTCGTTCGCGAAGGCCGGAAGGCGTGGCTTTCTCGGCATGGATAGTTTTCACTCGTTTCCCAGCAACAGGCCGTTCCACGGCGGTTCGTAGTGCCGCGCCATTGCGATTGTCTCGAGCGGCCTTGCTACGGGCCATATTTTTGGTCTTCTCCCGGATGGGCTGTTGCGAGCCGGTTCTGGCCGCAATTCTCCTAAAAGTGTGGGTTACTCTAACATAATAGTGACTACATTAAGTTAGCTGCGATGTAGCCGGTTTGGATTTCCAGCGCATCACCAAAGTAATCATAGCCGTGCTGCTAAGGCCGGCCCTTAACTCCAGTGGATTCCAGTGATACTGGCGCGTCATGCATGCTCAAGATGTACCAGCGGTCGCCGGACTTGTGGCAGATCATCATTCCACGCCCGGCCTCGTGAAGTAGTTGTGATTCGATCGAAAAATCATATAGCATCCAAACTACGTTGCCGACAGCCCGCTGATCGCTCATTTTCATCTCGAAGTGCGCATGCGGATCTCCTTGAAAATATCGCTCCCACAGATATTGCACCGCACGTTCACGCCCTCGGTACTCGGCGGTTGGCAAGCTCATCATCACATTGGGGTCGAAGCATTGCTTCACCTTCTCGACCTCCGCATGGTTGAAAGCATCCCAGCAAGTGCGCATGGCCGACTGCATCTCCAAAATCACCGGACTTTCCGCGGACCCCTGCTGCGAGTCCATCCGCGCCACGCTACGCTCTAGATCGATCGTCACTCCAAGCTTCTCGAGCAGGTCCACGCCCAGGATACCGTCAATGACCCCGCCACAAGCCGTCGCGATCGGCGTCAGGTCTACGGCTTCAAGTTTGAAGTTGTAGATCGTATGATTTCCAAGCGAAAGAGTATGCAGGAACACCTCTCGCCCATTTGTTACGGACGTGCCCGCCCACGAGGTTATCTGCACTTTCTTCGAGCGCCCGGCCGAAACTGACTTGATATTCAGCATTGACGTCGCTGCGGTGTCGACCAGGAAGCGAGCCTCTGTCGTGTCGATCGTAAGTTTGACTACAGGCAAACGGTCACAGTGCCCAAGCGGGATTTCAATGGGAACAGACTGCATCTGAGCGCGCGCACAAGGCGTGAAGGCAAACGAAATTAAGGCAACCGATGCAAGAACCAGGCCTAGCACAATTAGGCCCGCGAGCATCGGTTGTTTTCGCATTTATTTCCTCGCAGGTGTCCCCACGGTGATTTGCTGGATGCGGTGCAAGATGCCCTTTCCCGCGAACCTGAATGCCGCGTCGTCCCCAAAGAGCCGCGATCTCCAGTTACCGCCCATAGCCAGTGCGTGAATCTCGAAAGCCACCTGCCGCGCATCAACCCCTTTCTGGATTTCGCCGCTGAACTGTCCCTGACGCACCGCTTCCTCAAGCAACAGCAGCCAGTGATTCATGCGGTCCACGATGCGGTCGCGCACCTTCCCGGGACGATCGTCAAACTCGAGCGACGCTGCTGAGAAAAAGCATCCCCCGGGAAATATCTTGCGTTCCGCATACTGACCCCAGCATTCGCAGAGAATTCTCAAACGCTTGAGTCCGCGCGCTCCGTTCGCCGGGCGAATTACCTCCTCCGCGAATATGCGGCTTGCCTCGTCCACCACTGCACATTGCAACTCTTCCTTCGATCCGAAGTGCGCAAAAAGCCCGCTCTTGCTGAATTTTAGCGCGGAGGCCAGCTTGCCAATGGTCAGACCTTCGAGACCTTCGATCGACGCAATGTCAACGGCGCGGCGCAAAATGGTGCTGCGCGTCTTCTGACCACGAGCGCGACCGTTCTTAGGATGGTTTGTATTGTTCATAGTCGCCAAAATAGCACGATCGTTCGTTCTTGGGCAAGAGGAAAAGCCAGGCGCACTGACACGATTGCCAAATCGGCAGGTCGTCACATTGCCGCAATCCGCATCACGAACTTTTACGTGCTAAAGGCGAATCCGCAGGTAGATCAAAGTGGCTGAGGTCTCAAGCTTTACATGTTGAGCCGGGGCACTCATTCAGCGGACATAAATCTGCCCAAGCGGGAGTTGTAATAACGGGCGGAGGCGTAATCGAGGCCGGTTTCAGCGTCGCGCTCGTAGCAGTGAATTCGTAGTTATATGGCGCTGACAATTGTTCGTATGCACCATCTCTTGGCCCTAAGGAGTGAAATCGGCATCGTAGCAGACTGTGCCAGTGGCCGAAGTGATCGTTTGCACTAGGCTGCCCCCGAAGCAATGCTGCGATGGATTCGCAAAACATCCACAGACACGGACTTAACCATGTCGGTTTGCGCAGGTCCGTTCGTGCTAGCGCGAACTGGATTGCTGGACGGGAAATCGGCAACTACTCCCCACGATGCATATGCAGAGTTCGCCAAGCAGCTTAGGAAGGTTCTTGTCGTACGCGGCGTCAGGTCTGTAGACGAAGGCAATCTTGCTACGTCTGGAGGTCTGGCGGCAGGTATCGAGCTTGCGATGAATGTAATCGAGACGCAGAACAATTAGTTCTCCAGAAATCTTGAGGTGAGCCGGGCCGAGCCTGGAAATTAAGTGCCCGCCAAAAGTCTTACAGGACTAACGCGCTAGCGCTCCTTGTCATTCATGAATCGTGTGAGCGAAGAAGATTTGTGTCTAGATACGATAAGTTCAAGTCTCGTATTGCGCCACACCCCAGCAAACGAAGAGTCCTGTCAATATCGGCTTTCAGAATCTCCAGGGCCCGCGTAACCCCAGTTTCGCCTGCCGCCGCGAGTCCATAAGCATAGGCGCGGCCAACAAGAACCGCGCGGGCTCCCAGGCAGATAGCCTTTACAGCGTCACTGCCGCGGCGAATTCCTCCGTCCATTAGCACCTCGACTTGATTGCCCACCGCCGCAGAAATCTCGGGTAACACGCGCAGGGTTGCGGAAACTCCATCCAATTGGCGTCCGCCATGATTTGAAACGACGATTGCGTCAGCGCCCTTATCAACGGCGCGCCGGGCGTCCTCGGATGTCAAGATGCCTTTTACGATTATGGGAGCCGGCCAGCTTTCCCGTATCCAACGCAGGTCGTCCCAGGTCACATTGGCGCGCGCCAAAGCCGCTGCCACATCGATGAGCTTCATGGGCCCGCTTCCGGGAACAACAACATTTTCCAGTCTAGGGACTCCACCATCCAGAAGAAATGACGCCAGCCAGCGAGGGTGGGCGAGAATATTAGGAAGATAAGGCAATTTCGCTAACCAGGAGTCCCCTAGAAGTTCCTTCATTCCGTTTCGCGGATCGCGTTCGCGCATCCCGGCGATAGGCGTATCAACTGTGATCACGAGTGCAGTAAAACCGGCCCGGCGTGCGCGGTCGATAGCGGCCTCCGCAGCTTTACGTCCGCCGAGGAGATAGAGCTGATACCACGCGGCCCCCTTTGTTGCGGACTTGACGTTCTCCAGTTTGTGGCCGGAAATTGTGGACAGAATGAAAACAGTTCCAGCTTTGCCGGCGGCCCGGGCTGCTGCCACCTCCCCACCTGGATGCATCAACCGGCTATACCCGACGGGTGCAAGCAGCACAGGGAAGTCGATCTCGTGCCCAAGAACGCGCACTTTCAGGTCGCATGCAGCAATGGCTACGGCATTTCGTGGTCGAAAAGTCACGTCCCGGAATGCTCGGCAATTCTCAGTCAAAGTCAGTTCTGATTCCGCGCCGCCTTCCAAGTAGTCGAACACGGCGCGAGGCAGCCGACGGCACGCTACTTTGCGGAGATCGTCGATATTAACTGCAACCGTCATTTTTGGAGTTCGCGGCAAGATTGCGCGAGGACCCGGAGTTTCGCGCGGGTTACATCGAGCGGCACATGCCCAAAACCGCACTCGCTGGTGAGTAGTAGGCGATGGCGGGAAAAATACTCCAATGCCGGGGTCAGGCGGTCTCGAATAATTTCGGGAGTCTCAATAGCATCGCTGCGTTGGTCAATCACGCCGAGCGCCAAATTACCTTTGAAATTCCATTGGGACCACAGTTCCAACAAGTCGTAACCGAGCGTGTAATGTTCAAGGGAGACCTTATCGATCTTGACGATGCGGAAGGCCGGTACGAGATCGGTATACTTGGTAAAGTAGACTCGCTTCCGCCGGGGATTTCCCCCGCAGACATGAAGCCCGAAAGTGACGGGCGGAAGAGAGTCCATCAATTCGTTTAGTATCTCGGCAGCCCACACACTATCTTCAGGCGATTCGGTCCACATCGGTTCATCGAACTGAATACAATCACAACCCGCCGCGATCACGCAGAGGACCTGGAATGGTAACGGTCACCGTTTGATGTGATGGGACTCCGCGCTCTTCAAACGCGGACGAACGGGGGACGGTCGCGCTCCAAAGATTCGAACCCAGGAAGGCACAAACGTAGAAAGCTGCTGCTAGTCGGATCGAAAGGTGGCGGGAATATTTCATCGCAGGCACTCGCCGAACCCAGCGACTCCCAAAAATAAGTCTGTCGAGGCGTTACAATAGCGGGACTCGCTTTGTTGTTTTCGGAATGAATCGTAATCTCGGCTGGTACTCCGGAACTCTTCGCCGCGTGGTCATCGTACTCTTTTTCTTACCCTGAAGACAATGAATTTGCGTTGACATGAATTTGCGTACAAGAAGCATGTCCTTTTGCTGCGGCAATCGGCTACATTGTGATCCGTTCGCTGGGCGGATCTCTTGGGCCGACACCTTTGGGGGCCGATCGATCCGCAAATCGTACTGGGACAGACGCGCATCCCGGCTACTGGAAAAGAGGTATCACGGTCCCACTTGAACAGGCCACGACGAGCTCGCTAGAGACTCTTACGGCGTATAGCAAGATGATCTACGTGATCGAGACCGGTAAAAATCCCATCAGACGCCTACTTTCTATTTCTTGAACCGCACGGGCGCCTCTTCAGGTGGGGTTCTTCTCAAGAAGCGTGTCGAGGCTCGCGGCATCATGCTATATAACGCGGCAGGTTACGGGGTCCATGCTGTAAGCGAATGGGCCATTGGCCTGATGATCGCTGTTTCCGGCGGATTGTCTCCCCGGACCGTACCAATCGCGCCGGAGGGGACAACCGCACACTGGTCGGCCACGAAATGTTCGGCAAGACTCCCCAGGGGTTGTTGGGTGCGGTGCGATTGGGTTGCGGGTTGCCCGCCTGGGAAGTGCCTTTGGATGCCGGGTTCTTGGTTCCGACCTTCATGTAGGCGAACGCGCAGGACCGACACCCGCATGTGGCTGATGCCGATCGGGAATATGCGGCGATATTTTCCCGTGAGGAAAATCCGTGTGCGAATGAATCGACGACTGTTGACTATGAGCAGTGTATTGGGAAGGAAGTGGACTTCACTGAGAAGCATTTGAATGCTTTCTTGGAAGCGGTTCGCGGTATTTTGACAGATGAGGGTGCTCCGCAAGCAGCCATGTAAGCGCCTGGCAAAAGGAACCAATTAGAGCTGCTCAATAAAGCCGATCGGGCCTGGGGAGAGTACAAGAAGAATCTGTGCGAGCTACAGTTTGCGGGATTCGACGGCGGATTTGGAGCCGCTTCGGCGGAGACGGAGTGTGAATACCGAGCCGACCGGCAGTATGTGCAGCAGATTGCGGATGCCATCACCCTGAAGATACTGGCGAAGTAATAGGATCAGTGTCCGAAACTCAAACTGGGATTAATACACGAGAGCGAATGTGAACGTCGTCCCTAGCGATGAACAACTGAGGTCGGCTGTTCGGTCCGCTTGAGCAATTTGCAGCTGACATCGTTCGAGTTGGGGCTGCGAAGGATTTTGTGTGAATGGACCTGAGAGTCGATACCCTTGCCGCGGATTCCGGGCGGATAATTTTCGGTTTGGTGTGGGTTGAAAAAGCGCCGAGTCATCGGGAACAGAGCTCGCGGTGCTACGAGAGGCCCGGCGGCTGACCAATTCACATATCCAGAGCGACATCCTCTGTAGGTCGGCAACAACACAACAAAACGTTACCGTCCGCGGCGGGCTCAATCGGATCGGGTTGATAACTCACCGACCCCGAGATCAGTCCGGTCTCGCAGGTGTGACACACCCCCGTGCGACACGCCCATTTCGCAGGAACGTCACACGCTTCGGCCAGTTCCAAGAGGCTTTGGTAGCGCGAAGCCCACGACACAGCGAGACCGCTCCGCGCGAAGGCCACTTTGGGCCCCCGCTCGGACGTACTCGGCGGCTGATGCGGCATCCGCGCGGGCCCTGTTTTTAATCCAGGCGTTATCGGAGGCAACGAACCAAATACCTCGGAGTGAATGCGAGATCGAGCAATCCCTTTCGCCTCGAGACCTGCACTCAAGTCCTCCATGAACGTGGCCGGGCCACACAAATAGAAATGAGCGCTGTCGGGAATACCGAGGCTCGCTATGTCCGCCACGGTGAGCCGACCGGACGCATCAAAATCCAAGCCGATTCTGTCCTCGCGGCCAGGCTGGCTGTACTTTACGTAGCTCTTCGCGCTGGGCAAAGCCTTTACCAGCCCGCGGGCCTCTGCCGCAAATGGATGATCTTCACGATTGCGGGCCCCGAACAGCCACCAAACCGGGCGGGCTGCCCCAGCCGATGCCAGAGCGTGGAGCATTGCCAAGACTGGAGTCGCCCCGATGCCGGCGCTTAATAACACGACTGGATCCTCATTCGGTTGGAGTATGAAGTTCCCTCGCGGAGCGCTAACATCTAACAAGTCACCGGTTTGCACCTTTCGCTTCAGATAACCACTGAGTGCACCATGGAGTTCCTCTTTGACGCTCACGCGATAGTGGTCTGTGCTGGGAACATCCGATAAGGAGTAGCTGCGTAACAATGGTGGAGAATCGGGTTCAGTGCGGGCTCTCAAGACCACGAACTGTCCGGGACGCGCCGCGGCCAGCGGTTTGCCATCCTCGGAGGTGAAAAACAATGAGAAGACGGTTTTGCTCTCCTGATTGACGGCCGAAACTCGTGCCTTACGGAATCCGGGCCACGCCGGCCGCGGACCAGAATCTGGCACGAGACCGGGATTTCCATCCCGCGGTTTTCCACCCTGGTCCTGCTCCAGAAGCGCCCTAAAGGAGGCTTGCCAACCGACAGGCAATGCCGGAATCCTCAGCGCGCGCTGCAGTTGTTCGCGCGAATGCCCCGGCAGGTATAATAGGGCATCAATTTCGGCTACCGTCATTTGTTCGGGACCTGCGCTGACCTTGACGATCTCATCACCGGCACCGATGTCACCTTCCTCGAGCACTCGCAAATACAAGCCGGGCCGGTGATGGGCCACGAGCAGAGATGCCATAAGGGGCTCATCCATGCGGATGCCAACTCGGTAGCAGGTAACGCGTGGCTGGGTTACTTCGAACAAAGCTCCCCCGATTTGATATCGGTCGCCTATACATACCTCGTTGTCCGGTAGGCCGTCGACGGTCAGATTCTCACCGAACTGCCCATAGGTTGGAAACTTTCGGCCGAAGTAGCGCTCCCAATAACGATAAGGCGCGGTGTTCGCCGCCGTGGCCTACGAGGTCCCCTTGGCCGTCACCGTCGATATTCAGGCGCCGCACGGTGCGACGACCTTGCACTGGCTCTTTCCAGATAGCGGTGTGCACGGTTTTCCCGCGCCAGTCAATATCCCTAGGCAGGCCGACATTAACTGATAGCGAGACCGCAAGCATCGTCATTATCCCCAATGGATCTTCGCTTCTCAGAAAGCATTCCCGTTCCTTTTGCTACTTTCGATGACACGACCAATCGGTCTCCTACTCGCACGTTGATATTGAGCTAGAATCCTGAGGCGCGACAATTGGATGAGTATCGTCAATTTTCACAGATCTTCGCGGGCGAGTTCGGTTGGACAGAAGTGAGGTGCGTGGCACGATTGCGAGTCGAAAGCGCGAAACGTCTCTTGGAAGAAATCGAGAATGGCATGGAGCAGGTCGCCAGCGCAGTTTTGGATCCATGGACTCTATGCGGCGAAAATAAGCGGGCCGGGCAATGGTTCCGATTAGTTGCGGATTACTGGTGATAATCCCTGTTCTCGACAGTTAACCTGTAAACTGCAAGTATCGTGCCATTGGCGGCATGGCGCGCGCGAGAGGTTGTCACAAAATACCGGTGTAGTTAGTGGATTCCCGCGCTTCGAGATTGCGTGTCCATCCGTTCGACCCATTGAGCGCGCCATGCGGGGGCCACGAATGGATCCGCAAAGTACTGTGTTTCCCGCGCTACCTTGTCGCCCGTGAACTCCATGATGCTCACGGTGTAGGACGGCTTGTCGTCATATGCCAGGATGAATTCGGTGATCCAAAGATCACCGCCGCCAATGATTCGCTGGACAGTAAAGCGCTTTTTGCTCGGCTGACTAGCGCGCTGGTTCTGTATGTTGCTTCGACCGCGGGTTCGCTCGCCTGACTGCGGGTAGTCCAGCACGGCGTCCTCGTGATAGATGCGGTGCTCGCTTTCAAAATCGTTGGCATCGGAGGCCGCCCAATGCTGATCGAGTGCCGCACGGATTTCTTGATCTCCCATCTTACCCTCCTGCGCTGGTCGGAAGCTTAGACCCACTCGTGGTTCGGTTTCAAGGGAGATCAAATAAGCTGAAAACTCAAATTCGGGGTACGCGGCCCTGGTCAACTCAGCGGCCGAGGTCTTAACATGCACAAACGTTTTTGCTTGGACCTGCTCTTGGTTGCAGCTTTGTCACTGCCTGTCCGTCCTGCCCTTTTGGCGCGCAACCGGGAGACCGATACGATCCAGACCTCGGCGGGTGATCCCGCGCTGCCTTAAAGCGGGCTGGTAGGAGTTGGACGCAGCTTGCGGTGGCTCCGCGCAGGAATGTTAACTGAGCGCTCTGTGCAAAAACAAAACGGTTCGTGACCATGCATCCGCGGCTGCTTCCGGACGGTAACCGGTCGTGTTATTCGGGTTCTCGAACGCATGTCCGGCGCCGGGGTAAATTTTCACGTCAATGATGCGATGCATCCCCTTCAAGGCCTTGTCAAAAGCTTCGACGTCGGCAGGGGTAATACCTTTGTCGTCCGCGCCGAAATTTCCAAGCACTGGGCAGGCGATCTGCTGAAGGTCGTTCGGATCGGTAGGCAGCGAGCCGTAGTTCACGACGCACGCTGCCAATCGCGGCTGGTGAATCGCGAGCTGTAGCGCCAAGCCGCCGCCCATGCACCATCCGATCACTCCTATCCGCTCGCCCTTAACATCTTTGCGCGTCTGAAGATAAGCGTAGGCTGCTTGCATGTCGCGAACGGCTCGATCCTGCGGCAAGCCGCGCATCAATTCGTGAGCTTCGGAAGGATCGCTGGCGGTCTTGCCGCGATAGAGGTCGACCGCGAGGGCAACATAACCCTGTGCGGCAAGCTTTTCGGTTTGTTCCTTGACCCAATCGTTCAGGCCCCACCATTCCTGAACGACAATCATCGCGGGTTGTGGGCCAGCTTTGTCGGGCAGCGCGAGGAAACCGTCGATGGTTTCCTTGCCGCTGGGAAATTGCACGGTCTGCGTTTTTGGCGCGTCAGCATTAACCACCGGAGCCGCTGAAACCAACGCGAGCGCGAGAACAGCGAAGACGATTTTGAGCGAGCGTTTCATTATGACGAGCCTCCCAAGCGACTAAGAGGCCATTGTAAGCCTGTGTGGTGTATCGCGCTATATCTCCCTGTTTTTGTGGCCCTGGTGTTCGGTCGCACCAGGCGAAGGTGATTCCTGCGTTTAGGGCGCGACGCGTTCCACCTGAACTGCGGTGCCGTATGCCAGAACTTCGGTGACGCCCTGCATTACTTCTGTCGCGTCGTAACGCATGCCGATTACGGCATTCGCGCCATGTTCAGAAGCATGCTCTAACATCAATTCAAGCGCTTCCTCGCGCGTTTTTTCGCACATTTCCTCGAACAAGGTAATGTTTCCACCAACAATGGTTTGCAATGAAGCGCCAAGCGTACCGAGGACACTACGCGATCGCACCGTCACGCCGCGTACGAGCCCGAAATTCTTCACCACGCGATAGCCCGGTATGTCGAACCCCGTAGTCACCATGTTCAGATTCACGCCCACATTCATCGCTTTCTCCCGGCTACAACGTTCCCGTTGGTTTGGCGGCGCGCCAGAGAATATCACAGCAATGTTACCGACAAGCAGATTCGGTTCCCGGGACCAGTCGCAGTTCATTTTTGGGTTCGTCTATTGCACTGTCACATGGCGTGTCCGGCGTGTGCATGATAATATGGGTGTGCGTTTGTTGCTCCTGGGCACCCCTCAACTGCTGCTACGCGGGATTCGATCAGGAATGGCAAGACCGCGTTCTATCCTTTTTGGTTGACACCAGATGAACAACGATATTCGCAATATCGCCATTATTGCGCACGTTGACCACGGCAAGACGACCCTGGTCGATGCCATGTTGCGCCAGAGCGGAATTTTCCGCGCAAATCAGGAAGTAGTCGAGCGCGTAATGGACTCAAATGACCTGGAACGTGAACGCGGCATAACGATTCTGGCCAAGAACACAGAAATTGAATATCAAGGCACCAAAATCAATATCGTAGACACTCCCGGGCACAGTGATTTTGGCGGTGAAGTCGAACGCGCGCTACGCATGGTGGATGGCGTCCTTGTTCTGGTGGATGCGAGCGAAGGCCCATTGCCGCAGACGCGTTACGTCCTGCAAAAAGCACTAGCTGCGAAACTGCCGCCCATCATGGTCTTGAATAAAATTGACCGACCAGACGCCCGCGCCGCCGCAGTGCTCGATGAAATATACGACCTCTTCATTGATCTCGACGCCACCGAAGACCAGCTCGATTTCCCGGTCCTTTATACCAACGCAAAAACCGGCGTTGCGCATGTAACGGTTGGCGACGATTCGACCACCTTGCAGCCATTATTCGAGCAAATCGTGAAGTCAATCCCTCCTCCTTCGGGCGATGCCGGCGCCGGACTGCAAATTCAGGTGACCAATCTAGATTACAGCGATTTTCTGGGACGCATCGCCATTGCGCGGGTATTTCAAGG
Organism: uncultured Acidobacteriota bacterium; assembly: GCA_963842255.1. Classification (GTDB taxonomy): domain Bacteria; phylum Acidobacteriota; class Terriglobia; order Acidiferrales; family UBA7541; genus Palsa-295. Next base: position 45,587 of record CAWJGI010000045.1, on the reverse strand, counting down.
CACCTTGCAACGTGGCACGGAAGTAGGCATCGCAAAACTGAATGGGACAATCCAGCCAACCAAGATCACCAAACTCTTCACCTTTCGAGGCCTTGAGCGCGACGAAGCCGAACAGGTTTCGGCTGGAGATATCGTCGCAATCGCCGGGGTGGAAGGAATACAAATCGGCGAAAGCATCACCGATCTCGCCAATCCGCTGCCCTTGGAACCGCTCACGATAGATGAGCCAACGCTTACGATGGTTTTCACCATCAATACCTCTCCATTCGCAGGCCGCGAAGGGCAGTACGTCACATCCCGCGACATCCGCGCGCGCTTGGAAAAGGAACTGCTCACCAACGTTTCGCTGCGCGTGGAAGACACCGGGTCCACTGACTCCTTCCGCGTACTCGGCCGTGGTGAATTGCAGCTCGCAATTCTGATCGAAACCATGCGCCGCGAAGGCTACGAACTCATGGTCGGCAAACCTGAAATCGTGGTGCGCACAGAAAACGGCCGCCGGTTGGAGCCGTTAGAACTGCTGGTGGTAGATTGTCCTGAAAATTTCATCGGCATCGTCATGGAACTGCTCGGAACGCGCCGCGGCGAAATGAAAAAAATGATCAATCACAATTCAGGCCGTGTGCGCATGGAGTTCAGCATTCCGTCGCGCGGGCTGATCGGCCTGCGCAGCCAGTTGATGACCGATACGCGCGGAACTGCTCTGATCCATTCGCTGCTCGAAGGCTGGACGGATTATGCAGGTGAAATGGCCATGCGCCTGACGGGAGCGCTGGTATCCGATCGCGGAGGCGTTTCCACGGCGTACGCAATTTGGGGCATCCAGGAACGCGGCGAAATGTTCGTCTGGCCGGCGATTGAAGTCTACGAGGGAATGATCGTCGGCGAAAACGCGCGCGAAGACGACATGAACGTCAACATCACCAAAGAAAAAAAACAGACGAACATGCGCTCTTCCTCTGCCGATGAAGCCATCCGCCTGATTCCTCCTCGCGACATGACGCTGGAAAAGGCCATCGAATTCATCGCCGACGATGAATTCGTCGAAGTTACTCCGAAGTCAATCCGTCTGCGCAAGAAGGTTCTGGATGCCAAGAAGCGTCCAAAGCGTTGGCAGGAAATCCGCGCCAGCGTAGATTCGGCCTCTTAGAATTCAGCGTCGTCGCGGGTTTTCTGACGCGGCGAGCGGTACATTAGTATAGAAACCGAACTCGCCATCCGGTCACCGCAATCGACTGGTCCACTAGGTCTTGCCGTCAGGAAAAACGCGATAGCCAATTTGTCCGATAGCGGGACGACCGAGTCCCATCAGCGGCCAAAACGGACCATAGCGCGCTTGCAATGTCGTTACAAATAGCACAATATGAACAATTTATCCGTGTCATGGCGTCGGAATCGAATTTGCGATATAGATCGTCGAGGTTAGTCCGTGGATATCGTTCGTCCAGAGGTTAAACGCAAGAAGAAGGTGCGCCGCTTTACGTACATTGGCGCGGCAGTGGTCCTGATCCCGCTCATGACCTTTGCCCTTTCGAGGCTGAAGCCGGCAGCCCCGAGCGTCGATAGCGGCACGATCTGGACAGGCACAGTAAAGCGCGGGCCCATGCTCCGCGAAGTGCGAGGTCTCGGCACTTTGGTACCGGAAACCATCCGGCTGATCCCGGCCGTCACCGACGGCCAAGTCCAGCAGCGCTATCTCCTCCCCGGAACTCCGGTTAAAGCGAACACGGTGATTCTGGATCTCAATAACCCACAGTTGTCGCAAGAGGCGCTGGACGCTGAATATCAATTGAAGGGAGCCCAGGCAGCTTACGAGCAGACCAAAGCCCAGCTGCAAAATCAGCTGATGGACAAGCGAACGCTGGCCGCGAGCATTTCCTCGGCGTATCGCACTGCCGAAATGGTGAAGCAGACCAAGGAGCAACTTGGCGCCAACGGACTGGCTCCCGAACTCGACGTGAAGACAGCGCAAGTGCAGGCCGAAGAATTGGAGAAGCAGAACGATCTGGCGCAAAAGGAAGTCGACATATTTAATAACTCCATCGAGGCACAGCTCGCGGTCCAGGAAGCCAACGTGAACGAAAAGCGCGCGATGTACGAACTGAAAAAATCGCAGCTGGAACAACTCCACGTGCGCCCCGGTATCGATGGCATGTTGCAGGAACTGGATGTGGAAGTCGGCCAGAAGGTCACCATGGGCACCGTGCTCGCGCGAGTCGCGCAACCAAGCCACCTCAAGGCGCAACTCAAGATTGCGGAAACCCAGGCGAAAGACGTGGTGATCGGCCAAAAGGCCTCGATTGACACGCACAATGGAATCATCCCGGGACACGTGATACGCATCGATCCCGCAGTGGTAAATGGAACTGTAACTGTCGACGTTGGTCTGGAGGGCGAGTTGCCGCCAGGTGCCCGTCCGGACTTGAGCGTTGAGGGAACGGTGGAAATTGAGCGGCTTGCTGATGTTTTGTACGTCGAACGGCCCGTTCACGGCGAAGCCAACAGCACCGTAGGGTTGTTCAAGTTAGTGGATGACGGGAAGGAAGCCACCCGCGTGCAGGTGCAACTGGGCCGGACGTCGGTAAACACCGTCGAAATTCTGAAGGGCCTGGAGATCGGAGATAAGGTAATCCTTTCCGATATGTCGGCCTGGGACAATTATGACCGCGTGCAATTAAAGTAATTTGAGACAGTCGAAGTAAGCGAAGCGATCAGGGAACTTTTGCAGGCGGTAGGCTCGTATCAAGAGATGCAATCATTCGCGAAGGAGCGAGAGCAATGAACACGACCGAACAAGGATTGATTCGCCTCGAAGGCGTAACCAAGGTGTTTTACACCGACGAAGTAGAAACGCACGCGCTCAGCGGCGTACACCTGGAAATCAAGAACGGAGAATTTCTCTCGATCGCCGGGCCGTCCGGCTGCGGCAAATCCACGCTGCTTTCGATTCTTGGCCTGCTCGATTCGCCCACGGAAGGCAATTACTGGATCAATACGCAGGCGGTGGCAAATCTTTCGCTCTCGGACCGCACCCGCATTCGCAACCGCGAAATCGGTTTCATTTTCCAGGCTTTCAACTTGATCGGCGACCTTACGGTCTACGAAAACGTCGAGCTCCCGCTGACCTACCGCAGCATGGCCGCGGCAGAACGCAAGAAGCGGGTGCAGGAAGTCCTTGAGCGCGTGGGCATGGCTCATCGCATGAAACATTACCCCTCCCAGCTCTCCGGAGGTCAGCAACAGCGCGTAGCCGTCGCCCGAGCCCTCGTCGGATCTCCTTCCATCCTGCTGGCGGACGAACCTACAGGAAACTTGGACTCGAAGAACAGCGAAGCTGTCGTGGACTTGCTGCAGCAACTGCATCGCGATGGCGCAACAATTTGCATGGTCACGCACGATCCGCGCTATGCCAGCATCGCGGACCGGACCATTCACCTCTTCGACGGCCGCATCGTCGAAGAAACCATGGGCACGCGTACGGCGACCGTCTAACTAAACAGCTTCTGAAAACCACAGCCCCCGCAGTTACCCGAAATGCATTTCGGAGCCGCGGCACGGGTGTGCCGGGAGGCATTCAGAAATGGAAAGCCTGGTTCAAGACATTAAGTATGCGGTGCGGACGCTGCTAAAAAGCCCGGGCTTCACGGTAATTGCGGTGCTGACCTTGGCCTTGGGAATTGGTGCGAACACCGCTCTGTTTTCTGTGGTCAATGGTGTCCTGCTCAAACCTCTTCCGTACGCGCAGCCCGAGCAACTGGTGGCCCTTGCCGAGACATCGCCAAGCTTCGAAACCTCTTCGATCTCTTATCCGAATTTTCTCGACTGGCAACGCAGCAATTCTGTTTTCTCGGCAATCGCTGCTGATCGCAGCGACGACTTCGTCATGACGGGCAATGGCGAAGCCGAACGCGTGCGCATCGCTATGGTCTCCGCCAGTTTTTTCCAGATTCTGGGCATCCATACCATTCGCGGCCGGCTGTTCACGCAGAACGAGGATCGTCTCGGTACCACACCTGTCGCTCTTATTAGCTCGGGACTCTGGCAGCGCAAGTTCGGTTCCGCGCCGGACATCGTGGGAAAACCGATCACCATGAATGGCGACGGTTACAACATCATGGGAGTGATCCCGTCCAGTTTCTATCTTCAGTCTTCGAATTTTGATTCGATTCACGATGTCTACATTCCCATCGGACAGTACAAAGATCCCCTGTTTCAAGACCGCAAGGTTCATGAAGGCACGCGCGCGATTGGACGCTTGAAACCCGGTGTAACGCTGGCAGCGGCTCAGGCGGACATGAACCAGGTTGCCAGCAACCTTGCAGCAACCTACCCGGACGCTGATAAGAACGCAGGCATAAGCATCATGCCGCTAAAAAAAGACATTGTCGGCAATGTTGAGCCATTCTTATTGGTATTACTGGGTGCGGTTGGCTTCGTTTTGCTGATCGCATGCGTGAACGTTGCCAACCTGCAACTGGCCCGCTCGACGACTCGGGCGCGCGAATTCGCCATCCGCTCAGCCCTGGGTGCGAGCCAGTCGCGAGTAGTTCGCCAATTACTCACGGAAAGTATTCTCCTCGGTTTGTCTGGCGGCGTAATCGGATTGTGCATCGCTGCGTGGGGCACTCAAGCGGCGCTAGGAGCGCTGCCCGAAACTCTGCACCGCGCTCAAGATGTCAGCCTTGATGGACGCATCCTAGGGTTCACGCTGGCTGTCTCAGTTTTCGCCGGAATCATCTTCGGCTTGGCCCCGGCGCTCAAGACGGCTCGGCCAAATCTGCAAGAAACACTGAGAGAAAGTGGCCGCGGAGCCAGTGGCGTGCGTCACCGTGCGCAAATTGTTTTCATCGTGCTCGAGATGGCCATGGCGCTGGTGCTTCTGGTCGGCGCAGGTTTAATGGTGCGCAGCTTGATTGACCTTTGGAACGTGAACCCCGGTTTCAATTCTCGCGGCGTCTTGACGTTTGCAGCTTCGCTTTCGCCTTCTCTCGGCGTGAATGCCACGACCAGCAAAGCCGCCATTCGGCAGATGGACGAAACTTTGAAAACCGTACCCGGCGTCGAATCGGTCGCCTCTACGGGAGGGTCCTTGCCCATGTCAGGCGATAGCGAACTTCCTTTTTGGCTGGATGGCCGGGTGAAACCGGCCAACGTAAGCGAAATGAGCCAGTCGCTGTTTTATTTCGCTAATCCGGAGTATTTGAAGGTAATGGAAATTCCGCTGCAGCGCGGGCGATTTTTTACAGAGGATGACAATGAGCACGCTCTACCGGTGGTGGTGATTGACGAAAACTTCGCGCGCGAGTTTTTCCCGAACCAGGAACCCATCGGCAAGCAAGTGCACATAGGCATCGTAAATGTCGACGCGCAGATCATCGGAGTCGTCGGCCACGTGAAGCACTGGGGTCTGGACACCGACGGAGATGCCAAACATCCCATCGTCGCCCAAGCCTACATGCCATATATGCAGATTCCAGACCAGTTCGATAGCGGACCACCGGCGGCCGAAGTGGTCCTGCGCACCAAAGGATCGCCGACAGCCTTGGTGCCCGCCATTCGCGATGCCATCGAAAAATTGAATAGCGAGAACGTCATCTACGAAACCAAGTCGCTGCAAGGAATCGTGGCGGAGTCGCTGGCCGACCGCAGATTCTCGATGGTTCTACTCAGCATTTTCGCGGCGCTAGCGCTCCTGCTATCGAGCATCGGAATTTATGGCGTGGTTTCCTACGTGATGGGTCAGCGCACTCATGAAATTGGCATTCGAATGGCGCTAGGCGCGCAGCGCATGGATGTCTTGCGTTTAATGCTCGGCGAAGGAATGAAAATGGCCCTGGTCGGTGTGGCCATCGGTGTTGCAGTAGCGCTGGGCCTCACGCATCTTATGATCACAATGCTTTTTGGAGTCAGCGCAACCGATCCTGCAACGTTTGCCGGCGTTGCCACCGTGCTGATCGCCGTAGCGCTCGCCGCGTGTTACATCCCGGCCCGTCGTGCAATGCGCGTCGATCCCATTGTGGCGCTCAGGCACGAATAGGCACGGTCGTCAGGGCACGGCTCTAAGCTATCTGCGGTTAGGAATCTTGAGTTGCCGCAAACTCTAACGCTGCGCGCCAGTTGCAGACGCGGCACGCGGTAACCGAGCACAGTGACGGAATTCCAATCACTGCGGCGGAAATCAGGGAGTTGAAAATGGGAACACTGTTGCAAGACATTCGTTACGGCACTCGCATGCTGATGAAGAACCCGGGCTTCATGATCGTGGCGATCATCACCCTCGCTCTCGGCATCGGGGCAAACACCGCCATTTTCAGCATGGTGGACGCTTTCCTGCTCCGCCCGCTGCCGGTAAAAGACCCTTCCCAGATCACCGTTGTCGCATATCTGCAGCAACAAGGGAACCCTCTCACGCAGTTTTCGATCGCCGATTATCGTGACATTCGCGATCAGACAACAGCCGTGTTTTCAGATCTGTTCGCATATCAGCTCGGACTAGATGGACTAAGCGTGGATGGCAAGGCCGACCGCATTTTAACGAACTACGTCACCGGCAACTTTTTCGCAGCGCTCGGCATAAAGCCAGCCTTGGGCCGGTTCATTCTTCCCTCTGAAGGCCACACTCCGGGTGCAGACCCGGTAATGGTGCTTAGCTACTCTTACTGGCAGACTCGATTCGGCGGCGATCCCGGAATCATTGGCAGAAAGGTTGTGCTGGATGGTCATCCCATTACAATTGTCGGGGCTGCCCCGAAGGATTTCTTTGGCGTTTACCCGCTCGTGAGTGTTCAGGGATATCTACCGCTCGGAATGGCGTCGATGGCGGGAAATCCCGCTGATTTCATGACCAATCGCGAGGTCCGGAACGACCCGATCCTTGGACGCTTGCGCCCGGGTGTAAGCCTGCAGCAGGCTCAGGCCTCGCTAGCTCTTGTGAGCCATCGCCTGGCGCAGGAATTTCCCGCATCTCACAAAGATCTCAGCTTACAAGTCTATCCGGAACTTCGATCGCGTCCGAATCCCGATCCGGGCAATACACTTCTGGTAGTGGGCGGGCTGTTCTTGGGCCTTGCCGCGATGGTTCTGTTGCTCGCATGCGTGAACGTCGCGAATATTTTGTTGGTTAGAGCTACGGTGCGTGAGCGAGAAATGGCAATTCGTGCCGCACTCGGCGCCGCGCGGATTCGCCTGGTCCGCCAATTGCTCACCGAAAGCGTGCTGCTAGCTGTTCTGGGCGGTGTGGCGGGAGTTCTTCTCGGCTACTGGGGCAGCACAGCCTTGGCTTCCATTAATGTTCAAACAGATCTGCCCGTCCATTTCGATTTTGGTTTTGACTGGCGCATTTTCGCATTTGTAACTGCCGCGGCGTTGCTGACGGGAATTATCGTGGGCATGGTGCCTGCCGTCCGAGCGTCTCGCGGGAATTTGAGCGCGATCCTGCATTCAGGTGGCCGCGGTGTAGTCGGAGGCAGGAATCGCTTCCGTTCCACACTGGTGGTAGCGCAGGTCGCGGGTTCTCTGGTACTGCTCATCATCGCCGGTCTGTTCACTCGCAGCATGACCGAAGCTCAGCGCATCAATCTGGGCTTCAACCCTGATCACGTCTTGAACCTGCTGATGGATCCGAACGAGATCGGATACAGCCAGACGCAAACGCGTGATTTTTATAAGATTCTTCTGCAGCGTGCACGCGCGCTTCCCGGAGTCATATCCGCCTCCACCGCGAACGCCACGCCCATGGGTTACTACAATGATTTCGATAACCTCGTTATCGACGGATATCAGCCGCCTCCCGGCCAGCCTGCTCCGAGCTCTTTGTACAACGTAGTGTCGCCCGACTATTTTCAGACCATGGGAATCCCGACGCTTCGAGGCCGATTGTTCAGCGAGGCCGACGATGAGAACAGTCAGTACGTCGCAATCGTCAGCGAAACCATGGCGAAGCAGTATTGGCCAAACACCGATCCTATAGGCCGGCAATTCCGCATGACCAGCGACCCAACGCATCCGATGGTGGTGATCGGCATAGCTAAAGACGCCCGCTACCAGGGCCTTACAGGTCCGTTCACTGCGATGTTCTACGCGCCCTTCCTGCAACATCAGTTAGGAAACACGCTTCAGGCCTTGCAGTTACGGACCGCAATGGCGCCCGAATCGATGATTCCGGAAATCGAGCGTGAAATTGAAAAGCTCGCCCCGCAACTTCCGGTTTTCGACGTGCAGACCATGTCGCAGGCGCTCAATACGCTGAACGGTCTGCTGTTCTACAAGATTGGTGCCGCGCTGGCCGCACTGCTGGGAATGCTGGGACTGGTCCTGGCAATCGTCGGAGTGTACGGTGTAGTTTCCTACGCCGCAGCTCAGAAGACCCACGAAATCGGACTTCGTAGGGCGTTGGGTGCTGAACCTGTCGACATCCTGAAAATGATTTTTCGCGAGGGCTTACTCATCGTGGGAATCGGTCTGGTCGTCGGTGTGCTTTGCGCCCTGGCCGCGGGCCGCGTCGTCGGCAGTTTTTTGACGGTCAGCGCCAGGGATCCGATTACCTATTTGGCCGTCACAGCCCTCCTGACCTTGGTGGCGCTGACCGCGTGTTTTATTCCAGCCCGCCGCGCCATGCGGGTGGAACCCATGGTGGCGTTACGTTACGAGTAAGTCACCTTGGCTTGGGGGCCGCGCAGCCGCCGCTGGCAGCACTGTTCGGAATCGCGACAAACATTCCCGCAACTGGTCATATCACCGTCTGTATCATGGACCAGACGCTCGTAACACGTTATAACTGAATGTCTTATACTGAGTCTCGCCTGGAAGTTTACCTGCCCATATTTGGGAGGGGCCCCAAACAAGCACTTGGCCTTAAATCAGGCAAGGGTATCGAACCAATGGCTATTATTAAGACCGTCGACTCCACAAGCGAACTTACCGGCACTCAACCGCGGGTGTTGATTGCAGACGATCAACCCGATGTCCTGGAAGCCCTGAGATTGCTTCTAAAGGGTCACGGTTACGTTACCGAAGCGGTGTCTTCACCCGCCGCTTTGTTCGAGGCCATCAACAGCAAGGAATTCGATCTGATTCTGATGGATTTGAATTACGCGCGTGACACAACTTCAGGTCGCGAGGGTCTGGACCTGCTGGCCCAATTGAAAACCACGGAAAATGCGCCGCCGATCGTGGTCATGACCGGTTGGGCGACGGTAGGCTTGGCCGTCGAAGCCATGCAGCAGGGCGTCGGGGATTTCGTCGAAAAACCCTGGGTAAACTCGCGCCTGCTTGAGATTCTGCAAAAGCAGTTACAGATCGGCCGCGATCGTCGTGAAGCAAAAAAACAGTCAGCTACGAACACGCATGCACAGGAACGTGAAATCGAAGAAGCCCGTTCCATTCAGCGCGGCTTTCTGCCCAAGGAGATTCCGCAGCTGGCCGGATACGAAATTACCTGCGCATGGCAGCCGGCGCGCAACGTCGGTGGCGACTACTACGATATTTTGCAATTTGACGGCGACTCCCTGGGGCTGTGTATCGCGGATGTCGCAGGCAAAGGCATGCCGGCGGCTCTGCTGATGTCCAATCTGCAGGCGGCATTTCGCGGTTTCGCTTCGCCGTCCCTGGCGCCGGAGAATCTCTGTCAGAAGTTGAATTCACTGATCTGCCGGAATATTGCCGGAGATAGATTCATAACTTTTTTCTACGCGCAACTTGACGGCGCCAGCAAGCTCGTTCGCTACGCCAATGCGGGGCACAATCCGCCGATCGTAGTGCACACCGATGGCACACATGACCTGCTCACGGAAGGCGGAGGAGTGCTCGGCGTATTTCCCACTCAGACGTACCAGACTGGAACGCACCAATTGGTATCAGGAGACCGGGTGGTGCTATTCACCGACGGAGTTACCGAAGCTAGCAATTCCGCGCATCAGGAATTCGGTGACGCGCGTTTCCTGCAACTGCTGAGGGAGAATCGTGATTCAAGCACGCTAAAGTTGCAGGAGAAGATTCTCAGCGCGGCAGGTGAGTTCTGCGGCGGTCATTGGCAGGACGACGCCACGCTCGTTGTAATCGCGGTCGCATAAGCTAACGGCTGGACGAGGAATATCCATGGAATTGCTGCTGCAAGATGTGCGCTTCGGGCTGCGAACGCTGCGAAAGAGTCCCGGCTTCACTGCGGTTGCGATCCTGACTCTGGCGATTGGCATCGGCGGGAACGCCACTGTTTTCAGCTGGATCAAAGCGGCGCTTTTGAACCCGCTTCCCGGCGTCGAGCACTCCGAACAAATCGTAGCTGTCGAAACGATCATGCCCAGCGGCGAATACCACACCAGTTCGTACCCCGATTACAGAGACATCCGCGATCAGAACCGGGTATTTTCCGGCGTGCTCGGCTTCGAATTGGTCGGTGTGGATATGAGCCTTCGAAACGATGCGTCACCTGAGCGCGTTTGGGGAATGCTGGCCACGGAAAATTACTTCGACGTTCTCGGCGTTCATGCTGCCATGGGACGCACATTCCATCAGGAACCACATCAGGCTCTGAACTCCGACCCCTACATCGTCCTGGGGCATAGTTTGTGGAAACGGCTGTTCGGCTCGGATCCGACGGTCGTCGGACGAACGGTTCACTTGAATGGTCACCCTTTCACCGTCATTGGTGTTGCGCCGCGCCAATTTTACGGGACGATCACGGGAATCGACGCTCAGTATTTCGTCCCCATGATGATGCAGCCGCAAATATTGCCGGGCGAGGATCTCGAACAACGTACGCCGACGTTCGTGCACATCATGGCTCGTCTGCGGGCCGGCGCAACCATCCCCCAGGCGCAGGCTGAAATGACCTCGATCAATGCGCATTTATCCGAAGAATATCCGAATCCTAATATGCCGAAAGGCGTGGGCATTTACCTAGCGCCCGTTTGGAAAGTTCATTATGGAGTACAGGACTTTCTGCGCAGCGTTCTTACCTTTCTGATGATCGTGGCCTTGCTGGTGCTGCTAATCGCGACCGTTAACGTCGCCAATTTACTGCTGGCCCGCGCTACGGCACGCGTGAAGGAAATGGCAGTGCGCTCGGCGCTGGGAGCGGGCAGGGGCCGCCTGGTCCGGCAGTTGATAGTGGAAAGCCTGCTGCTGGCATTCGCGGGGGGCGTCGGTGGAATTTTTCTGGCGCTTTGGGGTGTCAATCTTTTGGCGGCGTTTTTTCCGCCAGCGCATTTGCCGATAGCACTAGCAGTGAATGTTAACCCGTCGGTCTTGGCTTTCACGCTGGTCCTTTCCATCGTTACCGGGCTTGCGTTCGGGATGGCGCCGGCGTGGCAAATTTCTCGCGCGAACCTCAATGAATCGCTGAAATCTTCAGCCCGCACCTCAAGCAACACTGCCAGCGGTCACCAGTTGCGCGATGTTCTGGTGATCTCAGAAGTTGTGCTCGCGACGGTTTTGCTCATCGCCGCCGGCCTGCTACTGCGCAGCCTGCATAAAGCCGAACGAGCAGGACCCGGTTTCAATACCAATCAATTGACAATCGCCGCCTTTGACCTATCCGGTAACGGCTATTCCGACGACCGCGCCGTCGATTATTACGATCGCTTGCTCGAAAGGATTCGTGCTTATCCTGGGATTGAATCCGCCAGCCTCGAGCGCTTCGTCCCTCTATGGTTCACCGGTCGCGGCTATTCCACCGCGCGGATTGAAGGTCAGACCCCGAAGCCAAACGAGGACATGGGCATCGATTTTAACGTCGTAGGCCCGGGCTATTTTCGCGTTGCTCAGATTCCGCTGATTTCTGGCCGGGATTTTGCGGAGCAAGATCGCGCTGGCGCGCCGAAAGTGGTAATCGTCAATCGGAGCATGGCGAATCGTTTCTGGCCTGCTCGCGATGCGACTGGGCATCGCGTGCTTATCTGGGGAGACTGGCGCACTGTCGTGGGTGTCGTGCCCGACATCAAGTATCACCGCATGAATGAACCGCCGGAATCATTCATCTATATTCCGCAACTGCAAGCCGACGGGACGGACGCGAATATTCTGGTGCGCTCGCAATTGCCAGCGGCGGCAGTGATCGGCGACATACGTGCTGCCGCAAAGTCGCTCGACTCCAAGGTTCAGCCCCTCGAGACAGACACTCTCGACGAACTTCTAAAGCTTTCGATGTTCGCCAACCGCACTGCGGCTTCGCTGGCTACGGTTCTGGGCGTTCTGGGAATCTCGCTGGCAGCGCTCGGAATCTACGGCGTGTTGTCGTATGGAGTGAACCAGCGCATTCGCGAGATCGGAATCCGCATCGCGCTCGGAGCGCAACGAAATCACGTTCTGCGGCTGGTTGTCGGGCGGGGCTTGCGCTTGGCTGTCCTCGGAGCGACGGCCGGAGTGATCGCGGCATCCGCACTGACCCGCTGGATGGGGAGCATGCTGTTCGGCGTCACCGCTACAGATCCGCTGACATTCGCCGTCGTGTTGTTGATTGTGACGGTGACAGCTGCGCTGGCGGCATACATCCCGGCACGCCGTGCTATGCGTGTGGACCCGATAGTAGCTCTTAGATACGAATGAAGCGAGCCATGCCGGGAAACACACAACTGATGGTGAGCGCTAGTCGTGCAACACCGCAGCGCCGCGGCGCTTAAATAATCGCCCTGGCCTGGTACAGGCGGCGAAAAGGAGGCAGGAAAATGGAATCGCTGCTTCAAGATGTGCGATTCGGTCTGCGCGCGCTGCTGAAGAATCCTGCCTTCACCTTTATTGCTGTCTTAACTCTGGCGCTAGGCATAGGCGCGAACATTGCCATCTTCAGCGTCGTGTATGCCGTCCTGTTGCGGCCGCTGCCGTTTCCACACCCCGAACGCCTTGTAGTCCTGGGGCCGAACGAAGACGGCAATGTTGGTTCATTCGCTCCGGCTGAATTTCTAGCTATCCGCCGCGACCAGAAAGTTTTCGACGAAATCGCAGCTATCCGTGAAGGAAATTTCAACTTATCCGCCTCGGACCGCCCCGAAAGGGTGTCGGGAGCTATCACCTCGACCAATTTCTTTCGCTTCGCTGGAATTCAACCGATGCTCGGTCGCGGCTTCACACCTGAAGATGCAGCTGGAGAAGATCGACACGTCGTCGTTGTGAGCAATTCGCTCTGGACTTCGCAGTTTGGCGGCAATCCCGCGATCGTCGGCCACACGATTTTGCTGAATGGTGAAAGCCGCACTGTTGTCGGCGTCATGCCTCCGGGATTTAATTTCCCCGACAACTCGCAACTCTGGGTCCCGCCTCGGTTCGCAGTTCCCGAACATCCTTTAACGCCCGATAGCGATCCGTCGGCACGATTTGATACTCATTATTTCGACACCTACGGGCGGCTCGAGCCCAATGTAACGGCAGAGCAGGCGCAAGCCGCATTGACCGTTCTCGAGCATGAAATCGCGAAACAAAATCCGTCAGCCGATCGCGACATTCAGTCGCGTGTCGAACCAGTGCAGGAATACGAAGTAGAGGATGTGCGGCCAGCGCTTTTGATTTTGCTCGGCGCCGTCGTCTTGGTGCTCCTGATCGCCTGTGCCAACATCGCTAGCTTACTCCTGGCCCGTAGTGGCGCCCGTCATCGCGAATTTGCAATCCGGCGAGCATTAGGCGCAAGTGCTTCGCGCGTCACCAGGCAACTGCTTACGGAAAGTGTCATGCTGTCATTCGCTGGCGGAGTCTCTGGAATTTTCGTGGCCAGCTGGTGTTTCCGTCCCCTGGTCGCGCTAGTACCGGCCGACCTTCGAAACATGATTCATTTGCAATTGAACGCGCCCTTGCTTTTCTTCGCTTTCGCAATTTCGCTCCTGACGGGAGTCGTTTTTGGACTGGCGCCCGCGCTTCAGAGCCAGGGCGACTTGAACGAAGCATTGAAAGCAAACGGAACACGCGGCACGATGAGTGCTGGCCGCCAGCGTCTGCAAAAGACCCTGGTGCTCGTGGAAATCGCCATGTCGCTAATCCTTTTATGTGGCACAGGCCTATTGTTGCGAAGCTTCATTCGGCTCAGTGGTGTCCCTGCCGGTTTTAGTTCGCAGGGCGTAATCGCGATGCAGGTGTCGTTGATTCAAGCCGGATATGAACAACCCGCAAAACGCTCGCAATTCGTTGACCGCATGCTCGCGAATATCCGCGCGGTATCTGGCGTCGAATCGGCGGCCATCGTGACCCGGCTACCTCTCAATCCAGGTTCCAGCAGCCGCAGCGTGACGGTCGAGGGACATACCTACCCTCCGGATTCCCCGATGCGCCAGGACAGCCCCGACTACACAGTCGCGAGCCCAGACTATTTCCGGACTCTCCACATACCATTTATTGAGGGCCGCGATTTCCAAAATACCGATAGCGCAAGCGCGCCAGCGGTGGCGATTATTAATCGTGCGATGGCCCGATCTTACTGGCCCGGCGAAGACCCTATCGGTAAACGCTTTCGGATTGACGGATCCAACCAGTGGCTGGAGACCGTGGCGGTTATAGGTGATATCCACCAGCACCAACTAGGACGGCCGCCGAAGCCGATGTTCTTCACTCCCTTCGCGCAAGATCCGTGGACCTCTTTCACGGTTGCGATACGCACCCAGGCGAGTCCTTCGCAGATTACTTCTGCGCTTGCAGACGCGGTAGAGCGCCTGGACCATAACCTGCCGGTGTACAACGTGCGGCGATTCGATGACATCCTTGCTGAGTCGATCTCCCGGCCACGTTTCCAATTGGCCCTGCTCGCGCTCTTCGGAAGTTTGGCTCTAGCTCTGGCTGCTATTGGTCTCTACGGCGTGATGTCCTACACGGTCGCGCAGCGCACAAAAGAAATTGGCATACGCATGGCGCTCGGAGCGCAACGGCGCCACGTATTGTCGCAAATCTTATGGCAAGGCACGCAGATCGCTGGCCTCGGTGCCGCAGTCGGTCTGGTTGCATCATTGGTCGTCACGCGATTCATGAAGTCCATGCTTTTCGCGGTGAGTCCGCTCGACATTGCCACCTACGCGGGGGTAACGGCGGTTCTTGTGGTTGTGACGCTAGCAGCGTGTTACGTCCCGGCCCGGCGGGCCACGCGTGTCGACCCCATGGTAGCCCTGAGGTACGAATGATGCTCGCGCATGCGTTCGCGTTCAGCGAGCAAGACGGGAACCAGCTTCCTGTTCTGTTTTGCTTCACAATCAGCAAAAGAACATCACAAGCTTCCTTACCGGAGATGACAAGTGATCAAGCTAACTGACGTCGAAAAAGTTTACGAATCGGGCGCGGGCAAGACCTGGGTTCTCCGCCGAATCAACCTGGAAATCCGCGAAGGCGATTTCATCACCGTGATGGGACCCTCGGGTGCGGGGAAATCCACGCTGATGGGCATTATCGGCATGCTCGATGGAGCCTGGAAGGGCGAATATCATCTTCTGGACAACGCCGTTCATAAGCTCGACAACCGTCGCCGGGTCGAGCTGCACAAAAAATACATTGGCTTCGTCTTTCAGCAGTATCACCTGCTAGACAACCTCACGGTTGCCGAAAATCTCGATTTGCCGCTTTCCTATCGCGATATCAAGAAGACAGAGCGGGAAGGAATGGTCGCAGACGTCCTCGACCGTTTTCAAATCGTCGGCAAGAAATCCCTCTTCCCCAATCAGCTCTCCGGGGGCCAACAGCAGCTAGTAGCTGTTGCTCGCGCCGTAATCGGAAAACCAAAATTGATCCTCGCTGACGAGCCCACCGGGAGCCTGCACAGCAGCCAGGGGAAAATGATCATGGACCTGCTGAAGAGGTTAAACGAAGACGGCACTACGATCATCCAGGTCACACACAACGACGCCTGGGCCGCATACGGCAATCGCATAATTCAGCTCGCCGATGGCTGGATCATTGACGGACAAACGCGTGTGGGCGAAGTAGCGGCTACAAGCCGATGATTTCATCTTTATGGTATGTAGGAAAACGTTTCGACCTGTCTCTCCCTGGAGCTGGACACACAGTGACGAAGCAGTAAAATAACCCGTCACTTAGCCGCTTCTTGGGAGCAATTTCTATGGGAACCTTTTTGCAAGATCTTCGCTATGGCGCGCGCATGCTTCGGCGTAATCCGGGCTTCGCGACGGTCGCAATCCTGACTCTGGCGATTGGCATTGGCTCAAATGTCGTGATTTTCAGCATCGTAAATGGAATTCTGCTGAAGCCATTTCCGTTTCCCGATTCCCAGCGCATCGTCACTATTTGGGAAACCGACAACAATCGTAAAGTCACACGCGGAACCGCTTCGGCCGCCGAATTTCTGGATTGGCGCGACATGAATCACCTATTCGAGGAGCTTTCCTGCTGGCGCGCTCTGTATTTCAACATTACCGGCGGCGGGGAGCCGGAACAGGTATGGGGATCGCAGGTTTCCGGCAATTTTTTCCGTATGCTGCGTGTGGCGCCAATCCTCGGCCGTGATTTCTCCGTCGAAGACCAACAGCCGGGCCACGACCAGGTCGTAATCTTGAGCTATGGATTATGGCAGCGACGTTACGGCGGCGATCCGGGAGTCATCGGCAAGACGGTCCTGTTAGATGAAAAACCGGTTATGGTCATCGGGGTCCTGCCACGAAATTTCTCTCTCTACGGCACGATTCCGGAATTCGAAATGTGGAGGCCGTTCGCATTTAATCGCACCCAACTCGATCGTGAAAGCCACGAACTTGTAATCTTCGGCCGCCTGCGGGATGGCGTCACGATCCCTCAAGCCACAGCCGAGATGACTACGATTCAGGAGCAGCTGAAAAAGCAATACCCGGCCTTCGACCAGAAAAACGGAATCCGGGTAGCGGGTTTTCACGATGAACTTGTCAGCCCGTTACGCCCCGGCTTGCTGCTGCTTCTTGGCGCCGTGGCTTTTCTGCTTCTAATTGCCTGTGCCAATGTCGCCAATCTCATGCTAGCGCGCGCCGCCGTTCGCGAACGCGAAATCGCTGTTCGAACTTCTCTCGGAGCCGGCCGCCGCCGAATTTTCCGTCAATTGCTCACGGAAAGTGCGCTGCTTTCGCTTATAGGAGCCGCATTAGGAGTGATATTTGCGTACGGTGGTCTTCACCTTCTGCGCGGCGCGATTCCATCCGGCGGACGCGGGCAGGTCCCGCATCCGGAGTGGATTGCGGTTGACGGCAAAGTTCTCGGCTTCACGATCTTGATGGCATTACTCGCCGGAATCATTTTTGGCCTGGCGCCGGCGATTCAGATTTCGCGCTCGGGAATGTACGAGTCGCTCAAGGAAGGCAGCCGCGGTTCGACCGCTGGACGTCGCAGCCAAATTGCTCGCTCCCTATTGGTTGTGTCCGAGGTGGCGTTTTCGCTGATGCTGTTGGTCGGCGCCGGTCTGCTGGTTCGAAGCTTCCTACTGATGATGTCTGAACCCCTGGGCTTCGAACCGGGGAATGTGCTGACCATGCAGGTTTTTCTGCCGGAATCGCATTATCCCGCATCCCCACGAATCGTGAGTTTCTATCAACAGGTCGTCGATCAAATTGCAGCCCTGCCGGGCGTGAAATCAGCGAGCGCCGTGAATTACCTGCCCTTGACTGGATGGGCCGGGTTCTGTGACTTCGACATCACAGGAAGGCCCACTCCGCGCTCAGGCGAGCATTTCACAGCCCAATATCGCACCGAGGATTGGCGCTATCTGTCCACCATGGGCGTGCCCATAAGAGTAGGCCGCGATTTCAGTTCATCCGACGGTCCCGATTCGCAAGGTGTGGCACTCATCAATGAAGCTCTCGCGCAACAATACTGGCCTAATCAAAGTCCCATCGGCCAGCAGATCCGCCTGGTTTTTCCGGCGGTGCTGAAACCGTTTGACGCCATTCCGTACAAGGGCCCGGTCACGATCGTGGGGGTCGTGGGCGATATACGCGATTGGGCCTGGTCGGAGCCAAAAATCGCGCAACTTTATTTACCGCAAACGCAAAATCCATCGCGGGTCATGCATTTGGTCGTGCGCTCGAATGTTGATCCTACTCAGTTGACCTCAGCCATTCGCGGAGCGGCCGAAACCCGTCGACCCCAATCAGCCGCTTACAGACGTCAAAACCATGGACGCTTATCTCGCTGTACTACTTGCGCAACGCCGTCTGAACATGACTCTGCTGGCCTTTTTCGCAGTGGTTGCCGCGCTGCTGGCGGCCATCGGAATTTATGGCGTAATGGGCTATGCCGTCACGCAGCGCTACCACGAAATTGGTATTCGCATGGCGCTCGGTGCAGAGCCCAAGGACGTACTGCGAATGGTTGTAGGCGATGGAATGAAGCTCGCGGCCTTGGGGCTGTCGATCGGGCTAGTGGCATCGATTATGGTCATGAAGTATCTCGATAGCCAGCTTTACGGCGTCAAGGCACGTGATCCGTTGACGTTCATCGGAGTCGCGGCTGTTTTGGCCCTGGTTGCGCTCGCCGCCTGCTATTTTCCAGCGCGGCGTGCCACCAAAGTCGACCCACTGGTCGCGTTACGTTATGAGTGAGGATAAAAATGAGCCATACGGCCGATGCATTTCCTAACGAGTCCAGAAGCAAAATTCAGGGAGAAACTTTTCGCGCCATGACCCCAGCCAACACACCTCGAACTCGCATTCTTGTCGCCGATGATCAACCAGACATCCGCGAAGCTTTGCGTCTGCTGCTCAAGGGCGAAGGATTCGAAACCGAAACAGTGGCTTCGCCCGCCTCCGTGATGTCTGCCCTCGAAGCGCGAGAGTTTGACGCGTTGCTCATGGATTTGAATTACGCGCGAGACACCACCTCGGGCCAGGAAGGCCTCGACCTTCTTTCGAACATTCGCGCGAAAGACAGCACCCTGCCCATCATCGTCATGACCGCCTGGGGCAGCCTGGAGCTCGCGGTCGAGGCCATGCGCCGCGGCGCGAAGGATTTCGTGCAGAAGCCCTGGGAAAACGCGCGGCTGCTCGCCATCCTCAAGACCCAGATTGAACTTTCGCAGGCCCTGCGTAAGAGCCAGCGTCTCGAAGCCGAAAATCGCCTGCTTCGCGCTGACGGCCGGCCTGTAATGATCGCCGAATCTCCCGCGATGCGCCCGGTGATGGACCTGATCGCGCGCGTGGGCCCGTCTGACGCGAACGTCTTGATTACCGGCGAGCACGGCACGGGCAAGGAAGTTGTGGCGCGGACTCTTTACGCGCTTTCTTCGCGTTCAGGACGCCCGCTCGTGACAGTGAACGCAGGCGGCTTGCCCGAGGGCGTCTTCGAAAGCGAATTGTTCGGGCATGTGAAGGGCGCCTTCACCGACGCGAAATCCGACCGCGTAGGACGCTTCGAACTTGCCGACGGCGGCACCCTCTTCCTCGATGAAATTGCAAATGTCCCGATGAACCTTCAGGCCAAACTGCTGCGCGCCCTTGAAACCGGGGAACTGGAACGGGTCGGCTCTTCCACTACCCGCCGTGTGGATGTACGCATTATTTCGGCCACAAATGCGGACGTGCAAGCGGAGGTGACCGCAGGCCACTTCCGCGAAGACTTGCTTTTCCGCCTCAATACTATCGAAATACATTTGCCAGCATTGCGCGAAAGGAAAGAAGATATTCCACTTCTCGCGCATCATTTCTTACGGCAATCGGCCCAGCGGTACCGAAAACATCTCGAAGGCTTCGAACCGGTCGCCTTACA
The DNA here is from genome assembly GCA_963842255.1 of uncultured Acidobacteriota bacterium. Lineage (GTDB taxonomy): Bacteria > Acidobacteriota > Terriglobia > Acidiferrales > UBA7541 > Palsa-295. The sequence continues at coordinate 25,943 of CAWJGI010000045.1, read as the reverse complement.
ACTTCTGCTCGATCATCCCTGGCCCGGAAACATCCGCGAACTGGATCACTCCGTCGAGCGCGCGGTACTCATGTCAGAGGGCCCTGCCGTTCGCGCCAGCGACTTAGGCCTGCGCCCTGCGCGCGAAGCCTCTCTGCGCCTGGACGAAATGAGCATCGAAGACGTCGAGCGGGTGCTGATTCAGAAAGCGCTGGCAAGATTCGGGGGCAACGTCAGCCACGCCAGCAAAGCGCTGGGCTTGAGCCGCAGCGCGCTCTATCGTCGGTTACAAAAATATAGCCTTTGAGTCCTCTCCTCTACGAGCGCCGAATCTTACTTCTGGCCCTGGCGGCAGGACTGGGAGGCACGTTCGTCGCCCTGATACTTCTGTGGACCGGCAGTTTTTCCTCGAAATTGCAATGGACCCTGACGGTAGTGATCGTCATTGCCTGGCTTAGCTTCGCCTTCTCCGCACAGAGCCGCGTGATGTTTCCGCTACGCACACTCTCCAATCTTCTCGCCGCGCTGCGTGAGGGCGATTTTTCCATCCGCGCGCGCGGAGCGAATCGTGAGGACGTTCTCGGAGAAGTTCTGTGGGAAGTAAACGCCCTTGGCGAGACGCTGCGGAAGCAGAGGCTCGGCGCGCTCGAAGCCACTGCACTGCTTCGCAAGGTCATGGAAGAAATCGACGTCGCGGTATTCGCTTTCGACGGCGCAGGCTGTCTGCGCCTGGTGAATCGTGCCGGTGAACGTATTCTCAATCAGCCCGAAGACCGGCTTCTCGGCCGTACCGCCGCCGAGTTGAACCTCTCGGATTGCCTTGAGGGTGATACCCCGCGTATTGCCCAGATCTCTTTTCCTGGAAAATCCGGCCGCTGGGAAATTCATCGCGGCAGTTTTCGCGAAGGCGGCTTGCCCCACCAGCTCCTGGTAATCACTGATTTGAGCCGTGCGTTGCGCGACGAGGAACGCCAGGCTTGGCAGCGTTTGATCCGCGTACTGGGCCACGAATTGAACAATTCCCTAGCGCCCATCAAGTCGGTTGCGGAGAATATGGGCAGCATGCTCGCGCGCGCCGACCGCGCTCCCGATTGGCAGGAAGACATGCGTAGCGGTCTGAATGTAATCGCTGCCCGCACCGATGGACTAGCGCGGTTCATGAGCGCCTACGCACGCCTGGCTAAGCTTCCACCGCCGGTTTTTCAAACCATGGACGTGGGCGTGTGGATTCGCCGTGTCGTCGGTCTCGAACTGCGGCTTCCCGTGCAGCTAGAACCGGGTCCTCAAACCTGTATTCAGGCTGATCCCGACCAACTCGAACAGCTTCTGATTAATCTGCTGCACAACGCGGTGGACGCAGCGCTGGAAACAGGCGGTGGCGTTCGTGTGGGCTGGGAGCGCGAGAACGGCAGCATCGCAGTATGGATACAGGACGAGGGCCCTGGAATTCCAAGCTCGGCCAATCTTTTCGTGCCGTTTTTCACCACGAAACAGGGCGGTTCTGGAATTGGCCTAGTTCTAAGCCGGCAAATTGCCGAAGCCCACGGAGGATCGCTGACGCTCGAGAATCGCAAGACCCGAAGAGGCTCGGAAGCTCGCTTACGCCTTCCACTGAATAACTAAGCGTGCCTCGCCATTCTCCATCTCTTGAACGATTGCGTTTTTTCTCAAATCGCAGCTCTGGATCGTAAGGTTGAAAAAAAAGCGGCGGTTGCGATTTCCAACCGCCGCGTCATTGGGAGAAACCGAAGACTATTGCTGTTGTTGCTGCTGCTGTTGCTGCTGCGAATCCTTCTTGGCCATGTCCGCCTTCGCCGGATCCGCCGACACACCTGAATCCGGCCTCTGGTATCGCGTGAGGAAAGGCATGAACGGGGTCACTTCAAACGGCATTTTCTCACGCGCCGAAAGCAGCGGCACCGGTTTGGCCTTCACCAGCTCCACGTGATCGTTCCAAGGATCGAGTTTGATACGGGCCCCCACCGGAAGAGCAGATATCTGGTCGATCTTCGCTGGCTCAAGATTTGGCGCCGAACCCAAAAGCCCCGAGCTCAGATACACACGATTTCCAAGGTGCGGGTTAATCAGCGCCGGCAGGTCTTTCGATTCCGAATCAAGCTGTTTCAGGAAGAGACCGGCGGTTGAAAGCTTGTCCTTGTACGGGGAATTCTTCAGCAGCTCGAGAGCCTTGGCGTTGGCCATCTCCACCTGAGCCGGGCTATCTTTGAATGAGAAGTGCGATAGCGCCTCGGTTGTGCTTACGTTCGTGGTGTCGTTGAATCCCCACTGGTCGGTAGAAGGCTTGGTCACAATAATGTCGGCCAATTCCTGCGCCAGCATCGTAGCCAGGCTGGCTTCATCCGGCAGCACGTCAAGCAATCCGCGGCTTAGAACGATGGTGTGGCCGATTGAAAACATTTCTAGCGTACCCGTCAACAGCACACGGCAATGAACGTCGGGCTCGATATCGAGATTGTTGGTAACTTCAAGATTGTTCACAACGGTCTCGAGAACCTTGTCCACGGCACCTGGAGGCGCGAGCAGACCGGTGCGCTGCAGCCGATCGAGCACGTTAATCTCTGCAGTATGCTGCCATTCGCGTTCCGCTTCGATCGGTGAACGGTCCTGGGACTGCGCCGCTTCATCCTGAATCGTTGGCGACTCGATGGTCATCTCGCTGAATTCTTCTTGGCGGCCGACATTCTTCAGGTTATAGCCCCACAAACGGGTCTGCGACTTGAACCGAATGTTTCCGCCAAGAAAATCCCGCAGGTCTGACTCCTGGCTGAAAATATAAGCAGGCAGCCAAAGTCCCGGCTGGACGTTCAATCGCCAGCTGTCGAAGTGCAAATTGAAACCGTTGATTCCGGCGATCGGCGTGTAAACTCCGTTGAACCGCACAATCGTAAAACCCTGATCCTCCGCCCAGACTCGGCCTTTGAAACGGCCCTTTCCAGATTTGGGAAGCGGCATCACGTCGAAAACCACGCAACGTACGTCACCCAGAAATTCCCGCCGTACGTACTCGAATTGATAGTGCTGGCGGTCAAAGCCGCTGGTGTCGATATAAATCATCTGAAGAAAACCCTCGGGTACATATGAGGAAGTGAAAAGGCCGCTCATGTGTGCCATCGGATTGAGCGCATCGAGTTTGCCTTTTCGAGGGTGCAGCATGGTATTGTCAACGATGCCTTTTGCCAAGTCCGCTTGGCCGAGGAAATAATGGTCCTTGACGGGAATGGCTCCCATCTCTTTATCCGACTTCATGTCCTGAATATAAGTCTCAATGATTGGGTTGAATCGCCGTATCGTCGCAATTTCGTCGTGTTCGCGGGCGATCACGTGATCAATGGCTTGATCAACTGTCACTACAGGAGCGCCTGCTGCTCCTGTCCCAGCCTGAGGCTGTGTTTGATCGGCGGTTTGGGTGGTCTGTGCCGAAATTGACCCGGCCAATGTGCCGGCCAGCATCAACGCGAGACCAAAACTCTTGCACGTGCGCATCTCCGTCCCCCCTTCAGTATGCCAATTCGAAAACGATGTGGACGATGGCGGTCGAATCCACTGGTTGGCCGTCCTGCTGTGCCGGCTTGAACCGAATCTGGCGTGCCGCGTTTTGCGCCGACTCCTCCAGACCATATCCCAAGCCTTGTACTACGTGTTGCACCTTCACTTCCCCCGACGCCGTGAAGACCACTTGCAATAGAACCTCGCCTTCAATTTTCTTCGCGCGCGCTTCGTCGGTGTATTGCGGATGTGGCTTGGAGATAATTTCGACCGGCGTCGTCTTGCCTGCCGTGCTGGCTGTCTGCTTGACTCTTGGCGTCGCCGCAACGGCGCTCTCGTCCCCAAAGCCGCCCTGTTTTACAGTTCCGTGGGGCGGGCCACCCGCGCTGCCGACTGCAACACCGTTGCCAAATCCGGTGCTGGCAATTACCCCTTTGGCGCCCTTCGCGCCGCCGGTGCCGTTACCGTAACCAGGCCCGGCAGGCATGTCATATGCCCCCTGCACGTTGATATTCGGAGCCTTGTTCGTTTTGCCGTTTGCAGGCACGCCGTTCGGGTCACCAAAGCCGCCCGTTTGAACTTCTTCACGTGGCTTCTTCAAAGTGGGAATTGCCGAACTGCCCATGGACATCGGGGGATTCGGGTCAGGGAAAGCTTTTGCTACCTCGGTCATGTCCGGCGCGGGAGTGTTCTTATGTGCGGTGGCAGTCCGAGCTACAGGCGCGGTTGCTACCGGAGCGTAAATCTTTGGCTTCGGCGGTTCAACCACCGGCACAGGGGTCGGCTTCGGAATTTCCTTCACGACTTCCTTCTTTATGGGAACCGGTTTTACCGGCTGTGGCGGTTGAGGCTTCCAGGCGACAATAGGAGGCGCCTCAATTGGCGTCGTCCAATAGCGCTGCACGATATTCAGCTTCTGAGGCATCAAGAGGGGAATCACGACCAGGGCGGTTACCGCAACCACCTGCAATCCGAAACCGGCGCTGAAAAGATCCCAACGAGGTTGCGCGTCCGGCAGTAGAGATTCGTTGAAGACAGCTCGATTCGCGATGCGCGCCATTACAATCACCAGGTTCCTTATGAAGAATTAGGATGCGTCGAGACAAACTAACGGATAACCACTCTTTAGTACTAGAACGCAGGGCTGGGAAGAATAGAACTCGCGTACTATTCTACCCCCAGTCGTGTTGAAAGCGACAACCCAACGTGTGGGGCTTGTTAAGGAGTTAGCCCTTCGGTCGATTCGACCCGGGTAACCGTGCACGCCGACTCCTATACGCCAATTTTAACCCTGCTGGGGTGGGTCAGTTGCGGAATTTATTCCAACTATGTGACGCGTATGGGGCGTAACTTTTAGGAAGCTACGCCCCAGCTACGACGCTCAGTCTTGCTGCTCTTTCTTCGCGTTTGTGATTACTGTGGTTCGATCACGGAGTACCGAGTCGCTCCTCCATGGTTGACCAGTAGCAATACCGGCTGTTTTCCTGCGGCTGCCATGGCCCGCCGGTAATCGTTGACGCCGTTTATCGGCTTGTGGTTGATTTCCTGTATCACATCGCCGCGGTCCAGCGGAGGCTGCGCCGCTGCCGCGGGGCTCGATGGGTCGACGGAGGTCACCACAACGCCGTGCGTGCCCGGCGGCACGTTGATCTGCTGTGCAATGTCCGGCGTCAGTTCCTGAACCTCGACACCTTCCAAGCCTTCGCCGCCACTCTGTTCATTCTCGCTCGCGGCGGCCGCTTTCTCAGGCAATTCGCCAAGCGTTACGTTGAAGTCTTGCGTCCTGCCATCACGCCAGACTCCCAGCTTCACGGTCGTACCCGGTGACATCTCCGAAATGTTGAGTCTCAGCGCCGTGTAGTCGCCGACTGTCTCGCCGTTGAGTTTGGTGATGATGTCGCCCTTCTTCAACCCTGCTTTCGATGCAGGTGTATCGGGAGAAACATCGCCAATCAGCGCGCCGCCACCCTGGTAGTTGAAAGCTTTTGCAATTTCCGGCGTCACATCCTGAATGTGAACTCCTAGATAGCCGCGCACTACCTTCCCGTGCGCCAGAATCTGGTCCATCACCGGCTTCGCCATGCTCATGGGTATGGCGAACCCTACGCCTTCATTTCCACCCGATCCGTGCGAAAGAATTGCGGTGTTGACACCCACCAGGTTGCCGTGAATATCAATCATCGCGCCGCCGGAATTTCCCGGATTGATTGCCGCGTCGGTTTGGATGAAGTTCTCATAGTCTTCAATTCCAAGTTGACCGCGGCCGGTTGCGCTTACGATACCCATCGTCGCTGTTTCGCCGATGCCAAACGGATCGCCGATAGCGAAAATCAGGTCTCCGACGTTAAGCTGCTTTGAATCCCCCAACGGAAGCGTGGGAAGATCCTTTGCCTGAATCTTCAGCACAGCAATGTCGGTCTTCGGATCGGCGCCGACGAGCTTCGCCTGAAATTCACGCTTATCCGACAGCTGCACTTTGATGTCCGAAGCCCCATCGATCACGTGATTGTTCGTAAGAATTGTTCCGTCGGACGTCACGATCACTCCCGAACCCAAAGCCTGTTCGCGCTCTGCGTGTGGCTTTCCGCCTCCAGGAAACTGATCCCCGAAAAACTGGCGGAACATTGGATCATTGAAGAAAGGTGACATCTGATTAGCCTGCGGCTTCACCATCTTCGAAGTGCGAATGTTGACCACGGCAGGAAGCGCCGGCTTGATGACCGCTGAAAATCCGTTAGCGAAATTGCCCAAACTTACGGGCAATGCATTTTGTGCAATTGCGATCGGCTCTCTCGGCGAGCCAAAAACAGTATGGTCGGCCCAATTCCGGAAACCTTGCGAGAGCAGGGCTCCTCCGGCGAACGCCGCGAGCACCACAACGGTGGCAATCCAGCGGCGAATTCTGATGCTACTGCTTTCCATGGCTATCTCTCCTTGATCACTCTGTGCTAGTTATATCGCGTGGGCGCTACGTTGGCGCTACGGCGAATATTGTATTTGACGTATCAGCTGGCCAATTGGTGTTTCGTCCTGCCCGGTCAAGACCTCCAGGAATCTCGCTCGTTCTTTTCTTCTAAGTAGATGCAAGAATTGGCTTTGAAGTTTGTGTCCCATCACCTAGGCACCTACCTTAATAATGGTCGATAACCGTCAAGTGGGTGGCCAGCGTCTAGAACCTAGCCGTGGGCTTTATATTCGGCCATTCCCGCCGCTAAAGATTATACAACCCAGTCCTAAAAAGGATGTTGCGGAAACACATCTTCGATCAGCTAACCAAGCGCGCAATAAAGAACGCCGCCGCTGCGGCCAAGCCGCCAACCGCTACGGTTTGAACTCCACTCCGCAACGGCTTAACGCCCGTAAAGTGTCCTTTGATGGACCCAAAGATGAAGAGCGCGAGCAATGTAACCACAATTGAATAAATCAACGCTGCGTAAACGTCGTGCCGGATGAGCATATAAGGGGCCAGGGGCACGAATCCGCCAACAATATAAGCTGCCGCAATGGTCGCGGCGCTGCGGCTGGCACGCCCGGGGTCTGGGGTCTCAAGGCCCAACTCAAACCTCATCATGAAATCGACCCATTTTTTCTGATCCCCGGTGATAGCCGTGACAATCGGAGCCATCTGCGGCTGCGAAAGCCCGTAGTCCCGAAAAACTTTCGCCACTTCTTCTCGTTCGATCTCGGGCAGTTCCACCGTCTCGCGATATTCCCGGTCGAGCTCGGATCTGTAATGCTCCGCATCCGTCTTAGCCGCCAGGTAACCGCCGAGCCCCATCGCGATGGACCCTGCTGCAATTTCAGCCAGGCAGCCTTTCACCACGATGCCGGTCGATTCCACAGCTCCGGTCAGTCCCGCCGCCAGCGCAAACGGCACGGTCAAGCCGTCCGCCATTCCGATCACGATGTCACGCACAGCTGCGCTCGCGGTGAAATGCTTCTCCACGTGTTCGGTTGATGGCATCTTCAAATCCCTCCAACCATGAATCTTTCAGATCCCTGACTGCGAAGGCGCCTCAAGTGTTTGCTGAGCAGCATTCCGTGAGCATCGTCATTCTGCCTGCACCCGCAGGCAAAGGGAATAAAGCGAAGCATCTCTGTTCATTTTCAGCAAAACCTAGCGTACCGCTCTTGCCCGGCGGGCGCGTATAATTATGGGGCAGGAAACGAAAATAAGGAGGTAGATAATGACCGCAGCTTCAGGACATTCTACTAGACAAGGAGCCTCTCAGCAGATGACTTTTACATTGCCGCCTTTGCCTTATCCCTTCGACGCACTGGAACCTTACATTGACGCGAAAACCATGGAAATCCATCACGACAAGCACCACGGCGCATACGTGACCAACCTCAACAAAGCCCTCGAAGGTCATGCCGACCTGCAAAAACTTTCCATCGAAGAACTCCTGGCTGGAATCAACAAGGTTCCGGAAAACATCCGCGCCGCCGTGCGCAACAACGGCGGCGGCCACATGAACCACTCGATGTTCTGGAAGATTATGAAGAAGGGCGGAGGCGGCGAGCCGGGCGGCGAACTAGCCAAAGCAATCACTTCGTCATTCGGCAGCTTCGCCGACTTCAAAGCAAAAATCAATGACGCAGGCACGAAGCGCTTTGGCTCCGGCTGGGCGTGGCTCCTGTTCCGCGACGGGAAACTGGTCATCGAATCCACAGCGAATCAGGACAATCCGATCATGGACGGCGGCAAGGCATTCTTCGGCGTTGACGTTTGGGAGCATGCCTACTACCTGAAGTATCAGAACCGTCGGCCGGAGTACCTCGAAGCCTGGTGGAACACAATCAACTGGCCTCAAGTGGAAGAGAATTTCGTGCAGGCAAAGAAGTAGAGTCCCCAAACTACAACAGTTTTGAATCATGAGGGGTCTTGTAGGGGCGGGTCTCAAATCCGCCCTTTTTTGTTGCGGCATCGCAAAGGCAATTTTGAGAGCCTGCCCTCACAGTAAAATGCGCCGCTATAGGCTCCGCGGGTAGCCCAGTCAACGCCATATCGTAAGGTTTTGTAGCGACGGCTCGCAAAAGCGAGCAGGCAGACTTAGATCAAAACCAAACGCAACTCCGATGCTTTGACTTGTCCTCGCGTCCTTTTTATGGTGAAGTTTCCGGCAAACAATTGTGGAAGGTAGAAATGCGCTCGATTCGAGGTACACGATCGACCTCCTGGAGAATCTTTGTATTCGTATTCGTTGTTTTTTGCGCCGTCGCAGGCAGTCAAGCTGGTAAGGCAGCGCCGACGCAAAACAACCAAACCGGCGAAGAACGAACGGCCCGGACACTCGAATCAGTTCGCAGTAATCCGCTCGAACTTCGGGCGTTTCTCGAGGGCATGCCCAAGGGAGCCGACCTGCACAATCATCTATATGGTGCGGTTTACGCGGAAACCTGGATCCGCAACGGAGCGGAAGATCGGTTGTGCGTTGATCTGTCGAGCGATTCCTTCATCAAAGCGCCGGCAATGAGCAAAGACAATCCTCCCGAACCGATTTGCGGGGAAGGCCAAGTCCCAGCATCGCGAGCCCTTAGAGATCAACATTTATATGACGCACTCATCGACGCTTTTTCCATGCGAGGCTTCGTAGCGAGCAGTGGAAATACAGCTCACGATCATTTTTTCGATTCCTTTGGACGTTTTGCTGGCAATCTGGATGAATCTCGTCATCTAGGCGAATGGCTCGACGAATTAGCAACCCGCGCAGCTTCTCAAAACGAGCAGTATCTCGAATTAATGCACACGCCGGACTTCCACCGCGCGGCAGCGCTCGCGCACGAAATAGGCTGGCCCAATTCTGGCGATTCATCCGCAGACTTCAGCAAGCTGCGCGATGAACTGCTAGCCCACGGATTGCGCGACGAAGTGCCAATCGCCAGCGCCGAGATCAGCCGAGCCGAGGCGTTGCGCCAGCAACTCGAACGCTGCGCACAAAAAGAGGAATCTCCCGGGTGCAAGGTGCAGATCCGGTACCTGTATCAAGTTTTGCGCGGCTTTCCCCAAGGACAAGTGTTCGCACAAGCGTTGCTGGGCTTTGAAACCGCCGCAGCCGATCCGCGTTTCGTCGGCATCAATTTCGTGATGCCAGAAGACAGCTACATTTCGATGTCCGACTACGCGCTGCAAATGAAAATGGTGAACTTCTTTCACGAGCTCTACCCAAGTGTGCATATCAGCCTGCATGCAGGCGAACTTGCGCCGGGTCTCGTGCCCTACGAAGGTCTCTGCTGCCATGTCCGCCTCGCAGTCGAAGAAGGACGCGCCGAGCGCATCGGCCATGGCGTGGACATCATGTACGAAGATCGCCCTGACGAGCTGCTGAAAGAGATGTCAGCGAAACGCGTAATGGTGGAAATCAATCTGACCAGCAACGACGTGATTCTCGGAGTTAGCGGCAAGGACCACCCATTTCCGATTTACCGCAAATTCGGCGTTCCGGTCGCGCTGTCCAGCGATGATGAGGGCGTATCGCGCATCGATCTAACGCACGAATTCGTACGTGCGACCGAAACTTATCGTCTCGATTACGCGGATCTCAAAACCCTGGTGCGCACCAGCTTGGAACACGCCTTCTTGCCTGGTCCTAGCCTGTGGGTTTCAGCGGACCTGTTCACCAAAGCCGTCTCCGCCTGCGCGCAAGAAAAACCAGGAAACGAAAAACCGTCCGGGACGTGCACAGCATTTCTGAAATCCAGCGAGAAGGCGCAGCAACAATGGGAACTCGAGCGCCGTTTCACCGCCTTCGAAGCAGAACACTTACGCGATTAACACAGTTCAAATCCAGCCATGCCATCCGGCCCGCTTAGTCCTTTAGAACAGCTCCGCTCGGCCATCGGCCGTGGAGAAATTACTCCACCTGAGGCAGTCGAACAAGCCCTCGCTTGCGCCAATACTAATGCGAGCAAGAACGTATACCTCACACTCGACGCCAATGCTGCGCTTCGCCAAGCCGACGAACTGGCACGCAGGTTCACCGCTGAACGCAAGCCGCTTCTGTACGGTTTGCCGATTTCGCTCAAAGATTGTTTTGACCTTGCAGGGTTTACCACCACCTGCGGCTCGCGTTTTTACGCGGCTCGAAACGGTGCAGCGCAGCAAGATTCGGCAGTAGCGGCTCGCCTACGTTCGCTCGGAGCGATCATCGTCGGCAAGACTCACCTACATCAACTGGCCTACGGAATCACCGGCCAGAATCCTGATTACGGTGATTGCGTTCAACCAAATAATGCGCGGCGGCTGACCGGCGGTTCCTCGAGTGGAGCCGTCGCCAGCGTGCAAGAAGGTTCGGCGATCGCCGGCATCGGCACAGACACTGGCGGCTCCATCCGGGTGCCTGCAGCTCTTTGCGGACTAGCTGGCTATCGCGCGTCGATTGAACTTGCGCATCAAACAGGACTGTGGCGCGACGGCGTGCACCTGGCCCCAAGCTTTGACACTCTAGGCCTCGTGTTCCGCGATTTGCGCGACGCTCCCGTGCTTGGCGAAGCGCTTTTTGGTCTGCAGCCGCCGGCAAACACGCAGGCAGGCGTCAAAAATGCAAGCATCGGCCGTTCCTCCGATCGCTTTCTGCACGATTGCGAGCCGACGGTGGTCGAAGGCTTCAATCATTGGCAAGCAAGACTAACCAAATCCGGGGCCCGAATTGCTCCCATTGACACCAGCTTCTGGAACGACGCCATGGAAATCTTCGCGCCCATCCAGGCACACGAAGCAGCAGCGATTCACGCCGCAACGACAGGAGGCGATTTCTCGCATTTCGAAGCATCCATCGCCGAGCGCCTGGCCTGGGGCGCATCGATCCCGGCCGACGAAATCCAGCGCCTCCGCCAGCGCCATGCGGCCTTCCGCGACACGATGGATGCCCTCCTGCGCGAACATACATTTCTCATCATTCCGTGCTCCCCAGTCGCGCAGCTAATCGCCGGCGCCGACCACACCGACGCGCGCCGCTTGATCCTGCGCTACACAACTCCCGCAAGCCTGGCAGGCGTTCCGGTGGTCACGTTACCGGCAGCGAATGGCTCCGGCGTACAACTCATCGCAGCGCGAGGACACGACGCCGGCCTGCTCGCGTTCGCTGCGCAACTAGCTCATTAGTCGATTGTTGCGATCAAAACAGACCGAACGGTTTTTAGCTGGAGAAGAAAAGTTATTCGTGGAGCTATGAAAGAGGAAACCCCGGCTGGTATGGGGGTACCGGCCGGGGCCGAACTGAACTTTTTCGTACTGCGGGTCGTCTTGCGCCCTGGAAGGCGCGGGTGAGACGATCACCGAGCAGCAATGTAGCGAAACCAGGAATGGGGCGCAATAATGCAAAAATACTAGCAAGATCGTTTGGTGTTAGGACCCTGTAGTTCCCGGTCTGGCGCAGTTCAGCCAGACCAGGCACAGTGGCAGTTGCCCGGCACGAAGCCCGCATGGCATTCACATCTGCAGCAGGAACCGACGCTCGACCATTGCCGGCTCGACAACAAACTGTCGGAGCCGCCTCTGCAGGTGCTGCGGATGAAAACATCAGAACGTAGGTTCAGGCGTGATACTTTTGGATTCAATGCATTCATAACCGCGACCGCTCTGCAGGTCTTTAAATTCCTGTACCCGGCCGCTGGGCCAATCGATGACCAGGCGTTCGATTCTTTCGTGACGGCCGACACCGAAAGTAACAGGAAGCTCGGATTGCGACAAATAGCTCGATCCGCTGTGCACAAACCGCGACTGAGCAATGCCCCCACATTCGATGCGCACGCGCCCGCCAATTGCGTCGCGATTTGATTTTGTACCAACCAATCGAAAACGGATGCTCTTGTTCCCGCCAATCACGTCGTTCCTGTAAAGATAAGCAGGCCCGTTGTTGGTGGTCAGCAGTAAGTCAAGATCGCCATCGCGGTCAAAATCCCCGAAGGCCAGGCCGCGGCCGACTTTGGCCTCGGCGAATTCCTTGCCCGCCGCCGCAGCTACGTCGTGAAAATGCCCGCCGCCATTGTTGACGAAAAGCTGTGGCGGCTGTGCGTAGCCAACATTGCCGTGAATATTGCGCACCGTTTCGTCAATGTGCCCATTGGCGACTGCCAGATCGATCCAACCATCGAGATCGGCGTCGAGAAAAACACAACCAAAACCGAGTGTATTCACGGATGGAACTCCGATGCCGGCCTTAATCGCGATATCTTCGTATCCGCTGCTGGCGAGTGCCTGATAGAGCCCGGTCATTTCGTTGTCGAAGTTGGTGACGGCAATCCCCGCGCGTCCGGAATTTTCGAAATCACCAATGTCAACGCCCATGCCGGCGCGCGCCTTGCCCTCGGCGCTGAAAGCAATTCCAGTTTCCACGCCCACGTCCTTAAAAATGTTATTTTGCAAGTTGCGGTAAAGCTTATTCGGCTGTGTATCGTTGGCCACAAACAAATCAGGCCAGCCGTCCAAGTTGTAATCAAGCATCGCCACGCCCAGCGATTTCGAGCTGGTATCGAACACGCCGCTCTTGGCGGTGACATCTTCAAAAGTCCCGTCGCCACGATTGTGGAAGAGCCAGCAAGTTTCGCCACGATACGCTTCCGGCGTGCAATACGATTTGTGCTTGCCGTCCAGGCTGCAGAACACATCGTGTTCAGCGGACCACTTCACGTAATTGCAGACGAACAAATCGAGCAGACCATCGCGATCGAAATCGAACCACAACGCGGAAGTGCTGAGTGCCTGCCGACCCCCAAAGCCGCTGGCTTTTGTGACATCGACGAACCCTCCCTTGCCTGTGTTTTGAAACAATCGGCTCTGTCCGACACAGGTGATAAAAATATCCGGAAAGCCGTCGTTGTTGTAATCGCCGACTGCAACGCCCATGCCATACATCTCCATGTCGAGACCCGCGCGCTTGGTCACGTCAGTGAATTTGCCGTTGCGATCATTGCGATAAAGCCGCAACGTGCTGCGCGCGCGTTTATGCCCGGGCCAATCCATACTGTTGATCAGCAGGATGTCCTGCCACCCATCGCCATCGTAATCAAGGAAGGCGCAACCGGAGCCGAGCGTTTCCGGCAACAGTTTGCCGCCATAGGCGCCACTGTTGTGCTGGAATTGAATGCCGGCAGCGGAGGTTACGTCCACCAATCGAAAGCCGGGATTTTCGACTTGTTGCGGGGACGCGCCAGCCCAGATTTCAGCGAAACCCGAAAGTGGGGTGGATGCCAGCCCGGCAAGCCCGCCCAAAAATGACCGGCGATTCAAGAGATGTTCACCAAACCGTTGCGAATAGCGTAAACCACGAGCTCAGCGGTTTTGTGAATGCCGAGTGTATCCATAATATTAGCGCGATGCACACTGACGGTATTTACGCTAAGAGAAAGCTTATCAGCAATTTCCTTATTCGATTTTCCGTTGACGATCCACTGCAGAATTTCCAATTCACGCGCCGTGAGGCCGGCGTTGCGCTCGCCCTTGAGCGATGCGGAGCGCGTGAGTTCCGGCGCCAGCACTACTTCTCCCGCAACAACACGCCGGATCGCAGTTGCCAATTCCAGGTCCACAGCACTTTTCAAAACGTATCCGCGCGCCCCGGCATCGAGCGCTTGGCGCACCAGCGTGTCCTCGGAATGCATGCTCAACATCAGAATCGAAATTTCGGGTGAGCGCTCAAGAATTTTCCGCGTTGCATCCAATCCGCTGGTGCCGGGTAGCGCACAATCCATTACGATAACCTGGGGGTGCAGCGCGCGCGAAAGACGAACTGCCTCGTCGCCGTCATTCGCTTCACCCACAACCGCAATGTCTGGCTCGTCTTCCAACATCCGCCGGAAGCCCCGCCGGACGAGACTGTGATCGTCCACCAGCAGCACCGAAATTTTATTGCCCATGCGAACCAAGCCTTTCCCTGGGAACCCTCAAGCGCACAAGAGTTCCACCTTGTGGCGGACTCAGCAACTCGATAGTTCCGCCCAGCAGTTCGGCGCGCTCGCGCATCGCGACCATGCCCAGCCCTGGCTTGGCCGCAGAAGTGCCGAGCCCCTTGCCATGATCCTCCGTCTCGAGCTCCAGTAAATCGGGCAGAAATCGCAGTCGGACCCACGCCTCGCGAGCACCGGAATGGCGCGCCACATTATTTAAGGCTTCCTGAAGCACGCGGTAGATGTGAATCGCGGCGCCGCCGTCCACAGGGTAAGGCGTGCCAGACTTTTCGTAGCTTATGTCAACGCCAGTCTGTTTTTCCACCACAGGAATGTACCAATCAATCGTGCTCTCAAGGCCGGATTCGTCGAGCATCACCGGATGCAGTGCCTGTGAAAGACTGCGAATATTTTCAAGCGTGGTCTGTGCGATGTCGCGAACTTCGTGAAGCTCGGAGCGCAGTGGCGAATCGGGCGGTGTGTGTCGCTCGACGCGCCCCAGCATGGCGCCCACAGCGGTGAGTATCTGGCCGAACTCGTCGTGCAATTCGCGCGAGATGTGCCGCAACGTGGATTCCTGAGTCGCAATGAGTTTTTGGGCCAGGTCGCTGCGCTGCCCAGAAAGAGCAGCGACTTGGTCGAACAATCGGCGGTTGGAACGAATGACGTAAAAGCTGGTTACAAGAATCGCGAGCAAAGTAGCGCTGAGAAACAAATACACCTGCCGTTGCACGCGATCATAAATCTCGCGAACTTGACGGGCTATTTGCTCGTCGCTTTCGTTGTTTTGAACAAGCAAGCGCGACACCGTGGTGCCAAGCGCCTGCTGCCGCGCCTGCAGCGACAGCCGAATCTGCTCTCGAGCTTGCTTGTCATCGCCATCGCGGGCCAGCGCAAAAGTGCGGTCCACCGCGTCCCAGAATTGCGCAAGCGAAGCCGCCAGATATTGCTTTTGGTCCGCCGTACGAGCGGAACCACCAAGCTGTTCTTCCGACCGAATAGCGTCATCGAGGTCCGCGTGGATTCGCTCGAATTGTGCGGTCCAGGCGGTGAGCGGATATGGCTCGTCGTTGTCCAGCATGTCTCGCATGGCCAAAGCGAGCGAATTCAGATCATTTTGCACGCGAAGCAATTGCAGCGAAACTTTGCGATTGCGATCGACCAGATTGTTCTGCAGGATGCGCAATCCGGCGATCTGATGCGTAATGTACGCGGAATAGGACACGACTGCTAGCAGCGTGATGATCAGCCCGATGTATAGTCCCATCGCTGGGGAACGCAAGGCTTTCGGGATCACGATCACGAGGATATAACGCGGGAAGCTCCAACACGAGCTTTCGCTCGCGCAAAAAGCGGCATGGTGAAAAACCCGAAAGTCCCGGAACCGGCCAAGCCACTTTTCATCGGTTCTGAGCACTCTGCTGCGAACGAACTCCATCCTGATGCACGTATTTGATGACTTCGACTTCCGACATCGCGATCAATCCCTCGGCGACCACCTGATCCAGGAAGGGAAGCAACAGCTGAATTTTTTCGCCGGAATCGATCACGCTCACCATGAGCGGAGCGTCGTGGGAAAAAGAAATGTGCCGAGGCCGGCGAATCAATGTGCTTGCTCCGTAGCCTTCGATGCCGCGAAAAACGGTAGCGCCGGCGATATCCAGGTCGCGGCACTTCTCAACAATTGCGCGATACAGCGGCTGGTCTTTCCATTTGTCGTCTTCGCCGAAATAAATCCGCAGCATTTTGGCTTTTCCTTCCAGTTTCATTGCCGCTGCTCCTTTTTTCGTTCGGCTTCCTGGTAGTCCTGCGTGTACTTGAAAATGTCCACATCGGAGAAAACAACCAGTCCTTGTTGCACCATGTCGTCAAGAAGAGGAAGAAATGCCCGGAGGTGTTCCTCGGTGTCCACCGCGGAAAGCATGATAGGCCGGTCGTGCGAGAGATGCAGAGCCGTATCCTTGTGAATCCTGCGATTGGCTCCGTAGCCCAGAATTCCCTGATAGACGGTAACTCCGGCGATGTCATTCGCGCGCATGCTTTCAAGCAAAGCGGTATGCAGTGGTTTTCCGTTCCATTTGTCGTTTTCGCCAATAAAAATACGCATCAGCTTCGCCTTTCCTGGGAGTTTCACTGCCGGAGCGCTCCGGCGAGCCGCCGCACTTTTTGCAGAAGCTTCGGAAGGCTTCAGAATCGTCGTATCTTGTATTTCGATCAGGCCGGTTTTGGCCATTTCCTGCAACTTGGGAAGAAGTTCGTCGGCCTTCTCCGGCGATTCGATGAATTCGATTTTTATGGGAAGATTTTCGGTGAGCGCCAGCACCCGATCCGTGTGCATGCGGTGATCGGCGCCAAATCCAGCGATCCCCCGCGTGACAATTGCTCCGGAAACCTTGTGATAGAAGAGAAATTCCAGAATGGCGGAGTAGAGGGCTTGTCCGTGGTATTGGTGATCCTGACCAACGTAAATGATCACCTTCTTCGCTGGTCTCGCTTTCAACATGTTCCCTCCCAGGCTCGTTCACTGGATGCACTCCATGATCCTCAGGCAATTGTCCGCCCAGTGATGACACCCAGCCAAACCGAAATAAATCCCACAACCACGCTCAGCACTACGTTTAGTCCAGCCATGAGAAACTCACCTTCTTGAATCACGCGAAAGGTTTCAAATTCAAACGTGGAAAAGGTGCTGTAACCGCCGATGAATCCAATCGGGATCAAATACCTCCAGTTCGAACTCCAGTTGGCTTTTTCCGCCAGAATGGTCACGCTCAGTCCAATGAGGAAACACGCCGTGCAATTCACAATGAAGGTTCCGTATGGGAAGCGCGCACCCATCCGTGTGCCGACGTACTCTGCGACCCAGAAACGAAGAATCGATCCCAGACATCCTCCGACACCTACGATCAAGTATTTGGTCATGGCAGTGGAATACGTTCTGCTCCTTGCGCCCGCGCGGCAATCTTCGTTCCCGGCTGGCTGCGCTTCGGCCCAACTAGATTGAATTGTGAGGATCAGTGCCGGGTGCGACATGGCTCCGCGACAAGGATCCTTGTCAGGAGTCATCATCTGTCCCGGCTTTTTTAAGGACAGCGGTTAAGGGGCAACTCCATGCCCACCGCCGCAATGATACTTTCAGTCTATCAGAAGTCAACGATGGCTTGTCGCAGGTTGCGCTGGACTAAACCTTCCTGGCTTTGCGGGCCGGTTGCTTGCGGATCGAAGCAAAAAGCACATCGCAGTTCATGGCGTTACGAAAAATTGGACAAGCCAGGTACGCAGATTCGCTTCGCGGGGGAATTCATATCGAGGGTAGTGGCGGATTTCGGAGCGAACTCGATGTCGATTTAACTCCGTCCTCCGCCGCCACATTCGCTTTTTCAGCGAACTACGCCAAGCAGATACAAGACCAGCACGATGACTAGCACCGTCCCGAGGATACCCAAGCCGCCGCCAGCGCCCCATCGGGAATACCCGTAGTAGCCCCCGCCGCCTCCGAACAAGAGCACCAGGATAATAATTAAGAGCAGCATCGCGAATCTCCTTTCGTGCTGAACGATTTTTCTATGCCGGCATGGCCCGAAAGCTCAGCTGGTTTAGGTATTGGCAGTCCGCACTTTGGTGCTGTCGGAAGACGAAGACTCGCCCGTAGAAGAGATATCATCCGCGCCGGTTCTCTTCATGATTTCTTTGGCGCGCTTGATTTCATCTGAAGTGTCGCAATGAACGGAAAGAAGAATACCTCCCTTCTTCAGGCGGCCTTCATAGCGCTTCGCTTCATACTCCGGAATTCCCATTCCAATGAGCGCGCCGGTAAATCCGCCGACCGCGCCGCCTACGCCGAGGCCAGCTAGCCCTGCCACTATTGGACCGGCAGCGATAAATGGCCCCAGACCTGGGATGGCCAAAGCGCCGATGCCGGCCAGTACCCCGAGCACGCCGCCCACCACCGCTCCAGAGCCCGCGCCCGCTGTTGCACCTTCAGGAGCTTTTGTAGCTTTCTCGGTTCCTATGGACCTTGGCCCTAGATTTTCAGGAAGCAGCGCTGAAATATCTGAAGAGGCAAATCCTGCTCGCACCAGCTCATCGGTTGCCGTATCTGCTGATGCCATAATTGAATAGATACCGAAGACTGCTGTTTTTTTGTTTTCCATTCATATCTCCTTGGTTCTTGGTTTAAGTAAGAACTCGTGCGCTACTGTTTCGGTGGTGCGACCGTCAATTCGTTGGTTACGTTGTCGGCTCCGGCCACCGACGCAGCCCTTGCCTCGATGCTCGCTTTTTCATCTTCGGAACGGACAGGGCCCTTCAGCGTGACTTTACCGTCGCGGGTTATGACTTTGATGTTGTGCGCGTAGGTGGAAAGCGATTTGTCCTTAATGATAGCGCTTCGAATCTGTTTGGTGGTGTCGCGATCCGCCGGATTCATCTTCTGTTGTTGCGCGGTCATCGCTCCATTATTTGCGTCTCCCTGATTCTGCTTGGTGTTGTCAGGAGCAGGCTGCTGGTCCTGCTGAACGGGCCCGGCCAACAGCAGACCCGCGAAAAAAAATGCTCCTCCTGTCAACGTGAGAAACTTTCTGATCTCTTTCATTGGTTCTTCCTCTCCATAGTAACGGTGCAAATTTCGGCGTTAGTTAGTTTCCAATTGCATTCATACAAGTTGCTGCAGACGTAAGCCTACTTCTATAAACAACTTTTCAAGACTGCGCACCATACACAGAAGGCCCTACCGCCGCATACTGAACGCTGTAGCCATAGGGATTGCCCTTAGCGCCTCAAAGAGGTGGCGGCCAAATCCGCGGTGATACGAGCGCAAGCGTGAGGAACTGCAATAGACCGATTTAATCGAACTTTTACTTCACCAACTCTTGCAGCATTGCTATGAAATCGAACCACTCGGCGTAGCGCCAGCCTCGGAGTAAGGTTTTGGCTCGGCATTGCAAGGCGATGTGCTCGAGGTCAACAATCTGACCGTGAGCCATTTGAATGCACCCGTGTGGAACCACCAAACTTCCTCACGTGGGAGCAACCGACTACCTGGGCACCAAGAAGCTCGAACTTGCCGCAATCGGTGCGACGATTCGCAATCATGCGAGGTCTCGGGATTTGTTGGCACGACGCGCGATGACATCACCCCAGTCCTGCACCAAACGGGTTTTGCACCAACAAGACAGCCGACCTCGTCGTTCGACTCAGACCTAATAGCAGGATCTATGACCGAGTGATGGGCCGCGGTGAATTACGCTGCGCTAAAACTCGGGAGTCGACGGCGAGGTTGTTCGATGTGCTTTCAAAGTCGGTCGCGGCGAATTCAGCGAAGGTGCCAAACGCCGACGAATGTTTCGAACTCTACCAAAACCTGCCAGCTGGCGTTTTTGTTTTCCTTGCGTGTGCCTTCTAAAATCTTCTCACACAGAAAATCGCGATGCGATTGAACGGGATCGCGCTCGAACCTACTTCCAGGCGTAAGCGTCCGGTCACAGCATTGCCGAGCGTTCCCTTCGCTCAGAACTGAAGAAGGCCAGAACGCCAATTCCTTCGAACCCGCTGATAGAGAAAACCCGAATCAATGGGCCACTGCGCCCGCACCTCGAGTCCATAGCGCGAAAGGGTCAGAACAGATCTCGCTCCATTAGGTTGGGAAGAAAGAAAAAGCCCGGCCTTCTCATGGTTAACCGGCCTATCTCCTGATCCGATCCGCCAAAAAACGAGAACTCGAGGATATTATTGCTTTCATTCTGATTTCGTGGGGAAGTGGAAGCCCTCTTCTGAACACAGATCCTGACAAGAGCCTGTTCAGGGAGAGAGCTTCCCATGCAGTACGATTATTTTTATCCCACTTCGCGGTGATCCTTGCAACCCAGATTTGGACTGGGCTGCCGCCGGCAAGGAACCGATCCCGCGCCGTTGTCCGAGGTGTTTGTGCGATTCGGTTACTGCGCATGGCTGGCGGAGCAAGCAGGCTCATGACGAGACTCACGATTGGATCGAAATTCGCCGAGGCATGTGTAGGTCCTGCCATCTGACCTTCACCTGCCTTCCCGTTTTCTCCCTGCCTTATACCCATTACAGCCTGGTCGCCCGTAGCCAAGCCCTGCGACGGTATTTCCTGGAGCACAGGTCCCTGGAAAGCGCAGCACCGCCCCTCAAAGATCCAGATCGCGTCACCGACCCTTCCACCCTCCGCCGTTGGTTCCGTAGTCTGGACTCCTCGCCCGCCTTTTTCTTCCTGCGATCCGCTTTGCGGACCATCGCCGACTGGTTGGCACGCGGAGAGCATCTCCCGTACGCTCCCTTGTCCTTATCCTGGCCAACCCTGTTTCCCTTTCTCCAGATCCTTTGGCCCCTCCGTCTCTGAAATTTTTCTCTTCCGCCCACCATCCTTGCCTGGGATTTCGTACCCAGCACTTCGTACTCTGTGCCTGGGAGCAACGTGCGCACCATGGGCGAGGATTTGGAACGGCTCAAACAGCGCCTTCCGCTGCTGGAGTACCTGCAACAGCACGACTGGACCGGTCGTCCCGTGGGAACTGGTTCCGAGTTCGTCGGTCTCTGTCCGTTGCATGAGGAAACCCATCCCTCCTTCTACGTCAACCCCCATAAGAACCTGTTCTACTGTCATGGCTGTGGGCGCGGCGGTGACTTGATTCGTTTCCTCGAGTTGAGTCGGCATCTCTCCTTTCCGCAGAGCATCGCCTACCTGCGCGAGCAACTCGCGCCTGCTGCTCAACTGCTCGACCACACTGCGTCCTTCTACCAACTCCAACTGTCCCGTCATCCCGAAGCCGTACACTACTTGCGGCAACGCGGACTGCGCGAGCCCGCCGTAATCGAAGAACTGGGCATCGGCTATGCCCCCGGCGGAACACTGCGCTCTCACCTCAGCGACCTCGGCTATTCCTTGGAGTTGCTATTGGAAATCGGTTTGATCGGCTCGCAAGGCCAAGATGCCTTCTGCCGTCGAGTCATCTTTCCCTGTCGTCAAAACCATCGCGTCGTTAATCTCTATGGTCGCAGCATCGGCACCGCCTTTCCTCATCGACTCCTGCCCCGCTCGAAAGGCGGATTGTTCGCATGGGAATCGCTCCGCCACTACTCCCACGTGATTCTGGTCGAAGGCCTGTTTGATCTTGCGGTTCTCTGGCAAGAAGGCTTTCGCAACACCACCTGTGCGATCGGCACTCATCTGACGCCCCTGCAGTGGGACCAACTTCGCGATTCCCAGGATCGTCGAGTCGACATTGTCTTCGATCAGGATGAAAACCAGGCCGGTCAACAAGCCGCTCGAGCCCTCGCCAAGCGCTTGCACCGCGCCGGTCTCACCGCGCGTGTCGTTCATCTTCCTGCCGGCCAGGATCCCAATAGTTTCTTCCTGGCCGGAGCGAGCGGCGACGACTTTATCCGTTGCCTGGAGCAGGCTGAGTCCCCATGACTTTTCAACTCATTCTGCGGAACTCTTCTCCGTCGAGCGCCTCTCCTTATCGGTTGCTCGACGGGCAAGGCCGTGAACTCGCCTGGGCCAATGCCTTTCTCGATGCCCAGAGATTGCGCCAACTTTCTCTCCGCTCCTTGCGCGCCTATGGCTACGACCTGCTGCACCTGGCCCGCTGGTTGCACCTCAAGCGTCACCGGCTAGCCAAGATCGATCAATCGATCTTGCTCGACTATGTCCGCTACCAACTCGATCAGTTGCCCAAGCCCTCGCCTTCCACTGTCAATCATCGTCTCGCCGTGCTGGGCTGTCTCTATCGTTTCCACTACGGATGCGAGATTCCAGGCGGCAAAGCCCATTTTCATCGTAGCTATACGACACGATCACCTCTCGGCTATGGCCGGCCGCATCGCCGTGTCACGACCGCCTTGCGACTCCGCCAGCCCCGCTGTCTGGTAGTTCCTCTTTCCGCCGACCAGGTCGCCTGTTTCTGGAAAAGCTTCCGCACCTTTCGCGATCTGGCCATCGTGGCCTTGATGCTGCTGGACGGCTTGCGCTCCTGCGAAGTTCTTCAGCTCCAACTCGAAGATCTCTCCTTCTCCGAAGCACATCTTTGTGTCCTCGGCAAAGGCAACAAGAAACGCCTCCTGCCACTACCTGCTGAAATTATCGAGGTCCTCCAAAACTATCTCCGCTGTGAAAGGCCCCTCACCAACTCCCCTCTTCTGTTTGTTTCCTGGAAGGGCCGTCGGCGTGGCCTTCCTATGACCGCCGCTGGGTTGCGCTCACTGTTTCGCCATCATCGCCTCTCGAGCAAGATCCCCCAAGCCAACCCCCACCGTTTCCGCCACACCTTCGGATCCGACATGGTGCGTGCCGGTATTTCCTTGCCCGCCCTGATGCACTTGATGGGGCACGCGCAAATTCACACCACCATGTGCTACGTGCAACTCGCGCCTCAAGATGTCTGGCAGGAATATGCCCGCGCCGTCGCTCAGCGCGTTCGTTTGTCTTCTCCGGAGATTCCATGAGCCGCCGCACCCTCAGCCTGGAGCAGATTTTTGACGCTCACCTCCACGTACTCGCCACCACCCTCCGCCCCCACACCGTTCGCAACTATCGAAGCGCAACCCACCGCTTCCTCGCCTATCTGCACACGGCGTTCCCCAAAGTGTGCAAGCTCTCTCAGTTGCGCCGTGACCCCCATCTCTTGGGCTGGTTCCGCTCGCTGTGCGACCAAGACCCTCCCTTGTGCACGGAATGCCGCTTGCATTATCTGATCCAGATGCGACGTCTGTTGCGGGACTTGGCCGACAACGGTCATCCTCTCCAATCCAACTTGATTCGCCCCGAAGATTTCCCTCTTCCTACCCTTTATCTGCCTCGATCGTTTTCCCCAGAACAGGATCAGCAACTACAGCAGCAACTGCGTCACGCGGACGACCTCGAATCGAACGCCTTGTTACTCATCCGCTCCACCGGAGTGCGCATCGGCGAGTGTGTTGATCTTTCCCTCGATTGCCTGCGGCAGGTCAGTCAGGATCAGTGGGCGCTTCATGTTCCACTGGGCAAGCTCCATACTGAACGCCAGGTGCCCGTCGACGAAGCCACCCGGCGCATTCTCGATCGCATTCTTTCGCTGCGCTCTTTGTTTCTCCCCTCTCGGTCGGAGAAGCCTCCAGGCTACTTGCTCCCACGTCGCGGCCGCAGCCGTCACACTTGGATTGCGATTCTTCGCAAAACCTTAGCCAACGCTGCTCGCACCGCCGTCTGCACAACCTCGGTTACTCCCCACCGCCTGAGACACACCTTCGCAACCACCATGCTGCGCCTCGGTGTTAGTCTGCCCGCCCTCATGCAATTGCTGGGGCACAAAGATATCCACATGACCCTGCTATATCTCGACGTCACGCAGCAAGACTTGCAACGCGAATTTCACTGCGCTCGACAAAAAGCTGCTTCTCTCCATCCCATTCCTAAACTGCCTCTGCCGCAAGCCACCACGCCGGAGCGCGTCGACCTCCCCGCCATTCGCAACGCTATAGCTGTTGTTCGTCATCTCCTCCAGTTGTTCCGTCTGGAACTACAAGATCCCAACGCGCGCCGCAAACTTCGTCGACTCTCCCAACGCCTCCTCGCGCTCAGTCATGTTCTTGATCACATCGCCCAAGAATGAGTGCGCATTGGCCAGTCAACTCATGGAAGGTACTGAAAATCCAACGGATCAAATTGTAGATGTACGCGCTACTGACCGAGATATCTGAGCGCGGAGCGAAGGGGGGCGCTAGAAACGCGAATTAGTCCCGCATAGGGCGAGTACATTTCCAAGATCAAGAAAATCGCTCCGGAAACCGAAAGCGCGGATACCGACAGACTAACTCCGACCGTCCAATTACGCGGGGCGAAGAGCCCGAAGCTTATGAAAATGATCGTTAGCCAAAAAATCAGAACGGTCAGCATGGGCAAGGAAACCGAATTTACCGTTTGTGCCGTAATCAGCCAACGCGTTTCACCTAGGCTCATCAAAATCGACATGGCTTGTGCGTAGATGGCCCGTTGCCTGTCGTCTTTGGGCGAAAGCGCCGCGATCTTCTCGTAGAGAGCTTCGCCGGTTAAGGGTGATCCCAACAATGTTCGATCCGGGGCGCTTTTGGACGACAACGAGTCCGCGGCGCCTACGACGGCAGCACGCAACTCGGCGCGCGCAACTTTTGTTTCCGGCCCATGATTTAGCCGACGCGGTGAGCAGCCCAAGGACAAGCGCCGCCATCGTGGCGATTAAACCCACGCCGAGCTTAACGGCGTCTTTCGACTCCGCGCTCAGTTCGTCTTCGGGCAAAACACCGCGAAGAGCATTTCCAACCAGCGCGCCACCAAAAACCACGACGAAAGTAATCATGCTGAGGGCGAAAGAACTCATATTTTATTGGCCGCCGAAGGCTGCGCTGGTTACCACCACTAGTCGCTTATTCGGCCTGTCAGGGCGAGCCACACGTTCGGCAGAGTGTAGCGGCGCTTCAGACACGTCGCAACTATTAAAAGCTATGCATTCCCAAGTTCATTTATGGATCTTATTATCTGTTTTGAACGGGAGGCGGTGTCCAGCGCGTTGGTCGGGCGCCGCTGGTGTAGGGGCCCGACGAGGCAGCCGTCGCCACGCACAACGAAGTAAGAGGACGCGTCCGTCCGTTTCACTTCGACCAACTCAGAATCAGGCGGACGCTGGGAAGGCTGAAGGTAACAAAACACGACCGGCCTTGCCGTGAAAGGGATTAGTTCCATCAATCAGAATCTGATTGTTCCACTTGGGAAGGTTCGCAAGCGTTTTGGGCACGTCGTCCCAAGGAACCGCGAGCAGTACTACTTCGCAAGCGGCTGTCTCCTCCTTGGAGGCAGCCGTCGCTCCCGGCCCAAGTTGAAGGACAATCTCTCGTAGGCTGTCCGGACCATGGTGGTTGCTAAGTTTGACCTTGTGGCTCGACTTCAATGCCCGTTTCGCGAACGCTTGTGCGAAGGCTCCCGCTCCGATAGTTCCGATTTTCATCCGTGATCCTCCCTAAGCGTGGCTTTTCATCTCGGCCTCCTTCGATCTGGGCACGTACTGCCAAAAGTTCTCAGCTTTTAAGCTGCTAGCTGGTTGAATTCTGTGCCTTCATCCCGACTTCGGCGTCTCTCCCCCCTGAGCCGAGAAATCCTGCGAGCCGGGAGCGGAGTCAAGGGCGCCCCGCGCAGCGGGGCGCTCATCGCAGACCCTTGACGCCGCGGACGGCTCGCTACACTCGCTAGCCGACGAAGCCATGCGGTTTTTGCAGGGCTTCGTCGTAGCTGTCCCTCTGTTTGCTCCGCTCGCTACCGCCTAGCTCTTCCCCTGGTTGTGCCCTGATTGGTAGAACCGGCTTGACCGAAAAAGAAAAAGGCGGTGGAGTCTCTCTTTTAATTCCCAAGACAACATGCAAGGAACCCGCCAGGTTCCCGAGAGGCTCACCGCCATGGCCAACGTAGCACGCTTGGTCCTTTGGCTCTGCAAAAAATTTACTCGAGCAGAGTTGCAGGAGCTGATCGAGCAGCTGCAGCAGATCCTCGCCGAGCGCGAGCCCGAGATTCAGCCGCGCGACGACTTCCGCCAGCAACATCC
>CAWJGI010000044.1:0-64430 GCA_963842255.1 uncultured Acidobacteriota bacterium | reverse complement strand
GTGTTGGAATCATCGCCGCTGGAGTGGCGAAAGCAGGCGCGGACGTCATCACCATTGCTGGTTTCGACGGCGGCACCGGCGCGTCGCCGCTCACTTCGATCAAAAATACGGGCCTGCCTTGGGAGGTTGGGCTTCGCGACGCTCACTCGGCGCTTCTGCGCGCGGGTTTCCGAGATCGCGTTCGGCTGCGCGTCGACGGAGGATTCAAATTCGGCCGTGATGTGCTCATCGCCGCACTTCTCGGCGCTGACGAGTTTGGTTTTGGTACCGCGACGCTCCTCGCCATAGGTTGCGTTATGGCTCGTCAATGCCATCTCAACACCTGCCCGGTCGGCATCGCCACCCAGGACGAAAAGCTTCGCGCTCGTTTCGCAGGCAATCCCGAAATGGTGATGGCTTATTTTCGCGGGGTTGCCGCGGAAGTTCGCGAACGCATGGCGGCTATCGGTGTTGGTTCGCTCGCGGAAATCATCGGCGCCGCTGAGAAGTTGCGGCCGCGCAACGACTGGGCCGCCCGTTCACTCGCCCCTCTGCTTGAGCCGGCGAAACCGGCGTCCGCTACTCCGCAAAATCGCCCCAGCTTCGCTGCGCTCATCGAAATGCAGCTTCCGGAGAGCGCGATCGACATTCGCCGCAAGCTTCTGATCGGCGTGGAACACGTCAAGCCACCGCTCCAAGCTCAGCCTTTTTCACCCATTTGTAACGCGGACCGCAGCGTCGGCGCGCATCTCAGCGGCTATGTCCTTCGCCGCACGAATTTCGAAGGTCTGGGCGCTAAGACCCTGCAATGCGAGTTTCGCGGATCCGCCGGACAGAGCTTCGGCGCATTTCTGATCTCCGGCCTGCGCTTCAAACTGTTCGGCGACGCCAACGACTATGTCGGAAAAAGTCTGAGCGGCGGCACCATCGCCATCAGCGCGGGGGCCGTTGCAGCGCAACGCGGTGACGTGCTCGCGGGAAACACCGTGCTATACGGCGCCACCAGCGGGAAACTGTTCATCGCCGGACGAGCGGGCGAGCGCTTTGCTGTCCGCAATAGCGGGGCGCTGGCGGTTGTTGAGGGTGTCGGGCAGCACGGTTGCGAATATATGACCGCCGGCATCGTCATGATCCTCGGCCCAGCCGGAATGAATTTAGGTTCTGGAATGACCGGCGGACTTACCTATGTTCTGCGCGACGCGCTTTCAGAAGGCAACTACAATCCCGAATTCGTGCGCCCAGCGCAGATTGGTGACACGGATAAAGTCAAATCCCGCGAGACTCCCTATCGCAGCGAGCAAAGCAGGGAAAGCATGCTGTTGACCGAAGAAGAATGGCTGCGCCACATCCTGCGCGAGCATTTCCACATGACCAACAGCCCACGCGCGCGCCGCCTGCTGGAATCAGCGTTACCGTTACCACTGGTCCGGCTGCAACCGCTTCATCTTCCTTGCTCCATCGATGAAACCTGGGGACCGTTTATGCAACGCCGCGGTCCTCTCGATATCGCGGTGCACGAGTCGACGAACGTGCTTCCCGCCGAGCCGGTGGCTCAAACCGGTCAATCCGCCTGTTAATCCGGTTAGGTGGTGGTAGGCCGGCGGTTTCCTCAATTTGCGCAATCGCGCGTTCCAGTGCGAGAATACCTGCCATGCGAAAAACATACGATATTGCGATTGTGATGGTTACGATTTTGTTTTCAGGAGCCTTGCTATTGGCAGGGAGCGCTGCGGCGCGCCAGAATACGCCCTCAAACGGGCAACAAACGCAGCCCGCGGGACAGTCGGCGCCATCCGGCTCTCAAGGTTCAGCAACGGGGGATTCCGCAGCGAAGGCCCCCGTGAAAAAAACGCCACCCGCAACTGCGGCCAAGACTCAGGATGGTGCCGCCAGCAAGACGGCCCCGGCATCGGGTTCGAAAACAGCGGGCGAGAACTCCGGTACGACTCATCGCGCCGCGACCTCAAAGACCACACCTCCGCTGACTCTCACGACCGATAAGGACAAAAACAGCTACGCCATCGGCATGAACATGGGGAAAAGCGTTCCTCGCGACTTGGTTGACGTTGATCCGGCTATCGTGGCGCGCGGACTACAAGACGCGCTGGCTGGCGGCAAGACCTTGATGACCGCTGATGAAGCCAAGGCCACCATGGTTGCGCTGCAAACCGACTTGCGTAAGCGCATGCAAGAGAAATTGCAGACGGAATCGGAAGCGAACAAAAAAGACGGTGAGGAATTTCTGGCTGCCAACAAAGATAAAGAAGGCGTAGTCACGCTACCGAGCGGCCTGCAGTACAAGATTCTAACCGAAGGGACCGGACCGAAACCTACAGCTGCCGATACCGTAGTCTGCAACTATCGCGGCACGCTGGTAAACGGCACGGAATTCGACAGCTCTTACAAACGCGGACAGCCGGCCACTTTTCCGGTGACCGGAGTGATCAAAGGCTGGACGGAAGCTTTGCAATTGATGCCTGTGGGTTCGAAATGGCAGCTCTTCATCCCGTCTGATCTCGGATACGGTCCCCGCGGCCAGGGCCGCGAAATTGGGCCGAACTCCGCTTTGATATTCGAAGTGGAGCTTCTGTCGATCAAAAGCCAGATCAAATGAGATTCGCAGACACAATCTTCGCCACAGCGAACCGCCGCTTCTGGGAAAGCTGATGGAGTATTCAGGCAGTCTTGCGAAGCGCGTTGCAATCATCGCGGTCTTTGTGTTCGTTGTGATCTACGCGGGCGATTACGGATTACTGCAACTTAGAATGCGTGGGAACAGAGGCCTCGGCACCGTAACCTCGTACTACGGCACCCCGCTGAAAGACGGCAAAATGGAGATTTTCACCGATCAGCCCCAAATCGAAACCTGCGTTCACTCCCTATTTCCGCATTTAGGCTACCGGCCCTGCTGGTATGCCAGTCGGCAATAATGTTAACCCATCGGCGAGCTTAATTATCGGCAGACTGTCCGCTTCAGCGCTTACGATTCCGGGGCTTCCGCGACAAGGTCTGCTCGTTGGCTGCCGCCTGCAACAATTGAAGGAACGCCTGGGCATCTCGCGTAAGGGCGCGATGGCGCGGGTAAATCACGTCCAAGATTGCGCCGCAAGGGCTCGACGTCGATTATCTCGATCGCCACGAGCTTGCCGTTGCGCAATTCGTGGGTCACCGCGATCTGCGGCAGAAAACTTAATCCCAGTTTGCGTTCTACCATACGTTTAGCCGCTTCAATGGTCTCCACTTCCAAAACGGTATTGGGCAATTGGCCTGCGCGCCGAAACAAGCCCTGACTCAGCGTCCAATCGCTCGATCCACGATCGAAAAAAATCAGCGGCATCGACTCGACTTCCTGCAGTCGCACGCGCCGTTTGCGGGCTGCAGGGTGATTCGGATGCCCGACCAGAATCAGCGGATCGTCGCGCAGCGTCATGGTCTCCACTTCGGGATGATTTAACGATCGCGCCACGCCAATTTCCGCCTCGCCATCCAGGACCATTTTCAGCACCTGCGATCGAAGTGCCAGACCGCAAACTGACCATCACCTTGGGATTCGCCGCCTGATAATCCTTCATTACGTCGGGCAGGAAATAGGTGCACACCGAAAGCGCGGCAGCGATGGCTCAATGCTCCGCCCGCCGATGGCTGCAGCTCGTGGACGGCCTGTCGCGCACGCGTCACGTCGCGCAAAAGTTGTTCGGCATGAGGGGCCAGGCCTTTCCTGCGGGCGAAACTGAAAAGCTCCCGCGGACCCGGGCGAACAAGCTTCACTCCGAGTGAATCTTCGAGTGCACTGAATGCGGGCGCTCACCGCAGGCTGGCTAATGCGCAGAGCCTCCGCCGCGCGATGGAATCCGCCGTACGTTACGACCGCCAGAAACGTTTCGATCTGATCGATTTCCACGAGCGGATTCCGTTCGAGACCCTTTGAACCACGGAGATGCGTTGAAACGCGCAGCCGGTCATACACCGAGTGCGGTACTGCCCGTGGAACGCCTGATAACCATATTCTATCAACATGATAATGACAATCAGTTTGACTGATTACTTATAAGGCCCATACTCGCTGCTGGCTCGCGCCGTACGCGGGGTTTCGACCCGGGCCCAATTTCCAATCGACGAAGGTGTGAAAATGACTAAAAATGGCAACGGCAATCATAAGAATCTTGAACATTCCTGGAAAACAGACCTCCGCTGGGAAGGCATCACTCGCCCTTATTCCGCGAAGGACGTGGAACAGCTACGCGGCTCCGTTCACATCGAGCACACGCTAGCCCGCATGGGCGCAGAACGGCTCTGGCAACTGCTGCAGGACGATCTATACGTGTCGGCGCTGGGAGCCCTCACCGGCAACCAAGCCGTGCAGCAGGTCGGCCGCAGGACTGAAAGCCATTTACATGAGCGGCTGGCAAGTAGCGGCCGACGCCAACGATGCCGGGCAAATGTATCCTGACCAAAGCTTGTATCCGGCCGACAGCGTTCCGAATGTAGTGAAAAAAATCAATCAAGCGTTGCGCGCGCCGATCAAATCCATCACGCCGAAGGAAAGAACGGCGTCGAGTGGTTCGCGCCGATCGTGGCCGATGCGGAAGCAGGATTCGGCGGTAACCTCAACGCATTTGAATTAATGAAAGCGATGATCGAAGCCGGCGCGGCCTGCGTTCACTTCGAAGATCAACTGTCTTCCGCGAAGAAATGCGGCCACCTGGGCGGCAAGGTGTCTGGTGCCGACAGCTGAAGCCATCCAGAAACTCGTGGCCGCACGCCTGGCCGCCGACGTGATGGATGTGCCCACCTTAATCATGGCGCGCACCGACGCCGACAGCGCACACCTGCTCACGAGCGACATTGACCCGCGCGACCGAAAGTTCCTCACGGGCGAACGCACGCCCGAAGGCTTCTTCAAAATTCGCGGCGGCCTGCGATCCGCGATCGCTCGCGGCTTGGCCTACGCGCCCTATGCCGATCTTGATCTGGTGCGAAACCTCGAAGCCGCATCTCGGCGAAGCACGCCAATTCGCCGAAGCGATTCACGCTAAGTATCCAAACAAGATGCTGGCCTACAACTGCTCGCCTTCGTTCAATTGGCGGAAAGAATCTCGACGACAACACCATCGCGAAGTTTCAGCGCGAGCTGGCGCACGATGGGTTACAAATTCCAGTTCATCACGCTGGCGGGATTCCACGCGCTAAACCTTTCCATGTTCGAACTCGCGCGCAATTACAAACAGGACGGCATGACCGCCTACTGCCGCCTGCAGGAAAAGGAATTTGCCAGCGAGCAGGCGTTCGGCTACGAGGCCGTGAAACACCAGCGCTTCGTGGGCACCGGTTACTTCGACACCGTGCAACAGGCGATCACCGGCGGCACCGCCTCCACCACCGCGCTAGCCGGTTCCACCGAAGCCGCGCAATTCCAGGAAGCGAAGCCGCTGCATCTCCCTACGCCCCAGAAAAAAGAAATGCGCCAGGCAGCATCGGCTGACTGACATCCATTCAGCAAAAAGGGGAGCAGACAAACAAAAGGGGCGAGCTCATCGAGCCCGCCCCTTCTGTTTTTCAGTCAGTTGCGGCCCCACGGCAAGCTGTTCGGTCGCTCATGGTTCTTACATCACCTTCGTCGCGCAACAACAATCTTAGCCGTAGTAATCGCCTGTCCCACGTGCCGCTGCGTGTGATCCGCTACGTGCACCAGCAGCCCGGCCACAGTCGTCGGAAGTAACTTCACGCCGACAGGCCGGGGCTCCTCCAAAGCGTCGTCGTCAAATTGCCGGACGCGTACAGCCCCGCGCGCCAGCGCTGCTTCCAATTCCGCGAACAATTCGTCGCGCGTCGCGCCGGCATCAAGCTCCGTCTTCAGCGCCACCATCTGCGCGTCGTCAAGCCGCTTTCCCTCCGCATAGCTCAACAACCGGTCAATACTCCGCGAAATGTGCCGCACATGAAACGCCACCGGTGCGATTCCCTCCGGACGCGCATTCAATTCCGTGTTGCTCAAGTCCCCGCACCAGCGCCTCAATCCTCCCGCGCGAGCTCCAAAGCGTGCAGCACTGCGCGCCGCACCGGCGCAACATCCGTCAGCGTCCCACGCAACCACGGTTCCGGCATCTTCGCTTCCCTCATACGCGCACCCCCGCATCTAACCTACCTGAAATCCGCGCAAGCTTTCAGAAAAATCACCATTAACGCGCCCGTAACACTCCGCTAATAGTATGCTGAGGCGCTCGCTCCTGAATGAGCGGGCCACCAGAACTCGAGGAGAAAATATCGGATGGAAAAGCGGAATTTCCTGTTTGTCTCGCTCACCGGCCTCATCAGTGACATCGCCTGGCAAGTCTCCAAAGAGGGCCACGAAGTCCGCTACTACATCCAAGACAAGAAGGAACGCGACATCGCCGACGGCTTCGTCGCCAAATCAAAAGACTGGGAAAAGGACGCGGACTGGGCCGACATCCTCATCTTCGACGACACCCTCGGCCAGGGCGAAAAAGCCAAAAATCTGCGCGCAGCCGGGAAAGAAAGTAATCGGCGGCACGCCCTACACCGACCGCCTGGAAGACGATCGCTCCTTCGGCCAGGAAGAGCTCAAGAACGCCGGCGTCAACATCATTCCCTATGGCGAATTTTCGATCTTTCGATGATGCCATCGAACACGTGGAGCAAAATCCCGGCCGCTACGTCATCAAACCCAGCGGCGAGGCGCAAAACGTCAAGCGCCGCCTCTTCGTCGGCGAAGAAGACGACGGGCAGGACGTAATCCACATGCTCGAAGCCTACAAAAAGGCCCTCTCCGACGAAATCAAAGTTTTCCAACTCCAGCGCCGCGTAACCGGAGTAGAAGTCGCCGTCGGCGCGTTCTTCAACGGCAAAAGTTTCGTCTATCCCATCAACATCAATTTCGAGCACAAAAAACTATTCCCCGGCGAAAATGGGCCGCCCACGGGCGAAATGGGCACCACCATGTTCTGGAGCGAAGCCAACCATCTCTTCGACCAGACACTGCTGAAAATGGAGAACCAAACTCGCCGAAGAAGGCTACATCGGATACATAGATTTGAATTGCATCGTGAACCACCACGGCATCTATCCGCTGGAATTCACTTCGCGCTTTGGCTATCCCACCATCAGCATCCAGCAAGCCGGAATGATCACGCCCATCGGCCAGTTCTTCTGGGATCTGGCGAACGGAAACGATCCGAAACTGAAAGTTCGCAGCGGCTTCCAGATCGGCGTGCGCATCGTCGTGCCACCATTTCCCTTCGACGACGATGAAACCTTCGATTCCTTCTCCAAAAATGCCGTAATCGTTTTCAAAAAGCCTCCCACCGACGAAATGCACATCGAAGACGTAAAACAAGTGAACGGCCAGTGGCTGGTGGCCGGCACGTCCGGCGTAATCCTGGTAGTCGTCGGCCTGGGCCAAACCATGAAGCAAGCGCAAACTCAGGTCTACTCGCGAATCAAAAATGTCCTCATCCCCAACATGTACTACCGCACGGACATCGGCGACCGCTGGGTAGAAGACAGCGACCGCCTCCACACCTGGGGCTATCTCCGCTGACCCGCCGCACGTAAATTGATGTTGCCGTTCGTAGCGCCGGTGTCCCGCCGGCTCTTTTGCTTTTGAATTTGTTTCGGGTTCTGTAGCGGCCGGTCCCGCATTGTGGGACCGGGCAGCCGTTGCAACTGGTGTTGCCTTTCTATGTGTTCTTCGCGCGTCCGCGGTTCTCCTCCGTCATGGTCTTCACCTCGCCGTCGCTCTCCTTGTCAATCGCCGCTCCCTACGCTAAAGTAGCCGCTCTTTCAGGGAGCGCTTCAAAAAATGCCCGTGGTAGCCGGCCAAGAAAAACTGAAAGTCTTGATTCGCCGCGCGGCCATTCAAAAACGCGTGCGCGAAGTGGCGCACCAAATCACCAAGGATTTCGCCGGGGCAGCGCGTCCATCTGATCGGCGTGCTAAAGGGCGCGTGCATTTTTCTTTCCGACCTGGTGCGCGAAATCAATCTCGAAACCTCGATTGATTTCATCGCTGTCTCCAGCTACGGCAAGAATAAGGAAAGCTCCGGCCAGGTGCGCCTGATAAAAGATCTCGACAGCAGCATCGAAGGTCTCAACGTCATCGTGGTCGAAGACATACTCGACACCGGCATCACACTGACCTACCTGCTGCGCGTCCTCGAGCAACGCAAACCGAAATCCTTGCGAGTCGCCGCACTTCTAGATAAACCGTCGCGCCGGATCAAGGACGTCAAAGCCGATTACGTCGGATTCAAGATTCCCAACGATTTCGTGGTTGGCTACGGCCTCGATTACGCCGAACGCTATCGCAATCTAAAGGACGTCTGCATCCTGACGCTTCCTACCGAATGACCATGGCACTCAGCGAATCCGAAATCGCGCGGTTTGATTGATCACACCCTGCTGAAGCCAGACGCCACGCGCGACGAAATTCGCAAACTCTGCGACGAAGCGCTCGAATTACGATTTCGCTTCCGTCTGCGTGAATCCGTGGAACGTAGCCTTAGGCCGCCGAACTTCTGCGCGGCAGCGCCGTCAAAGTTTGCACCGTAGCCGGATTCCCGCTTGGGCGCCACACTGCCAGAAGTGAAAGTGTTCGAAGCGCAAGAATCTCTTGAGCGCGGCGCTCAGGAAATAGATATGGTGATCAACATCGGCGCGCTGAAATCCGGCCGCGTCGATGCGGTCGAGGAAGATATCCACGGCGTCGTCCGAACCGCCATCAGGCGGCGGGATCTGCAAGGTCATTCTGGAAACGGCGCTGCTTACCCGCGAAGAAAAAATTCAAGCCGTCGCTCGCCGCCAAGAAATGCCGGCGCGGATTTCGTCAAAACCTCCACGGGCTTCAGCTTCGGCGGCGCCACGCCCGAAGATGTTCGCCTGATCCGCGAAACGATCGGCGCCGGACACGGCATCAAAGCCGCCGGAGGCGTGCGCACCCTCGAGGACCTGCAGAAAATGGTGGAAGCAGGCGCCACGCGCATCGGCGCGAGCGCCGGTGTAAAAATCATCGAGCAGGTGCGATCTGGAACTTCCTCGTCAGTTCTTGCCAGGTTCTGACAGCGAGAAATATTGAAAGCAAAAACATTTTCGCAGGTCCCGCGGCAAGGCCTTCTTTCCTGCCTGCTATAATGAATTGATTTTGCGTTTGCTCGGCGCGTGCAAGTGTGCCCGGTGCGCATCGTGCAGTTTCTCAGCGGGGGCTGGGGCGTTTCAACTTACATCAAATGGACGCGACAAAACTCAATTCGAAAATTGAGGTTCCGGCGGAGACGCTCGCCATCCTGGCGGAAATCAGCCAGGAGATCAACGCGTCGCTGAATCTGGATGAAGTTCTGCCGAATGCGGCCGCGCTGATCAAGCGCCTGATTGATTACGAAGTATTCGCCGTACTGCTGCCGGAAGAGGGCACCGACCAGATTGTATTTCCGCTTTGCCATTGGGCATCGCCAGGAAGTTGTAGATCACTGGCGCATCCCGATGGGCGAAGGAATTATCGGCGCGGCGGCAACGACCGGCCAGGCCATTCGCGTGGGCGATGTGCGTTCCGACCCGCGCTACCTGAACGCGCTCGATGGCGTCCGCTCGGAGCTCGCGGTGCCGCTGATCGTGCGCGGCCGCGTCATCGGCGTACTGGACATCGAAAGCAGTGAGCTCGATTACTTCACACCCGATCAGCAGAACATTTTGACGCTCGTGGCCTCGCGGATCGGCACAGCAATCGAAAACGCCAAGCTCTACGAGCACGAGCGCAATCAAGCCGAAACGCTGCTTTTGCTGAACGAAGTCAGTCGCGAAGCCAACTCAACTCTATCGGTCGAAGAAGTGCTGCGGCGCGCCGCTGAACTAACCAAACGCCTGATCAACTACCAGATTTTCAGCATTCTGCTGTACGACGAATCCGACAAGGTGTTCCGCCATCGCGTCACCGTGAAATTCGGCCAGCGCGTGCAGGAAAAATTCGCGGTGCCCGCGCACGAAGGCATCGTGGGCGCTGCGGCGGCGCTGAAGCGTGCCGTGGTCGTGCCGGACGTCACACTCGATCCGCGCTATCTGCTTATCAATCCCGAGACGCGCTCAGAACTGGCCGTGCCGATGCTGAATAAAGATCGCGTCATCGGCGTGATGGATCTGGAAAGCCCGAAGCTTAATTATTTCACTCCGGACCATGTGCAAGCGCTTTCGATTCTAGCCGCGCACCTTGCCGTTTCCATCGAGAACGCGCGCCTCTACGAGCGAGTGGCCCGCGACGAAGCGCGCATGGAGCGCGATCTGAGCGCTGCGCGGCGCATCCAAGGTGCGCTGCTGCCGCGATTGCCCGGGCCGGAATTCGGTCTCGATATCGCCGCGCGAGTTGTTTCCTCGCGCGAACTCAGCGGCGACCTTTACGATTTTCTGCGTTATGGTCCACAGGAATTGGCAATTGCCATGGGTGACGTCAGCGGGAAGGGAAGCGCGGCCGCGCTTTATGGCGCTGTCGCCATTGGTACGCTGCGCAGCTTGGGTCCGCAGAAGCATCGCCCGGCCGAAATGCTGCGGGCTATCAATGGATTCCTCGGCGAGCGCCGCATCGAAGGCCGCTTCATGACTCTTTGTTTCGCCACCTGGCACCGCGGGCGTCACAAATTGCGGGTTGCCAACGCCGGGCAGGAAGAGCCGTTTCTGTACCACGCAGGACACTGCGAACGAATTCCGCTGGCCGGTTTCCCGCTGGGAATGTTTGAAGACGCGACTTACGACCAGCGCAGCTACATCCTGAACGAAGGCGACGTAGTGGTGTTTCACTCCGACGGTATCGGCGACACGCAAAATCCCGTACTGGAATTTTTTGGTCATCCGCGCCTCGGGCAGATTATTGCCGCTACCCATCAACTGACAGCCGACGCAATTGCGGATCACATTCTCGAGGAAGTCGACGCATTTTCAGGCGGCGCACATCCGTTCGACGATCGCACCCTGGTTGTGCTGAAGGTTAAATAGCCCGGGTCCGTCCCGTGTTTCTCGCAGCACTGGCTCCTTAGCGCTCTCCCCAACGCAACTTACTGCGCAGAATTTCGTAATATGTTTTTCGCGGCGGCCGTACGACTTGAACTTTGGTTGCTGCCTTGGTGATCACCACCCGGTCCTGCGGCTGGAGTTGAAATCCCACCTGGCCATCGATCGTGAAGAACACCGGCTCGCCGGTTGCCGGGAAATGCAATTCCACGCGCGCCGTATCGGGGATCACCAACGGACGATTCGTGAGCATATGCGGGCAGATCGGCGTAATCACAAAAGCATCCAAATCCGGATGGATGATCGGGCCGCCCGCGGCCAGTGAATAGGCCGTTGAACCTGTGGGCGTCGCAACGATCAGGCCGTCCGCGCGATAGCGGCCCACGTGGTGATGATCCACGTGCACATCAAAATCCAACATGCGGGCAAGCGCGGCCTTATTTGCAACGGCATCGTTCAAGGCGGTCAACCGCTCGGCGGGTTTGCTGCTGTGGACGATTTCTGCTTCCAGCATCATCCGCTCGCTGGTAAGGTGCTCGCCCGCGAGAATCGTTTCGAGCACCGGATAAAGCTCGTCGAGCGTCACGCTGGTTAGAAATCCGAGCCCGCCCAGATTCACGGCGAGAATCGGAACCCTTCGTCCCCCCAGCGCTCGCGCGGCAGCGAGCAAGGTTCCATCGCCTCCCAGCACGATCAGCAAATCAACTTTTTCCGCCATTTGCGATCGGGGCACGGCGGGGGCGTTCGGCCCGATGAGTGCTCGCGTTTGCTCATCGAGAAAAACCTCGATCTTGCGCGCGCGCAGCCATCCAGCGAGTGCCGGCACCACGGCGGAGACCATTTCGGGGATTGGTTTGCAGATAATGCCGGCGGCGCGAATCATATTGGAGGCAGAATTCTACTCTACCCGTGCGCGCGAGCGTGGAGAAAAAATTCCTGATTGCCTTCGGTCCCGGGAAGGCGGCTGGGACGTACCCCGAGCAATTCCAGGCCAGCCGCAATCGCGGCTGATTCTACGCGCTCGATAGCTTTCTGGTGCAGCAACGATCCCGCACAATCCCGCCCTTGCCGATTTCCTTTTCTCCAGTTCGAATTGCGGCTTGATGAGAATCAAAAAATCGCTGCCAGGAGCAGCGACAGGTACGACCGCCGGCAATACCTTCGCCGACCGAAATAAACGACACGTCCATAGTCACTAAGCGCGGGGCCTCCGGAATATCGTCGGTGCGCAAATAACGGGCATTCCGCTCGACGGTCGTCACGCGCTGGTCCTGCCGCAATTTCCAGTCCAGCTGGTCGATAGAAACATCCACCGCGAACACTCGTGCCGCTCCATGTTGCAGCAGACAATCCGTGAACCCGCCGGTCGAACTCCCAACATCGAGGCAGATCTCTGTGGACTGACGCCAAAATCTTCCAGCGCACCCTCCAGTTTCAACCCGCCGCGGCTGGCGTACGGCAGGGTATCGCCGATAATTTCGACGCGTGCGTCGACAGCGATCTGCGTCCCAGGCTTCTCCATTTTTTGGCCATTCACCAGGACATTGCCTGCCAGCAATATGGCTTGCGCACGCTCGCGCGAGGGCGCGAGCCCGCGCTCCACAATCAAAACGTCCAGGCGTGCTTTTTCAGGCTTGCGATACCTTGCGATCAGATTCAACCACAGAACCAACGTAGCGCTTTGATTTCATGCGTGGAGCGAGATCCGCTTTAAAGCCCACATCGTACGGGTGCGGTCTCACACAATGTCTTGCAACATAGTGACCATCAACTCGCTCACGAGCGCCGCGCCACCAGAAATTGCGCCAATTGTCGCAACTGCGTTGCGCGCTCGCCGTAAAAATCGAGTTCCTTGAGCGCCTTGGCTTCCAGGTCCGCAGCGATGTCACGCGAAACTTCCAGCCCATGCAAAGCCGGATAAGTGGCTTTCTTTTGCGCCTGATCTTTGCCCGCCGTTTTCCCCAGCGCCGCAGACGATTCTTCAACATCCAGAATATCGTCCACGACCTGAAATGCCCAGCCGATATTTTCGCCGAAACTCCAGCAAGCGCGTGACGTCGTCGCGATCCGCGCCGCCGGCAATCGCTCCCGCGACGATCGAAGCGCGAATCAACGCCGCGGTTTTCGAGCGGTGAATGTATTCCAGCATCGCTGTGTCGGAAGTCTTTCCTTCGGCTTCCAGATCGGCCACCTGCCCGCCAATCATTCCGCGGTCCGTGCCGGCCGCTTCCGCGATCATTGCCAGAATCGTCAGGCGCCGCTGCGGCTCGACCGGAGCCATCGCCAGCGTCTGAAAAGCCAGAGTCAGCAGCGCGTCTCCCGCCAGAATCGCGATCGCCTCGCCGAAGACTTTATGGTTGGTGGGTTTGCCGCGGCGAAGATCGTCGTTATCGAGCGCGGGAAGATCATCGTGAATCAACGAATAGGTATGAATCAATTCGAGCGCGCAGCCGACCTGCACTGCGCCCTGCTGCGCGGCCGAAAACATTCGCGCGGCTTCCATGCACAGGATCGGACGAATCCGCTTCCCGCCGGCAAACACGCTGTAGCGCATGGCACGATGAATCGAAGTTGGCAGCGCATGTTCGGGCGGCATAAGTTCCTGCAGCGCCGCCTCAACGGTGGTTCGGTCGTTTTCGAAAAAATCGGGGACGGTCATAGTCTCGGTGCGGATGGACTGAATCAGGCGCCGAATAAAGACCGAATAAGAAAGCTAATTATTTTCTTCTCCCGGATCAAACGGCTCAGCCACAATTTTCCCGTCCGCTTTCTTCAGCAGAATTTCCACGCGGCCCTCCGCCTCTTCCAGCTGCGTCTGGCATTCGCGCGAAAGCTTCACGCCTTCCTCGAAGAGCTGTCATCGCTTCGTCCAGCGACAAATCCGCGCTCTCCAGCCGCTTCACCACTTCTTCGAGCCGCGTGAGAGATTTTTCGAAGTCTCCCTTCTTGGGAGGTTCCGCCGGCACAGCTGATTTATTCGGTACTGGACTCATTAGGCCTCAATTTGCGCACTCGGGCTGTTGGCGGCAAATTCCCAACCGCAGAGACGCTTGTGTCATGACATCAGAGAAGGCAGAGAAACATAAGCTGAAGGCGCGCTCCCTCACTAGGTTCGCGTGCAGTTGGGCATCCTGCGACTATCCGAATTCTATCGCGATGGTCTCATTGCGGCAATGCCGCGCTCCCGGTTGCCGGCAGCAACATCAGCCGATGCCCACGGACCCTGTCTTCCGCAGAGGCTGAAAACGGCGCAGGAATTCCGCGGCCTGCGAACCATTCGGGAAACTGGTCACGATAATACGGGCTCCCATCCTGCCCGGATTCCCCCGTGGGAATTTCCATCAGCGATTGGTCGAAATTCGAAAGATCGGCAACAAATCGCATCGCGGGACCGTGTCCTACTCCCATCGCCCGCACCGTATCGACGGTGCCGTCTTGGGCATAGGGTCCAATACTCAGGACCCGGTGCAGCAAGCCCGAGCGTCCCAGCGGATGCGACCATATCGAGTGGATGGAGGCGGCCCCAGGTCCAAGCCTCTTCGTCATCCTGTCCTGTCAGTTTTTGCAGAGATGCAAGGGCTTCCTCTGCGCTGGCCATCAACAAATCGTCGTAATTTGAAAATCCGTCGGGCAGCCACCATACCGGCCGCGCGCGCAGCGTATTTTCAAGAAACACTTTGTCGCGCCACCATACGTCGTTGTAAACGCTTTGCGGCTCCCAAAGCTCATACTTAGTGACCTCGTCGCCCAAATACGGCGCGAGCAGGTGACGGAAAAGCGCATGCCGCGTGAACTCAACGAAGGAAGTCTCAATTGAGTCCGCTGATGCCCGGGCGTCCCAATCTTGCAATTTTGCAATCAGCCGCTGAGCTCTGGGATCGCCGGGAGGCTTAACCTTTGCGGCTCGCACGAGAAAACCGGCGAGAGCCCGGTTCGGCAGGCTGACCACGTCATTCTGGATCGCGTTGCAATCCGCGACGGTCAACCCGGTGCGTTGCGACAAAAGTTCATAGAGTCGCGCTGTTCGATACGGCCCCGCCTGTCGGTCGGACAGGTAATAGTAGTAACCCGGCCCGACGGTGCGCGCATTTGCCGTCGCAATAATGCCGTCCGGAGGATTGACCACCCGAGGCAAATCCTCAAACGATATATATCCTTTCCATTCGTAATCGTCGCTGTCGCCGGGAACGGGAAGTGCGCCATTGCCGTTTGCGCGAATCGGAATGCGCGCCGGAATGGTGAACCCGATATTGCCATCGACGTCTGCATAGACCGTATTTTGTCCCGGCCCTGCAATGTGGCGCGTGGTCTCAATGAAGTCGTGCCAATTCTGTGCTTGGCCAAGCTGCGGAAACCCAAAATCAAGCCCACCCGGTTCAAGTGCCGTCCAGCGCAGCGCATAAGCGCGACCACCTTGCTCGGTGGAATCGCGATGAACTACGGGCCCGTGTCGCGTAACGATCACATCGAGGTTTACATCTGGTTTTCCGCGCACGCGGATCGTTTCGTGGCGCACTTCCGCCGTGAGCATCTTGCCGTTCGCGTGATACGCCAGCGGATTCGCGCGATCGAATGTCTCGATATACAAGTCCGCCACGTCTACGTTGCTGTTGGTGAATCCCCAGGCAATGCGGTCGTTATGCCCGATAATTACCAGTGGCGCGCCGGGCAGCGCGAAACCTTGAACGTTCAATCCTGGGGCGGTCAGATGGATCACATACCACAGCGCAGGAACGGACAGCTGCAGATGGGTGTCGTTGGCGAGCAGCGGCTTGCCGGAAGCGGTGTGCGCGCCACTGACTACGAAATTATTACTGCCGATAATTTCCCGCGATTCTTGCTCAAACTCCGCGAGAAATGTAAGCGCGCCCTCCCAGATAGCAGGTGCAAAAGGAGGGTCATGTTCACCTGCAGTCCGGTCGTTGGGAATCGGCCGCGACTCTCGCGTGAGTGATGCTGATGCTTGATTTCCCGTCCACACAAAATGGTCGAGCGGGGAATCCGAGACGAATAAATCCCGCGCATGATCGGGTCCCACTTTCTGCGTGATCCACTGCCGGTTCAATTTCTGCTTCCATGTAGAAGTCAAAGTTTTGTACATGTAAAGACTGATCAAATATGTATCTGCGGGCGTCCAGGGAGCGGGTTTGTAGTTCAAGACTGAGAACTCAAGCGGGAAGTTTTGCTGGCGCTGGGTGATGTTTTCGTTTATGCCGTGAGCGTACGCTTCCAGAAGGCCGCGAATTTCCGGCGAAGCATCGCTGACGGCGCGTTGTGCGGCCTGCCTCATGCCCAGCGTGCGATTCTCCGTGTCGAAATCGAGCGCCACAGCACCAAAAGTCTCAGATAGTTCGCCAGCGGCGGCTCGTCTTAGCAAATCCATTTGCCACAAGCGATCCTGCGCCATCACAAATCCCTGCGCAGTCACAACATCTTCCACCGATTGTCCGCGAATCCAAGGGCGTCCCCATGGATCACGGTCGATCGTGACCGCAGCTTTTAATCCAGCAATGGGCGCATCGCCGTCCAGCATCGCCAGGGAACGCCGCACAAACCACCAACCCAGCAGCAATATCAGAACGACGATCAGCAGGAACGCGGCAACAATTTTGCGAAGGACAACGCCAAGGATGCCTGAGTTGCGAGTCATCGTCGT
This sequence comes from uncultured Acidobacteriota bacterium, assembly GCA_963842255.1. GTDB lineage: Bacteria > Acidobacteriota > Terriglobia > Acidiferrales > UBA7541 > Palsa-295. The sequence continues at coordinate 47,786 of CAWJGI010000044.1, read as the reverse complement.
TCGTGGGGCAGCCGCGCGCAGTGTAGCCCACGCATCCAGGTCAGGCAATGTCGATCGATCCAACGCCACGCCCCATGGCATCTGTCTAACTCTTGCGGGCGCAAGCCGAAAGAGGGAAAATCCGCCCATGGCGCACGAATTCAGCACCTCCTACGTGAGAGATGCAGAGCATATGCTCCGTTACTACAAGGGCCTGGGCGAGCGCGCCATGGCGCAAACGCCTGACGAGGCCCTGACGGCTTCTCTTGATGCGGAGTCAAATTCCATTGCGATCATCGTCAAACACATGACTGGCAACATGCGTTCGCGATGGGTCGATTTTCTAACCTCCGACGGCGAAAAGCCCGACCGCAATCGCGACACGGAATTTGAAGCGCCGCCGGACACGCGCGCCGGGACGCTCGCGATGTGGGAACAGGGATGGCGGTACCTGTTCGACGCTCTGGCGCCTCTCACGGACGCCGATCTAGGCCGCTGCGTTATGATTCGCAGCCAGCCGCATTCAGTGATGCAGGCGATCCAGAGGCAAATGGCGCACTATTCGCTATCACGTGGGACAGATCGTCTATTTGGCGAGGCATTTTGCCGGCGGCCAATGGACGTCTCTGAGCGTTCCGCGGGGAAAGTCGGCCGATTTCAATGCACGCCTGCAGGCTGGAGGAGCGCCAAAGAATTAGTCCTTCCACTCCCACACGCTCGGCTGTGCCGCCATCGATTTAAGCCGCCGAAAACACATGACCGCCAGGGTTCTCTCCCGTTGCGCGTCTGGTCTTGCTAGAATCAGCGGTGATGGCTCCCGTAGCCTCCTTTGCACTACAATTTCCGCCACCGGCCTTGACTGTGCGCGGAACGCCCTCTACCCATCGCCTTGTTTTTGGGAACCTGCTGCGATGATCGCGCTGCAACTCTTCGCGGTCCTCGCGCTGGTGGGCATCAACGCGTTTTTCTCCGCCGCCGAATTTTCGCTGGTAGCCGTACGCCAGTCGCGCGTACGCCAACTAGTTGAAGAAGGAGACGCGCGCGCAAAGGTCGTCGAGTCTCTGCTCACCGATCTCAGCCGCGTGGTTTCCGGCGTGCAAGTCGGCATCACGCTGGCGAGCCTTTCGCTCGGCTATCTGGGCGAAATCACGCTCGCCGGAATGCTCAGCCCGCTGGTGCAAGGGATTCCACGCCCGTGGGCCGCGATGATCGCGCACGGCGCAGCGTTGGCCATCGCCTTCGGACTGCTCACGGTACTGCAGGTTGTGCTCGGCGAGCTGGTTCCGAAAAGCCTGAGCCTCGCGCGCGCCGAACGAGTTGCGCTGCTCGTCGCGCGTCCTTTCAGTTGGTTTGTGCACACCTTTCGCTGGGCCATCGATCTGCTCGACGATTTCGCCGAAAAAATCGTGCGCGCCCTCGGTGTGATTTCGCCGCACAGCCACACCCTGGTGCGGTCCACCGAAGAATTGCAGGTCATGATTCAGCAAGCCCGCGATCGCGGCCTGCTGCCCGCCGCCGAAGTAAAATTCATTCAAGCCGCGATGGAGCTAGGCCAAATCCAGGCGCGCGAAGTCATGGTCCCGCGCCCGGACGTGCACGCGCTGCCCGCCCGCGCCAGCCTGGAAGACATCATGACCATGTTCGCCACTACGCAACGCTCGCGCATTCCGGTTTACGAGGGCGCGCTCGATCACATTCTGGGCTTTGTGCACATCAAGGACATGATCTGGGTGCTGCTCGATCGCGCGCGCCGCGCCGAAGAAAATCAGCCGCTGGCGGAATTCAATCTGCGATCGGTCTTGCGCGACGCGCTCGATCGTTCCGGAGACCAAGCCCGTCAGCGAACTGCTGCTGGAATTTCGTGCACGCCGCACCGGGCTGGCCATGATCGTCGACGAATTCGGCAGCATCCTGGGCCTGGCCACGCTCGAAGATATCCTGGAGCAAATGGTCGGCGAAATTCACGATGAATTTGACGTGGTCGAACGCCCGCTCACTTTGCCCGATGGCGGAATGATTTTCGACGCGGCGATCAAAATCCGCGAACTGGAAGCGCGCTACAACATCGTGCTTCCCGAAGATCCGTCCTACGAAACCGTCGGCGGCTTCGTGCTCAATCGCCTCGGTTTTATTCCGCGCGGCGGCGAAAGCTTCGAAGCCGACGGCTATCGCTTCACGGTGATGGAAATGGATCATCGCCGCGTTTCGCGCCTGAAAATCAAGCCGCTGCGGCCCGCAGGCGCGATCGCCAGTAGCGGAAGTCGCGCGCACGCACCGCAGCGCCAGCGGATTGCGGACATGGCGCAGCAGCAGAACAGGTGCTGATGCGCGGAAGCGCGGCGCCTGACGCCGCGACCGCGCGTGAATCCAAGCAATCCGACGAAGGCTCCGGCGACGCGCGCGCTGCGCGCAATTCCATCTTCCGGGCGGATCCTCACTCAATGATCCGCTACATTTCACTGCGCCTGCTTTTCGCGCTTCCCGCGCTGTGGCTGATCCTCACCATGGTTTTTCTGCTCGCGCACATCGTTCCCGGCGATCCCGTGGCGCAAATGCTCGGCGAAGGCGCGCGCGCCGACGATCTGCAGCAACTGCGCCACGCGCTGGGCCTCGATTTGCCGATTCCCGTGCAATACGGGCGCTACCTTAGCGGCGTACTGCACGGAAATCTCGGCGAATCGATTCCGCTTTCAGCAGCCGGTGTCGAAAGTGATCATCGAACATTATCCTGCCACGCTGGAACTGGCGATCGTGGCGCTCGGAGTCTGCGCTCTGATTGGAATTCCCGCCGGGCGTCCTGGCTGCGCACAAACGCGGCGAAAGAACCGATCACGCGGTCGGCGGTGCTCACGCTCTTCGGCCTCTCGCTTCCAAATTTCGCGCTTGGTCCCGTGCTGATGCTGGTTTTCGCGGTAATGCTGGGCTGGCTGCCGGTCACCGGACGCGGCGGCATCTCGCACCTGATTCTTCCGGCGTTCACGCTGGGCGCCGCGCTCGCGGCGATTCTCACGCGCATGGTGCGCACGTCCGTGATCGAAGAGCTTTCCGCCGATTACGTGCGCACCGCGCGCGCCAAGGGCGTCTCCGAATCCGGCGTGCTGTTTCGCCACGCGCTGCGCAACGCGCTGATTCCCATTCTCACGATTCTCGGACTGCAATTCGGCACGCTGCTCGCCGGAACAATCGTCACCGAATCTATTTTTTCCTGGCCGGGAATCGGGCGCCTCGCGGTGCAGGCGATCAACGCGCGCGACTATCCGTTGCTGCAAGGTTGCATTCTGCTGATCGCTGTGTCCTACGTGTTCGTCAATCTGCTGACCGACATGGTGTACGCGCTGGTAGATCCGCGGGTGCGGTTCGAATGATCGCATCTACTTCAGCGTAGCTGCTCGCGAACTGAAAGAGTTCCTGCGCCGCAGCGTTCCGGGCCGCTGGGGATTCGGACTCACTCTGATCCTGCTGATCGTGGCGCTGGCGGCGCCATGGATTTCGCCCTTACGATCCGATTGCGCAAAATTTGCCCGCGCGGCTGGTGGCGCCGAACGCCGCGCACTGGATGGGCACCGACGAACTTGGCCGCGATATTCTCTCGCGCATTATCTTCGGCACGCGCGTTTCCATGCTGGTCAGCGTCAGCGTGGTTTTCGGTGCGGGAATCATCGGCCTGGCAATCGGTTCGGTGGCGGGATATTTCGGCGGATGGCTCGATCGCTTGGTCAACATCGTGCTGATCAATGCGTTTCTGTCGTTTCCCGGCATCCTGCTGGCGATCGCTTTTGCTGCATTCCTTGGTCCCGGCCTCGACAAAGTAATCCTGGCGCTCGTAGTCACGGGCTGGGCTGGATATGCGCGGCTGGCCCGAGCGCAAATATTGCAGGCGAAGGAAATGGAATATGTCTTGGCTGCACGCTCACTGGGTGCGTCGCACCTGCGCATACTGATGCGCCATCTTATGCCGAATATCCTGCAGCCGGTGCTGGTGCAAGCGACAATTGCCATGGCCGGCGCGATCCTGGCTGAATCCACGTTGAGTTTTTTGGGGGTTGGAGTGCTAGCGCCCATGCCAAGCTGGGGCGCGATGTTGAACGACGCACGCCTGCACGTTTTCGACGCGCCACACCTGGTGATTTTTCCGGCGTTAGCGGTAATGACGGCGGTCCTGGCGTTCAATCTTCTAGGCGACGCCTTACGCGATTGGACGGACCCACGCATGCGCTCCTACCTGATCGTAACGTCGCTGGCGAGGTAAAAAGCGTCCTTTCGTTGGCTCCGGCATAAGCCAGGCTCTTCCCTGCTGGCCGGGCTGGGACAGCCAGCATGGGCAATTCTAGGCAGGTTCGATCTCTACCGAAATTTCCGCGCCACGCACAATCCCGAGCGTCCGGGCTGCGTTACCCTTGTTCACGCACAGTTCCAAGTATCCGCCGGAACCAATAATTGCAAATGGCTCACCAGCCGACGCTGCCGCAAACGTGGGCAGCAGTTTTGTAATCTCGGCATTCCCTGCGCGAATCTTGAATTTCGCGCCCGGTTCAACCAGAGCCGGCGCTTCTTCGCCTTTCAGGTTCGTAATCAAGTTGCCAAAGTGATCTTGCCGCAGCACCACAGCCTTGATCGAATTTCCGTTGACTTTCGGCTTCGGAATAGTGAATCGCACAAAATCTTCAATCGCCTCGCCGAAGCTTGCGGTCTGCCAGTTTTTTGAAAGCCACGCAGCCACTGGCGCGAAGATATCGCGTCCATGAAATGTATTGCTCACAGGTTGCCGAAAATAATGTTCCGAAGTGATGTGCCAGACGTTCAGCGATTCAGACTGATCGTAAACCGCCGAAAGCACTCCGTTATCGGGGGCGACAAAATAATGCTGGTCCGCAGCCACCAGGATCGGCCGGCGTTCGGTCCCCACTCCGGGATCGACCACCGCCAGGTGAATTGTTTTGGGCGGAAAATAATTGTAGAACTGGCCAACGGTCAGCGCGCCGTCGAGCACGTCATGAGCGATCACTCTGTGCGTAATATCAACGATGTTGACTTCGGGGTTGATGCTGAGAATTACGCCTTTCATCGCGCCCACTAAGTGGTCGCCGGTGCCGTAATCGGTCGTCAAAGTGATGATTGGACGCGCCAAGTTCGCTCCCTCGATTAGCGCAGCGTGATTAAGACCACCTTCTGCTGCGTTCTTCCGACGCTAACGGAGGCCCGGGAGACTGTCAAGACAGCCTGCGCCAGCCAGTAACGCAAAGCTAACAAAGCGTTTTGTAGGCCGGTATTTCCAGCTTCAGCTGGCCACCACTGTAGAGTTGATCGAGGCAACGATTCAGGCCGAGCCGCGAGCTTGACCCTATACCAACCTGCCGCTATGCTGAATCATAGGGCATTTTGCAATGCGCCTTTACCTCGATTACAACGCGACCACACCGGTGGACCCTGCTGTCCTCGAAGCCATGCTGCCCTATTTCGCCGGCAATTTTGGAAACGCTAACTCGATCCATACGCCCGGCCAGCGCGGGCGAGTAGCGGTCGATATGGCGCGGGAATCGGTTGCCAGGCTGCTCGGCGCTAGGCCATCGGAAATTGTTTTTACCTGCGGCGGCACCGAAGCCGACAACCTCGCACTTTTCGGCGTAATCACGCCGTGCAGCCAGCCGCGCAAGCATCTGGTTACCAGCACGATCGAGCATCACGCCATCCTGCATTCCGCGCAGGCTCTGGAAAAACAGGCTGTCGATGTTACCTATGTCCCTGCAGACCGCAATGGAATTGTCGATCCGGACGATATCCGCGAAGCCATCCGTCCGGAGACAGTGCTCGTCAGCGTGATGCTCGCGAATAATGAACTGGGCACGATCCAACCCATCGAAGAGATCGGTCGCATCGCCGCTGAGCAGGACGTCTATTTTCACTGCGACGCAGTGCAGGCGGCAGGAAAATTGCCTGTAGATATAAATTGCCTGGGCGTCGATTTGCTCTCGATCTCGGCGCACAAATTTTACGGACCGAAGGGCGTCGGTGCACTTTACGTCCGCACCGGAACCGAGCTTGGCCCGCTCTTCTATGGCGGCCATCATGAAGGCGACCGCCGCCCCGGCACAGAGAACGTCCCGGGCATCGTAGGGCTGGGCAAAGCTGCGGATCTGGCAATGAAGAATTTGGACTCGGACGCGGTGCGTTTGTCCGCGCTACGCGACAGGTTCGAATCCGCGTTGTTGAACGCTATTCCCAGTGTGCGCGTGAATGGTAAAGGGGGGCAGCGCACGGCGAACACCTCGAATCTCTGTTTCGAAGCAGCGGGAGGAGAAGCGCTGGTCATCGCGCTCGATTTGCAGGGGATTGCATGTTCCACAGGCGCTGCCTGCTCCTCCGGCGCGGTCGAACCCTCGCACGTGCTGAGCGCAATTGGCCTTTCGCCCGATCAGGCGCGTTCAAGCCTGCGGTTCAGCCTGGGGCATCCAACTACAGCGGAAGAAATCGAACATGCTATTCAAGTCATACCGCCCGTCGTCGAACGCTTGCGCTCCCTCTCGCCATTGAGCGTGTCTGCGGCGTCATAAAAGCTCACTGTTCGCGGCTTATCCGATATTTTCAGGGAAAGTCAGATACAATAATTCGCGACAATTTTATGTCTCAGGCTGTACAACTCGAGCCTTCGATTCAGTCTGCGAGCCCCGGTGTGACCGCAACCACCCTCGCGGTAGCCATGAGCGGAGGTGTGGACAGTTCCACGGTTGCGGCAATGCTTCACGAGCGCGGGCAGTCGATTATCGGGCTGACCATGCAGCTGTGGAATCAGCGCCGCCTGCCGCAGCTCCAAAATCACGGCGGCCCTCGGCAGCATCGCTGCTGTTCCCACGATGATGTCTACGATGCCCGGCGCGTGGCCGAGCACCTGGGCATTTCCTTCTACGTGGTTAATTTCGAACGCGAATTCGAATTGAACGTGATTCAGCCGTTCGTGAATGATTATCTCGAAGGCCGCACTCCCATTCCCTGCACCATGTGCAACAACCACGTAAAGTTCGATCCATTGCTGGTCACTGCGCGCCAGATTGGTGCCGAGCGTATCGCCACGGGCCACTACGCGCGCGTTCGCCACAATTCAGAAACCGGCCGCTACGAATTACTGCGCGCCGCAGACGAATCCAAGGATCAATCCTATTTTCTTTTTGGCCTAACGCAGGAGCAGTTGGCGCGCACGGATTTTCCGCTGGGCGAACTTTCCAAGCACGAAGTACGCGAAATTGCGCGTCGTTTACAAGTGCCGGTAGCGGAGAAGCCGGAGAGTCAGGAAATCTGCTTTGTTCCTGCAGGCAATTACGTGAAATTCATCGAAGGATATTTGCAAGAGCAGGGAAGCAAGCTGCCGGAAGAATCAGGAGATATCGTTTCGACCTCCGGCGAAGTTTTGGGCCGGCACATGGGGCTGCATCATTACACCGTGGGTCAGCGTCGCGGGTTGGGCTTGGCGACGGCGCGGCCTATCTACGTCGTCGCTCTGGATCGCGCGCGTAATCGCCTCGTCGTCGGAGAGGACCAGGAGCTTCGCGGTTCGATCTGCGAAGTACGCGACGTAAATTGGATTCCATACGAGTTGCCGACCGGCTCCCTGGAGGCAATGGTTCGCATTCGCAATCGCCACGCACCAGCCCAAGCCGAACTGACGCCGCTTGACGCGAAAACGGCGCGAGTGATTTTCCGGGAGCCACAGCGCGCCATTACTCCTGGACAGGCTGCGGTGTTTTATTCAGGCGAACGTGTCCTGGGAGGCGGTTGGATCCGCTAACGGGTTTAGAGAAAATGGCGGAAGTCAGGCAAGGAGAATGTTTTACAAGCGGCGCGCAAACCAGCGGTCAAATAAATAATTCTTCGTCCTCTTCGACCGCACCGTCCGGGCCCGTTTCGCGATCCTCCGGATGGCGCAGAAGGTCCAGCCCCACCTTGATACCCTTCATCACGGCGGAAGCTTGGCGGATGGGCGCCCATAGCGTCTTGCGGAACTTAGTGCCGGCGTCGTCTACTACTTCGAGCGCACCGGTGAGTATCTGGTCGGCGCGTATTACCTGAACGCGAAGCCGCTCAATCGTCTCGGTGAGGATGCGATCCATCTTCTGAGCTTGTCCGCGGGCCAGACGACTAATCTCCGCACCATCGCTTATGATGTTGGAGATCCGTCCTTCAGACTCTTCAAGCAGCCGGTTCATTCGCGTAAGAATAGGTTCCACGCGAGTCTGCAGATCGGTAGCGATGCCGGTGAACTTGCGAATAGCGGTTTGCATCTGGACCAACATGGCCAGCAAAATGCCCATCTGCACCACGATGGCCACAGCCGCAATAACTATGAAGGCTTCTACCCAGCCAGACATGGAAGGAACTCCTTGGAACAGCTAGGAAGCCTTGGATTCTCGCTTGTAGGTATCCTTGCCTGCTTCCACCGCTGTTGAGAGGGCGTCTTTCTGCCGCGCCATGATCTCCTTGCTGCGTTCAATCAAGTCTTCCGCGCGCTCGCGAAGTTCGCGGGCCTTCTTCTGTGCGTATTCGCGGCCTTCGTCAGCTCTGCCGGATAAATATTCCCGGGTCTCGTCTCCCGACTTCGGCGCGAACAGGACGCCTACCAGTGCTCCCAGGCCCAATCCCACGAGAAAAAAGCTGACTTTCGATCCCGCGTTGCTGTCATCACCCATCTGGCCACCTCCAAACTCACAGTAGCATAGGCCTCTCAAGTGAGGCAAGCAATGCGGGAATATGTGTAGGCGTGCGGTCGGCTTCCATTGTTCACTATTTCAAATTCAAACGCTCGTCGGCCGCGTCAATTCGTCGGTCGCCGGTGATTCGGTGGCGTGCAGCGCCTCGTACACGCGCTGCGCCTGCGCGCGGGGAACCTCCGCGGCGAGGTCGTCGACGCTTAAGCTGCTGAAGTTGCGCTACGCTGCCGAAGCGGCGCAGCAGCTTCTGTGCGGTGCGCGGGCCGACGCCGCGAATTTCCGTTAGCGATGTGCGTAAACGGCGGCTGGATCGTCGCTGGCGGTGGAAGGTCACGGCGAATCGATGCGTTTCGTCGCGAATCTGCTGGATCAGATGCAGCACCGGCGAATGCCGTTCCAGCACAACCGGCTCATCCTCGCGGCCAAGTAGGTAGAGAATTTCTTCTTTTTTTGCGATGCTGGCCATTGGCTGGTTGATGATTGCGAGCTTTTCCAGCGCCTTTGCGGCCGCGTGCAATTGTCCTATGCCGCCGTCAATCAGAATCAAGCTGGGCATAGGCCTGTTTTCCTGCTGCAAACGGCGATAGCGCCGCTCGACAGCTTCCTCGCATACTGGCAAAATCATCACGCAGAATTCCCGCCGCTTTCTCGCTGCCCTCCGGCATGGCTTCGCCGCGAATGATGAACTTGCGGTAGTCCGACTTCTTCATGCGCCCGGCCTCCCACACCACCATGGAAGCAACGGTGTCGGAGCCCTGCATATGGGAAATATCAAAACACTCGATCCGCTTGGGTGGCTCGGGCAGTCCGAGAGCGGATTCCAAAGCATCGATAATTGCCGCCGAACTGGGCTTCAAAACGCGAAATCGCTGAAGGAATGACTGCTGCGCGTTTTTTTCAACCAGTTCCAGGAACGCGTGTTTTTGCCCGCGTTGCGGATTCACGATCTCAACGCGGTGGCCGGTTTTCTCGCGTCAGGACTTCCTCGATCAGCGCGCAATCCTCGAAACCCATGGGCGTATGGATGTACCGCGGCAAGTAGGCAGCATCGAGATAAAGCTGCTTGATCAGCGATGGCAAAAACTCAGCGGGATTAAACTCCTCGAGGTCCTCCCAGTAGAAATCGCGTCGGTCAACCACGCGGCCGCCGCGCAAATGGAATAAGTTCACGGCTACTTGCGGTGGCTCGGCGTACCAGGCAAGGACGTCGGTGTCATCGCCGGAAGCCGCGGCGATTTTCTGGCGCTCCTCCATTTCGTTGAGCGTGCGCAGCAGGTCCCGATAACTGGCGGCCTCCTCGTAACGTTCGGTTTCAGACGCCTGCCGCATGCGCTCCTCCAAACTGCCCGAAAGATCGCTGCGACGGCCTTCGAGAAATAGCCGCACGTCACGTGCAGCTTCCGCGTAACGCTGGTCTGTGACCAGACCAGTCACGCAAGGGCCCAGGCAACGGTGAATGTAATACTGCAAGCAAGGACGCGGATGTGAGCGCTCTAGATCCACGGTGCACGAGGGAACCAAGAAGTGTTTATGGATCAAATTAACCATCTGATACGCCAGCCGCGCGGGGAAGTAGGGCCCAAAGTAAATGGAGCCGTCTTTCTTGAGTCGTCGCGTCACGTAGACCCGCGGATATTTTTCAAACGCAGTGTACTGGATGTACGGGTAGGTCTTGTCATCGCGCAGCAGCACGTTAAATTTCGGCTTGTAGCGCTTGATCAGATTATTCTCAAGCGCCAGTGCTTCTTTTTGATTGTCGACGATGATGTAATCGACCTCCGCAATCTCCCGCACCAGAGAGCCGGTCTTTGCATCCTGCCAATGCGATTCTAAAAAGTATGAGCGAACCCTGCTGCGCAGGGAATTGGCCTTGCCCACATACAGGATAGTCGCCGCGGCATCCTGGAACAGGTACACCCCCGGTTGGGTGGGAAGTTGCGCGACTTTTTCTTTGAGTTCCATTTAGGCGAGTTACAATTGTTGATGCACGCGGGTCAGCCGACGACAGCCTCTGAGCCGGCCTCGGTGCAACTTTCATGATAGCAAACGCAATCTAAAAGCAGCGAGGAAGCCGGATGCGCGCAAGGGCTGTAAAAATTGCCTTTTTCTTGGCAACAATTGCCATCGTTATGGCCGCGCCTGTAATCTTCGCTCAGCAGGATCAGCAACAACCTCAGCAGCCGGGTGCTCCAGCGCCGCAGCAACAGCCACCGTCCTCGCCCCCGGATTCCAAGCCTATGCCTCCCCGGCCATCGTCAACTTCCGATTCGTCAGACCAAGAATCCACCTCCAAGAAAGACCTGCCGCCGGACGATGAATCTGCGAATAAGGAAAAGAACAAGTCGCACGCTTCCAAACCCGGCGTGCTGCCTCCTGAAGACGATGCGGCCTGGGACCCGTTTCACGCCCAGCAGGATGTGGACGTTGGGACCTTTTATATGCACAAGGGCGACACAGACGCAGCCATCGCGCGATTCGAAGATGCTATCCGCCTGCGCGCGAATTTCGCCAAACCGCGCTTGCTGTTGGCCGCGGCCTACGAGAAGAAGGGAGAAAACTCCGAGGCCATCCGCTACTACAAGGAGTATCTGAAGGTTTTGCCAAACGCGCCTGACGCCAAAAAAGTTCAGCAGAAAATCGAAAAGCTTTCGAACAAGTAGTTTCCTTCGTCTGTAGCGCTTTCCCGACGGCACTCCTCCTGAAATAATCAGCGCTGATGGCGCTAGCGCCGCGGAAGGCGATCCAGGAATCTCATCGCGCGGTTGTAATCCACGAACTTCTTTTCTTCCTTGCGAAACGCTGCCCCGTGAGATTCACGCCGGCAACGCGCGAAACGCATGGGATGCTTGACGTGCAACATCTCGTGATACATCACGTAAGCCACCACAAATTCCGGAACTCCGTCACGATCGAGTTGTCTATTGATCACGATCTGCTGCAGTGCTGGATCAAAACACCCCAGAAGGCTGCGCCACACCCGCCTGCTCCAGCTAAGCCGCGGTTTGCTGAGTTCGCCGCGGAAATAGCGCGCATTCAGCCGCTCGAACAATAAGTCGAGATGGTGGTGCGCGCCCGCCGGGCGATGCTCCATGCGCCGCGCGCGTCGTTGCCTTAATTCGAGCAAACGCCGCCGTGTGGTTCCAGCATACGAAAATTCCCGATACGTCTGCAAAAGTTCCCTCGGGGGCTTTCGGCGATACAGGCGCCCCAGCAGAATTGCAGCCGCAGCTTCGACCACCGGAGGCGGGGCATCGTCGAGAGCGTCGGACAGCCGCACGTAAGCAACGTCCTCGCGCAGCCGTATCGTGTGTGTCAAATCTGTATAGGGATGGTACTCCACCACGAATTGCGGCGGCCGGCCTTGGCAACCCAAGCGAGTATAAATTCTCTGAAAAATTCGCTCGCCGCCGGGCACCGCATTCTTGGCGCTCGTTCGCTTCAAGACGGCTTTCTCCGCACTGGCACGGGAGTCAGTTCTTTCGCCGCCTTATCGGCATCGGAAATAGCGTCTTTTGTGCCCTCAATCGCGTCCTCTAAGGTCTCTTTGTAGGTATCGTACTCCGGACCGCCCTGATTGATTTTTTCCAGAACTTGCAGGAATTCCTTGCCCTTGGATTGCATCAGTTTCAATTGGCTGCGAATATCGATCTGCTTTTCGCGCGCTATGTCGATCTGGTCGGCGGCGTCGTCCATGCATCCGGCATAGGCGTTCAGCAAACTATTCAGAATTTCCACGCGACGTCCTTCAGGCGTAGTCCGCGTTAATTCGTACTGAAATTTTTTCAGCCGATCTTCCGCAAAGCCTACAAATAGCTTAATGCGCTCCGGAGGAAGAACGGCGTCGCGGATTTTATCGGCTTCCGATTCGGTCAAGTAATCTTTTTTTGCTTCTTGATGCGTCCCGGAATGCACGGTTGTGGCGGAAATTGCCCCAGGCGCCAAAAATATTCCCAGGATCAAGGCGTGGAAACGCATAACAAACTCCTAACTCTTAGGCTTCACTGTTGTCGGCTCCGGTCCCTGCGGGCGGTGAGGAAAAAGCCTGTGAATCAATTGCCGGTCAATCTCGTCCATCTGGTTGCGAACCTCTCGAAAAGAACCCTGGTCGTCGGCCGACAGGCCGATCAAGATGTCATCCAGCCTACGCACGGATTCGCGAGCGGAAATTTGAAGCTGCCTGTAACCGTCTGGATTATTTTCGGGATCGCGTTGCTTTCTATCCAGGGCCTCTTGCGCGGTGCGCGCTTGGTCTCTCACTTGACGCGCAATCGCAGCAGCCTCAGTCAGGTTGCCGGCGTCGATACTTGCCTGGATATCGCGAAACTCAGCGTCGGCCAGCCGCGGTACCTGCTTGGCTTTGTGTATCGGATCCGTTTCTTTTTCGAAACGCGCACGCAAGTCCGCGGTGCGGTCCTGACCCGAGACGGAGCTGGCCGCGAGCGCAGCGATCAAGACAATCTCCCAAGCGCGAGACTGTGCAAACAATGTACTACCTCGGAATGCTACTTCTTCTTGTTCTCGAGTTCGCGAGTCAGCGTACGAGCGCGCGCGGCAGCTTCGAAGTACATGTCGCTGGTCTCATCCTTGTTCAATTCCAAAAATTTCTTATACGCCTCAAGCGCCGGTTTTATCTGGCCTAGTTTATCGTAACAAGTGGCGCGAACGAACCAACTTCCCGGCGGAAGTGTCTGGTGTTGCGAAAGAATATCCAGGCCGTGCAAAGCGGCGACGTAATTCTTATCGAGATATTCAGCTGTAACCAGATCGCTCAGCACGTCGATGGACGTCGGATTCATCTTGATGGCCACAACCAGTTCGTTCACCGCGTTCGAATAGTCCTTCTTTTCAAGGTAGGCGTGACCGAGCTGCGCGGGAAGATCCGGATCTTTTGGCGCAAGCGCGATTTCCTTGTTCAGCACCGGAATCAGGTTATCGTATTGCTTCTTGCGAAAATAAATTACGGCTCGCAATTTCAGCGCCGGCAAAGCTTCGGGACCGGCCGCTGCGGCACGATTGAGTTCCGCTAGGGCGTCATCCTCCTTGCCCGCATCAACCAGCAGGGAAGCATACTGCAGCCGCATGGCCGCATCCTGGGGATGCGCTGCGAGGTACACGGCCATCTCCGCTGCGGCTTGATCGTTCTTTTTCTGCGCAATCAGCGCCTGCAGAAGTCCCTGATGAGCTTGTGCCGCGGCAGCGCCGCTCGGTTGCAGCGCCAGGGCTTCACGAAACGTATTTTCGGCGTCGGCCGCACGTCCGCTCCTCAGCAGCGCAAATCCCAGGGAATTACGGATTTCAACGCTCTTTGCGTCCAGTTTCGCCGCCGCTTCGAATTGTTCAATGGCCGCGGCATCCTTTTTTGTGGATTCCAGCGCCACTCCCAGCAGCCATTGCGTCCTCGCGTCATCAGGCATCAGTTCAGCCGCGTGTTGCAGAGGTTCGACGGCAGCCGCCGGATCGCTCGCAATCAGCGTTAGGCCCAAATTCTGGTACGCGGAAGCCATCTTAGGGTCGAGCGCAATGGCCTTTTCGTATTCTGTCTTCGCGTCAGCGGGGCGTTGCATTGCCGTATACACGTAACCGAGATCGTAGTGCACCACCGCATCGTCAGGTTTTTTCGCGAGATACGCCTGATAATCCTGAGCGGCCGTCGCGTAGTCCTGCTGATTGACGGCATCCTGTGCAACAGCTAGCAGCCGGTTCAGCTCGACCGCGCCAGGGTCCTGCGGGATTTTCTTTTTGGAAGTACCGACCGTTTGTCCAGCGGCTGAGCCAGCGACTGCGAGTTGAGTCGCGGCCAGTAAAGCGCTCGCCAGGAGAAAGGGAAATAGGCTGGGTATACGCTTCATTCCGTCCGGGAATTCAGCGAAGACGCGCCTGTGTTTGCCTGCGATGAGTGATTCAGGTGATTCGCACTGCCATGATTCGAACCATTATGCGAGTTCAAAACCGGCGCTAGAAATTTACCCGTCTGCGACTGCGGATTTCGCGCCACTTGTTCCGGAGTTCCCGCCGCCACCACATGCCCTCCGGCGTCGCCGCCCTCGGGGCCAAGATCGATCATCCAATCAGCGGACTTAATCACATCCAGGTTGTGTTCGATGATCAGCACTGAAGCGCCGCCCTCGATCAGCTTCCGAAACGCCGTCAGCAGCTTCTGTATATCATCGAAATGCAGCCCGGTGGTGGGCTCATCGAAGATATACAGGATGCCGGTGTTCTCCTGCCGGGTAAGATGCGCGGCCAGTTTCAAACGTTGTGCTTCGCCCCCCGAGAGCGTGGTGCCGGATTGTCCTAGCCGCAAGTAACCGAGGCCCACTTCCTCCAGAACGTGAAGCTTCGAAGTAACTTTAGGATGCGCCGCAAAAAACGTGATCGCTTCGCGCACGGTCATTTGCAGAACGTCGTGAATATTTTTTTCTTTGTACGTGACGTCCAGCACGCTGCTCTTGTAGCGCGTGCCGCGGCACTCTTCGCAAACCAGTTCCACGTCTGCGAGGAAACGCATTTCAACGGTTACCGTCCCGTCTCCCTGGCAAGCCTCGCACCGTCCGCCAGGAATGTTGAACGAGAAATGGCCAGCGGTGAACCCTCGCTTTTTTGCCTCTGGAGTCGAGGCAAACACCTCGCGAATGGGGTCGAATGCCTTCAAATAAGTAGCCGGGTTCGACCGCGGCGTGCGGCCGATGGGTGATTGATCCACCATCTCAACGGCAGTGATGGCTGAATCGCCTTCGATCCGGTCACAGCATTCGCGCCAGTTTCGGCCGGTGCGCTTGGCCTGCAGCGCCTTGTACACGACGTCGTAGACTAGGGTCGATTTACCAGAGCCGGAAACGCCAGTAACAGCTACGAGCAAACCGAGCGGAATCATCACGTCGATGCCCTTTAAATTGTGACTGCGCGCGCCAAAAACCTTGAGAAACTTCCCGTGAAATTTCCGTCGCCGCCCAGGCACGGTGATTTTCAATTCGCCGCGCAGGTAACGTCCGGTAAGAGAATGCGGGTCCTTCAGCATCTCGCCACGCGTACCGGCAAAAATCAATTTGCCGCCGTGCTCGCCAGCTCCAGGCCCGAGATCCAGTAGGTGATCGGCTGCGAGGATCGTATCCGGATCATGCTCGACGACCAGCAATGTATTGCCCAGATCACGCAGCCCTTTGAGAATATCAATCAGACGATGAGTGTCGCGCGGGTGAAGCCCGATGGAAGGCTCGTCCAGCACGTAGAGTGCGCCGACCAGGTGTGAACCGAGCGAAGTCGCCAGCTGAATGCGCTGCGCCTCGCCGCCGGAAAGCGTGGACGTAAGCCGGTCCAGCGTCAGATAGTCCAGACCCACGTCGTCAAGAAATCGCAGGCGCTGCTGAATTTCCTCCAGAACTTTTTCAACGATTGCAGCTTCAGACTCGCTCAATTGGAGTCCCTGAAAGAAAGGCCGCGCCTCTTTTACGGTCATCTGGCAAATTTCGGTGATCGAACGCCCAGCGACTTTCACTGCGCGGGCCTCGGCGCGCAGTCGCGTGCCGCCACAATCCGGGCAGGTAGCGTAGCCTCGGTAACGGCTCAGAAAAACCCGTACGTGCAGCTTATATTTTTTCCGTTCCAGCCAGTCAAAAAAACCCTTCACTCCGAGGTAATCTTCCTTCCTATCGCCCTCAAGAATCGCACTGCGCTGGGCGTTCGTCAGATCACGAAAAGCGACATCGGTGGGGATTCCCTTAGCGCGGGCGAAACGGCGCATATCCATCGCGAGCTGGCGGTAGCGTGGCTTGGTCCACGGCTCAATCGCGCCGTCGAAGAGCGATTTGCTTTTATCCGGAATCACGCGATCAAGATCGAAGTCAACCGTGTTTCCGAAACCCTGGCAGCGCGGGCACGCGCCATAGGGATTGTTGAATGAAAAAAGCCGCGGCTCCGGCTCCTGATATGCCGCCCCGCACGTTTTACACTCGAACCGTTCGTTGAAAACCATCCGTTCAATCTGGCCGTCCGGCGCATCCGGAACAAATTCCAGAATCGCTTCGCCGCATCCTTCTCGGTAGCAGATTTCGATAGAATCCATCAGTCTCGAACGAATTTCGGGCGACAACGCCAGCCGGTCAACCACAACATAAACGGGCTGGGTGAAATCCACATCCAGCAACTCCTCGGGCGTTGAAAACTCAAACACGCGGCCGGCTTGATAGATGCGATTCAGTCCGCGTTTGCGAAGACTGATGAGCGCTTCGCGAACCACTTCAGCACCCGGCCGCACAGGCTTTCGCGGCCGCGGCGCTTGCGGCGCGTTCGTGACCACATCCGTCGTCAGCTTCAACTCAAACAGCACATAGAATCGCCGGCCAGCCGGCAAAGCCAGAACGCGCGAAGCGATTTCGTCCAGAGTATCCTTGCGGACTTCTTCACCGCAGCGAAGGCAATAGGTTCGCCCGATGCGCGCATACAGCAGCCGCAGATAATCGTAGATTTCAGTCGCGGTCGCGACCGTCGACCGCGGGTTCCGCGTGGAGTTTTTCTGCCGGATGGAGATGGCCGGAGCAATCCCCGTGATTTCGTCGACGTCGGGCTTTTCAATGCGCTCCAGAAATTGGCGAGCGTAGGCAGAAAGCGATTCAATATAGCGACGTTGCCCCTCAGCATACAGCGTGTCGAAAGCCAGGCTGGACTTGCCTGACCCAGATACTCCGGTCACGACAGTGATAGCGTTATGCGGAATGACGAAATCAATGTTCTTAAGATTGTGAACGCGCGCCCCGCGCACACGAATCTCTTCAATATCGCCGGGAACAGGCGGGCCAGGACGAACCGCCAACGAAGCAGGTTCGGCAGAATGGTTCGCGTCAGGCAGGAGCTTACCTACAGGTTCGATCGCCATGGTATAAAACGAAAATTATACGCCCGACTGCATGACGCCGCAAATCACTCCTGGCGGCCGGGTGTGCGACTTTAAAGTTAGGCTCGCACCCTTCGAACCTCCCAGTAATCCTCGAACTTGCCGCTAAGCTGGCAGCAGCGGAGGGCGATGATGGCATTGGCACCACGCACCGTCCAAAACATCCCGGACTGTTTGAGCCTACCCAGAACCGTCTTGCATCCGGCTTCGATCACTCCGGAGCCCACGAAAAGTCCCTGCTTACGAAATTGGGGATAGCGCATCCGTTCCTTATTCCGTTCGAAATAGTTGGCTTCGATCTGCAGGGTCTCTGCCAAACCGGGATGGGGGCTCTCCAGCGCGTGCAGCGAAGCGACCAACTTTTCGATCTTCCCGTTGTCCAGTTTGTTTTGCTTCACCATCACCCAACGATGCTGGGCGGGCGAATCGTTGGGATACAGTTGCGCGGCTAGATGCCATAGGTGTTCTCGGGCATGATAGAGATCGACGATTTGCGTGGCGCTGGGGAAATGCAGATCGGCCTGGTTCCAAACCCATTCTGCGCCGTCTCCCAGAACGACCTTTTTCTGCGCACGCCCCCACCCCCGCCGCCAGGCTTCGGCATATAGGCGGCGGCCGAATTCCTCCGCACTCTCGATGGCGCCCACATAGGTGGTCGAGTCTTCATCTCGTAGGGGATACCCTTCTTCGTCCACTTTGGTCTGCGTGAACACGCAACCCAGCTTGGCTTCCCGCGTGTGGGCGGGTTGGCCGTCCTGTTTCCCGGCACGTCCTTCGGTTTCCTTGCCGACGACCGGAAGACCCGTGCCGTCCATCTCCACATAAAGGATGGGAATCCGTGGCCCCAGTGGGATCGGCAAGGTCAGTTGCAAGGCTTGTTCGAGTTCGCGCTGCTGCCGAATTTCGATATCCGCTCCGATGGCCTCAGCCGTGCGCTCCACGGCCTTGGTGGTGACCGATAAACCCGCCAGCAGTTCCATCTGCTGACGCCCCTGGTCGAAAGCCGCTTGCTGGCCGACGGTGGCCAGCATGCGCCGCACTCCGGGAGACAGCTCCGTGTTCTCGACGTCGAGTTCGACATCGACCGGGAACTGGCCGCGATGGCAGCGCTCGCATAGAAAATACGGGCGCAGGCACTCGGCCTTTCCTACGGCAGTCAGCAAGGCTTTCGAGCGTAATTCCACATAATGGGCGGTGTGGCCACAAGCACAGGGCCGCTGCCTCTGTTGAGGCCCCAGAGCATCAAACTGCAGGAGTTCGGTCAGCGCAGCCGCTCCGGCCTGGTGCAAAGCGGAACGCATCGCCATCTCGATGGCTTCGAAATCCATACCACCCGTCTTGCCACGTTCCGAGAAAATGAGCTGTAAGAGATGCTCTACTTCACGAGCGACTTCCTGCTGGATGGTTTCTGCTGTTTTTTTTTCTGCGGGGTCAGCTCCTGTTCGACGGGACGAGCGCGGCAGATCTTCTCATTGACTTCCAACAACTGTTGCGCCAGCCGCCGAAAGCGGTGATAGGCCTGCACCTCGCGCTGCGCCTTGAGCCGTTCGGCTGGGGTGGCAAACGTTTCGGTGACGGTCTTTCCGTTCTGTTTGCGGGTGAGGCGAAAGTTGGGGCCGTGTCCAGGATGATGGGGCTGATGGCAGTGGCACCTAGGCTTGCCGCAGGTTCCGCGCGTGGCGGTGATCGATCCGCTGCGAAAGTCGGGCAGTCGGACGATTTCCTTGAAGATGCTACTGCGCTGTTGCTCTAGCTCGTCGAGCGATTCGGGCATGGATCCCTCCAGACTAGGATATTCCGAGTTGTCCTCACGTATTAATACGCTAGGATACTAATCCAAAAAAAGAGAATCCGCAAAGTATTCACTTCTATGTCGCGCACCCCTGGCGGCCGCCATCTGTCCCCGTCGCCGCAAGTTTTTGCTCTTCCCGGGTTTGTTATAGTATGGGTCATGCGCTTGGCAATCCTAATATTGAACTGGCGACATTAGTACCAGCTAAACAAAAACTGTCCTTAGGCACAGGTTTATTTTCCTAAGTTCTCGCTTACAATTTAAGGACGCAGGATCTTGATAGGAACTACCACTGCAACTTGAGCGTCAAACCGGGAATTGCGTGCTCGAACAAATAAGGGATCGGCCCCTGGCCGAAGTTTTCTAACGGGGTGCTTCTTCTTGAAGAGCTCAAGAAATCTGTTTTTGTTCGCAATTGTTATCGAAATGGCGTTTTACGTTTTGGGTTGCGGATACGCCGGGACTCCGCCGGCCGATACGTCGATGGCGGTAGCGCCAACCATCGCACAACAGCCTGCAAGTCAAACTGTTACGGCCGGGCAGGCAGCGACATTTTCCGTGATGGCGACGGGCAGCACGCCACTGGGTTATCAGTGGTTCATGAATGGCGCACCAGCAGGAACGAACTCAAACATCTTCTCCATTGAGCAAACAACGACGGCTCAAAGCGGCGCACAAATCTACGCGAAAGTGAGCAACGCGCAGGGAAGTGCTACCAGCAACATTGCGGTGCTGACGGTTAACCAGCCGGCGGCGACGGCTCCGTCGATCACCCAGCAGCCAGCGAATGTCACGGTCAGCGCCGGCCAAGCGGCGACCTTTTCGCTCACAGCCACCGGCACCTCGCCGCTCACCTACCAGTGGTTTATGAACGGAACTGCGGTAGGCACAAATTCGAACACGTATTCGATTCCTCAAACTACGGGCGGGCAAAACGGCGCGCAAATCTACGCCACGGTGAGCAATACAGCCGGCAACGCCACAAGCAGCACCGTAACTCTCACTGTGAACTCGCTGCCACCGCCAAACGCCCTGAATGTTTTGACCTATCACAACGATGTCGCACGGACGGGTCAGAATCTGGCTGAAACCACCCTGACTCCTGCAAACGTGAACGCCACCAATTTCGGCAAACTGGGAACTCTTTCCGTGGACGGCCTAGTGGACGCGGAGCCTCTGTATGCATCGAATCTCACGGTAGGCGGCAGCCAGCACAACGTGATTTTCGTCGTTACCGAAAACGATTCCTTGTATGCCTTCGATGCGGACACTTTTGTCCAGCTTTGGCACGTCTCAGTGCTGGGCGCGAACGAAACCGCAAGCGACAGTCGCAGTTGCGGTCAGGTCAAGCCAATTATCGGGATCACCTCCACGCCGGTGATTGATCTGCAAGCGGGCTCGCATGGGGAAATCTTTCTGGTGGCGATGTCCAAGGACAACAATGGAAACTACTACCAGCGTTTGCATGCACTCGACATCACTACTGGCGCAGAAGCGTCCGGCAGCCCCATCACCGTCAAAGCTATGTTTTTAAATCTTACTGGTACAACTACTTTCGATCCCGCGCAGTATAAAGAACGAGCTGCCTTGCTGCTTCTGAATGGGGTGATTTACACCACCTGGGCCTCGCACTGCGACGACGGTCCCTACACGGGATGGGTCATCGGCTACAACGAGTCTTCGCTTTCGCAAACCGGCGTCCTAAACGTCACGCCTAATGGCAGCGAAGGCGCGATCTGGATGTCGGGTGATGGGCCCGCCGCCGATTCTTCCGGAAACATTTATTTTCTCGACGCCAACGGGACCTTTGACGACACGCTTGATAGCAACGGATTGCCCGAGCACGGCGATTATGGCAACGCGTTCCTGAAAATTTCAACTGCGGGCAATACACTCGGTGTCGCTGACTATTTCACCATGTTCAATACCGACGCGGAATCGCAGAAGGACCAAGACCTGGGTTCCGGCGGCGAATTGCTGCTGCCTGATCTGAAGGACACCCAGGGCAATACCTGGCACTTGGCTGTCGGCGCGGGCAAAGACGGTCACATCTACGTCGTGAATCGCGACCTGATGGGCAAATTCAACACCAACAATGACAGCGGCATTTATCAGGAAATCGATTCGAATGGACTGAGTGCTGGCGTGTGGTCCATGCCGGCTTATTTCAACAACACCGTGTATTACGGTGCTAACGGCGATGTGTTGAGGGCGTTCGCAATCTCAAATGCAAAACTAGTGACGCCGGCTAGCTCGCAGAGTTCGCTGAGTTTCCCCTACCCGGGTGCCACGCCAAGCGTTTCTGCCAGCGGAACTTCCAACGGAATCGTGTGGGTTGTTCAGAACAATGGCGGAGGCGTTTTGCGTGCGTACGACGCCACAAATCTGGCGACCGAGCTGTATGACAGCAATCAAGCAGCGAATGGCCGTGATCACTTCTCAGACAACAAGTTTATTACGCCGATGATTGCTAATGGGAAGGTGTACGTGGGAACTCCCAACAGCGTCGTAGTATTCGGCTTGTTTTAGTAGCTGATTTACGGCCAAAGTGTGGCCGATGTCGCGGCGGCGATCAACTGCGGCCCTGGCCCTCAAGTCATTGGACGGGATGAACGCCCAGGCGATCGTTCATCTCGCCTGCCTCTAGCGGGCGAATACATAAATCTTTTCCGCTCAGGCTGCACTGATATACCTGATAGGCTGGCAAATCCTCCGGTCGCACCTCGTACGTTCCATCTTCCATGTCAGAAGTCGGATCAAATTCCGGCATAACGATAGGATTGTCGGGCGTGACGCGCACCCGAAACTGCGCCGAGCCTGGTTCATAGTTACCGTAGCTGAAGCAATATCCAATACAGGCGCGATCCACCATGTGCTGAATGAGAATGCGCGATCCCGGAAACGGTTTTATAGTCGCAAGAACGCGTTGATTGGGGGGCAGAGTGCGCACTAACCGCTCCACTTGGGCTTCCATCGCATTGATCGTAGCCGTGTCCTGATACAGGAACGTGAAGAACACCGCGGCAATCACGCTGCATCCGACCAGGTGCCATTTGCGCGGCTTCATGGCTCCCAGCAAACAGCAAAGAAGCGCTGCGGAGATGGAAGTGAAACGTTCCGTCACCAGGGCGAGCGACGAGGGCTGGTGCGGAAATCGTATGCCATCCGGCAATAGAATTACCGCGAGGCAAGCGATCATGTAGAGCTGGAAGGAAACTGCGTAATCCTGCCATCCGAGCGGCCGCCAACCTTGGCCCCTCAAATCGAGGGCCAAGGCAAAGATGATAAAAAACAGAAGCGCGTATTCAGGAATCGCATAGCGCGAACCGAACAAGAGCAACTGGTCCGCTCCATTGAAAAAATAAAGCGGGCCATCCTGCGCTTGAACGACGTCGTGGTGCCAGAAGTAGTAGTGGGTAGCGTAGAGAAATGAGGCCGCCGCAAGCAGCAAGAAAATTTGATAGCGACGCGGAATTGCTTCGGCCATCGCCGCGTATGCCGAGCCTGCAACGAGCCACGCAAATCCCAAGGGATGCGCCAGCATGATCAGCGGCGCGAGCGCAACTGGAATAAGGCGTTCCCAATCTTTCCCACGCCAGAAAATCGCGATCCCAAAAAACGCCAGGCCCATCGAAATGTAAAAATTAAGAAATCCCATGTGAAAGGAGTAGCCGTACGCAAACATCGCTATGCAGGGCATTACAAACCACGGCACTCGCCGCGCAGCAGCGGTAACTAACGCTACAGTGCCCCAGAAAAAAATCAAGACCGACAATGAGAGGGCGATTTTTTCAGTCACATTCCAGGAGAAGAACCTGCCGAGGCCGTCCAGCAAGAGATCGAATAACACGTTGTTCCAACGGTGTGCGAGCCAAAGTCCGGGCGCCTGCTCATGCTCGATCAGTTGAGCGAGCCACGCGTTGTACAGGTGGCTGCCCAAGTCTCCCGCGACGATGGTCCGATGCCAAAAGCACGGAAGGAGCACCAGAACAGATACGGCGAGTGATTTACCCAGGTTCTCACGCACGAACCTGATCGATCGCGCAATTACGTACTCTTTCGTTTCAGTTCGGGGCAAGGCGGGGCTGGTGTTGCACTGTTCTTCGCGAATATCGCGGTCCGTCACTGGTATATCTGCGCGCGTCCCCAATTCCATTCCAGGCGTATCGAGCTTTTTCATTCGGTCCAGCAAACATATCACGAGAGATTTCGGCTCCGTCCGTCAAATGAACCTGGCCCTCGCGGCTGCGGTTCAAGCGCTGCAAACATCATTACTCCGAAGTGTCGCTGCGGTGATATAAGGATGCCCAAGTGTGGAATGCGGGGAGGTGAACTATGAGTGATCCAACCGTTGGGGATATCGCGAAGAAGGCACTGGGCTGGTCCATCGCGGTGAGCGTCATCATGATTCTCGCCGGGCTTCTGGCGATTGCCATGCCGCTCGAAGCAGGCCTTGCTGTAAATATTTTCGTCGGCTGGATGCTTATTTTCGCAGCCATGGCGCATTTCGTTTTTGCCTGGTTTACCCGCCGCACCGGAAACGTGCTGCTGAAAGCCCTGCTCGGGCTCCTTTACCTGTGCGTGGCCGTCTATCTGCTCAGCCATCCGGCACGCGGTCTGGCGACGCTGACTCTGGCTCTTGCCTTTTATCTCCTGATCGAAGGCGTCACTGAGATCGTGCTGTTTTTTCAGCACCGGCCTGCGCGCGGCTCAGGATGGTTCCTGTTCGATGGAATTATTACCCTGATTCTAGGCGCTTTGATATGGACAACCTGGCCATCGAGTACGGAATGGGTGCTGGGGACCATCGTCGGCATCAGCATCTTCTTCAGCGGCGTTACCCGGCTGATGATTTCTCTTGCAGCGCGGCGCGTAGTTACAAACCCAGCGTAGACGCCAACAATCCGATATTGGCTCCGCGCCGGCGTTCCAATCGAATTCCTAAGTTATTGCAAGACGCAGCAAACGGCCTAGTTCTCCTGCTCGTCTTTCTTCGGGGCGTAGGGATACTTCGGGGGCTTCTGCATATGGGAAGTGCGGTAGGCTTCCAGTTCTGCATCTGTCAGGTTGAAATGTGTTATGGCGGGATGGTTTTCGGTCGCGGCCAGCTCCAAGTGCAATCTATGTGAGCAAATGTCCGGCGCATCCTGGAATCGAACGCGACGCGTGTTGAATGCCTCATTAGGAATGGTTAGCGTAAACTCTCGCGGCTCGGTCGCAGTCTCGCGAACCGTGAACGTATATTCGCGGCCCTGAGCTTTGACCTCGAATCCGACGAATTGCACGATAACGTTGTTATTGCTCATTTTCCGATGGAAGCGCTCGACGCCGTCGCAGCGCTAGCGACGGCCTTCTTAGTCCGCTTGGCGCGCTTGCGCTTGGGCGGAGTGCCTTCGGCAGGCTCAACTACCATAATGCTGGTGACAAACTTCTTGATCCCATGCAGATCGAAATCAATCGAAGTACGATCATTGTCGGATTCCGTTATGACGCCTAAGCCGTACTGGAAATGCTTGATGTACTGACCTTCTGGAAGGGTTTTCAAGAGGCTCCTAAGACCGAAACTGCGTATGCGAAAAAAAAGGGCGAACCGGGGTAACCGGCTCGCCCTTCTCGACTAGAGGCTAGTGACGTTCGCTGCCTGCAGGCCCTTGGGGCCACGGGTAACTTCGAACTCAACCGCCTGGCCTTCGTTCAGCGACTTGTAACCTTCCGCCTGAATGGCCGAAAAGTGGACGAAAACGTCCTCGCCGGACTGGCGCTGGATGAATCCAAAACCCTTGCTGGCATTGAACCACTTCACTGTTCCTTGTTCTCTCACTGATTTACTTCCTTCTTTTTTTAAGCTATTTGTTTGCTTCTCGACCGCCTCCAGCCGTAAAGCAAAAGAGGCTGCAAGTGTGAACTTGCAGCCCCTTCAATCGATTCTAAAGGTGTTACAAGAGCAACAAACGCAGACCAAACATAACATGGTTTGGGCCTAACTCCTAGCTAATTATTGGACGGTCGGCCCGGGTGATTGGCTATCGGCGGCCTATGGGTAATGAAAGTAAGGAGGTTAGGCATTGCCAGGTTCGAGGCTGCACAAGTACAATCCAAGCAGGTACTCTCGGGCAGGAAGAACCCATTCGTCGGTGGGCGAGCAATGAGAGTATCTGGAAACTTCGCGCCAGCAAAGATGTGCGTGCAGCAGGCAGCGGATAAGCAGGCAACCGTGGAGGCTGCGGCAAAGTGATGAGCCTGCACTTGCCGCGCTGGGGGTTACAGGAATTTGACATTCTTTGAATATGTGGCTCTCGGCATCTGCGCTATTCCCTTCATCTACTACCTGCTCGCTCTCTACGGCACAGTGAGATTCTTCGCCGCAGCCCGGGTGGAACCTTTGCGAAATTCCGATTTCGCTCCGCAGGTGAGCTGTCTTAAGCCTATCCGCAGCCTGAACGTTGATGCCTACCAGAACTTCGCCAGCTTCTGTGTGCAGGATTATCCTGAATACGAGATCCTCTTCTGCGTGGACCGCGACGATCCAGCGGTGCCGGTATTGAATAAAATCGTCGAGGATTTCCCCCGAACCAAGATTCGTCTACTGTACGGCTCATCCGGCGCAGGCATCAACGATAAGGTGGCTCGGCTGGTGCGCTTGTCGCAAGAAGCGAAATACGATCTGTTCGTTATAAGCGATGCAGACGTTCGCGTGGGTCCTGATTACCTGAAATCCGTGGTTGCGCCATTTCGCGATTCGCAAATAGGAGCGGCGACCACCTTATACGCTTCGACGCCGGCACGCTCGGCGCTCGACTCATTTCAGTCCGTGTCCATGCTTTCTGACTTTTTCGCCGGAATAATGGTGGACTGGAACTTAGAGGAAGTGAAATTCACCTTCGGGCAAACGATTGTCGCCACCCGAAAAGCCATAAGTGGATTCGGCGGTTATCAAGCGATAGCAAATAAACCGGCGGACGATCTGCTCGTCGGCCGGCTCATTGCGGAACAAGGCTATAAGGTAGACTTGCTCCCCTACGTAGTACAAACAGTCCCGGACTTTTCATCCTGGAAAGAATTTCTGCTGAAGCGCATCCGCTGGATGACGGTCATGCGCTTCATGCGTCCGTGGGGGCATGTCGGCCTGATCTTTACCTGGGGATTGATCTGGGCGCTGATCGCCATTGCAGCGCATCCGACGCTGCCCGTGGCCATAGCCTATCTGTGCGTTTACTTGATTCTGCGGGTTCTGATGACTTGGCTAATCGGATCATGGGGAATGAAGCAGCGCGGTGTCTGGAAGAAGCTTCCGTTGATTCCTTTGTGGGACCTGTTCGCGTTTTCCGTTTGGCTGGCGAGTTTTGCGACAGAGACAATTCGCTGGGGCGGCAAGGATTTTCGCATTCGTCAAGGGAAGTTGGTGCCAGTTGAAGCCGATGGCCCGCGGACCGCTGCCGCTCACCAGGCCCCCAATCCAAAAGAAATCTGAAGCGGGCAGAGCCTATTCGCTTGCGTCTGCATCTGCTGGCTATCCTGGTATGCTCGCCGGAGACCGGACTCAGTGAAATCTCCCGCCCCCGCGAATGTTCCGACGATCATTTAAGTCCGTTGACGAACCGGCCAATCATGATAGATTGGCGCTGTTCTAGCGCCCACCAGCCCGTAGCGCAGAGTACTCGTCCGCAAATTTGTCACTGGGAGGTTCACGGCCATGACCTGCCCGCAGTGTCAGCAACGGGTTCCATTAAGTGTATTTTGGACTGCCAAAGGCCTATCGGGGCTTTCTTGTCCTAATTGCCACGTCAGTCTCTGTCCTACGCCTCTGTCGGCGATTTTGGTTTTTGCGCTTTCGTTCGGGCTGGGAAATGCCACGCTGATTCTCTTGCGGCACAAAGGAATGGATTTTTTGGCGGCGTTCGCGGGGTTTTTCGTGGTATTTGCGGCAGTCTACGCGGTGATAGCGCCCGTGATTTTGCGCATGCGCGTCAAGGAACAGCCTAGAACGCATCTGTCAGGGCATCAAGTGTAAGACTTGAGCGGTGCCCCGCTGAAGACCGCAGCGCCACATTTAAATCTTGACTGTGGCGTCGGGCTCTAGGCTTAAGTGTAGCGCCGCGGGCTTCGGCGCAGCAGCATTGAGTGGTGCTTCATCTCGCCTAAGACATCCGCCGCAAAACGTATTGCAAAATCCCGCCGTGTTGGTAATACGCAACCTCAAATGGAGTATCGATCCGTGCGATCGCACTGAATGATATTTCCTCGTTGTTCCCACGGCGAGCGCGCACCTTCATCTTCTTGCGCGGCTCGAAATTGTGAGCTAGGCCATCAATCTCAAAAACCTCTAGGCCGGTTAGCCCCAGCGATTTCAAATTTTCGCCGGGCAAGAATTCCAACGGCAACACGCCCATGCCCACCAGATTGCTGCGGTGAATACGCTCGAAGCTTTCCGCCATTACCGCGCGAACGCCCAATAAAATAGTCCCTTTGGCGGCCCAATCCCGCGACGAACCGGAACCGTATTCCTTTCCCGCAAAAATAATCAGGGGAACATGTTCGTCGCGATATTTCATGGCTGCGTCGTAGATCGACATCTTCTGGCCACCCGGCTGGTGGATCGTCCAGCCGCCCTCGGTATCGGGCGCGAGCATGTTACGCAAACGGATATTCGCAAACGTCCCGCGCATCATCACTTCGTGATTCCCGCGACGGGCGCCGTAGGAGTTGAAATCCTTGGGCTGAACGCCGTGCTCAATCAAATATTTTCCAGCGGGAGAATCGGGTTGAATCGTCCCGGCAGGTGAAATGTGATCGGTAGTGACGCTATCGCCCAATACCGCCAGTACACGCAATCCTTTCAGGTCTTCCAACGCCAGCGGCTTCGGCGGCATGTTTTCAAAATACGGCGGATGCTTGATATAGGTGGATTTTTCGTCCCAGGCATACAGATCGCCTTCGGGAATTGGCAGCGCTCGCCAGCGGTCGTCGCCGGTAAACACATCAGCGTATTGATGGCGGAACATTTCGCTGGAAATGGATGTGCGCATGGCCTTCTCGACTTCTTCCGGCGTCGGCCAAATATCGCGCAGGTACACGGCTTTTCCTGTTGGGTCGTTGCCCAGCGATTCGTTTACGATGTCGATGTCCATCC
Source organism: uncultured Acidobacteriota bacterium (assembly GCA_963842255.1). GTDB lineage: Bacteria > Acidobacteriota > Terriglobia > Acidiferrales > UBA7541 > Palsa-295. The sequence goes on along the minus strand of CAWJGI010000044.1, from coordinate 19,296 downwards.
GGCCAGCGAGCGCGTAGGCAACCACCAATGGCGGCGAGGCCAGATAATTCGCGCGGCATAATGGATTAATGCGGCCTTCGAAATTTCGATTCCCACTGAGAACGGACACAGCCACAAGATTGTTATCTTTAATCGCTTTGCCGATCGCCTCGGGCAGCGGCCCGCTATTGCCGATGCAGGTAGTACAGCCGTATCCGACCAGATTGAAACGCAGCAAATTGAGGAACGGCCACAAGCCGGCTTTCTCGATGTAATCGGTTACGACTTTCGAGCCCGGCGCAAAACTCGTTTTCACCCACGGCTTGGTCTGTAACCCGCGCTCGACAGCTTTTTTCGCGAGCAGCCCGGCGCCGAGCATCAACGAGGGATTGGAGGTGTTGGTGCAGCTGGTAATCGCGGCAATCACCACCGAGCCGTCGGCGATATCGAACTTGTCGCCGTTGTTCTGCACGCTTACATGTTTCTGCGCCGCCGTCAGGGTTTTTTCGAATGAGCTCTTGGCATGTGTGAGCGGCACACTATCTTGTGGACGCTTCGGCCCCGCCATGGTCGGCACCACGGTTGCAAGATCAAGCTCCAGCTGATCGGAAAAGATCGGGTCAGGGGTGTGATCCGTGCGAAAAAGACCCTGTTCCTTAGTATAAATCTCGACCAATCGGATCTGCTCTTCTTTGCGCGCGGTAAAACGCAAATACGCGAGAGTTTCCGCGTCCGCAGGGAAGAAGCCCATGGTCGCGCCGTATTCCGGGGCCATGTTGGCGATCGTGGCGCGGTCGGGAAGCGTGAGGCTAGAAAGCCCAGTGCCATAAAATTCGACAAATTTCCCCACCACGCCTTTTTTGCGCAACATTTGCGTGACGGTAAGCACCAGATCGGTAGCCGTCGCTCCTTCTGGCAAGCGGCCATGCAACTTGAATCCGACAACCGCAGGAATCAGCATTGAAAGCGGCTGGCCCAGCATGGCTGCTTCCGCTTCAATTCCGCCAACGCCCCAGCCAAAAACTCCAAGCCCATTGACCATGGTGGTGTGCGAATCGGTCCCCACTAATGAATCCGGATATGCGACCCATTCGTCATTCTGTTTTTCGCTGAAAACCACGCGCGCCAGATATTCCAGATTTACCTGATGGCAAATTCCTGTGTCGGGCGGCACGACCTTAAAATTCTGAAAACTCTTCTGGCCCCAGCGCAGAAATCCGTAGCGTTCGATATTGCGCTGCATTTCAAGCTCGGCATTAAACGCAAATGAATTTGGCGTACCGAATTTGTCCACCTGCACGGAATGATCGATCACCAGTTCGGCAGGCAGCAGAGGATTGATCTTCTTCGGATTGCCCCCCAATTGCCGCATGGCTTCACGCATAGCCGCAAGATCCACTACGGCGGGCACCCCGGTGAAATCCTGCAACAAAACGCGCGCAGGCATAAAAGAAATTTCTCTCTCCGATGCTCCTCCGACGCCGGAAGGATCCCATCCCGCCAAAGCGCGAACGTCCGCGTCATAAACAAACCGGCCGTCTTCGTGGCGCAACAGGTTTTCAAGCAAGACTTTCAGCGAAAAAGGAAGGCGCGAAACATTTCCGATGCCAGCGCGTTCCAGCTCGCCCAGTTGATAAATCGCGAAGGAGTCGTTGCCGGAATGAAGGCGCGTTCGCGTTCCGAACGAATTTTTAGATGGCGAGCTCATACGGGAATTGTCTCTCCTCGGTGTGAACCCTTTAGTTTAACGCACTATGACCACAGCGCCCGGAATTTTCCCCAAGAGGGCGCGTGAAACTGCAATGCTATGGAGCGAGGGCGGGATTTAATCTGTTCTAGTGCTTGGGAGGGACGTAGCTATCAGGCAGTTTGGCGCCTTCGCCAAAGAAATACGTCTCCATCTGTTCTTCCATGATCTGCTGCGATTTCGGATCTAGTGGATTCAATCGAAACTCATTCATCAGCATTTTGGAATGCTCGACCCATAGTTTCCAGGCTTCCTTGGAAACGTTGTCATAAATGCGCTTTCCGATGACACCTTTCCAGGGCACACGGTCCAGTCCCGGCATCTCCCGGCCGAATTTAACGCATTTCACCACATGGACGCCCTGGGTAGCTGGCTGCGCCGAAGCGCCCGCGCCGGGATCTGCTGCATTCTTTTGGTCAGCCATGAACTCTCCTGAATCGCTATAGGTCAAGATACTGCATATACAGCCGAATTTCCAGTTTAGGGCATCCATCAGAGCTCGTTAACCTGGCTGTAAGCGAGTCCAGCCATAATTGTGGTAGGCTCTTGCGCTGCTAGCATAGTTTCATTAAAACTATATATCTGGCCTGATACGACCAAGTCCCGGGAGAAATGATATGAATAGCCGCGCCACTACCGCTCAAGCCCCACGGGCGTCGGCGTATTTTTGCGAGGCGCCCTCTGATCCTTGTGCCATTGTCATGTTCGGCGCCTCGGGAGATCTCGCGCGCCGCAAACTTTTGCCTGCGCTCTACGATCTGGCGTTCCACGAGTGCCTGGCGCCGCGATTTCGCTTGGTCGGCTACGCCCGCACTGCAATGAGTGATGACGATTTCCGCAAAAAAGCCGGCGAAGCGCTTCCCAAAGGCAATGAAGACGGCGCCGACGAATCCAAGAAATCAGAATTCCTGAACAATCTTAGATACTTCAACGGCGACTATAACGATCCCGAAGCGTTTCGCCGCCTGTCCCAGCGACTGCAGGAGCTCGATGGCGAAGGCCAACTCGCCGGGAATCGTCTTTTTTATCTAGCCACGCCTCCGGAAGTTTACGAACACGTAATCGGACAACTCAAAAATGCGAACCTCACAAAACCCGCATCCGAGAAGTCCTGGACTAGAATCATCATCGAAAAGCCATTCGGGCGCGATCAAGCCTCGGCTCGCGAATTGAACAGCAAAGTGCTTGTGGCCTTTGATGAAAACCAGGTGTATCGCATCGACCATTACCTGGGCAAAGAAACAGTGCAGAACATGCTGGTCTTCCGCTTCGGCAACGGCATTTTCGAGCCACTATGGAACCGCAATTATGTCGACAGCATTCAAATCACCGCAGCCGAGTCGCTGGGCGTAGAGCGTCGCGCGGCATTCTACGAGACTGCCGGCGCCTTGCGCGACATGATTCAAAGCCACGTCCTGCAACTCACTTCGCTGATAGCAATGGAAGCCCCGGCAAAATTTGATGCCACTTCCGTGCGCAACGAAAAAATAAAAGTGCTGCAGTCCATGCGGTCATTCACGAAGGAATTGATCTGGAAATCAGTGATTCGTGGCCAGTACGGACCGGGCCAAATAGACGGAAAACCCGTAGTCGGGTATCGCCAGGAACCCGGCGTGAGACCCGATTCCACCACGGAAACTTTCGTGGCAATGAAACTCTACGTGGACAACTGGCGCTGGAGCGGCGTGCCTTTCTACTTGCGTACAGGAAAGCGGCTGCAGCGCCCGCTGACCGAAGTTGCTATTCAGTTCAAAAGCGCACCGCACCTGGTATTCCGCGGTGAAAACAACGAAATGAATTCGCTGGTCCTGAATATTCAACCGGATGAAGGAATTTCGCTTTCTTTCGGCGCCAAAGCGCCTGGTGGGCAAATGCATATCAAGCCGGTCATGATGGATTTCAAGTACAGAGATGCGTTCGGCACCAACTCCCGTCCTGCGTACGCCACGCTGATCAATGATTGCATCCGGGGTGACGCCACGCTTTTTGACCGCGCCGACAGCGTGGAAGCGGCATGGGCGCTGGTGGATCCGATTTTGCAAGCCTGGAAGGAAGCATCGCCCCCGCCCTTTCCGAATTATCCGGCGGGAAGCCAGGGCCCACGCACTGTGGATGATTTAACTGGCGCCGATGAGCGCCGGTGGCGCGAACTCTGAAGTCGCTCATTTTCTTTTCCATCATGTTCGGAATTTGATCCGGAGGATTCGATGATTTTGGCGGGCGACCTGGGAGGCACCAAGGCCAATCTCGGTCTTTTCGATGTGAAATCGGGCAAGCTGGTGCGTGTGGCCGAAAAACGCTATGCCACCCAGAAGCATAGCGGGTTGGAAGAAATCACTGCCGATTTTTTGAATGGAGCCCACGCGAAAATAACCGGAGCGTCATTTGGAATTGCCGGACCAGTCGTCAACAATCGTGTTCACGCCACAAACTTTCCCTGGATTGTTGACGGTGACGCCGTGGCGAAACACCTCCACGTCACTAGGGTGCGCTTGGTAAATGACCTCGAAGCGGCGGCGTACGGAATTGCAGTTCTTGAGCCGGCTGATATCGAAGTAATACATCCCGGCGTGCCGTCGCCACAATCCACGCAAATCGTAATCGCAGCGGGAACAGGATTAGGCGAGGGAATTCTTTACTGGGACGGCAAGCGGCACATTCCCATGGCCACCGAGGCCGGTCATGCTGATTTCGCGCCGAACACCAAACAACATGCTGAGCTTTGGAAATTCCTGAACGATCGGCTCGAATTCGTCAGCGCGGAATGCATACTGTCAGGCGGGGGATTTCAGCGCCTGCACGAATTTCTCGATCCAGCCGTCTGCCACCCGGGTTTTGAGGATCCCGCGACGGATCCCGCACCCGAGATTACGCGGCGCGGGCTTTCCGGAGAATGCAAGGTTTGCGCCAGCACGCTTGATCTTTGGGTGGAAATTTACGGCTCTGAGGCGGGTAACCTGGCGCTGCGAACTGTGGCGCGCGGCGGAATCTACGTCGCCGGGGGCATCGCCGTGAAGGTGCTGCCGAAAATGAGAAACGGAAAATTCGCTGAAGCAGTGAAGCACAAGGAAAAACTCGAAGGTTTCCTCTCGCAGATACCTATTAGCGTAGTCCTTAATGAAGATTGCCCGTTACTAGGCGCAGCTTCGGTAGCTTGGCAAAATCTCTAGTTCTCTCGCGCGACCGGATTTGATGAACGGGAGTCCAGCGCCTAGCTAGAGCTCCTATTTGGATTAATCCACAAGAAGATCGCGTACATCCAGTCGCTTGCTGTGGTAAATCGCGTCAGCTGACGGTGTATGATACTGGGCTTAGGGCGCCGGCCGCAGGCTCGATACGTTTTTCAACAAATTTGTTGAGCCATTTTAACCAAACGCTGCATTCGTGGAGCACCATTTCTTAATCTAATCGGTTATCCCGCCGGATGACCTATGAGTGCGACTAAAAAGAGGATCAATGCGGACGCGTTTTCTTATAGTGGACGATAGTGAGACCGTCCGCAAAGGGCTTCGCACGGTATTGCAGGCCAATCCTGAGTGGGAAATAATCGGCGAGGCGCCCGACGGCCAGACTGCCGTCGCCCCAACCTAGTGATCGTGGATTTTCAAATGCCAGGGATGAACGGTCTGGAAACTGCGCGTCAGCTCCTGGACATAGCGCCGGCCGTTCCAGTTGTAATGTTTACGCAACACGCCAGCCCGGACTTGCAGAAGCTTGCCCATGAAGTCGGCATCCGAACAGTGGTCTCCAAAATGGACGCGTTTTCCGTGGCGGGCATAATAGAAGCTCTACTGGGCAGCGACGATAGCTTCCGGATCGGCGCCGAACCTCGGGGTAGGGCCTGGCTCGGCCTCCAAGACCGAAACCGCAGATGGTAATGGTGGCTCCGGGACAGAAATGTAATATGTGCAAGATCTGGATCAGGGTAGAAAGCAAAAAGCGAGGAAGCTTTTAACTGTCTCCCGAGTGAATTCAAATCAAGCTTACTGCAGTGGTTGACCGCCAGAGGTCTTGCAGGGTGACGCCAGTGCCGCCGCGCCGCCGCGAATCACACCGCTCTCGTCGATGCAGTAATGCGTCGTCCCGGAGGTGACGGACAGAGGGTCATTCGCAAAGTTATAGCCGCTGCTTCCCCAAGCCGCACAGCCCGAGGGAACCGCGCCAGTGCCGGCGACCGCGCCGTCATTGGTATAAGTCGTGGTGTAACCGCTCTTGGTGCCGCCTGCCAGAACAGGGTCGATCAAACCCGGCGCTGCGCAAGTGCCGCCCGCTCCGCCCAGCCCAGCCAGGCTGGTGGCGTAACCGTCATTATAAGTAGAGAGGAACGCTGCCTGCGCCGAAGAAAGCGTGCGCAGCGAACCGACTGCCGAAGACTGGTTGGCGGCGATCTTGGCGCGAAGCAGGTTCGGAATCGCGATGGCCGCGATGATCAAAATAATCGCGACAACGATCAGCAATTCGATTAAAGAGAAGCCCCTCTGTTTCTCGTTCATTCTGTCTCCCGAGAGCTACGCTTCGGATTTCGAAAACAATCGTGGCCCAAACTAGTTGAACGATTTATGCCGAGACGATAAGAAAGGAAAACCGACGCTTTTTGCTTATGCTCCACAATGGCACGCGCTAGGCAATCCTAACTGTCTTGTTTCAAATTTTTATTCAAACGGTAACTATGGGTTTAACGGGCGTATCCTGCTGCCATCTTCGCGAGCCGGTTTTGGCCAGAACGAACTTCTACAACTGCGGCCGTTCATACTGTCAAACGGCACTGCCAGCAAATTGGGAAGGCCAAAATGCGGATAGCTCGGGCTAAGCCAATCAGAAGCGGCTGGCAGTCGAGTTGGAAGATTGCCGGGAATGAGAGAAAGTGCTGCGGCGCCGCAGGACCGGTTATGGCCAGAAACATTCTGGTCGATGCTGGTTTTCTGGTATCGCTACTGACCGGTCGCCATCGGCACCACCAATGGACCATGACGCAGGCAGCCGAGTTGCCTCCGCGCTGGTCCACGTGCGAAGCCGTTTTCACCGTCGAGCTGCGCAGGTCTCGTTCGCCCTTGGCGAAAACGCGGAGTCAGTCATTGCCTAACGCCGCGGAACAACTGAAGGGCACGGAAATTCACCCCTGCGCTCATCTGACGTCTTTTATTCGAGCCGCGAATCCAAATATTGTTGTTCGAGCTATGACCAGCGATTTACATGTCGCGGACAATTTCCGATAAGAACCAGGTCCGGCGTTCTGTTTGATCGATCCAGGTCTCGATCAGACTGGCAGTCGCCACGTCCTTGTATTTCTCGCAAATCTCATGCGTGGCGCGCAGGTAGCGAGTCAGGTGCTGATTGTCCGCGGAAAGCTCGCCGAGCATATCTTTTGGCGAAACAATTTCCTCATTGTTGTCTTCGAGCCGTTGATGTTTCGAAATATCGCTGATAGACCGCAGCGTGGCTGCTCCGATCTTGCGCGCCCGTTCCGCAATGTCATCGGTCATCTCGAAGATCTGGTCGGAGTGTTCGTCGAGCAGCAGGTGATAATCGCGGAAGTGCCGGCCGGTCATGTGCCAGTGGAAATTCTTTGTCTTAACGTAAAGCGCGAACACATCGGCGAGCAGTTGGCGCAGGGAAGCTGCGATCTCAGCCACTCCGCTGGCGCTGAGGTCGGTTGGCACTTCGATAGGATTTCTTTCGCGTTCTTTTGCCGGGGCTGCAGCTGTTTTTGCCATCGTTCGTCTCCTTAAGTTTAATTTGTTGGCAGGTTATTCGGAATTCTGGGATAACGCATGTGCCGGGCCTGATGGATCCTGATGCCGGCTTGGGTAACCCAACTCACCTAACCGGAAGGCCGCGCAGGGGCATTTTCTAGATGTTCGGCAAACACTGTCAAGCGTTACTGTTTCACGAACGAATAAAAGGAATCCCGGAGCTGCGAGAGGCTGTGCATTTCTCGAACCCATGCAGCGATTTCGGGCGTGGCAAAATTTACGCCATCGCGATCCTTAGATACGCGGACCGTCGCAAAGGATTTCGCTAAATTTGCGCGTGAAATCGCCACCAGTGGTGGTGTAACGCCTGCGCCATTGCCACCGGTGGGGTGTTCTGGGGGCCATGGGTGGCTTTGAGCAGGTAGATCAACACGTTCACGCCGGAAGTCTTTCTCGCGATCGTGAATCGGCTAAGCCGAAAAACTGCATCGGTCATGACCGTCCTGATGCCAGCCGCGCTGTTGTCGATGGTTCCAGTTTTGTTTTTCTCCCTCAACGAGGGACCGAGGACCTTCTATCTGACTTTGGTCGTTGCCCTGCTCGTGACTGTGCTTGTTGAGGTTCCTATCGTCAAACAAATCGAAAAATGGACGGTTTCAACTCTGCCGGGGAACTCGTACTTACTCGAACAATATCCGTGGGGGAATCACGCCGCTATACGGAAGCAGTCTGCCGTTTCAGGAACTGAGAGTGCTCCGCCGCATATTCAACGTCGCTGTTCGAAAACGGATGATCCCTTCAAATCCCTGCTCAGGGTCGAGTTTGCTGTGGCAGTCCAGGGCCTGTTCCGACCGCATTACGTGACTTGTTCGGAGCAGCAGCGCATTGAACGTGCTGCGCAACGGACTATCTCCGTAATGTCGTTCGCATCATCACGGAGACGGGGCTCCGGGTTTACAAGGAACTACTTTCCATGAAAAAAGACCAAGTAGACTTGGCGAACGGCGTCCTTTGGATTCCCGATTCCAAAACACTTAACGGAGTTGCCGAACTCCCGTTGACGAACCTCGCGCCCAAGCATTCCGAGATCAATTTGACCTCTCGGGGAAAGAAGATTATTTGTTCCCGAGCGCGTTGAGCTCGACGGGATATCAATACGCCTTACGCACAGCATGGAGACGCACTCTAAAACGAGCAAAGATTCCGTATTTCAGAATCTATGATCTTCGCTCCACCTACGCGACTCGCTTGAGCGCTGGCGGTGTAGCGGACGACTGGGTCACACAACTGCTTCGTCAAGGTGACTCTCAAGGCTTCAAGAAATATTCCCAGATGAAATTGCAGATGCAGGGAGAAGCTTTAGAAAAGCTTAATCGCCGAGCTAACGAGATGACGGAAGAGGCGGTGATGCCTGTGCCGGAAAACAGGGTTCCGGCACGGTTTTGATACGAGAGGCAACAAATGGATGGTCGCGAGGACGCGAAATCTTTTAGAATCAATCAAGCGCCCGTAGCTCAGTTGGAAAGAGCGTCTGCCTTCTAAGCAGAGGGTCGGGGGTTCGAATCCCTCCGGGCGCGCCATTCTTCAGTGGTCCAGCCCGGAGACATGGGTGACACAATGTACCGGCTACATGGGTAACACTTTTGGGCCGAACGGATTTTCAAGCGGTTCGAGCACCCGAGTCTCCAGATCGAAGTACCCCAAATCATAGTCCATAAAGCTGACCAGCCAAATACCGTCGTCGACTTCTTTGATGCCCACAGCTTGACCTGCGAGAGAAGTGCTGAGATTTATTTTCTTTTTGAAAATGCAGATCCTTCCGCAGTAGGTAACCAGAGCAGTCCGATCGTGGAAAGGATAGCAGAGTTCTCCGATGCCCCGATAATGCCGCGTGGAAGCCTTATAGGTATTGGGAAGATCCCCCTGCTGGCGCCGATGTTCCGGAATCCCTCTTGAACAGCAACTTGTAAGTAGCTGATTCTGCGAGCAGTCGAAACGGGCTGTGGGATGTTCCGAAATCACATCTTTTATCGACAGCTTCCGGAAACGGGTATCATTGCGAAACCGTGACGCGAAAACTAAATCTCACGATCGCTCTCGGCTTTGCCATGATCTCCGCTTTCTTCCTGGTACTGCTGGCCGCACCGCCGGAAGAAAAATCGCTCAAGCCGCAGTACGACGCCAAGGGCAATCTGCTGCGTCCGGCGGCTTACCGCGATTGGGAGTTTCTCTCAGCGGGTTATGGCATGAACTACAGTTCCGCTCCCGCCAGCCACGAGATGTTCACGAACGTCTTCGTGCAGCGCTGGGCCTATAAGGAATTTCTCAAGAGCGGCAAATGGCCGGAGCAGTCGATGTTTGTAATCGACGAGCGCGACGCCGAGAGCAAAGGCTCGATCAACAAGAAGGGACAGTTTCAAACCGATCTGATGGGCTTCTTCGTCGAAGTTAAGAACTCCGCCCGAGATCCTGATAAATGGGCCTATTACGACTTTGAACCGAACGCCAATACAGCCGAGGCCATGCCGAAGGGCAACTGCTGGTCTTGCCACGACCAGCACGCCGCGGTGGAGCACACGTTCGTGCAGTTCTATCCGACGTTGAAGCCTGTGGCAAAGAATTTCGGCACATATAACGAAGCGCGCGAAAAGGTGGAAGACGTGAAGTGAATCCTATGCAACTCGAACGAGCGAGAACTGACGGGACTTCCGAGGAAGCAGAACGCCGGGCAAATTAGACCCAGGGATCACGTCCGGATCACCGACCACACGCTGGTGCGTGAGTAAGCCCTTTCAAGGTTAGAAATCCTGGCAGAATTGCGTTCGATTCGTGCATAATGTGCGCCCACGGATTTCCAGCGAATCGAGGAGGTCATCCCCTGGCAATGATTACCACAAAGGACGGCACTGAGATTTATTACAAGGACTGGGGCAAAGGTCAGCCCATCGTGTTTAGCCACGGCTGGCCGCTGTCCGCCGATGATTGGGACACGCAGATGCTGTTCTTCCTCAATCACGGCTATCGCGTCATCGCCCATGACCGGAGAGGCCACGGACGCTCGAGCCAGCCCGGCGACGGACACGATATGGATCACTATGCCGATGACCTTGCCGCGCTCACCACGCACCTCAATTTAGAGAATGCTATCCATGTCGGCCACTCGACTGGCGGCGGCGAAGTGGTGCATTACCTAGCGCGCCACGGCGAAAGCCGCGTGGCAAAAGCAGCGATCATCAGCGCGGTGCCGCCGTTGATGGTGAAGACGCCGGGTAATCCAGGAGGTCTACCCAAAGAAGTGTTTGACGGGCTGCAAGCGCAACTCGCAGCTGACCGCGCTCAGTTCTACTACGATTTGCCAGCTGGACCGTTCTATGGCTACAACCGTCCTGGTGCGAAGGTATCTCAGCCAGTGATCTGGAATTGGTGGCGCCAGGGCATGATGGGAGGAGCCAAGGCACACTATGACGGCATCGTCGCCTTCTCCCAGACGGACTTCACCGAAGACCTGAAGAAGATCACCGTGCCGGTCCTAGTGATGCATGGTGAGGACGATCAGATCGTACCTTTCGCAAATGCCGGTCCGCTATCAGCAAAGCTGCTAAAGAATGCCACGACGAGATTCTATCCGGGTTTTCCCCACGGCATGCCCACGACCAACGCAGACCAGATCAACTCCGATCTGCTTGCCTTCCTGAAGGACCAGCGAATAGGCGTGGGCGCGTAGGACACCCTTTATTGGCCAGTGGGTGGCTCGCGGCCTACGATCTTGAAACCGAGACGATGTCCAATAGCATATCGACCTTGCTGCTTCGTAATCTGAGCGACGTATGTGGGGTGAGTGAGATGTTGACCATTTGGACAAAGTGCCAGCCGTGTGGGCCTTCCTCGTAGCATGGTAGCGATACCGGGGAGGGATCACCGTGAGCGACGAACGGCGGGAAGGGCTACGTGAAATACTGCGTGACTATGCGAGCAGCAATCCGGAAATGTACAACCAAGTGCGCGAACGCCCCGCAACAGTGTGGACCGTGCTGGAAAATCATCTATGTTTTTTCCTGCTAGGCCACTTAAGGAACTGGCATGTTTGGTTGCCGCGCTGGCTACGGATGCGGATATTCACAAACGACTGGCGCGTGCTCTTGATGTACGAAGAACGAAACTGAGCGACGATGCTGGCGAGCCTACGGAATTTCTCGCTGGCGTTTTCGCGGTAGCGACCGACGCGAAGATTTTTGTACTGATTGTCGTGGTGACCGCGAAGTTGCCTTATTGTGGCGCGTTTTTTCTTAGCGCATCCTAGACTGGCCCTTTACTGACGTAATTTCTCTCACGAACCGATTAAGGTGTGCGATCGAAAACAAGAATCGTAAATTGTCCCGAACGCAACGCCGGAACAAATAGGCGATGTGTTTTGGGATCGAGCGCCATCGTTTTTGCACCTTGCGCGGTTGGAATGTTTTCCATGAACGTGTACGCGTCGGGCGAGTTCTGGCGAAAGACTGCGATACTGCCTTCACCGAGCGAGTTGAGGACAAGCTTGGTTTCGGGATCGAATGCGGAGGCGTCAACATGATCCCCAATCGGGTAACTTGAGACGACTTTGCCAGTGTCCGCGTTCACAACGGCCATAAAATGGTTGCGGCAGCCGATAAAGATCCGGCGGTTTTGCGCATCGAAAGCCATACTAGAAGGCGATTCGCAAGGAGCGACGGCCCAGCGGTTCAAGATCTTCAGGGATTTTGAATCAATACCAACCAACTCGCTTTTGTCTTCGAGATTCACCCAAACGTTGCCTTTGGCATCGGCAACGGAGAATTCCGGCCCGCCGCCGAGATCGATTGTGCCGGCGACCGAACCATCTGCCGCGTTGATCGCCGTGGTGCTGTTGCTGCCCCCGTTCATAGCAAACACTCGATTGGTCGCGGGATCAAAGATAATTGCGTCAGGCTTTTTGCCCGTTTTTACTTGAGAAATAACTCTCAACGTTTTCAAATCGAAGACGATTACGCAATCCGCCTTCCCCGCACTTATGAATCCGCGCCCAAGTTCAGGAACCAGCGCGATGCCGTGCACTCCCTGCGTGTCTGGAATCGAACCGACAACTTTTTGCGTATCGGCGTCAAGGACCTCGACCTGGTTGGCATGCGAGATGTAAACACGGCGTGCCGCCGCATCCACCACCAGGTAGTCCCAGCCGCCAGCGCCGGGCAAGTTCGCTTGATTCACCACGTGATAGCCCGACGGTCCGGTCGCCACTGAAAAACAACTACAAACAGCCAAGATCAAAGCAGCAATCTGTTTCATTTCGTCTCCAATCAACGCAGCTCGTTATTGCGAATCGTTTGCTGCGTTTTCTTATGGCGTCCCGGACGCCGCGGTTGAACCGTGGCACTGTCCCGAGCCTGAATCGCGGAATGTTTTCCCGGCCTCGGGGATGAATTCCCAGTCGTAGCCTTTCGCGTGAAGCGTAAGTTTCAGAACGCCATAAGTGATCGGCGTTGCGGACTTCGCTGGTCGGCAACGGCTTGCCGAACGGGCGATGATTCTTGCCGCCTGTGCCGACCACGAATTCGCGGATGCCGCGTGCCGGCGTCGGCTTTGCCGTCGGGATCCTGCGGCGCGAAGCGTTCGTAATCGTGATCGTGGCCGTTGATTACAAGGTCGTGTGGGCGCTAAAGATCCTGCCAGAATGGTTTCATTTCCGGATCATTTCCGTGTTTCGCCACCGGAACTGAAAAGCGGCTTGTGCCAGTACGCGAGAGTGCATACGGACGGATGCGACTTGCAAATCGTCGCGCAGCCATTTTTCCTCCATTGAGCCCGCCTGGCAACCGCCCACCTCCGCGCACTCGCTGTTGAGCACGATGATGTGCCACGCGCCGAGGTCGTAGCTGTAATAGCCCTCGCTTGGATCGCCTGCGGCAGCGCCGAAATAATCGAAATACGGTGTGGCGCCACCGGAATGGAATTCGTGGTTGCCGACGAGGGCCGCGTGCGCGCTCTCTCGCGCCCCCATGTGGGGCCGTAGCATTTAGCGAATTGTTCCGCAGTGCCTTCCTCGTACGCGTTGTCGCCAGCAGTGAAAACTGTGCCGGGAATTTGCGTCGAGCAATTTTGCAGTCGCCTCTGCGCCAGAGAGGTCGGCGCAATCGGCAATGTCGCCCGCGCCAACCAGCACCGCAACCTGATTGCCCTTTCGTTGCGCCGCGGTGGACCTGGCGCTGACCATGAGCGTAAGAACAGAGCACAGCCATAGCAGTCGAAGCCTTGTACTCCTCGAATCTAGATTCATTGCGATTGTTGCCTCCGGAGCCTTACCGCTTGCGCACAAGCAATCAACGACATCGCCTTCGACGCCGCGCTACCTTCGTAGCGGGTACCAGCGGAAGCCGACAGTGTACGTAGGTTTGTAATACTCGCGCTGGTCGACGTAAATCTTACTGCCGGTGTAGAAGCCGAAGACTTCGTTCGTGAGATTTTCGCCTTGTACCAGCAAGGTAAGTCCGCTACGAACCCGGAAGCTGGCCTGCGCGTCAACCTGGAAATGAGAATAAAGATAAATATCGCCGGCTGGACCCTTGACTCCAAGGTTCTGTGGATCCGTCGAAGGCATGTATTGGTATTGGTAAATCATCGCCCCGTTATAGGTCATTCCCAGGTGGACCGAAACTCTTCCGCGGTCATAACTAGGGCCGATGTTGAATGCGTTGGGGGCCTGACGTTGCAGTGCGGGCGAGTCAATGCGTCCCGGTATTCCCTGGGCTTGGGAGTAGGTGTAGGTGTAGTTGGCCGCGATTCCAATTCCTCTGAGCGTGTCGGGCAAGAAAGTAAGACGCTGCAGATAGGCGAGCTCAACGCCACCCACGTGCGCGTTCGATCCATTGACAACCGTGCTTGATGGACAGGTAGTCTGACCGACCGGACCGCACAACGGATTGGTGACGTCCAGTTGGTTCGTGTAATAAATCGGATCGACTAATTGCTTGTAGAAATAACCCGCTTGAATCACGCCATAGGGCATCAGGTAATGTTCGTACAAGACGTCGAAGTCGTTCGCGTGTTCGGCTTTCAGATTTGGATTACCGAACGCAAGTGTATAGGGTTGCGTGGATTGATCCACTGTGGCGTAGGGAACCAGGTCGTACGGGTTAGGCCTCGAAAGTCCACGGCCGTAAACCGCCCGAATATCAGAATTGGCAGTTAGCTGGTAGCGTAATTGCACGCTAGGCAGAGGGTCCACGTACCACTGGCTGGACTTAACGGGAGTAGTCGCGAGCCAATTTCCATTTGCATCATTGCTGACCTTGTAGCCCAAAATATCGAGCTGCGTGGCTTCGAGCCGTAGCCCGGTCTGCAATCTCCAGCGGCCGAATTGCAGCGTGTTCATGATATAGCCCGCGGTTACGCGCTCCGTTAGGTTGTAGTTCGCTGGATCGGAGCCCAAATGAGTGTCGCTGACATCGAGCGTGAAGTCGTTAGGGTTTTCATTGAAGAAATTGTTCAGTTTGCTGTAGCTCGTGACCGGCCCGAAGTTGTAGGTGCGATCGTAGTAATGAGGGTTTTTGAAACCACTCAGAAAATCGCTCATTGGATATGTACCAACCGGATCCCATACCGGAGAAATTGCGTTCTGATAGTCGTGGGAGTTGCGAATTTTCGCGCCGAACTGAAACGTACCTTCGTGCGAGCCCCACCTATAGTTCTTCCCATAACCTGCCGAACCCTGCAAGGCGACCTGATCCGTCGGCCCGGTTGAAGTGTCAAACTCGCTGATGGAGTACTGTGTCGGATCGAAAATGGGAGTACCGGCAGCCCAGCAAGGAGAGGTTGAGCCGCCCTGTGTCCACTGCGGTCGATAGGAATCCTTCGTCGATGCGGCGCTGTAAATGCACGTTCCGGGTCCGTTGTAACTGAAACTTACTCCCGGGTTGCCCGCTGCCTGTAGCTCCCGCCCGTTGGAAACAGAGACATCCCAGGCGATCCAGGAATTTGAAAACACGTGCTTGCCGCCGCCGGAGAGGCTCGCGATCGAATAATCGGGCGTACGCTGCGAGGTTGTAAATTGCGGGAGGTCGGGAGAGAGAAAGAATGCCGGAGGACCAGGCAAGCTAACAGTATTGGCGGGCTCGGGATTGGCAGAAGTGAAACATGGTGTCGACGTCTTTATGCAGACATCGTTGTTCAGTGTATAGACCCACTTATTGCCGTAGTCTTTGAAGTCGGAATACAGATAATGGAGATAGATGTCGGAGTCCTTCGAAATCCTATCGTCTGCTCCTCCGGCAAGGCCCCAGCGCGTCCGCTGATATCTGTACTCCCGAAGGTCTTGGCTGTCATAGGTGGGATTGATGAAATTTGGGTCAATTCCGGGTTCGGTGTCATCAATGCCGCGGCCGTTGTAATCGTAGGTAAACCCGATGAGAGCGCCGAATTTTTTTTCCGTTCCGAAACGCTGTCCCAGGGTTACGCCTGTTTGGCCCACGTAACGGCCACCGATAATCGGCGTGTAGCCGGCGATGCCGTTGACGATCAGCGTCGGCTGGTCGCCGGCATTTTTAAGTTTCAGGTCCACGGTGCCGCCAATGGCGTCGCCATCCTGGTTCGCGGAAAGAGTCTTCTCCACCACGATGGACTCGACCAAATCCGCTGGAATGACGTCTAACTTGATCTGCCGCACCGCCACTTCTGGCGAGGGGACGTTGATGCCTTCGACCGTCACGTTGGTCAGACGCGGTTCAGTGCCGCGGATTTGCACGTATTTGCCTTCGCCTTCGTCGCGCTCGAGCGTCACACCGGGAAGGCGGCCAACAGCGTCAGCAATGTTCGCATTTGGAAGACTCGTGATCACATCGGCGGAAATGACGTTGACGATATCCTCGGAAGTTTTCTGAACTTGTATTTGTTCGGCTTCGCCTTCCAGATCACCATGAACGTTAATCGATTGGTCCGACGGCGCAACCTGCAGCGTGGCATCGATCGAAACTGTTTGTCCCGGAGTCAACTCCAAGGACTTCACGAAAGGCGAAAAGCCGGAATAAGAAACTACTACGGTGATTTTCCCCGCTTCTATGCCGGTGACGGTGTATTGGCCCTTATCGTTCGACACGCTGGAATTACCGCTCGGTTGAACTGTAACTGACGCCCCTTGGAGAACGCCGCCGGCAGAATCGACAATGTACCCGGTAATCGAGCACTTTGCGTTTTGTTCATTCGCCGAGCCGGACGAAGGTGCGGCGGAAGATTTTCGGTTTGACTGTGCGCCCGCTGGCCGTGGAAGCAGCACTACAGAGGATATTGCACACAAGACGAGAATCCGACAAGGCAATGCCCTCATCTTCCGCGAACCGAGTCTGACCCTAAAGCTCATGGAATCCTCCCTGTGCCTGACGCATTGACGGTTTACTCAGAAACTATGTTTTTGTTTGTGAAAATATGGCTGCTACGGTTCTGCCGCGGTCTGATTAAAAGCGATCAATTCGTATGAGGCGTGAACGAAGCTTGATGGGAGCTTTAATAGAGCCTGAATTTTTTTCAGATTACGGCGACGATCGGGGAAACATCTGCTGGATGGATTCCTGCGCCGTGCGCTGCGGGTAGACAGACGCGAAACAAGGATCCTGTGCCGATTTGACTTTCCGCCGTGATGGTTCCGCCATGCATTTCAGTGATCCGCCGGGCAATCGCCAGGCCCAGCCCGGCTCCTCCGGTTTGGCGTGAACGGCCACGGTCCGTGCGGTAAGAGCGCCCGAAGATCAAACTCAATTCGGGTTCTGCAATGCCAATCCCCGAATCGCGGACGAGGATTTGAATTTCCCGGGGTGAAGCCAGCAATTCAATTTCGCAGAAGCCGCTTTCCGGTGTGTACTTAATAGCATTATCGAGCAAAATCAGCAGCAAGCGATCGATGGCGACGGAGTCTGCTCTAACCCATACCGGTCCGCCGGATGTGCGAAGAGTGATATCCAGCGGCTTGCTGCCTGCAAGCATAACGGCGCGTTCTTGCGCTCTGTGAACATGGACGTCTAAATCGATGAGCTGAAGTTCCATGCCCATTGCACCTGCATCGGCTCGGGCGAGCATCAAGAGATTTTCGAGCAGGCCCGTCGTTTCCTCGGAGGTGCGCAAGATTTTCGACAGCGCATCGGTGTATTGTTCGCGACTGCGCGGTTTGCGTAGGGTGACCTCGGCGACCGTGCGGATCACCGAAACGGGCGTGCGCAGGTCATGCGAAGCATCCGCCGTAAACTGGGTAATGCGTTTGAACGAAATATCAATGCGCTCCAGCATCGCATTCAGAGCTTCCGTCAGACGGCGCAACTCATCGCGGGGTCGCGGCACTTCCAGGCGTTGCGACAGGTTATCGACGCCGATGCGCTCCGCCGTATCGATAATGCGACTCACCGAAGCAAGTGACTTGCCGCTCAGCCAGTAACCGAGGAAGCAGGCCAGCACAACCAACAAAGGCACTGTCTCTCTCTCGATGTCGCGGAAGTGGTCGAGGGCCCGATCGAACGGTTCGGTGGGTACCGCCGCGTGAATTTCGTAGGTCTGTCCGCTGGCCCGAAATTTCTGCGACGCAATGCGATATTGAATGTGATTGAGATTCGCCGTGAGGAAGGTGGCAGTGTCGCCAGCAACGGCGGCTAGCTCGCCAGGCTGCAGGAATTGAGGAGAACGGAAAAGCCAATTCTTATTGGCGTCGGCTATTTCGAACACTGCGCCACTGGGCCACCAACTCGCCAACTCAGCCAGTTCCTTCTGGACCTTGGCATCTCCTTTTGGGGCGCTGTGTTCCAACGGGCGTTGCAGGCTTTGTAGATTCACGTTCGATGAATCATTCACCGTAACTTCTATACTGCGCCGGAAACCAACGTCGCTAATCCACACAAAAACGCTGAAAGAAGCCGCCAGCACGACGAAATACAGCGCGGTGAGTTTGGTGCGGATCGTCGGGTTCATGGGTTGGCTTGCGATGCCATCGAATATCCGACGCCGCGATGAGTGTGGATGAGCTTCGATTGCGAATCCCGATCCAGCTTTTTTCGTAGGAGCCGCACGTAGGCGTCCAGCGTATTTTTCTCTACGTCGCGGCGACTACCCCATACGTCTGCGATTATCGCCTGGCGAGAGACCACCTGGCCCTTGTTCCTTGCCAAGACTTCCAATAATCGAAATTCGGTTAACGATAAGGACAGGGGAAGGCCAGCCCGGAAGGCTCGCTGTGCAGCCACGTCCAGCACCAGCTCGCCCGCTTCGAGCACGTTTCTGGGTTTACAGCCGCCGCGGCGCTCCAGCGCGCGAACGCGCGCGAGCAATTCCAAAAAGGAGAATGGCTTGGTGAGGTAATCGTCAGCTCCGGAATCAAGCCCGCGGACGATATCGGCAAGGGAATCGCGGGCCGTCAGCATCAGTACGAGGGTTTCACGGCTTCGCTGCCGCAATTGTTCGACGACATCGAAACCATTGAGATCGGGAAGCAATACATCGAGCAAAATCAAATCAAAGTTGCCCGATTCAGATTTTTGCAGCGCGGCCTTTCCGCTGCTGCAGTGCTGGACCTGAAACTGCTCCTCCTCCAATCCGCGAACCAATGCGGACGCTAGCTCGGGCTCATCTTCTACCACCAAGATTTTCATCTTTGACGGATATCGGGAGTCTACCCGTTCAAATGTGACGCCCGCATGAATGGATTATTACGATAAGTCACGTGCCCAATAAAGACAGCAATGCACATTACCGTCCAAGCCTCAAAAATCGGATCGATGAACGTTCAGCTGCGGGCCGCTACTTGCAACCGCCTGCGATCTTGCGAATGTCGGCAAGTCACCTCGAAGTCGAGCACTATTTTTGACTACCCACTACTAAACACAGCGCCTT